>NZ_QBIZ02000002.1:0-561561 GCF_003057735.2 Pseudomonas sp. RIT411
ATCCCGGTAAAGATCATTCCCACCGAAGAGCTGCCGCGCAAGCCGGACTGGATCCGCGTGCGCATCCCGGTCACCCCCGAGGTCGAGCGCATCAAGCAGCTGCTGCGCAAGCACAAGCTGCACAGTGTCTGCGAAGAGGCGTCCTGCCCCAATCTGGGCGAGTGCTTCTCCGGTGGCACCGCCACCTTCATGATCATGGGTGACATTTGCACCCGTCGCTGCCCCTTCTGCGACGTCGGCCACGGTCGGCCGAAGCCGCTGGACGTGGACGAGCCGAAGAACCTGGCGGTGGCCATCGCCGACCTGGGTCTGAAGTACGTGGTGATCACCTCGGTGGACCGCGACGACCTGCGTGACGGCGGTGCCCAGCACTTCGTCGACTGCCTGCGCGAGATCCGCAAGCTGACCCCCGGCATCCAGCTGGAGACCCTGGTGCCGGACTATCGCGGTCGCATGGATGTCGCTCTGGCCATCACCGAGCAAGAGCCGCCGGATGTCTTCAACCACAACCTGGAGACCGTCCCGCGCCTGTACAAGGCCGCGCGCCCGGGTTCGGACTTCGAGTGGTCGCTGGACCTGCTGCAGAACTTCAAGAAGCGCGTGCCCCATGTGCCGACCAAGTCCGGTCTGATGCTGGGCCTGGGCGAGACCGACGAGGAAGTCATCGAGGTCATGCAGCGCATGCGCGAGCACGAGATCGACATGCTGACCCTCGGCCAGTACCTGCAGCCCTCGCGCAACCACCTGCCGGTGCAGCGCTTCGTCCACCCGGATACCTTCGCCTGGTACGCCGAGGAAGGCGCCAAGATGGGCTTCAAGAACGTCGCCTCCGGTCCCCTGGTACGTTCGTCCTACCACGCCGACCAGCAGGCGCACGGCACCAAGATCAACTGATCCTGGCGTCGTCATGAAAAAGGGCAGCCCCGTGGCTGCCCTTTTTCATGTTGGAGGCGGAATCTCTAGCCCCACTCCGATCCGCGTCTAGCCCCCTCTCCCTTCGGGAGAGGGTTGGGGTGAGGGGAGAGTCCCGTTACCCGCGCAGCACGCCATCCACCAGCGCCTTGGCTTCTTCCTGGATACGCCCCAGGTGGGCTTCGCCCTCGAAGCTTTCGGCGTAGATCTTGTAGACGTCCTCGGTACCGGAGGGGCGAGCGGCGAACCAGCCGTTTTCGGTGACCACCTTGAGGCCACCGATGGCGGCGCCGTTGCCGGGGGCCTCGGTGAGAATGGCGGTGATCGGCTGGCCGGCCAGCTCCTTGGCGGTGACCTGGGCGGCGGAGAGCTTGCTCAGCCGGGCCTTCTGCTCGCGGTCGGCGGCGGCGTCGATGCGCTGGTAGACCGGAGCGCCGAAGCGCTCGGTCAGGGCCTGGTAGCGCTCGCCCGGATCCTTGCCGGTCACGGCGGTGATTTCCGCGGCCAGCAGGCCGAGGATGATGCCGTCCTTGTCGGTGGACCAGGCGCCACCGGCCTTGCGCAGGAAGGAGGCCCCGGCGGATTCCTCGCCACCAAAGCCCAGGCTGCCATCCAGCAGGCCGTCGACGAACCACTTGAAGCCTACCGGCACTTCCACCACCTGGCGGCCAATGCCCTGGGCCACGCGGTCGATCATCGAGGAGGACACCAGGGTCTTGCCGATGCCGGCCTGCTGGCTCCACTGCGGACGATGGGTGAAGAGGTATTCGATGGCCACCGCCAGGTAGTGGTTGGGATTGAGCAGCCCCACCGAGCGGGCGACGATGCCGTGGCGGTCATGGTCGGTGTCGCAGGCGAAGGAGACGTCGAATCTGTCCTTGTTCTCGATCAGGCCGGCCATGGCGTGGGGCGAGCTGCAGTCCATGCGGATCTTGCCGTCCCAGTCCAGACGCATGAAGCGGAAGGTCTGGTCGACGCGGGTCGACAGCACCTCCAGCGGCAGGCCATAGCGCTCGGCGATGCGCGGCCAGTAGTGCACCCCGGCGCCGCCCAGGGGATCGACGCCAAAGGTCAGGCCGGAGCCGCGGATGGCGTCCAGGTCGATGACCTGGCCCAGGCCGCTCACGTAGCTGTCGAGGAAATCGAATTTGTGGGTGGTGGCGGCCTTGAGCGCCTGGCGGTAGTCCATCCGCTTGACGCCGTCGAGACCGGCCACCAACAGGGCATTGGCGCGGTCCTGGATACTCTTGGTGACGTTGGTGTCGGCCGGGCCGCCATTGGTGGGGTTGTACTTGAAGCCGCCATCGGCCGGCGGATTGTGCGACGGGGTGATGACGATGCCGTCGGCCAGGCCCGAGCTACGGCCGGCGTTGTATTCGAGGATGGCGTTGGACAGTGCCGGGGTAGGGGTATAGCCCGGTTCGCCGTGGGTCTCGGCGCAGCCGGCGTCGATACGGACCTCCACGCCGTTGGCGGCGAGCACTTCCAAGGCGGAGATGAAGGCCGGTTCGGACAGCGCGTGGGTGTCCATGCCCATGAACAGCGGGCCATCGACGCCCTGGGCCTTGCGGTATTCGCAGATGGCCTGGGTGATGGCGAGAATGTGCCACTCGTTGAAGCTGCCCTTGAGCGAGGAACCGCGGTGCCCGGAGGTGCCGAAGGCGACCTGCTGACCCGGATCGCTGGGGTCGGGGCGATCGCTGTAGTAGCGTGCCACCAGGCGCGGCAGGTGGGTCAGGGTGTTCTCGTCGGGAAGGCGTCCTGCATTGGCGGCAATACTCATCTCGGGTTCCTTGGCTTGAATGGAGCCCGGGCGTTTCGAGTACCCCGGGCGACGCGACTCGCGTTCGACCTTGGCGATCGCAGTTTGCTCAGTTCGCCCGAGGGGCGATCCTCAGAATGCCGATCCGTGCACGCTGAGACCGCCGATCGGAACGGGATATCAACCGCGCAGCTTGTCCAGCAACTGATGATTGGGATAGCCGTCGGCGGGCCAGCCCTGAGACTGCTGGTAGGCGCGGATGGCCTTGCGGGTGTTGGCGCCGATGATGCCGTCGGCGCTGCCCGGGTCGAGCCCCAGGGCGGCCAGGCGCTGTTGCAGCTCCACACGCTCGCTGCGGCTCAGCGGCAGGTCGTCGGTAGGCCAGCTGCCGGCGATCTGGCCGGCGTCGCGATAGCGCTCCGAGAGCAGCGCCACGCCCAGGGCATAGGAGCTGGAGTTGTTGTACTTGAGGATGGTGCGGAAGTTGTTGAACACCAGGAAGGCCGGGCCGCGATGCCCGGCGGGCAGCAGCAGCGAGGCGCTGTCGCTCGGCTGGGCGGCCGGTTGCGGCAGGCCGAGGCCCTGGATGCCCAGGGCGTTCCACTCGGCCAGGCTCTTGCGCACGCCCATGTCGGCCAGGCTGTAGTCGAAATTGGCCGGTACTCGGACCTCGTAGCCCCAGGGCTTGCCGTCCTGCCAGCCGGAGGCCTTGAGGTAGTTGGCGGTGGAGGCCAGGGCATCGGCGGTGGAGCCCCAGATGTCGCGGCGACCGTCGCCGTCGAAGTCCACCGCGTACTGGTCGTAGGTGGTGGGGATGAACTGGGTCTGGCCCATGGCGCCGGCCCAGGAGCCGATCATGCGGTCGGCGGTGACGTCGCCGTGCTGCAGGATGCCGAGGGCGGCGATGAGCTGGTCCTGGGCGAAGTCCGGGCGGCGACCTTCGTAGGCGAGGGTGGCCAGGGAACGGATGACGCCCTTGTTGCCCATGTTGTTGCCGTAGTTGCTTTCCATGCCCCAGAAGGCCACTAGGCGCGCGGGCTCGATGCCATAGCGGGCCTCCAGCGAGGCCAGCAGCCCGGCCTGCTGGATCAGCAGGCTCTTGCCGTTGCGCACCCGCAGCGGCGACACGGCGGATTCCAGGTATTCCCAGACCGGCTTGGTGAATTCCGGCTGGCTGCGGTCGGCGGCGATCACCGCCGGATCGGGTTGCACGCCGGCGAAGGCCTGGTCGAAGGTGGCGGCCGAGATGCCCCGGCCCAGGGCCAGGGTGCGAAAGCGACTGCGCCATTGCTCGAAGCTTTCGTCCGGCTGCGGCATGGCCTCGGCCGCCGAGGCGGGGGCATTGGCCGCGGGCGCGGGTTTGGACGAGGAGGGTGAAGAGGGCGCCGCGGAGGGCGTCGTCTGAGTCTGGGCGCAGGCGGCCAGGGCGGCGGTCAGCAGGGTGACCAGGGTTCCGGCGAGGAGGCCGCCGGTCTTGAATCCGCGGGTTTTCCCGAATTGCATCTGTCTCCACCGGACGTCTAGGCAGGAAGACTCACCTTAGCACGGCCCGGGTGCTGGCGTCTGGACGCGGCTTTCAGGCGGCCAGAAAGACCGAAGCCTTCTCGTCTTGCAACGAGAAGGCTTCGCGGCGGTAGCTGCCTTTGCCCTTGGCGGGCTTTTCCTGACGGGCGCGATATCGGGGATCGCTGACGAGGACCTTGGCCTTGTTGGGGCCACGGCTGTATTTCTTGGCCATGGGGTGCGTGCTCCGGGGGTTGGGGACTCCCCCTTGATGGTGGCGCGCCAGTCTATTGCAAGGGCCGGGCATTACAAGTGCCGGCGAGCGTCAGGACCTGGGCAGGGCCAGCCGCTTGCCGGCGAGCATCAGCGCCAGGCTGGCGAGGGTCAGCCAGACCTCGCCGGGTGCCTGGCCCTTGATCTGTTCGTCGGCGACCTGGGCTTCGCGCAGCAGGGCTTCCAGGCGGCGCGCACCCTGGCGCTGCAGGGCCCGACTGACCAGCGGCCGCCGCTTGTCCCACACCGGCGGTTTGACCTGGGTGAAGGCGCGCTCCAGCGGCGTGCCGCTTTCCTGCAGATGGGCGAGGTTGGCCAGCAGGCGCAGTTCCCGGGCCAGGGCCCAGAGCACCACGGCGGCTTCCACGCCTTCGCCGCGCAGGCCTTCGAGGATGCGCAGGGCATGTTCCGCATCGCCGGCCAGGGCGGCGTCCAGCAGGCCGAAGACGTCGTAGCGGGCACTGTCGGCCACCGAGGCGCGCACGGTCTCGGCATCCACCTGGGAGCCTTCGATGAGCAGGCGGAGCTTTTCGATCTCCTGGGCTGCGGCCAGCAGATTGCCTTCCACCCGTTCGGCGATCAGTTCGACCGCCTCGGGGGTGGCGGCCAGGCCCAGGCGCGACAGGCGCTGGTTGATCCACTGCGGCAGCTGCGCCAGTTCCACCGGCCAGATCTGCACGAATTGCGCCTGCGGGTGCTCCAGCAGGGCCTTGGCCCACTTGGTCTTCTGGGCGGCGGCATCCAGGCGCGGCAGGCTGATCAGCAGCAGGGTGTCTTCGGCGGGGCGGGCCAGGTAGTCGAGCAGGGCGGCGGAGCCCTTGTCGCCCGGCTTGCCGGTGGGCAGGCGCAATTCGAGGATGCGCTTCTGGGCGAACAGCGAGAGGCTGGCACCGGCCTCATAGAGACGCCCCCAGTCGAAACCGGCATCGACGTCGAAGACCTCGCGCTCGTCGAAGCCCTGGGCGCGGGCCGCGCCGCGAATGGCATCGCTGGCTTCCTGACAGAGCAGGGGCTCGTCGCCGCTGACGGCATAGACGGCGGCCAGCGAGCCCTGGAGCTGCTTGCCGAGCTGGTTGGCGTTGAGTTTCATGCTGAACCGGAAGGGCAAACCGGAGCCTTGCGGCTCCGGATGCGGCGCTTAGCGCGCGGGGGTGGGGATGTCGATCGGCGACTGCTGCGGCGGGGCGGACTCGCGGGCGCGGCGGTCGGCTTCGGCCTTGGCGGCGGCACGGGCATCGGCGTCGCGCTGCAGCTTCTCCAGGCGCTCCGGCGTCACGGCCTGCAGGCGGGCGGCCAGCTGTTGCACCAGTTCGCGACGCATCTCGCGGCGCAGCTGGTCCTTCTGCTGTTCGGAACCGACGATGTTGTTCTGGTCGGTCACGTAGTAGCGCTGGGTTTCCAGGTAGTCGCTGACCAGCACCGCCTGGTTCTTGCCAATGATGCTGTAGGGCTGACGGGTGGTCAGCTCCACCTCGGCACTGCGGGCGCCGCTGGTATAGCTGGCGGTGCGCTCGCTCTGGGCTTCGCCGCCCAGATCCAGGGTGTAGGGCGCGCCCGAGGTGACCCGCACATGGGCGTCGTCCAGCATGTCGCGGACGTCCTTGACGGTCTGACCATAGGCGTCGCGCGCCGTCAGGTTCAGCTCGGTGAGGCTCAGGCGGGTTTCGCCGGTGCCACGCAGCTGGAAGCCGCAGGCGGTCAGCAGGGTCGCCAGGCCGACTACCGCAAGGCCGGGGAGAATCCGTTTCTTCATCTGTTGTCTGCTCCGTTCGCGTGTCTTAGTTGGCGACGATGTTGACCAGTTTACCCGGGACCACGACGACCTTGCGGATGGTCAGACCCTCGGTGAAGCGTGCCACGTTCTCGTTGGCGCGGGCGGCGGCCTCGATGGCCTCGCGGCTGGCATCGGCCGGTACTTCGATCTGGCCGCGCAGCTTGCCGTTCACCTGGATGACGATCTGCAGGCTGTCCTGCACCAGGGCGCTCTCGTCCACCTGCGGCCAGCGGGCGTCGATGACCGCGTCGCTGTGGCCCAGTTGCTGCCAGAGACCGTGGGCGATGTGCGGGGTGATGGGCGCCAGCAGCAGGGTGACGGCCTCCAGGCCTTCCTGCAGCAGACGGCGATCGGTGTCGCTGTCCTGGGCGGTCTTTTCCAGCACGTTCATCAGGGTCATGACCGCGGCGATGGCGGTGTTGAACTTGTGATGCTGACCGATATCCTGGCTGGCCTGGCGGATGGCCAGGTGGATGGCACGGCGGACGTCCTTCTGGGCGGGCGACAGCTCGTCGAGGGCGCCGGCACTCGGCAGGCCCTGGCTCACGTGGGCCTGGGCCAGACGCCAGACGCGGCGCAGGAAGCGGCTCGCACCCTCGACGCCGGAATCGGACCACTCCAGGCTCATGTCCGGCGGCGAGGCGAACATCATGAACAGGCGGCAGGTGTCGGCGCCGTACTGGTCGATCATCGCCTGGGGATCGACGCCATTGTTCTTCGACTTGGACATCTTCTCGACGCCACCGATTTCCACCGGCTGGCCATCGCTCTTCAGGCGCGCCCCGATCACCTTGGCCTTGGCATCGCGTTCCACCTCGACATCGGCCGGGTTGAACCAGTCCTTGCTGCCGTTGGGATTGGTGCGGTAGTAGGTCTCGGCCACCACCATGCCCTGGGTCAGCAGATTCTCGAAGGGCTCGTCGGAATCGATCAGGCCCTGGTCGCGCATCAGCTTGTGGAAGAAGCGCGAGTAGAGCAGGTGCAGGATGGCGTGCTCGATGCCGCCGATGTACTGGTCGACGGGCAGCCAGTAGTTGGCTTCTTCCTTGTCCAGCATGCCGCCGGTGAAATTCGGCGAGGCATAGCGGGCGAAGTACCAGGAGCTCTCGACGAAGGTGTCCATGGTGTCGGTTTCGCGACGGGCCGGCTGGCCGTTGCGCGGATCGACGGTCTCGTAGAATTCCGGCATGCGCGCCAGGGGCGAGCCGGCGCCGTCCGGCACCACGTCCTCGGGCAGCACCACCGGCAGCAGGTCGGCCGGCACCGGAATATCGACGCCATCGTCGCCGTGGATGATGGGGATCGGGCAGCCCCAGTAGCGCTGGCGGCTGATGCCCCAGTCGCGCAGGCGGAACTGGGTGCGCGGCTGGCCCAGGCCCTTGGCCTGCAGATCGGCGCCGATGGCGTCGAAGGCGGCGTCGTAGGCGAGGTTGTCGTAGGCACCGGAATTGATCAGGAAGCCTTCCTTGCTGCCGTACCAGTCCTTCCACTGCACCGGGTCGAACTGGTAGCGCTCGTATTCCTCGGGGCTGTAGTCGTCCGGATTGGCCAGCACCTGGGTGGCCTCGGCGGTATCCACCACCTGGACGATGGGCAACTGGTACTTGTTGGCGAATTCGAAGTCACGCTCGTCGTGACCGGGCACGGCCATGACCGCGCCGTCGCCGTAGTGCATCAGCACATAGTTGGCGACCCATACCGGCAGGCGGGCGTCGGTCAGCGGATGACGGACGAACAGGCCGGTGTCCAGGCCCTTCTTCTCCTGGGTGGCGATGTCGGCTTCGGCGACGCCGCCGCGCTTGCACTCGTCGATGAAGGCCTGCAGCTCGGCATTGCCCTGGGCGGCCTGGGTGGCCAGCGGGTGTTCCGCGGCCACGGCGACATAGGTGGCGCCGAGCAGGGTGTCGGGGCGGGTGGTGAAGACCTTCAGGGTACCTTCGGCGCCGATGCTGTCCTGGTCATAGGGGAATTGCACCTCCATGCCGCGGGACTTGCCGATCCAGTTGCGCTGCATGGTCTTGACCTGCTCTGGCCAGCCGGGCAGGCCGTCGAGGGAGGTCAGCAGCTCTTCCGCATAGTCGGTGATGCGGAAGTAGTACATGGGGATCTCGCGCTTCTCGATCAGCGCACCGCTGCGCCAGCCGCGGCCGTCGATGACCTGCTCGTTGGCCAGGACGGTCTGGTCCACCGGGTCCCAGTTCACCGTGCCGTTCTTGCGGTAGATGATGCCCTTCTCGAACAACTGGGTGAACAGCCACTGCTCCCAGCGATAGTAGTCGGGCTTGCAGGTGGTGACCTCGCGGGACCAGTCGATCGCCAGGCCCAGGCTCTGCAGCTGGGACTTCATGTAGGCGATGTTCTCGTAGGTCCACTTGGCGGGGGCCACGCCGTTCTTCATGGCGGCGTTTTCCGCGGGCATGCCGAAGGCGTCCCAGCCCATGGGCTGCAGGACGTTCTTGCCCAGCATCCGCTGGTAGCGGGCGATGACGTCGCCGATGGTGTAGTTGCGCACGTGCCCCATGTGCAGCTTGCCGCTGGGGTAGGGGAACATCGACAGGCAGTAGAACTTCTCCTGGCCCGGGCGCATGGTGGCCTTGAAGGACAGATTCTGGTCCCAGAAGGACTGGGCGGCGGCTTCTATTTCGCGGGGCTGATAGTGTTCGTGCATGGGCGTGTCGAGGGCTGCAGAGGCGTTTGATCGAGCCGCCAAGCATACATGACCCCCCGAGCGCGGGGAAATGTCCCGGTCCGCCGCTTGTTTCGCACTCCGGGGGAGGCAGGGTTGGAAGGGCCGTACTAGGCTGTTCAAACGTCCGTTCAATTATTCGGGAGGATGATCGCCATCATGGGAAAGTTTCGACGCGAGTCCGAAAAGCTGCCCGTCGACGTGCGCCTGCAACGGCGCCTGGCGCTGGCGCTGGATGAGGCGGCTACCCAGGAGCGCCTCTATGACAAAGCCGATGAGGAAGTCGAGGTGCAGGGCCTGAGTCCGGCCGAATATGCCCTGGTCAAGCGCTGGCTGGCGCGCCATCAGGCGGCCGACGCCGCCATGGCCTGCTGCCTGGGCTGTGGCCGGGTCCAGCCGGCGGGTGCCTTCTGCCCGCGGTGTCAGGGCCGACGACTGCTGGTCGAGAGTCCTTCTGCCCCGGTCGGTGCTCCCCTACACTAGGCGCCGCCGCGACCCGGAGGTCGCCCCCGACCGGAGGGACCATGGGTCTGCGCTATTTCTTCAAGCAACTGCTGCTGCCACCGGGCGGCCTGCTGCTGCTCCTGTTGCTGGGCTGGTGGTTGCGTCGTCGCTATCCGCGCCTGGGGCTGGTCTGCTTCCTGGGCGGTCTGCTGGGCCTCTGGGCCAGTACCCTGCCGGTCGTGGTGGAGACCGGCGGGCGCCTGCTGGAGCGTGATGCCGCCCTGCCCGAGGCGCGCTGGGCGGACCTTGCGCAGCAGGCCGACGCCATCGTGGTGCTGGGCGCCGGTCGCGAAGTGGACGATCCGGGCTGGGCGGGCGATGCCGCCAGCCACCTGGCGGTGGAGCGGCTGCGCTATGCGGCGCGGCTGGCCAAGGCCAGCGGCCTGCCGGTGCTGATCACCGGGGGCTCGCCCCATGACCGTCCACTGAGCGAGGCGGCGCTGATGACCGAGGTGATGGAACGCGACCTGGGGGTGCCGGTGCGCTGGCAGGAAGGGGGCAGTCGCACCACCTGGGAAAACGCCACCCTGAGTGCGCCGCTGCTGCGCGAGGCCGGGGTCAAGCGGGTGGTGCTGGTGACCCAGGCCTATCACATGGCCCGTTCGCGCTGGTGTTTCGAACGGCAGGGCTTCGCCGTGGTGGCCGCGCCCATGGGCTTTATCGGCGTCGTCAATGCCCGGCCCTTCGGTGGCTGGCTACCGGAAGCCAAGGCGGTCGAGCAGACCGCCCAGTTGCTCAATGAGGCTGCCGGACTACTTCTCTATCCGCTCGCCTATCGCTGACGCGCGCCTAGCTCTGGGTGACCACCAGCGGCGTCTCTTCCGGGCGATCCTGCCGACGCATTAGCAGACCCCAGAGCAGCACCAGGGCGGAAAAGATCCCCAGCGGCCAGAGGCGGTAGTGCAGATAGGGCGTCAGGCCGTCCATGGGCATCACGGTGCCCTGCAGCACGCCGACCTCGAAGGCCGGGATCTGCCGGCTGATGCGACCGAAGGGATCGACCAGGGCGGTAATGCCGTCGTTGGTGACCCGTACCAGCCAGCGCCCGCTTTCCAGGGCGCGCATCTGCGCCATCTGCAGGTGCTGCTGCGGACCGATGGACTTGCCGAACCAGGTGTCGTTGCTGATGGTGAGCAGCAGCTGACTCTGGGCCGCCATGCTGGCGACGAATTCCGGATAGACCACCTCGTAGCAGATGTAGGGCGCCACGCGATAGCCCTTCACCAGCAGCGGTTCCTGCTGCTCGGGGCCGCGGACGAAGTCGGACATGGGCAGGTCGAAGAAGCCGATCAGGCCGCGCAGGTAGTCCTGCAGCGGCACGTATTCGCCGAAGGGCACCAGCTTCTGCTTGTAGTAGGTGCCCGAGCCGTTGCCGACCGCGGTGATGCTGTTGAAATAGCGCGAATCGCCGTCGGCGTCGCGTTCCCGCGCCGGCAGGCCGGTCACCAGGGCGCCGCCATGGGCCGCCACCTGGGCGCCTTCGGCGGCGAGGAAGTCACTGACGTATTCGCGCAGCACGGGAATGGCGTTTTCCGGCCAGACCACGAGGTCGGCATCGGTCTGCTCGGCGGTGCGGTCGCGATAGAGCGCCAGGGTGGCGCGGGCGTGGTCGGGATTCCACTTGAGTTCCTGGGCGATGTTGCCCTGGACCCCGGCGACCTTGAGCGGCGCGCCGGCGGGTTGCGTCCAGACCTGGCCCTTGAAGACGTCGCCGGCCACCCAGGGCAGGGCCACCAGCACCAGGCCTGCGACCAGGGCGAGCGGCCGCCTGATCAGGCGCGGGGCGTTGACCAGCAGCGCCGCGGTAAAGGCCAGCGCGGCGGAGATCAGCCAGACGCCACCCAGCGGCGCCAGGCCCTGCAGGGGGCCGTTGAGCTGGCTGTAGCCGAGCAGCAGCCAGGGAAAGCCGGTCAGCGCCCAGCTGCGGAACAGTTCCAGGGCGAACCAGAGGCCGGCAAAGGTCAGAGCGTCGCCCAGGGGCGCCTGGTTGCGTCTCAGGCACAGCGCCCAGAGCGCGGCCGGCAGGGCGAAGAACAGCGCGATACCGGCGCAGAAGCCCACGGTGAGAAACAGCGCCAGGGGTACCGGCGCGGCGCCGTAGGTGTGGATGCTGACGTAGATCCAGCTGGTGCCGGCGAGAAAGGCGCCGAAGCCGTAGCACCAGCCGCGCAGCAGGGCGCGCCAGGCACCGAGGCCCTTGAGGCCCAGGTAGAACAGGCCGGCGGACAGCAGCGCCAGCGGCCAGATGTTGAAGGGGGCCAGCGCCAGGGGCGTGAGGGCACCAGCGAAGAGCGCCAGAAGGTTGCCCTTCCAGCCGGGTTGAGAGATCCAGCGCATCGAAAATCCTTGGTCCGATCGAGGCTGCGCAAGCTTACTCGCCGCCGCGGGGGAGTGCCAAAGGCGTGTGCGGGGAGCGAGGCAGATCGCAGTCGGGAGAGGGGAGAAGCTATCGCGGCCATGGCGGTCCGTTGCTACGGCCGCCCTGACTTGGGCTATCGCGGCCATGGGCCGCTCCTACGGGATGGTAGGAGCGTCCGCATCGGCGGACCGCCATGGCCGCGATTGAATGGATAGAGCGCTTGGCCCTCACCCCAGCCCTCTCCCAGAGGGAGAGGGGGTAAAGGCGCTACCGGTTGACCGGGGTGACGCGCAGCAGGTGGATGCGGCGGCCGTCGGCGTTGAGCACGCGGAAGCGGAAGTCGTCGATCACCGTTTCCTCGTTGCGCTTGGGCAGGTGACCCAGGCGATTCATCACCAGGCCACCGGCGGTGTCGGCCTCGGCATCGGCGAAACGGGTTTCCAGGGTTTCGTTGAGGGTCTCGATGGGGGTGAGCGCCTTGACCACGAAGTCGCCATTGGGCAGCGACTTGATGAAGCTCTCTTCCTCCACGTCGTGCTCGTCCTCGATCTCGCCGACGATCTGCTCGAGCACGTCCTCGATGGTGACCAGGCCGGCGACGCCGCCGTATTCGTCCACCACGATGGCCATGTGGCTGTGGGTCGAACGGAATTCCCGCAGCAGCACGTTGAGCCGCTTGGACTCGGGCACGAAGGTGGCCGGGCGCAGCACCGCCTTGAGGTCGAAGGTGCGCTCGTGGTCGAGCAGCAGCGGCAGCAGGTCCTTGGCCAGCAGCAGGCCGAGGACGTCGTCGGGGCCGTCGCCGATCACCGGATAGCGGGAGTGGGCGGCCTCGATCACCGCCGGCAGGAATTCCGCCGGGGTCTGGTGGGCGCGGATGCTGATGATCTGCGAGCGCGGCACCATGATGTCGCGTACCTGCAGGTCGGCCACCGAGATGGCGCCCTCGACGATGGACAGGGCTTCGCTGTCGAGCACCTTGTTCTCATGCGCCTCGCGCAGCAGTTCCAGCAGTTCCTGGCGACTCTTGGGTTCATGGGCAAAGGCCTGGACGATGCGTTCCAGCCAGGAACGATGCCCAGTGCCTGATCGATCTTCGTTCATGTGTGTGTCATTCACCGTAGGGATCGGGGTAGCCCAGTTCAGCGAGCAATTGGCGTTCCAGTTCTTCCATCTCCTCGGCTTCGTCATCCTCCAGATGATCGTAGCCGAGCAGGTGCAGGCAGCCATGGATGACCAGATGCGCCCAGTGCGCCTTGGCGGGCTTGCCTTGCTCGGCGGCCTCGCGCGCCACCACGGGGGCGCAGATCACCAGATCGCCGAGCAGGGGGATATCGAGGAATTCGTCCGGCACGTCGGCCGGAAAGGACAGCACGTTGGTGGCGTAGTCCTTGTGCCGCCAGGTGCGGTTGAGCTCGCGGCCTTCGTCTTCGTCCACCAGGCGGATGGTGAGTTCCGAGTCGCCCTGGCGGGCGCGCAGGGCCAGTTCACACCAGCGACGTAAGTCCGGCTCCTCGGGGAGGTCGGCCGCCTCGCTGGCGACCTGGACGTCCAGCTCAATCGCCATGGCGATCCTCTCCATGAGCGCGCGGCTTGTCCTGCAGCGCCTCGAAGCGGTCGTAGGCCTCGACGATGCGCTGCACCAGCGGGTGTCGCACCACGTCCTTGGACTCGAAGTGGGTGAAGCCGATGCCGGGCACGTCGCGCAGGACCTCGATGACGTGCTTGAGACCCGACTTGGTGCCGCGCGGCAGGTCGACCTGGGTGACGTCACCGGTGATCACCGCGGTGGAGCCGAAACCGATCCGGGTCAGGAACATCTTCATCTGCTCGAGGGTGGTGTTCTGACTTTCGTCGAGAATGATGAAGCTATTGTTGAGGGTGCGGCCACGCATGTAGGCCAGCGGCGCGACCTCGATGACCTGGCGCTCGATGAGCTTGGCCACCTGCTCGAAGCCGAGCATCTCGTAGAGGGCGTCGTACAGCGGGCGCAGATAGGGGTCGATCTTCTGCGCCAGGTCGCCGGGCAGGAAGCCGAGCTTCTCGCCGGCTTCCACCGCCGGGCGCACCAGCAGGATGCGGCGGATCTGCTCGCGCTCCAGGGCGTCCACGGCGCAGGCCACGGCCAGATAGGTCTTGCCGGTACCGGCCGGGCCTATGCCGAAGTTGATGTCGTGATCGAGGATCGACTTGACGTAGCGCTGCTGGTTGGCGCCGCGCGGGCGGATCATGCCCTTCTTGGTGCGCAGGGCCACGCTGGTGTCGCCGCCGCCGCGGTGCTCGTGCTGCAGGGCTTCCAGACCGGATTCCTGCAGATAGAGGTGCACCAGTTCCGGGGCCACCGCGGTGCCGCTGGCGGTCTCGCGGTAGAGGCGCTGCAGGAGGTTCTGGGCCGCGCGGGTGCGCTCGGGATCGCCGACCAGTTCGAACTGGTTGCCGCGATTGCGGATCTCGATGCCGAGACGGCCTTCGATCTGGCGCAGATTTTCATCGAGCTGGCCGCACAGGTTGGCGAAACGGTCGGCATCGAAGGGTTCGAGGGTGAAATGCTGGAGCGTCTGGGGGGTATTCAAGGTGTGCTGGGAAACCCTTTGGATTGGCTTTACGAAAACTTGACGTAGCTTGAGAGTAACCTGCGTCGCGCCCTTGGCAAAGGGCGCGTGCGACCATCCATCAGGCCAGCGCGACGGCGACGGGCGGGCGCGCACCGCTGGCGACGGGGGCCAGCAGGGTGCCGCGCAGGGAGTGCGGCAGGGCCTCGTCGATGTGCACCTGGACGAACTGGCCGATCAGGCTGGCGTCGCTGCAGCGGAAGTTGACGATTCGATTGTTCTCGGTGCGGCCCTGCAGCATGCCGGGATCGCGCTTGGAGAAGTCGCTCACCAGGATGGTCTGGACGCTGCCAGCCATGCGCCGGCTGATCTCGAAGCCCTGCTGGTGGATGCGCGTCTGCAGGATCTGCAGGCGCTGCTTCTTGATTTCGTCGGGGGTGTCGTCGACCAGATCCGCCGCCGGGGTGCCGGGGCGGGCGCTGTAGATGAAGGAGAAGGAGAAGTCGAAACCGACGTCCTCGATCAGCTTCATGGTCTGCTCGAAGTCCTTCTCGGTCTCGCCGGGGAAGCCGACGATGAAGTCCGAGCTGATGCAGATGTCGGGCACCGCAGCCTTGAGCTTGCGGATGCGCGACTTGTACTCCAGCGCCGTGTGGTTGCGCTTCATGGCCGCCAGGATGCGATCCGAACCGGCCTGCACCGGCAGGTGGACGAATTTCACCAGTTCCGGGATCTCGGCGTGGGCCTGGATCAGGGCGTCGGAGAATTCCAGCGGGTGCGAGGTGGTGTAGCGGATGCGGTCGATGCCGTCCACCGCCGCCACCACATAGAGCAGCTCGGCGAAGTCGGCGATGCGGCCGTCGCCGGTAGCGCCGCGATAGCCGTTGACGTTCTGGCCCAGCAGGGTCACCTCGCGCACGCCGTGTTCGGCGAGGTGGATGATCTCGGCAAGGACGTCGTCCAGCGGCCGGCTGACCTCTTCACCGCGGGTATAGGGCACCACGCAGAAGGTGCAGTACTTGCTGCAGCCTTCCATGATGGAGACGAAGGCGCTGGGGCCGTCGATGCGCGGCTCGGGCAGCCGGTCGAACTTCTCGATCTCGGGGAAGGAGATGTCCACCTGGGGCGCCCGGGTGGTGCGCGCGGCGTCGATCATCTCCGGCAGGCGATGCAGGGTCTGCGGGCCGAAGACCACGTCGACATAGGGCGCGCGATCGCGGATGGCGGCGCCTTCCTGGCTGGCTACGCAACCGCCGACGCCGATCACCAGGTCGGGATTCTCCAGCTTGAGTTCGCGCCAGCGACCGAGCTGGGAAAACACCTTTTCCTGCGCCTTCTCGCGGATCGAGCAGGTGTTGAGCAGAATGACATCGGCCTCGGCCGGATTCTGGGTGACTTCCAGCGGCTCCCGTTCGCCGAGCAGGTCGACCATGCGCGACGAATCGTATTCGTTCATCTGGCAGCCATGGGTTTCGATATAGAGCTTCTTGGACATGCGCGGCAGGGAGTCGGTGGCGAGTGGACCGCGCATTATAATGATGGCCTTCCGGACGGGGAAGAGCCGCCCGGAAGGCGGTCGGTCTAGGCCTGGGCAGCGCCCTCCGGCAACCGGGCGATGACCTTGATCTCGAAGCGAAAGCCGGCCAGCCAGGTGGCGCCGACCGCGGTCACCGTGGGGTAGGGCGCCGTGCCCCAGTGCTCCAACAGCACCGGCCAGATGCGTTCGAAGCTGGCTTCGGCATCGACCATGAACAGGGTGACGTCCACCACGTCGGCGAAGGAGGCGCCTGCCGCGGTGAGGACGGCGTCGAGATTGGCGAAGGCCAGGCGGACCTGATCTTCCAGCTCCGGCTCGGGCGAGCCATCGGCGCGGCTGCCGACCTGCCCGGAGACAAAGAGAAAGCCGTTGGAGCGAATGGCCGGCGAATAGCGGTGCTGTTCGTAGAGGGCATGGCGCTGGGCGGGAAAGACGACGTCGCGGATCATGGTAAGGCTCCGGTAGGGATGGATGAGGCCACCTTAGGCGTCGCCTGCCAGGGGATAAACCCGGCCTGGCGGTCAGCATTGTTTGTACAATCCAAACAATCTCCTGGTGAGGAATCGGCATGGATCTGTTCGCCGCGATGCAGACCTTCGTGCGGGTGGTGGAAGCGGGCAGCTTCACCCGCGCGGCCGAGACCCTCGGCAGCAGCCGCACCCGCGTCACCCAGCAGGTGCAGCAGCTGGAAGCGCACCTGCAGGTGCGCCTGCTCAATCGCACCACCCGGCAGGTGCAGGTCACCGCCGACGGCGCCGCCTACTACGACCGCTGCCTGGGCGTGCTGGCGGCGGTGGACGATGCCGAGACGGGGCTGTCGGTGGCCACCCGCACGCCCCGTGGCCGCCTGCGGGCAGACGTGCCCAGTCCGTTGGCGCGGCTGATCCTGATCCCGGCCCTGCCGGACTTCTTCCAGCGCTATCCGGACATCCAGCTCGAACTGGGCGTCAGCGATCGCCAGGTGGATCTGATCGGCGACAACGTCGATTGCGTGATCCGCGGCGGGCGCATCCGCGAGCAGTATCTGGTGGCCCGACCGCTCGGGGCGCTGCAACTGGGGTGCTATGCCGCGCCGGCCTATCTCGCCGCCCAGGGTGTGCCGCTTCATCCCGCCGAACTGGCCGAGGCACCGCACCGGGTGGTGCGGTTCCTCTGGGGGGCGGGCAAGGGCTTTCCCTATGCCCTGCGGCGCGGGGACGAGCGCCTGGAATTGCAGAGCCGGCACCGTCTGGAAGTGGACGACGGCAATGCCTGCCTGGCCGCGGGGCAGGCCGGGCTCGGCGTGGTCTGCCTGCCGCACTATCTGGCGGCGGAGTCTGTCGCCCGCGGCGAACTGGTCAGGCTGTTCGCGGACTGGCGGGTGGCCCCCATGCCGCTGTATCTGGCCTTCGCGCCCAACCGTCACGTCAGCGCCAAGTTGCGGGTCTTCATCGACTGGGTGACGGCCCTGGTGGCCGAGCGGGCCTGGCTGGAAACCCCGGGCGAGCCCTGACGGCAGCCGGGGACGACATGCTATGCTCGCCGCCCCCTTTTTTCTCGGCGAACCCCGCGTCCACCATGAGCTCATCCCCCAGCAAGCCGGCCATCTACAAGGTCATCTTCGTCAACCAGGGTCAGGTCTTCGAGATCTACGCCAAGCAGATCTTCCAGAGCGATCTCTGGGGCTTCCTGGAGATCGAGGAGCTGGTGTTCGGCGAACGCACCCAGGTGGTGGTGGATCCGAGCGAGGAAAAGCTCAAGGCGCAATTCGAAGGCGTGGTGCGCAGCTTCGTGCCCATGCACTCGATCATCCGCATCGACGAGGTGGAGCGCCTGGGCCAGCCCAAGATCAGCGAAGCCAAGGGCGGCACCAATGTCATGCCGTTTCCCATGCCCATGCCCGACAAGCCCTGACCGGGCTCGCAGTCAGTTCTGCGGCGGCTGGAAGGGATTGAGGTTGCCCGCGGTCTGCATGTCCTGCAGATAGTCGCGGAAGATCTGCCCCAGCACCTGGGTGGCCATCTCCAGCTCGTCCCGGCGCATCTGGGCGCTGACCAGGTCGGCGGTGTCCATGGCTTCGTCGTTGCCATTGATGGCGGCCATCTTCAGCACGATGTAGGCCTGGATATTGTTGGGCGGTACGCCCTCGCCGCGAAAGAACATGTTGCCGAGGCGATTCTGCGCATCGGCATTGCCCTTGAGCGAGGCCTGCTCGAACCACTGACGCGCCTGGTTGAGATCCTTGGGCGTCTGCTTGCCTTCGTAGTAGAAGTCACCGAGTTCGTACTGCGCCTGGGAATCGCCGTCATGGGCGATCTGCTGGCAACGGGCGATCGCCTGCGCCAGGGCTTCGTTGGCCAGATTCAGGTTGCAACGGCTGGTGCTGGGGACGAGCAGCGAATTGCCTCCGGCCAGGGCGACCAGGGGCATCAGGATTAGGGCTGCGCACAGGGTACGACCAGCGCGGTGCATGAAGCGCCTCCACAAGCGAGGCAGGTTCGGAGAACCCGGTCGGCGAAACGCGCCGACGTCTCATTATGGGTCAAGCCGACGCACGCTTTCAAAACCTTTACGCGCAACGGCGGAACTTTTTTACCTGTGACGCCGGCCACTCAACTAGGTGTGAGGCCGGCAGGGCAGAGAGGTTCCGCAAGCGAGACGAATGACACCTAGTCCTTGAAGGTGGCGAAGGCGCGCTCGGCGGCGTCCAGGGTGATGCGCAATTCCTCGTCGCCATGGGCGATGGAGGTGAAGCCGGCCTCGAAGGCGCTGGGTGCCAGGTAGACGCCACCGTCCAGCATCAGGTGGAAGAAGCGCTTGAATCTCTCGCTGTCGCTGGCCATGACATCGCTGAAGGTGACGATGTCTTCGGCGCCGCTGAAGTAGAGACCGAACATCCCGCCCGCCTGAGTGGTGACGAAGGGCACGCCGGCGGCATCGGCGCGGTCCTGCAGGCCCTGCAGCATGCGCGTGGTGTAGTCGGTCAGCTCGGCATGGAAGCCGGGGCGGCGGATCAGCTGCAGGGTGGTGAGGCCGGCGGCCATGGCCAGCGGATTGCCCGAGAGGGTGCCGGCCTGGTAGACCGGGCCGAGCGGGGCGATCTTTTCCATGATCTCGCGCTTGCCGCCAAAGCAGCCCACCGGCATGCCGCCGCCGACGATCTTGCCGAAGGTGGTGAGGTCGGGGCGGATGCCGTAGTGCGCCTGGGCGCCGCCCAGGGCGACGCGGAAGCCGGTCATGACCTCATCGAAGATCAGCACCACGCCGTACTGGTCGCAGAGGCTACGCAGTCCTTCCAGGAAGCCCGGCGCCGGCGGCACGCAATTCATGTTGCCGGCCACCGGCTCGACGATGATGCAGGCGATCTGGTCGCCGACCTTGGCCAGGGTTTCTTCCACTTCGCCCAGGTCGTTGTAGGCCAGGGTCAGGGTGTGCTGGGCGAAGGCCGCCGGCACGCCGGGGGAGCTGGGCACGCCCAGGGTCAGGGCGCCGGAGCCGGCCTTGACCAGCAGGCTGTCGGAGTGGCCGTGGTAGCAGCCCTCGAACTTGATGATGGTGTCGCGCCCGGTGTAGCCGCGCGCCAGGCGGATGGCGCTCATGGTGGCTTCGGTGCCGGAGCTGACCATGCGCACCATTTCCATGGACGGCACGAGCTCGCAGATGACGTCGGCCATGGTGGTTTCCAGGGCAGTCGGGGCGCCATAGGAGAGGCCGTGTTCCAGTTGCCGGCGCACGGCGTCGAGCACGTCCGGATGGCTGTGGCCGAGGATCATCGGACCCCAGGAACCGACGTAGTCGACATAGCGCTTGTCATCCTCGTCGACGATGTAGGCGCCCTGGGCGTGCTTGAAGAACAGCGGCGTGCCGCCGACGCTCTTGAAGGCGCGGACCGGCGAGTTGACGCCGCCGGGGATGTGGCGCTGGGCCTGGTCGAAGAGTTGCGCGGAGCGGGACATAGGGGTCTCCTTGAATGGGATCAGGCCGCGAACAGCTGGGCGAAGGCGCGCGCACGGCGCTCCACCTCGCCCGCGCTGGCGGCGGAAAACAGGCTGTGGACGACGGCGAGCAGATCGACGCCGTGATCGAGCAGAAGCGGGGCGTTGTCCAGGGTGACACCGCCGATGGCGCAGACCGGCAAGGCGAAGCGGCTGCGAGCCTGGTCGAGCAATTCCAGGGGCGCCGGCGGGGCATCTGGCTTGGTACTGGAGGCGAAGAAGCGGCCAAAGGCCAGGTAGCTGACGCCGGCCTGGGCCGCGGCCTCGGCCAGTTCCAGGCTGGCGTGGCAGGTACCGCCAAGAATAGCGTCCGCCCCCAGGTCGGCACGGGCCGCGGCCAGGGAACCGTCTTCCTGGCCCAGGTGCAGGCCCACGCCCAGCCGGCGGGCCAGGGCGAGGTCGTCATTGATGATTAGCTGGGCACCGTGCTGGCGGCAGAGCTCGGCCAGGGCGGCGGCTTCGTCCTGGCGGCGACTGGCATCCCCTGACTTGTCGCGGTACTGCACCAGCCGGGCGCCGCCTTGCAGGGCGGCCTCCACATAGGGCAGCAAGCGACCCTCGGCGAGCAGGGCGCTGTCGGTGATAGCATAGAGGCCGCGCAAGGGGCTCATGAGCAGAAGTCCAGTGGCAGGCGGCGCGGCACGTACTGGCCGCGACCGGGGCGCTCGGCGTCTCTCAGGGTGCGCCAGGTGTAGTCCAGGGCGCTGCGCACCGCGCTGGGCAAGGCTTCGCCCAGAGCCAGGCGCCCGGCCAGGGTACTGGCCAGGGTGCAGCCGGAGCCGTGGTAGCTGCCGGGCAGGCGCTGGCAGACGTGGGTCTCGCAGCCACCGGCACGGTCATAAAGGCGGTTGTGCACCTCGTGTTCCTCGCCATGGCCGCCGGTGATCAGCAGGTGGGCGCAGAAGGGCAGCAGGCGCTCGGCGCACTGCTCCGGGGTGCCTTCGGGCAACTCGGCGAGGATGCGTGCCTCGGGCAGGTTGGGGGTGGCGATGGTGGCGCGCGGCAGCAGCCGTTCGCGGATGGCATAGCCGACCTCGTCCTTGCCCAGGGCGCCGCCGCCACCGGCGCGCAGCACCGGATCGCAGACCAGGGGTACGCCGGGCAGGGCTTCCATGATCTCCAGCACCGTCTCGACCATCTCCACCGAACCGAGCATGCCCAGCTTGACCGCCGCCACCGGCAGGTCGGCGATGATCGCCCGGGCCTGGGCCAGCACCCACTCGCGATCCAGCACCCGGAAGTCGCGCACGTCGACGGTGTCCTGCACGGTCAGGGCAGTGACCGCCGGGGCGGCATGGCAACCCTGGGCGAGCAGGGCTTCGATGTCGGCCTGCAGGCCGGCGCCGCCACTCGGATCGTGGCCGGACAGGCAGAGGACGACGGGACGTTGGGGTTCGAGGGTCATGGACGTCAGCCTAGCAAAGGAAAAAGGGGCGCAGCGGCCGGGCGCCGCAGGGAGTGGCACCCTACAACGACCTCGCGCCCCGCGCCACCCGTTGACATGGGACCCGCATCGGGACGAAGGAACTCCGCTGCCGGTTGGGTAGCCGATATACTGCACCTTTGCTCGGGTAAGGCGGTTCTATGGCGTTGTGGCGGTTGTTGCGTGATTTCTTCCTGCGCCAACGGCGTGCCTACGGGACTGCCATCCTCTGCCTGCTGGGCGTCGGCCTGCTCAACCTGACCCTGCCCTGGTGGATCGGCAAGGCCATCGACGCCTTGCGCGCCGGCGAGCTGGATCAGACCGGGCTGCTCTGGCGCGTCGCCCTGATCGTGGCGGTCGGCTGTGGCCTCTATGTGCTCCGCTATCAGTGGCGGGTGCGGCTGTTCGGCACCTCCTACCAGGTCGGGGTGGAATTGCGCGACGCCTTCTTCGCCAAGCTGGCGCGGCTGGATCCCGGATTCTTCCAGTCCAGTCGCACCGGTGATCTGCTGGCCCGCGCCACCCAGGACATCGACGCCGTGGAGACTGCCGCCGGCGAAGGGGTGCTGGCCAGTTTCGACGGCATGCTGACCCTGCTGCTGGTGCTGCTGGCCATGTTCATCGGCATCGACGCGCCCCTGGCCGCCCTGGCGCTGTTGCCCTTTCCCTTCATGGCCTGGGGCTTCTATCGCGTGGCGCGGCGGGTGCAGCAGCGCTTCGGCCTGGCGCTGGCCGGCTTTTCCGCCCTCAACGACCGTACCCAGGAAGCCTTGAGCGGTCTGCGCATGCTGCGCCAGCACGCCCTGATCGAAGCCGAGCTGGACGACTTCGACGCCCGCGCCCGCAGCGTGGCCAAGGCCGACTACCAGGTGCAGCGCACCGAGGCGCGCTACGAGCCGATCATCTTTGTCGCCCTGAGCCTCGCCACCCTGCTGACCCTGGTCATGGGCAGCTGGCGCTATCTCGACGGCCATATCACCCTCGGCCAGCTGACCAGCTTCAGCCTCTATCTGGTGCAGCTGATCTGGCCGATGTTCGCCATTGGCTGGTGCTTCAACCTCTTGCAGCGTGGTGAGGCTGGAGCGCGTAGGCTGGAAGAGGTGTTCGCCGTCACCGAGCGCATCCGCGACGAGGGCACCCAGACGCCACCGGACCAGGCCGATCTGTCGGTCTACATCCCGGCCTTCACCTATCCCCAGGCGCGCCAGCCGGCCTTGCAGGACGTGGTCATCGACCTGCCCGCCGGCGATACCCTGGGCATCGTCGGCGCCACCGGCAGCGGCAAGAGCACCCTGCTGCGCCTGCTCTTGCGCCAATTCCCGCTGGAGCAGGGCTGCATCCGCCTGGGCGGGGTGCCGCTGGAGGAGTATCGCCTGGGCGATCTGCGCGCCCAGTTGGCCTATGTGCCCCAGGATCCCTTCCTGTTCGCCCGCACCCTGGGCGAGAACGTCGCCCTCAGTCGTCCCGACGCCACCGCCGGGGAGATCCGCGAAGCCCTGGACGCCGCCGCCTTCGGCACCGACCTGGCGGCCTTGCCGCAAGGCCTGGACACCCCGGTGGGCGAGCGCGGCCTGACCCTTTCCGGTGGCCAGCGCCAGCGGGTGGCCCTGGCCCGGGCGCTGCTCTCGCCGGCGCCCATCCTGCTGCTGGACGACACCCTCTCGGCGGTGGATACCGCCACCGAAGCCCGCCTGCTGAAGACGCTGGCCGGGCTGCAGGGGCGCACCACCCTGATCGTCAGCCACCGGCTCTCCGCCGTGCAGCAGGCCGACGAGATCATAGTGCTCGACCAGGGCAGCCTGGTGGAGCGGGGCCGGCACGCCGAGTTGCTCGCCGCGGGCGGGCTCTATGCCCGACTCTGGACGCTGCAGCAGGCGGAGGAGGCCAACCAATGACCAAGACCCGCGTCCTCTCGCTACTGCTCAAGCCGGTACTGGCCAATCCGCGCAAGCTGGCCGGCACCCTGGCGATCCTGGTCATGGCGACCCTGTTCGATGTGCTGGGGCCCTGGCTGACCAAGCACTACCTGGACAACTACCTGGTGCCCCACGACCTGCGACTCTGGCCGCTGGTGGGCCTGGTGGCGGCCTATGTGGTCTCCCAGGGCCTGGCCGCCTACGGTCGCTACCTGCAATCGCTCAGATTCGCCGAGATCGCCATGGACGTGGTGCTCCTGCAGCGGCGCCGGCTGTTCCGCCACGTGCTGAGCCTGCCGCAGAGCTTCCACGACCGCACCGCCACCGGCGAGCTGGTGGCGCGGGTCACCAACGACACCGACGCCCTGCGTGAACTCTATGTGGCCTTTCTCGGCAACATGGTCGGCAACATCGTGCTGCTGATCGGCATCCTGGTGGCCATGGCCCTGCTCGACGTACGGCTGATGGCCATCGCCGTGCTGCTGATCCCGGCGGCCATGCTGATCGTCTGGGCCTATCAGCGATACAGCGGGGCGGCGGCCATGGAGGTCAGGATGCTGCGCGCCGAGCAGAGCGCCCGCCTGGGCGAGGCCATTGGTGGCATGGGCCTGTTGCAGGCCTTCAACCAGACCGAGCGCTTCCGCCAGGATTTCCAGCGGCTCAACCAGGCGCAGTACGGCGCCCGCATGCGCACCATCCGCGTCTCCGGACTCCTGCTGCGTTCAGCCCTGGATCTGGTCAGCGTGGCGGTGCTGGCGGTGCTGCTGCTGGTCTACGGGATGGGCCATCTGCAGGGCGGCGCCGAGATTGGCGTGCTCTATGCCTTCGTCACCTACCTGGGGCGGGTGACCGAGCCGCTGATGGACATCACCCAGAGATTCAACCTGTTCCAGCAGGCCACGGTGGCCGGTACCCGCCTGCTGCACCTGCTGGAAGAGAAGCCGGCACTGAGCGGCGAAGACGACCGGCCCATCGCGACCGCGCACTTCCACCTCGACGCCGTGCGCTTCCGCCATGCCGGCGCCGGGCATGACACCCTGCACGGCATCGACCTGGACATCCCTCCGGGCACCTTTCTCGGTATCGTCGGGCCCACCGGCAGCGGCAAGTCGACCCTGCTCGACCTGCTCGCCGGGCTGCAGCCGGTCACCGGCGGCCACCTCTGCCTGGACGGCCGCGACCTGGGCAGTCTGACCCCGGAGGTGCTGGGCGCGGCCCTGGCCAGCGTGCCCCAGGAACCCTTCATCCGCTCCAGCAGCCTGAGGGACAACCTCTTGCTCGGCAGCCAGGTGCCGGACGCGCGCCTGCGCGAAGCCCTGGCCGCCGCCCACCTGGACGACCTGGTGGCGCGTCTGCCGGAGGGCCTGGATACCCTGCTGGGCGAGCGCGGCTTCACCCTGTCCACTGGCGAGCGGCAGCTGCTGGCGCTGGCGCGGGCGCTCTTGCGCGAACCCAAGGTGCTCTTGCTCGACGAGGCCACCGCCAGCATCGACAGCGCCACCGAGGCACGGCTGCAGGGGGCGCTGGACGAGTTGCGCGGCCAGGTCACCCTGATCGTGGTGGCGCACCGGCTCTCCACCATCCGCCATGCCGATCGCATCCTGGTGCTGCGCGATGGGCGCAAGGTGGAGGAGGGCAGTCACGAGGCCTTGCTGCAGCGGCCTGACGGCCACTATCGGCGCCTGTGGGAGCAGCACGCCCAGGGGGAAAAGACGCTTTAGCGGGGGAAGCCGTTGTCATGCAGGGGTGTTAGGGTGTCAGCTATAGCAGTGCCCCAACAAGGAAACTTGCATGACCTCCGTACCCGAGGATTTCACCGTCGTTGCCACCGCCAGCGAGGCGGTGGACCGTCTCGCGGCGCTGCATCAGGAGGCCACCCAGGCCCTGGATGCCGCCCTCAAGCGCTATCTCAAGGATCGCGTCGAGCCCAGCGCGGCCGAGCGCGAGTTGTTCCGCTATCCCGAGATCCGCATCCGCTATCGCGCCCCCGGCGTGCCGCCGGCCACCACCCGCGCCTACGCCAAGATCCAGCTACCCGGCACCTATGTGGCCACCGTGACCCATCCGGCGGCCTTTCGCGGCTATCTGCTGGAACAGCTCGAACCGCTGATGCGCGACTATGACGTCCAGGTCGAGATCGGTCGCAGTCGCCAGGACATCCCCTATCCCTATGTGGTGGAGCAGGGCGACGAACTGGCCGGCAGTGGCGTGACCGCGGCCGAGCTGGCGCGGGTCTTTCCCAGCACCGATCTCTCCGCCGCCCACGATGACATCGCCGACGGCCACTACGACTGGGAGCGCATCGATCCGCTGCCATTGGCGCTGTTCGACGCCGCCCGCACCGACTTCTCGCTGCGCCGCATCGTCCACTACACCGGCAGCGACTGGCGCCACGTGCAGCCCTGGATCCTGCTGACCAACTACCATCGCTACGTCGACCAGTTCATCCAGCACGGCCTGGAGCAGCTGCGCAGCGATCCGCGCTTCGAGCGCCTGGTGCTGCCGGGCAACGTCATCATCGAACGCGACATGGACCCGACCGAGGCCCAGGCGGTCATCGCCGCCATCGCCTGGCACCGCTTCCAGATGCCGGCCTACCACCTGATCGCCGGCGACGGCCATGGCGTCACCCTGGTCAACATCGGCGTCGGCCCGTCCAACGCCAAGAACATCACCGACCACCTGGCGGTGCTGCGTCCGCACTGCTGGCTGATGATCGGCCACTGTGGCGGCCTGCGGCAGTCGCAGACCATCGGCGACTATGTGCTGGCCCACGCCTACATGAGACGCGACGGCATCCTCGACCGTGTGGTGCCGCCGCACATCCCCATCCCGGCCCTGGCCGAGGTGCAGGTGGCGCTGCAGGAAGCCGCCGCCAGCGTCACCGGCGAACGCGGCGAGGCGCTCAAGCGCCGCCTGCGCACCGGCACCGTGCTGACCTACGACGACCGCAACTGGGAGCTGCGCTGGGCCCAGGAACGCCCGCTGATCAACCTGGCGCGCGCCGTGGCGGTGGACATGGAAAGCGGCACCATCGCCGCCCAGGGCTATCGCCTGCGGGTGCCCTACGGCACCCTGCTGTGCGTCTCCGACAAGCCCCTGCACAGCGAGATCAAGCTGCCGGGCTCGGCCAACGCCTTCTATGCCCGCGCGGTGAGCCAGCACCTGGCGATCGGCATCGCTGCCCTGGACCAGTTGCGCACCCAGCTCGACTCCCTGCACTCGCGTAAGCTGCGTAGCTTCGACGAGCCGCCGTTCCGGTAAGGGTTGAGGTTGGGCCTGTTGGGCTTCGCTGCGCTCAACCAGACTTATGGTAAGGCGATGAGCCCCAGCTCGATTGGTCCAGAGTCGCGCGGATGGCCCCCTCTCTCTCTGGGAGAGGGCTGGGGTGAGGGCACGCCTCGGCATCGAAAGTCTCAGTGGAAAAGGCTGCGCCGTTTTCCACGCTACGGTGGCAAGGGACTGATCGCGATCATGGCGGTCCGCCAATGCGGCCGATGCTACGGTTGCTTTCGTGCCTGTAGGAGCGGCCCATGGCCGTGATCGCCCAGCGCTACCGTCAAAGCCCGACGATGGCGCTGTCCGGCCTCTTGATTCCCCGCGTGGAAACCTCCTGTCATCGCCCCCCAGGAACATCTCGGCGCCCGCTCCGGTCGGTTGCAGGAGAGGGGTGAGTCCGTGCGCGTCACCGTTCGGTAAAGATCATGGATTTAACATTGATCTCTGAGGCGTCTGGCCCTAAAGTTCGCGCCCGAACGTCCATGCTGGAAACGATCCATCCGGCTCAAGTACCGACGACGAGACAGCGAGGTCAACGCCAGTACGCGTTGACCTTTTTGCTTTCGGCGATGTGCCTTGGGAAGTAGGCGAACCAAAGTGGGGAAACGGATTAGGCGTTCAGAACACCCCCTCCTTCAATTTGTTCTGCCCATCGGGAGTCCGACGCATGTCCATCAAGGTCGAAGATTACTATTCTCGCGAAACCTTCCAGAAGATGAAGGCCTTCGCCGACCAGCAGGAAACCCCCTTCGTCGTCATCGACACCGCCACCATCGGCCGGGCCTATGACGATCTCGTTGGCAACTTCCCGTTCGCCAAGATCTATTACGCGGTCAAGGCCAACCCGGCCATCGAGATCACCGAGTTGCTGCGCGACAAGGGCTCGAACTTCGACATCGCCTCCATCTACGAGCTGGACAAAGTGTTGTCCACCGGGGTCGAGCCGGAGCGTATCAGCTACGGCAACACCATCAAGAAATCCAAGGACATCCGCTACTTCTACGAGAAGGGCGTGCGCATGTTCGCCACCGACTCCGAGGCCGACCTGCGCAACATCGCCAAGGCCGCCCCGGGCTCGCGCATCTATGTGCGGATCCTCACCGAAGGCTCCAACTCCGCCGATTGGCCGCTGTCGCGCAAGTTCGGCTGCCAGCCCGACATGGCCCTGGATCTGCTGATCCTGGCCCGCCAGCTGGGCCTGGAGCCCTACGGCATCTCCTTCCACGTCGGCAGCCAGCAGCGCGACATCGACGTCTGGGACGCCGCCATCGCCAAGGTCAAGGTGATCTTCGAGCGCCTCAAGGAAGAAGACGGCATCACCCTGAAGATGATCAACATGGGCGGTGGCTTCCCGGCCAACTACATCCAGCGCACCAACAGCCTGGAGACCTATGCCGAGGAGATCATCCGCTTCCTCAAGGAAGACTTCGGCGACGAACTGCCGGAAATCATCCTGGAGCCGGGTCGTTCGCTGATATCCAACGCCGGCATCCTGGTCAGCGAAGTGGTGCTGGTGGCGCGCAAGTCGCGTACCGCCGTCGAGCGCTGGGTCTACACCGACGTGGGCAAGTTCTCCGGCCTGATCGAAACCATGGACGAATCCATCAAGTTCCCGATCTGGACCGAGAAGAAGGGCGAGATGGAAGAAGTCGTCATCGCCGGGCCGACCTGCGACAGCGCCGACATCATGTACGAGCACTACAAGTACGGCCTGCCGCTGAACCTGGCCAGCGGTGACCGCCTGTACTGGCTGTCCACCGGTGCCTACACCACCAGCTACAGCGCGGTGGAATTTAACGGCTTCCCGCCGCTGAAGGCCTTCTACCTCTAAGGTCTTCCCGCGGTAGTCGAGCCCGCGTCCCATCAGGGACGCGGGCTTTTTCATGCCTGTGGAAAAGCCCTGTGTCAGGCGGTTTTCCGGATTGTTAAGAATAATTTACATTCGCTATGGATTTGATAATCGTTTGCAAATAGAATCGCGCCGCATTCACATAAGGAGGCGGCCCGCCATCATGTCCAAGGAAATGTCCTCGCTGTCCCAGCGCCGTTTGCTGGTTTCTACCTTCAGTGTCGCCGTCGCTTCGCTGTCCCTCGGGGCTCAGGCCCAGGACGCCAAGGAGCCGGTGACCCGATTGGAAAGTCTGACCATCGAAGGTCAGGCGCAGCAGGAAGGCTTCAAGGCCGAGCAGTCCGCCTCGCGCAAGTACACCGCGCCCCTGCTGGACACCCCCCAGACCGTCACCGTGGTGCCGGCGCAGGTCATCCAGGACCAGCAGGCCCTGAGTCTGAGATCGGTGCTGTCCAACGTGTCCGGCATCACCTTCAACGCCGGCGAGGGCGGTGGTGGCTCCGGCGACAGCATCAATATCCGCGGCTTCAGCGCCAACTCGAACATCCAGATCGATGGCCTGCGCGACAGCACCCAGACCAACCGTACCGACACCTTCAACCTGGAGTCGGTCGAGGTCATCAAGGGCCCCAACTCGGTGTTCGGCGGCGCCGGCACCACCGGTGGCTCCATCAACCTGATCAGCAAGAAGCCCCAGGAGCGCCAGTTCACCCGCATCGGCGCGGGCCTGGGCACCGACAGCTATCGCCGCCTGACCCTGGACACCAACCAGCCGTTGCAGGGCGTGGGTACCGACAGCGCCTTCCGCCTGAATCTGATGGCGCACGAGAACGACGTGCCCGGCCGCGACCAGATCGATCGCGAGCGCTGGGGCATCGCGCCGTCGCTGGCCCTGGGCCTGTCGGACGATACCCGCCTGACCCTGAGCTACTTCCATCAGACCGACAACAACCAGCCCGACTACGGGGTGCCGGCGCTCAACGGCAAGCGCCTGGGCGGGGTGGATCGCGATGCCTATTTCGGCTTCAAGAACATCGACAAGGAAGACATCAACAACAATGTCTTCACCGTGGAGCTGGAGCACCGCTTCAACGACAACCTGAGTCTGCAGAACCTGACCCGCTACAGCCGCATCGAGCGCGACGTGGTGATCTCGGCGTCCCACGTCAACCTGGGTGGCGTGGCCGCGGGTCGCTATCGCCCGGCCGGTCCCCAGGGCTATGGCCGCGACGTGACCTCGGAGATGTGGATCAACCAGACCAACCTGACCGGCAATGTCGATACCTTCGGCCTGGGTCATTCCTTCGTGCTGGGCGCCGAGTTCTCCCGCGAGGACTACGACCGCGACACCTACAGCTATGGCCTGACCTTCCCGGCCGCCGGCTATTCCCTGGCTGCGCCGCCGGAGCGCTATGACGGCGCGACCGACAAGCAGACCTCGGCCATCGCCAACAACGTGCTGACCGACAAGGCGCTCTATGCCTTCGACACCATTGCCCTCAACGACTACTGGGATCTGAACCTGGGCCTGCGCTACGACTGGTTCGATGGCGACAGCGACACCACCCCGGTCGCCAACGGCGTGCGCGGCGCCAAGACCAAGCTCAGTTCCGATGACGCCAAGTTGAGCGGGCGCGCCGGCCTGGTGTTCAAGCCGGCTCCGAACGGCCGGGTCTACGTGGCCTATGGCACCTCCTTCAATCCCTCGGCGGAAAGCCTGACCTCCACCGGCGCCGGGTTGAGCGCCGCCAACCAGGATCTGGGTCCGGAAAAGAACAAGACCTGGGAGCTGGGCACCAAGTGGGAATTCCTCGACAAGCGCCTGGAGCTGGACGGCGCGCTGTTCCGCGTCGAGAAGAGCAATGCGCGGGAAACCCTGGTCGACGGCAGCACCGCCCTGGCCGGCAAGCAGCGCGTGCAGGGCATCGAGCTGGGCGCCACCGGACGGATCACTCCGCAGTGGAACGTCTACGCCAACTTCACCTTCCTCGACAGCGAGACGCTCAAGGCCGCCGACACCCTGGACGGCCGCAATCGTGAAGGCCAGGCGCTGGCCAACACTCCGCCGCGTTCGCTCAATCTCTGGACCACCTATGAGCTGCCGGCCGGCTGGCGGGTGGGCTATGGCGCCCGCTACGTCAGCGAGCGCAACGTCACCTCCAGCAACGACGGCGCCAAGCTCGACGACTACTGGCTGCACAACGCCATGGTCGGCTATCGCGTCAATCGCAACGTCGACCTGCAGCTCAACGTCAACAACGTCTTCGACAAGGACTATGTGGAGCGGGTGCGCTCGCAACTGGGCGTAAGCACCCGGTCGTCGGCCATCGAATACGGCGATGCCCGTTCCGCCATCCTGACCGCGACCTACAGCTTCTGAGGTCGCCTGCAGCAACCGAAGCCCTGCCTGCGCAGGGCTTTCGGCGTTAGAGGGGAATCACCATGATGATCAGCGTTCCGGGCGTGCTGACGCCCGAGCAGGTAAGGGAATGCCGGGAGCGGCTGGAGGCGGCCGCCTGGGCCGATGGCCGGCACACGGCCGGTTTCCAGTCGGCCATGGCCAAGGACAATCTGCAGCTGCCGGCGGACGAGCCGGCGGCGCGCGCGGTGGGCGAGCTGATCCAGCAGGCGCTGGCACGGCATCCGCTGTTCGTCGCCGCGGCGCTGCCGGCACGGGTGTTTCCGCCGCTGTTCAATCGCTACCAGGGCGGCCAGTCCTTTGGCCTGCACGTGGACAATGCCCTGCGGCCGCTACCGGATGGCAGCGGCTACCTGCGCACCGATCTGTCGGCCACGCTGTTCTTCTCCGAGCCGGACGAATACGACGGTGGCGAGCTGGTAGTGGAAGACACCTATGGCGCCCACAGCGTCAAGCTGGCGGCAGGCGATCTGATCCTCTATCCGGCCAGTAGCCTGCACCGGGTGCTGCCGGTCACCCGCGGTACCCGGCTGTGTTCCTTCTTCTGGATCCAGAGCCTGGTGCGCGACGCCGGCCAGCGCGGCCAGCTGTTCGAACTGGACCAGGGTATCCAGCGGGCGGCGGCCGAGCTGGGGCAGGGCCACGAGGCCTGCCTGCAGCTGACCGGTGTCTATCACAACCTCCTGCGGCTGTGGGCCCAGCCCTGATCCGCGGGGGTCTGTTCCAGCTGCACAGCCTGCTCGGGCTGGCGGCGGGCCTGGTGCTGGTGGTGCTGGGGGTGACGGGGGCGCTCTACAGCTTTCAGCTGGAGTTGCTGGAACTGCTCAATCCGCCGCCCACCGCCGCGACGCCGGACCAGCGCCCGCTGACACTGCCGGAAGTGCGGCAGCGCCTCGTGCCGCCGGACCGGGAGCTGAGCTTCGTCTCCAGCATGGCGGGGGAGGGCTACGGCCTGCTCGGCCTGGCGCCGGCGAGCGGCCAGGGCCGTGGCGAGGTGCTGCTGTTCGATCGCTACACCGGCGAGGTGCTGAAGGCGCCGCGCGGCCAGGGATTCTTTCGCCTGGTCCTGGACCTGCACCGCTCCCTGGCCCTGGGACCGGTAGGCAAGGCCCTGACCGGGGCCGCCACCCTGATCCTGCTGGTGCTCTGCCTGTCCGGCCTCTATCTGCGCTGGCCGCGCCAGGCAGGGCGCTGGCGCACCTGGCTGACCCTCGACTGGGCGCGCCGGGGGCGGAGTTTCCACTGGGACCTGCACGCCGTGGCGGGCACCTGGTGCCTGCTGGTCTATCTGCTGGCGGCGCTGACCGGTCTGTACTGGTCCTATGACTGGTATCGCCAGGCCAGCGAGCGATTGCTGGGGGAGGCGCCGGAGCCCCGGATCAGCGGCGTGGTGGCGCGCCAGGACGTGGACCTGGATGCGCTCTGGCAGAGCTTTCGGCAGGAAACCGGCGGACAGGTCGAGGGCTATGGCCTGCTGCTGCCCAATCCGGCGCGCAAGGTCAGTCAGCCGACCCTCTGGTACCTGCCCGACGAGGCCGAGCATGTCCGTGCCCTCAATCGCATCGTCTTCGATGGTGCGGGACGGGTGTTCGATCACCGCCGCTACAGCGAACAGCCGCTCGGCGCTCGGCTGCTGCTCAGCGTCTATGCGCTGCATTCGGGCGAGTATTTCGGTCTGGCCGGACGGGTGGCCCTGGCGCTCGCCAGCCTGGCCATGCCGCTGTTCATGGTGACCGGCCTCTGGCTCTATCTGGACCGCCGCCGCAAGCGTCGCCAGGCGCACCAGGCCCGGCGCGGCCTGCTGCCGGCCACGCCGGGCGCCGCCGACTGGCTGATCGGCTATGCCAGCCAGAGCGGCCAGGGCGAGGCGCTGGCCTGGCAGGCCGCCGGCCAGTTGCAGGCGGCGGGACTCAGCGCCGAAGTGGTCGCACTCGGACGGCTCTCGGTCGAGCGCCTGCAGCAGGCCACCCAGGCGCTGTTCGTCGTCGCCACCCACGGCGATGGCGAGGCACCGGACGCCGCCCGTGGCTTCGAACGACGGATGCTGACCCAGACCGCGCTGCCGAATCTGAACTTCGGGGTGCTGGCCCTGGGCGACCGCCGCTACCCGGCCTATTGCGCCTTCGCCCGGCGGCTGGATGCCTGGCTCGCCAGGCAGGGCGCGCGGCCGCTGTTCGCCCCGGTGGAGGTGGACAATGGCGACGCTCGGGCGCTCGCGCTCTGGCAGGGTCGACTCCAGGCCCTGGGCGCCGTGGCCATCGAGCCAGCGGTCGAGCGGCCACTGCGGGCCTGGCCGCTGCTAGCGGTGCAGCCGCTCAATGCCGGCAGCCCCGGTGGAGCCGTCTTCGAGCTGCAGCTGTTGCCGCCGCCCGAGAGCAGTTGGGCACCCGGCGATATCCTCGAAATTGCGCCGCGCCAGGGCGCCGAGCGCGTGGCGGCCTGGTTGTCGCCCCTGGGGCTGGCCGCGGACAGCGTGGTGGTGGGCGACGGCGTCAGCCAGACCCTCGCCGCGGCCCTGGACACCCGCCTGTTGCCGAAAGACCAGGCCGCGCTGGCGGGCCTGGACGCCCAGGCGCTACTCGACGCTCTGGTGCCACTCGCCGTGCGCCAGTACTCCATCGCCTCGTTGCCCGATGAAGGCGCGCTGCGATTGCTGGTGCGCCAGCAGCGCAAGGCGGACGGTCGCCTGGGCATCGCCTCCGGCTGGCTGACCTCAGGGCTGAGGCCGGGCGATGCGGTGCAGGCGCGGCTCCGCGCCCATCCGGGCTTCAGACCGCCGCTGGACCAGCGCCCGCTGATCCTGATCGCTGCCGGTACCGGACTGGCCGGGGTGCGCCCGCTGCTGGCTGCGCGTATCGCCGCCGGGTACCGGCGCAACTGGCTACTGTTCGGCGAACGCACGGCGGCCCACGACGATTTCTATGGGGCGGAGCTGGATGCCTGGCAGGCGCGGGGCGAGCTGGCCCGTCTGGACCGGGTGTTCTCGCGGGACGGCGACGGCTATGTGCAGGACCGCCTGCGTGAGCAGCGCAAGCGGCTGCTGGACTGGCTGGCGGCGGATGCCGTGATCATGGTCTGCGGCAGCCTGCCGGGCCTGGGGCGCAGTGTCCAGGCGACCCTGGCGGCGCTGCTCGGCGAGGCCGAGGTCCAGCGGCTGACCGACGAACAGCGCTACCGTCGCGATCTCTACTAGGCCTAGGCCCGGGCGATGCACCAGACGCCAGCACCGATCAGCGCCACGCCGGCCAGCTTGCCGAGGGTGACCGGATCTTGGCGAAAGCCGGCCCAGCCGAAGTGATCCAGGCTCAGCGACATGGCCAGCTGCCCGGCGATCACCAGCGCCATGAACAGGGTGGCGCCGATGCGCGGCCCGGCGAAGGCGGCCATGGCGATAAAGAACATGCCCAGCAGGCCGCCGCACCAGTGCCACCAGTGCAGGTCGCGCAGGACACCCAGGGTAGGGACACCACGCTGCCAGAGGGTCAGGCCCAGCAGGGCGACGAGACCGACCATGAAGGAAATGGACGCCGCGGCGAAGACGCTGCCGAGGTGCCGGGCGAGTTGACCGTTGATGCCGGCCTGCAGCGGCAGGCAGGCACCGGCGATGAAGGGCAGGACGAGCAGCCACCAGACGGGCATCGACAGGACTCCAGGAAAAAGGGGGCGCAGTATGCCCCAGTGGGTGGGCGAAGCGGTCGAACCGGCGACCTCCGGTCGGGCTCCAAGCTCTATCGAATTGCGGAGCGACCGCCATGACGCCACGGGTGGAAAAGCCTCTGCCAATCCGCGAGGAGCCGGGCCTGCAACGCTGGATCTGGCGCTGCGAGCGGCTGGGCTGGGTGTTGCTGGGCCTGTTCGTCGCCCTGGCCCTGGCCGGCCTGTTTGCCAGCGGCGGGCCCTGGGCCACGGCGACCCGGGTCAGCGCGGATGGCCAGCTCCGGGTCGAATACGAGCGCTTCCAGCGCCGCGGTGCGCCGGCGACCCTGACCCTGGAACTGGCACCCGGCCTCGACCGCATCGGCCTGGATGAACGCCTGGTGGCCGACTGGACGGTGGAAGCCCTCTATCCCCAGCCGCTGCGCATGACCAGCAGCGACGGGGTGCTCTGGCTCGATCTGGCACCGGGAACGGGGTCGAGTCGACTGCACCTCGCCTTGCGCCCGGACCGCCTGGGCACCGTCGACTGGCGCATTCTGCGAGCCGGCCAGCCACCGCTGGCACTCTCCGCCTTCATCTATCCCTAGGGAATTGCCATGGAATCCGTCCTGCGCGCCGCCGCCCTCTACGCCTTTCTGCTGGTGCTGTTTCGCATCACCGGACGGCGGGCGCTGTCGGAGATCACCACCTTCGATTTCGTCCTGTTGCTGGTGATCGGTGAGGCGACCCAGCAGGCGCTGCTAGGCGACGATTTCTCGGTGATCAATGCCTTCGTGGTGATCGCCACCCTGGTGCTGATCGACATCCTGCTGTCGCTGTTCAAGGAGCGTTCGCCCCGGGTCGGGCGCTTTCTCGACGGGGTGCCGCTGATCGTGGTGGAGTACGGCAAGCCGTTGACGGAGCGACTGCGCAAGGCCCGCCTCACCGAGGAAGACATCCTCGAGGCGGCGCGGCAGAGTCAGGGGCTGGAACGGCTGGAGCAGATCCGCTTCGCGGTGCTGGAAAAGAACGGCCAGATCTCGGTGATACCCGAGCCGGAAGAAAAGTGACCGGACGTGAAAGCAGGAAGGGCAGGATGAGCCTGCCCTTCGCCCTGGCCTGGATCAGGCCGGATTACTGCTGGCCGCCACCGCCGCTGTTCTGACCGCCCTTGCGGCCGGCCTCGGAGGCTTTCTCACGGTCATTGGCGAAGTTGCCGCCACTGTTCTCGCCGCCCTTGCGCCCGGCTTCGGCGGCGCGCTCGGGGTCATTGGCGAAGTTGCCACCACTGTTCTGTCCGCCCTTGCTGCCCGCCTCGGCGGCGCGCTCGGGATCGTTGGCGAAGTTGCCCCCGCTGTTCTGCCCACCTTTGCTGCCGGCTTCGGCGGCCTTTTCGCGATCGTTGGCGAAGTTGCCGGGATTGGAGTTGTTGGTGCTCATCGTGAATTCCTCTTGATCGTGGGACGAAGGAGCCGGGTCCACCCGGACGTGGCTCCGCTACAAGGAGGGAAGCGCCTAGCGGCTACCACCCTTGCGTCCGGCTTCGGAGGCTTTCTCGCGATCGTTGGCAAAGTTGCCCCCGCTGTTCTGGCCGCCCTTGCGCCCGGCCTCGGCAGCCTTTTCGCGATCATTGGCGAAGTTGCCGGGATTGGAGTTCGAATTCTTGGTGGTCATGGTCGCTCTACCTCTTTTGGGAATGTAGTGCAGAACACATTGCCTGCCCTGGTATTGAGGAGCGGACGCGGCGAGGTTTCCCGGCCAGGGGATGGGTGGTCGCAGGCCATGGGCCACTACCAGGTCTGTATCTAAATTCGGCCGAGGCGCTGTCCAACCTTGCCGCTGGGTTGGACGGAGCAGAGAAGCTGTGCGAAGTGAAAAAGCCTGGACGCAGCGGCGCCGCTGCGTCCAATGCCTGTGGCTCTTACCTTGTACGACGGGTGGCAACGATTCTAGAAACCGTCGATGGGAATCTTCAGGTAACGGCGACCATTGGCCTCGGCGGGCGGCAGGGTGCCGGCGCGGATGTTCACCTGGATCGCCGGCAGGATCAGCGTCGGCATGGACAGGGTGGCATCACGGCGGGTGCGCAGGGCGACGAAGGCGTCTTCGTCCACTCCGTCGCGGACATGCACGTTGAGGGCGCGCTCTTCACCCACGGTGGTCTCGTGGCGCGCTTCGCGGCCGGCGGGCGGATAGTCGTGGCACAGATAGAGGCGCGTGGCCTCGGGCAGGGTCAGCAGCCGGCGGATCGAACGATAGAGGTCGCGAGCGCTGCCGCCGGGGAAGTCGCAGCGCGCCGAGCCGACATCGGGCATGAACAGGGTGTCGCCGACGAAGACATGCTCCTCTTCCACCTGGTAGGCCATGTCGGCCGGAGTGTGGCCGGGCACGTGCAAGGCGCGGGCGGTCAGGGCGCCGATGTGGAAGACCTCGTCGGGCTGGAACAGGTGATCGAACTGGGAGCCGTCGAGGCGGAATTCCGGCTCCAGGTTGAAGACGTCCTTGAAGGCGCCCTGGACCCGGCGGATGCCCTCGCCGATGGCGATGTGCCCGCCCAGTTGCCGCCGCAGATAGGGCGCGGCGGAGAGGTGGTCGGCGTGGGCATGGGTCTCCAGCAGCCACTCCACCGTCAGCCCCTGATCGCGCACGAAGCGGGCGACGCGATCCGCCGACAGGGTGGCGGTGCGGCCCGAATGCGGATCGTAGTCCAGCACCGAGTCGATGATGGCGCAGCGACTGCCGGGGGCTTCGTAGATCACATAGGTGAAGGTGGACGTGGTGGCGTCGAAGAAGGGTTCGATGCGCGGAGTCATGACCGGGCCTCGTCAAGCTGTGGGATGTCCCACCTTACCACGGGGCTCCGCCGCTCCGCGGCGTGCCTCGACGCCGCAGCCCGTATGGACTACCGCAGACCGTTCGTCGCCCGGCAACGGAATTGCAACGGATGCAACAGGATGTTTCGATACCTCCGAGGTAACGTTCGCCGGTCAATCGCCGCTGCATCGAGGTCAAGCGTGTCTACATCCGGATCCCTGGCCAAGTCGGCGGCGCGGCCCCTGCGATTCGCCCTCGTCGGTGCTGCGGCCACTGGAGTACACATGGCCGTCGCTGCCCTGCTGTTGGGGGGATGGAATTGGCCAGCCTATATCGCCAACCTGGGCGCCTTTCTGGTCGCTTTCGGCGTTTCCTATCTGGGTCATCGCTATCTGACCTTCGCCCGTGCCGGCTCGCCCTGGCGCTTCCTGCTGGTGGCGCTGGCCGGCTTTGGCCTCAACAATTTGCTGCTGACCGGCTTGCTTGCCTGCGGTGTGCCGGTCCTCTATGCGCTCCTTGCCGCCACCGCCCTGGTGCCGGTATTCAGCTATCTGCTGTCGTCCCTGTGGGTGTTCCGATGAGCGATGCCGTGAAGCTTTCCCTGGTGGTGCCGGTCTTCAATGAAGAGCTGGCTATCGCGCTTTTTTACCAGGCAGTCTGCATCCATCCCGAGCTGTCGCGGCACGACCTGGAGCTGTTGTTCGTTGACGATGGCAGCCGCGACGGCAGCGCCCGAGTGCTGGAGCGCCTGCAACGAGAAGATCCGCGCGTGGTGCTGCTGCAGCTGTCGCGCAATTTCGGCAAGGAGGCGGCGCTGTTCGCCGGCATCGAGCACGCCAAGGGTGACGTGGTGATACCGCTGGACGTAGATCTGCAGGACCCTCTGGACGTCATCCCGCGGTTGCTCGAACAGTGGCAGCAGGGCGCCGACGTGGTGCTGGCCAAGCGCGTCAATCGCAGCAGCGACAGCCCGCTCAAGCGGCTGACCGCCGAGGGCTTCTATCGCCTGCACAATCGCATCGCGCAGACGCCCATCGAAGAGAACGTCGGCGATTTCCGGCTGATGAGTCGCGAGGTGGTAGACGCCATCCGCGAACTGCCCGAGCGCAACCTGTTCATGAAGGGCATTCTCTCCTGGGTGGGTTTCGACACCCGGGTGGTGGAATATGAGCGCGCGCCGCGCAGTGCCGGCTCGAGCAAGTTCAACGGCTGGAAACTGTGGAACCTGGCGCTGGAGGGCTTCACCTCCTTCAGCACCGTGCCGCTGCGACTCTGGACCTACCTGGGAGGTTTCGTCGCCCTGGTGTCCCTGGCCTACGCCGGCTATCTGATCTTCGAGAAACTGGCCTTTGGCAACCGGGTACCCGGCTATCCCTCGTTGATGACCGCCATCCTGTTCTTTGGTGGTGTCCAACTGATCGGCATCGGTGTACTGGGTGAGTACATCGGTCGCATCTATATCGAGACCAAGCGGCGACCGCGTTATGTGCTCAAGCGCGGGGCAAAGCGCGATGCCTAGTACCGCGCCTGCTGCATCTCCTTCAAGCGACTCAGGGTGCGGCGGAAGGGGAATTCCAGAAAGCCGCGGGTGTACAGCTGATCCAGGGGCACGGCGGCCTCCAGGTAGAGCGGGCGGCGGCGGTCGTAGGCTTCGTCGACCAGGGCGATGAAGCGGCGCACGGCGTCGTCCTGGGGCGCCAGGCGGGGCAGTTCGCGGTCGCCGGCCAGGACCCGCGTCGCGCCGTCTTCGGTGCCGCGGGCGATGCGGCCCGCACGGGGATCGCCGGACAGGCAGGGCACGCCGCTCAGCAACAGGGCGGGGAAGCGGGTGCAGAGATCCATGTAGTCGGTGGTGGCCCAGGCGCCCTGGCAGAGCACGGCGAAATCCAGCCAGATCGCGCTGGAGGCCCGCTGCACCACGGGCAGCGGGCGCTCGCCGAGGATCAGGGGCGCGGTCGTCACGGCTTCCCCCGCGGTGAGGCGGGCAAAGGTCGTGGCGAGGGCGGTGGGATCGTCCACACAGAAGCGCGGTTCGGCTTGGCCTTGGTGCAGGCGGTGGTCCTGGCCGCCGTCCACCTCCAGCACTTCCAGGTGTGCCTGCAGGGCGGCGATGGCGGGCAGCAGGCGCTCGCGATTGAAGCCGCCGGCATAGAGCTGCTCCGGCGGCTGGTTGGAGGTGATTACCAGCACCAGACCTTGGTCCAGCAGGGCGCGCAGCAGGCCGCCCACCAGGATGGCATCGCCGATGTCGCTGACGAAGAGTTCGTCAAAGCACAGCACCCGCACCTCGGCGGCCAGCTCCCGGGCCAGCACCTGCAGGGGATCGCGGGTGCCGGCAAGCTGGAACTGACGCTGGTGCACCCAACGCATGAAGTGGTGGAAGTGCTGCCGGCGGGCGGGCACCTGCAGACTGGCGTGGAACAGGTCCAGCAGCCAGGTCTTGCCGCGCCCGACCGGCCCCCAGAGATAGAGGCCGCGCGTCGGCCGACCCGCCAGCAGCGCCGCGTGGCAGGCTTCCAGGCGCAGGACAGCGGCCTCCTGGGCGGCATCGGGCAGGCGTTCGCCCTGGGCCAGGGCGTGGTGGTAGGCGGCGAGGGGGGAGGGTGCGGTGGTCATGGTCGCCACTCTAGTCTCCGTGTTGACGCCAGACCATGCCCCGGCGGAATGACGTGAGTCCTTTATAGCGTTTGAAGGCGGGCGGCCGCGGTTCGATAGTGCGAGACGATCCCTGCCGGACGCTTCCGGCACCTCTTTTCGCCTGTCTGGAGCCCTGTCATGGCCGCCGATTCGACCCTGCACCTCGCCCACTGCCTCGCCTCCGTGGGCGTCTCCGAGATCCTCAAGATCACCGAACGCGCCAATGCCCTGCGCCGCCAGGGCGTCGATCTGCTCGTGCTGGGGGCGGGCGAGCCGGACTTCGATACCCCGGAGCACATCAAGGAGGCGACGATCCAGGCCATCCGCGCCGGCCAGACGAAGTACACGGTGCTCGACGGCAGCCCGGCGCTCAAGGAGGCCATTCGCCGCAAGTTCGCCCGGGAGAACGATCTGGTGTTCGCCCAGGACGAGGTGACCGCCTCGGCCGGGGCCAAGCAGGTGATCTTCAACGCCATGATGGCGACCCTGGACCCGGGCGACGAGGTGATCATCCCCGCGCCCTTCTGGGTGACCTATGCCGACATCGTCACCATCCTCGGCGGCACGCCGGTGGTGCTGCCGTGCCGTGAGGAGGATGGCTTCCGCCTGACCGCCGAAGCCCTGGAGGCGGCCATCACCCCGCGCACCCGCTGGGTGATGCTCAACTCGCCCTCCAACCCCTCGGGGGCGGCCTATGGCGAGGAACACTATCGCCCGCTGCTGGAGGTGCTGCTGCGCCATCCGCAGGTCTGGCTGATGGTCGACGACATGTACGAGCACATCCTCTACGACGGCTTTCGCTTCGTCACTCCGGCCGCGCTGGAGCCACGGGTGCGCGAGCGGACCCTGACCATCAACGGCGTCTCCAAGGCCTATGCCATGACCGGTTGGCGCCTGGGCTATGCCGGCGGACCCAAGGCGCTGATCCAGGCCATGGCCAGTGTGCAGAGCCAGGTGACCTCCTGCCCCTGCTCGGTCAGCCAGGCCGCGGCCATCGCCGCCCTGGATGGGCCGCAGGACATCGTGCGCGAGCGCTGCGAGCTGTTTCGCCAGCGGCGGGATCTGGTGGTGGACGCGCTGAACGCGGTGCCGGGCCTGTCGGCGCGGCGGCCCGAGGGGGCCTTCTATGTCTACGCCAGTTGCGCGGGGGTCTTGGGTCGGCGGACGCCGGGCGGGGAGCTGATCGACAGCGATACGGCCTTTGCCCGCTACCTCATGGACGAGGGCGGGGTGGCGGTGGTGCCAGGCTCGGCCTTTGGCCTGGCGCCTTACTTCCGGGTTTCCTACGCCACCTCGCGCGAGGTGCTGGAGGAAGCCTGCCGCCGGATCGCCGAAGCGACCCGGCGGCTGCTGGCCTGATCAGCCGGCCGGCGGGGTATCCAGGGTCTGCAGCGAGTTGGCATCGGCGCCGAGGGCGCTGACCCGGAAGGCACGGCCCTGGGCATTGGCCACCAGCTCGCCGCGGACGGCTACGGTCTGACCGGGCTTGAGCAGCGCTTGCAGGCGCAGGGCTTCATGGGGCGGCAGGCGCAGGGCGGTACCGTCCTGCAGCAGGGCGCCGTTCACGTCGCCACGGGGACCGTGCAGCAACTGGACGATCTGGCCCTGGAGACTGTCGCCATCGCGCTCGGTGCCCGGTGCCGGGGGTGCCGGCGGACGGCGACCAGCCACGCGATCGGGGCCTTCGTCGGTGACCGTCTTGCCGGTCTGGACGTTGGTCAGGGACACCGCCTGGACCAGCGGCAGGCTGGCGGCGCGCAGACCGGCGACGTTGATGCTGTCACCCGGCTTGAAGGTGGCGGCCAGTTGCTCGGACAGGTGCGGCGGGGTGTTGACCTCGGTGCCGTCGGCCAGGATCAGGCCGTCGATATCGCCGCGGGGATTGAGCAGGAACTGCTTGAGCTGGCCCTGCTGGGTAGGGATCTGGGCGCTGGCCGCGGTGGTGGAGGCGGTGCTGCCGGCGGGTGCGGTTTGTGCCAGGACGAGGCCGCTGACGGACAGCAGGGCGAAGGTCCCGATCACGAGGGTTTGGGTCTTGGTAGGCATGGATGACTCCTGCGGTGGTTGACGATCAGGATATTGCAGGGCCTGTGCCAACTTTTATTTTCTATATAAATCAATACCTTGCGATTTATGGAGACCGTTCGAGCCAGGCATTGCGTCCGGCTGGCGGACATACCTGTCGGCAAAGCGGACAGCCTAAGAGCCTGTCCAAAGTCTGCTGCGCGTCGGCCAAACGGCGTTGAAAATGGCTTCGGAATGCTCATTTACCACTCGTAAACTCCGCTTCCTCAGTCATTTTCGCCTTGTTTGTCTCTAGCTCGCGAGACTTTGAATAGGCTCTAAGCGGGACTGTCGTCTGCGCCGACACCCAGGCCCAGCCGACTCAGCTTGGTGTAGAGCAGCTGGCGATGGATGCCCAGGCGGCGGGCCGCTTCGGCGCGATTGCCGCCGCTGCGCTGCAGGGCGCGCTCGATCAGCAGGCGTTCCAGGCGCGCGGTGGCTTCGGCCAGGGTCTCCTCCGGCCAGCTGGCGTCGATGGCCACCTCATCCGGGGTCTCGCCCTGCAGGAAGGCCAGGTCGGCGGCGACGATGCGTTCGCCCTGGGCCAGGGTCGCGGCGCGCTGGATGGCATTGCGCAATTCGCGCACGTTGCCCGGCCAGGGGTGGCGCAAGAGCAGGGCGGCGGCATCGTCCGCCAGGACGCGGCCGCTGGGGGCGAGGAAGTGTTCGGCCAGCGGCAGGATGTCGGCCCGCCGCTCGCGCAGCGCCGGCAGGTGGATGGGTACCACGTGCAGGCGATAGAAGAGGTCTTCGCGGAAGTCGCCGCTGGCGACCCGCTGGGCCAGGTCGCGGTGGGTGGCGGCCACCAGGCGCACGTCCAGGCGCACCGGCGCGCCGCCCACCGGCGTCACCTCGCGTTCCTGCAGGGCGCGCAGGATCTTGGCCTGCATCGGCAGCGGCATGTCGCCGATCTCGTCGAGAAAGAGGGTGCCGCCCTGGGCTTCGCGAAAGGCGCCGAGGCGATTGGTGGTGGCCCCGCTGAAGGCGCCGCGCACATGGCCGAAGAGTTCGCTTTCCAGCAGATCCGGCGGGATGGCCGCGCAGTTGACCGCGACGAAGGGCGCCCCGCGTCTCTTGCCATGCTCGTGGATGGCCCGGGCCACCAGTTCCTTGCCGGTGCCGGTCTCGCCGGTGACCAGCACCGTGGCCTCGCTGTCCACCAGGCGGCCGATGGTCTTCTGCACCTGGCGCAGGGCGTCGCTGCCGCCCACCAGGGTATGGCCCTCGACCGCCGCCGGTGGCGCGCTGGCCGGACCGCGCTGGGCGGTCATGCCGGCCAGTACCCGGATCAGCTCGTCACGGCCGATGGGCTTGGTGAGATGATCGAAGGCGCCCAGGCGCATGGCCTCGATGGTGTTGCCGGCACTGGCGAAGGCGGTCAGCACCGTGACCGCCGGTGGTTCGGGGAGGGCGCGAATGCGCGCCAGCACCTCCAGGCCATCCAGCCCGGGCATGCGCAGGTCGAGTAGCACGGCGTCCACCGCCTCCTGCGTCAGGAGCTGCAAGCCCGCTTCGCCCCCGTCGGCCTGCAGCACCCGGTAGCCCTGGTCCGCGGCGGTTTCCGCCAGGGCGTCGCGCAGACCGGCGTCGTCATCGATGATCAGCAGGGTTGGCATGGCAGGAGGATCTCGAAGCGCGTGGGAAGGGAGGGATCGATCAGTCGCGCCTCGCCGCCGTGGGCGCGGGCGGTCTCGCGGACCAGGGCCAGGCCCAGGCCGGTGCCCTCCGGGCGACCGGTGACGAAGGGCTCGAAGAGCTGGGCGCGCAACTCGGCGGGTGGCCCCTGGCCTTCGTCTTCCACCGCCAGCACCAGCCAGTCGCCGCGCCGGCTGGCATCGAGACGGATTTCGCTGTCTGCCGGGGCGGCCTGGAGGGCGTTGAGCAGCAGGTTGTCCAGGGCGCGGGCCAGGGCGTCGCGATCGAACCAGCCCTCATCGACGGCCACCCGGGCGGTCAGGCGGATGCCGCGCTGGACGGCCTGGTCTTCGTGACCGGCCAGCACCTCGCGGCAAAAGGCCGGCAGCGCGATGACAGTGGGTTGCAGGTGCAGCGGCTGGGTGAGGTCGAGCAGGCGGCGCAACAGGCGGTCCAGCCGGGTGACCTGGGTGAGGATGGCGTCCAGCGCCTTCTGCTGCCGGCCGCTGTCGCCGGCCAGGGCGTTCTCGGCCTTGAGGCGCATGGCGGCCAGGGGGTTGCGGATCTCGTGGGCGACCCCGGCGGCCACCCGACCGAGGGCGGCCAGCCGTTCACTGGCGTGGACCTGGGTGGTCAGTCGCTGGGCCTCGTCCCGGGCCTGGGTCAGGCGCTGCCCGGCCTGGTTGAGCGCCGCCAGCACCCGGTCCAGCTCGCGTTCGCCAGTCAGGGCGAGGGTGGGTAGGTCGTGGCTGGCATTGGCGCCCAGATCGCGCTCGACCCGCGCGACATGGCGCGACCACTGCCAGGTGAGTCGGCCGAGCAGCAGGGTGGCGGCGAGCATGGCCAGCAGTATCAGGCCCAGGCCCAGTTTCAGCTGGCGCTGCCCGCTGCCCTCGGCGAAGGTCAGGCGGGTCAGGGTCCAGGCGGCGAGATCGGCAATGGGCCCGGACAGCGGGCAGGCGGCTACCAGCACCGTGGCGCCGTCCGCGCTGAAGCTGTCGCTCAGGCTGCGTGCCTCGGCCAGGGTCGCGGCGGCGAGATCGGCCAGGTGCTGGCGTTCGGCGGCGGTCAGGGGGAAGGGACTGGCATCGGCCAGCAGTCCCGCCTGTTCCTGCCAGAGGCCCCCGGCCATGCCGCGATAACGCAGCAGGGCGACACTGGCCACGCCCCCGAGACTGCGCTGCAGCGCCGGGTCGGCGAGGCCCGCGGTAGGGCCGGACCAGCCATTGCTGTAGAAGCGATAGCTGCTGGCGATGGCCTGGCAGGCCTGCTCGGCTTCCACCGTGGCCTGGCCGAGCTGGGCGCTTTCCGACTGGCGCAAGAGCAGGATCATCAGCCAGCCGACCCCGACGGCCATGCCGCCGAGCATCAGCAGCAGGGCAATCAGGCGACTGCGCAGCGATCCGAACATGGGCTTTCTCTTCCAGGCCTTGGCCTGGATAGAGTGCCACACCCGTGTGGAGTTCGCGGCGCAGAGCGGGTGTCAGCCGCGCCGGCCGAATTCGGCTTCCTGCGCGGTCCAGCCGGCGACCCTGTCGCTAAGCGACAGCCCCAGGCCCGGGCGGGTCGGCACCAGCATCCGCCCGTCACGGGTTTCCAGGCGTTCGTTGAACAGCGGCTCCAGCCATTCGAAGTGTTCCACCCAGGGCTCGGTGGGGTAGGTGGCGGCCAGGTGCACATGCAATTCCATGGCGAAGTGCGGCGCCAGCATCACGCCGGCCTGCTCGGCCAGCGCAGCCACCTTGAGGAAGGGCGTGATACCGCCCACCCTTGGCGCGTCGGGCATCAGGAAGTCGGCACCGCGCAGACGAATGAATTCCTGGTGTTCGGCAATGCTGGTGAGCATCTCGCCGGTGGCGATGGGGGTATCGAAGGCCGCGGCCAGGGCGGCGTGGCCCTCGGCGTCGTAGCAGTCCAGCGGTTCCTCGATCCAGATCAGGTTGAATTCCTCGAAGCGCCGGCACATCCGCTGGGCGGTGGGTCGGTCCCATTGCTGGTTGGCGTCGACCATCAGCGGGAAGCTTTCGCCCAGGTGGCGGCGCACGCGGGCGACGCGCTCAAGGTCCAGGGCGCAGTCGGGCTGGCCGACCTTGAGCTTGATGCCGCCGATGCCTTTTTCCCGGGAAAGATCGGTGTTCACCAGCAACTGCTCCAGTGGCGTGTGCAGGAAGCCGCCGGAGGTGTTGTAGCAACGCACCGAGTCGCGCTGGGCGCCCAGCAGGCGCGCCAGGGAAAGGTTGGCGCGACGGGCCTTGAGGTCCCAGAGGGCCACGTCGAAGGCGCCGATGGCCTGGGTGGCGAGGCCGCTGCGACCCACCGAGGCGCCGGCCCAGCAGAGCTTGGTCCAGAGTTTCTGGATGTCGCTGGGATTCTCGTCGAGCAGCACCGGGGCGATTTCCCGGGCGTGGGCGAACTGGCCCGGGCCACCGGCGCGCTTGGAATAGCTGAAGCCCAGGCCACGCTGGCCGTCGCGGGTCTCGATCTCGACGAAGAGGATGGCGATCTCGGTCATCGGCTTCTGCCGGCCGGTGAGCACCTTGGCGTCGCTGATGGGGGTGGCCAGCGGCAGGAACACGGAAGCCACACGGACCCAGGCGATGCGGTCCTGGTCGGCGCTGTAGGAGGTGTCGGTCATGGGGAAAGTCTCCGGGGTGAGGGATCAGGGGCGGGTGGCAGGCAGGGCGGTGTCTGTGGTGGCGGATGGCTCGTCGTTGAGCTCGCCCAGGTCCAGGCGCTTGAGCGGGCCGACGATGACCAGGTAGGAGAAGGCGCCGAGCAGGCCCATGGCGGCGACGTAGGTGAGGGCCACGTCGAAGGAGCCGAGCTGGTTGATCATCAGGCCGATGGCCAGCGGGGTGACGATGCTGGCGATGTTGCCGCAGAAGTTGAAGATGGCCCCGCTCACGCCCATGGCGCGCTTGGGCGAGACGTCGCCGACGATGCACCAGCCGAGGTTGCCCACGCCCTTGGCGAAGAAGGCGATGGACATCACCAGGGTGACCAGGGCGATGGACTGGGTGTAGTTGGCCACCACGATGCTGCTGGAGAGCAGCAGGCCGACGATGATCGGCGTCTTGCGCGCGGCGGTGAGGCTGTAGCCGCGGCGCAGCATGCCGTCCGACCAGAGTCCGCCGAGAACGCCGCCCAGGCAGCCGGCCACCGGCGGGATGGCGGCGATCAGGCCGACCTTGAGCATTGTCAGGCCCTTGGCCTCGACCAGGTAGGTGGGAAACCAGGTGAGGAAGAACCAGGTGATGGTGGTCAGGCAGAACTGCCCCAGGTAGATGCCCAGCATCATGCGATTGCCGCTGATGGCCTTGAAGGTGCGCCAGCTGAAGGGCGCCCGGGTGTCGCCCAGGTCGGGCAGACCGCCGCCGGCCTCGATGTGGTCCAGCTCGCTCTGGCTGACCCTTTCGTCGTGCCGGGGCTCCTGCACGGTGGCGAACCACAGCAGGCCGATGAGGATGCCGGCGCCGCCCGTCCAGAAGAATACGTGCTCCCAGCCGAACTGGTTGAGCAGGATCACCATCAGCGGCGTGAACACCGCCAGGGCGAAATACTGCGCCGACTGGAAGATGGCGGTGGCCAGGCCGCGCTCCTGGCGCGGGAACCACATCACCGTGAGGCGATTGTTGGCCGGAAAGGCCGGCGACTCCGCCACCCCCATCAGAAAGCGCAGCACGAACAGAGCCAGTAGTGCCGAGGAGAAGAATTCGACGTAGCCCTGCAGGAAGGTCAGCGCCGACCAGAGAATCAGGCTGGCGCCCAGCACCAGGCGCGAGCCGAAGCGATCGAGCACGATGCCGCCGGGAATCTGCATGGCGGTATAGGCCCAGCCAAAGGCCGAGAAGGCAAGACCCATGGCCACGGCGTCGAAACCGAGGTCGTGACGCATGGCCGGTGCGGCGATGGAGAGGGTGGCGCGGTCGACGTAGTTGAATACCGTGACCAGGAAAATCATCGCCAGGACCAGATAGCGGACGTGGGTCCGCCGCGACGGAGCGGTGGGGTTGCGCATTGTTATTGTCCTTTTCAGCGGGCAAAGCCGGCGGCGAGGCCGGCACCTGCAGGAGGACGCTAAGCTGATTACGCAATCATTCAAGCGTCAGCGCGTGCTCTCGCGCATGACCAGTTCGAAGCCGGTATCCCGTCGCAGCCGTGTCTCCGCGCCTGCCAGCCGGGCGAGCAGGGCCTCCGCGGCCTGGGTGCCCATCTCGGCTCCGCGCACGTCCACGGTGCTCAGCGCCGGGATCAGATGGGCGGCGCTGGCCAGGTTGCCGAAGCCCATCACGGCCAGCTCCTCCGGGACCCGCAGGCCGCGCGCATGGGCTTCGGCCAACGCCCCGTGGGCGAGGGTATCGGAGCTGCAGACCACCACCTCGGGGCAGGCGCCAACGTCGAGCAGGCGGGCCAGGCCCTGGCGACCCAGTGCCGGGGTGGCCGGCGGTGGCAGGCTGACATCGGCTGGCGCGGCCAGGCCCTGGATGGCCAGTTCGTCGCGTAAGGCATCGCGGCGCAGCCGTCCGCGGGGATCGTCCAGGGTCAGGCTGGCGAAGTGGCGATAGCCGCGCGCCAACAGCGCCCGGGCGACGGCCTGGCCTACCGCGACATGGGAAAAGCCCACCAGCATGTCGAGCGGCCGCTCGCCCTGGTCCCAGCACTCCACCAGCGGAATGCCGGCCTGGGACAGGCGTAGTCGGCTGGCGGCCGTGTGCAGGGTGCCGGTCAGCACCATGGCATCGGGGCGGCGGCGCAACAGGGCATCAAGCAGCTGCTCCTCGCGTTCGGTGGAATAGTCGGTCAGGCCCAGCAGGGTCTGGTGGCCGGCCTCGGTCAGGGTCTGCATGAGCGCCTGCACGGTGTCGGCGAAGATGGAATTGACGATGGTGGGCACCAGGATGGCGATCAGCCGACTCTCCTGGGGCGCGCTGCCAGTGGTGAGCATGGCCGGCTGGTAGCCGCTCTCGCGCACCGCGCGAAAGACTTTCTCACGCAATGCCGGGCGGACGATCTCCGGCTGGTTGAGGGTGCGCGAGACCGTGATCGGTGAGACCCCAGCCAGGCGCGCCACGTCCTTGAGGGTCGGCGGCTTGCCATCGGGGCGGCCAGGCCAGGGCGAGGTGTTGCGATCACCGGACAAGAGCGACTCCGCGACAGGAGAGGAAAGCCTGATTCTGCCGAGTCATACGATGACTCTCAAGGCAGACCAGCCACAGACGTACAAGCCAGACCCCGGGCGCGCTGGCTAGCCTGGGTCTCCGTCTCGAAGCCTGGCAGGTGCCCCTTGGAAATCGTCCTCTATGCCTTCAGCGTCATCTACAGCCCTGGCCCGGTAAACGCCCTGGGCCTCAATGCCGGTCTGCGCGGCCAGGCCCGCCGGGCGCTGGGCTTCTATGCCGGGGTGGGCTGCGCCATGCTGGTGCTCTTTCTGGCGCTGGGCTATGTCGGGGCGGTCGTGGTCTCGGGGGCGCTGCTGCCATGGCTGGCGCTCCTCGGCGGTGGCTATTGCCTGTACCTCGGCTATCGCATCGCCCGGGCCGCGCCGCCGACGGCCGAGGGGGAGGGCGCCGCCACGCGGCTGACCTTTGCCAGCGGCCTGCTGATCCAGGGCCTCAATCCCAAGGCGTGGCTGGCGGTGCTGCCCATCGCCACGGTGATGTTTCCGGCGGCCCAGGTGACCGGGGGCAAGATCGCCCTCTGGTCGCTGCCCCTGGCGCTGTCGGCCTGCGGCGCCCCGGCGAGCTACGCCTTGCTCGGGGCGCTGCTCGGGCGCTACCTGGTGCGGGGACGCGGCTTTCGCGCGGTGAATCGGCTGCTGGGCCTGAGTCTGGTTGGCTGCGCCCTGCTGTTGTTCCACGACGCCTGGCGCGGTCTGCTAGGCTGAGCGCCGGAGGAGTCGCCATGAGCAGCCAGATCGAATTGCCCGGTGCCACGGATTGGGTGAGGCACGCCCCAGCCCATGCCGAGCTGGAGTCCATCGAGGCCTTCTTCAGTGGCCATGCCTTCGACCCCCATCGCCATGCCACCTATGCCATCGGCCGTACCCTGGCCGGGGTGCAGAGCTTTTCCTATCGCGGCGCCCGGACCAACAGCCTGCCCGGCGAGACCATGATCCTGCATCCGGACGAGGTCCATGACGGGCGTGCCGGCGCCGCCGATGGCTTTCGCTATCGCATGGTCTATCTGCCGCCGACCCTGGTGCAGGACATCCTGGGTGGACGGCCCTTGCCCTTCCACCGGGAGGGCGTTTCCCTTGACCCGCGCCTGGCACAGGCCACAGAGGCGGTGTTCGCCGCCCTCGACGCGCAATCCGATGTCCTGGCTCGCGACGACGCCCTCTATGGCCTGGTCGCGACCCTGGCCGAGGTCTGCCAGGCCTGGCCCAGTCGCGGACGGGTGGACTTCGCCGCCGCGCTGCGTGCGCGGGAATACCTGGAGGATCATCTGGACCAGGCGGTCACCCTCGACGACCTGGCCCGTTGCGCCGGTCGGGATCGCTGGAGTCTGACCCGGGATTTCCGTGCCTACTTCGGCACCAGTCCCCATCGCTACCTGACCTTGCGCCGTCTCGACCAGGTACGGCTGCAGGTGCGCCTCGGTCGGGGGCTGGCCGAGGCGGCCGTTGCCGCCGGCTTCTATGACCAGAGTCATATGACGAAACATTTCCGCCAGACCTTCGGCGTGGCGCCGGCGCGCTGGTTTCGCGGGCTGGCGGGAGCACGCGGCGCCACTGTGCTGGCTGGCGTATCCGACCCTTTAGCGCCCCAGCGATTGGTGCGGTAGCACACAGCGGCATGCGCCGTTCCCGCAGCGTCGCCAGCGAAACGATCACGGGCGAGGGCAGTCAACCTGTGCGCACTTCATGAACAGGAGCCCTTTTATGACCGGCCAGGGAGAATCCGCCGCTCGTCCCACCTTCAGTCCTCCGGTCTTCTGGACCTCGACCTTGCTGCTACTCGTGCTGGTGCTCTATGCCAGCCTGTTCCAGGCCAACGCCCAGTGGCTGTTCGCCGCCATCCAGGGCTGGATCATCACCAACCTCAGCTGGTTCTACATCCTCGCCGTGGCCATCATCCTCGGCACCGTGGTGTTTCTCGGCATGAGTCGCTATGGCGACATCAAGCTCGGCCCGGACCACAGCGAGCCGGACTACGCCAACACCACCTGGTTCGCCATGCTGTTTTCCGCCGGCATGGGCATCGGTCTTATGTTCTTTGGCGTCGCCGAGCCGGTGATGCACTTTCTCAACCCGCCCTATGCCGATGGCCAGACGGTGGACGCCGCGCGCCAGGCCATGCGCATCACCTTCTTCCACTGGGGCCTGCACGCCTGGTCGATCTATGCCATCGTCGCCCTGATCCTGGCCTACTTCAGCTATCGCCACGGCCTGCCGCTGACCCTGAGATCGGCGCTCTATCCGCTGATCGGCGAGCGCATCCATGGCCCCATCGGCCATGCCGTGGACATCTTCGCCATCATCGGTACGGTGCTGGGCGTCGCCACCTCCCTGGGCTTCGGCGTCTCGCAGATCAACACCGGGCTCAACGTGCTGTTCGGCGTGCCGGTGTCCACCCCGGTGCAGATCGGCCTGATCGTCGTCACCACGGCGCTGGCCACCCTCTCGGTGGTCTCGGGGCTGGACAAGGGCGTCCGGCGGCTGTCGGAGCTCAACCTGGGCCTGGCGGTGCTGCTGATGCTGACCGTGGTCATCCTCGGCCCCACGGTGCTGATCCTGCAGACCTTCGTCGAGAACACCGGCGGCTATCTCAGCGAGATCGTCAGCCGCACCCTCAACCTCAACGCCTATCGACCCACCGACTGGATCGGCGGCTGGACGCTGTTCTACTGGGGCTGGTGGCTGGCCTGGTCGCCCTTCGTCGGGCTGTTCATCGCGCGCATCTCGCGCGGGCGGACCATCCGCGAATTCGTCTCCGGCGTGCTGCTGGTGCCGGCCGGCTTCACCCTGCTGTGGATGACGGTGTTCGGCAACACGGCGATCCACATGATCCTCACCGAGGGCATCACCGATCTGGCCGCCGCGGTATCCCAGGACAGCTCCCTGGCGCTGTTCGCCTTCCTCGAGCACTTCCCCTTCGCCAGCGTGATCTCGCTGATCGCCATCGTCATGGTGGTGGTGTTCTTTGTCACCTCCGCCGATTCCGGCGCCATGGTGGTGGACATGCTGGCCTCCGGCGGCCAGGACCAGACGCCGGTCTGGCAGCGGGTGTTCTGGGGCGCCAGCATGGGGCTGGTGGCCATCGCGCTGCTGCTGGCCGATGGCCTCAAGGCCCTGCAGACCGCCACCATCGCCAGTGCCCTGCCGTTCACCCTCGCCCTGCTGTTCAGCATGCATGGCCTGCTCAAGGCCCTGAAGCTGGACGCCACCAAGCGCGGCCTGCGCCATCAATCGCTGAGTCTCACCCCGCCCACCAGCCGTACGCCGGGCGGCTGGCAGCGCCGCCTGCGCGGACTGGCGATGTTTCCGCGGCGCAGCCACGTGGTGCGCTTCATCGGCGAGGTGGCCAAGCCGGCCTGCCTCGCGGTGGCCGAGGAATGGCGCAAGCAGGGCTATGTCTGTGGCGTGGAAGACCGCGAGGATGGCGGGGTGCGGCTGTATGTCGGTCCGGCCGAGCAGCCCGAGTTCGTCTACCAGGTCAGACCCCACGCCTACGCCATGCCCAGTTTCGTCATGGGCAGCGAGCCGGGGGAGGAGCGCAAGTACTTCCGCGCCCAGGTCTATCTGCGTGAAGGCGGTCAGGACCATGACGTCATGGGCTGGTCCCGCGAGGACGTCATCGGCGACATCCTCGACCAGTACGAGCGCCATATGCATTTTCTGCATCTGGTGGGCTGAGAACCTATCCACGATCTGCTGCGCGTCGGCCAAACTGCGTTAAAAACGCCTTCGGAATGCTCATTTACCACTTGTAAACTCCGCTTCCTCAGGCGTTTTTGCCTTGTTTGTCTCTAGCTCGCGAGATCGTGAACAGGTTCTGAAACGAAAAAGCCGGGCGCAGTGCCCGGCTTTTTCCTGTCGCGGCGCTCGGGTCACCTCACCCGGAAGCGCCGCACCACCGCGATCAGCTGCTCGTTGGACGACTGCACCGCCGCGGTACTCTCGGCGGTGCGCTGACCGCTGGTGACCAGGTCGTCGACGATATGGCGCACGGCAACCATGTTCTGGTTGATCTCGCCGGCCACCACGCTCTGCTCTTCGGCCGCGGCGGCGATCTGGGTCGAGAGATCGCTGATGCGCACCACCGAACCGCTCATCTCGTCCAGGCCTTCGGTGACCTCGCGGGTGCGCTCGGCAGTGCTCTGGCAACTGGCCTTGGTCATTTCCATGGCCGCGACCGCGGAACTCACCCCCTGCTGCAACCGGTTGAGCATCTCGTTGATCTCGGCGGTGCTCTGCTGGGTACGGCCGGCCAGGGCGCGGACCTCGTCGGCCACCACCGCGAAGCCGCGACCCTGTTCGCCGGCCCGGGCCGCCTCGATGGCCGCGTTGAGCGCCAGCAGGTTGGTCTGGCCGGCAATCCCGCCGATCACCCCGAGCACGTCGTTGATGCGCTGGGCATCGCTCTGCATGGCCTGCACCTTGAGGGTGGCGTCTTCCACCTGATCCACCAGGGCCAGCACGCTGGCCGAGGCCTGCTGGACCACCGCGCGGGAACGCTCGGCCTGGCCGTTGGCGGCCTGGGTGAGGGTAGCGGTATCGCTGGCGCTGCGGGCCACGGAGTCGGAGGTGGCGCTCATCTCGGTGATGGCGGTCACCGCCTGGTCGGTTTCGCTGGCATGCCGGGCCAGGATGGCACCGTTCTGCTGGGCCTGGCCGTGCAGTTGCTTGAGACCGGTGTCGATGCGGTCGGTGGCATCGCCCACCTCGCCGATCAGCCGCTGCAGATAGCCGATGAAGCCGTTGACCGCGCCGGCCACCGCGTCCACCTCGTCCTGGCCGTGCACCGGGATGCGCCGGGTCAGGTCGGCGTCGCCGGCGGACAGGGATTCGATGTTGCGTTGCAGCAGGCCCAGGCGACCCATCAGCTTGCCGAGCGCCAGCACCATGATGCCTACCAGCAGCAGGACCAGCGGCAGCTGGATCGCCGCCAGGGTCTTGAGGATACCGGTGTTGGTCGCCGCGATGAGCGAGGTGGGCAGCGCCGTGGCCAGCAGCCAGGGGGTGCCGGCCAGCGGGCGCAGGAAGAAGGTGTGGGGCGTGCCGTGCTCGTCGACATAGGTGTCGCGCACCACGGCCTCGCCCTTGAGCTTGCCGAGGTTCTGCTGGATGGCGGCGACGAAGGGCGAACGGGTGGCATAGGCCGAGACGTTGTTCAGGATCTGCGAATCGCCGAGTTCGCTGAGGTTGCTGAGGATCTTGCCGTCGGCCTCGACGATCATCATGTCGGTGTCGTCGAGTTCCTTGCGCAGGCTGTCCACCAGGGGGTTGAAGAAGCCCAGGGTGAGGTCGATGGTCGAGACGCCAAAGGCCTTGCCGTCGCGCTGGATGGCCATGGCGCAGTTGGTGCGCGGCTCGGCGCTGGCGGCGTCCTTGTAGGCGGCGGCCCAGACGCACTGGCCGGCGGGAGCCTTGAGGCCAGCCTGGAACCAGGGTTGCTCCCAGTAGTTGAGCGACTCGGGGGAGTTCCAGTGCGTGTTGACGATCAGCTTTCCGCCGGCATCGCGGTGATAGAAGGTGCTGAACTTGTCGCGACCCTGCTCGCGCTGGTTGGGCAGCGGCCAGATGCCGCCGCCGAACACCTTGGCATCGCCGTACTGGTCCACCAGGCCGGGCAGCACCCGGTCGATGGCGGCGCTGTCCAGCAGCGGCACGGTCTGGGTGATGGAGCGCTGCTGCGCCTGGATCTGGTTGAGTTCGCGATAGATGCGGGTGCCCACCTCGTTGACGCGGGTGAGCACGGCGGATTCACCGGCGGCGACCAGGTCCGGCGTCACCCACAGGCGAATGCCGATGACGGTGGCCGCGAGGGTCGCGCCGATGAAGCCGAGGAAGATCAGGGTGTAGCGGGTCCGAATGGTGTTCAAGGCCATGGTGTCGCTCCTGCGGTTACAGCGTCGTTCACGCTGCGAAAGGCATCCTTGGCGGTGTTCTGAACGAGGATGTCAGAGCCTTATCGGCGTCTGACGTGTGACCTTTAGTCGCAGGAGGCGCGGGATATCGGGACGCGAATCCAGTCGCGCCGTGACCTGGCAGCCGCTTTCCGGTCAGAGGATTGCGCCGTGCGGCGATCAGGGTCGCACGGTGCGGATTTCGCCCTGCCAGGCACCGGCGACCTGCCGGACGATCACCAGGCAGGGACCGTCGCCTGGCGCCGCGACCAGGCACCCGCCATCGGCCTGCCAGAAGGCGCTGCGGCCCACGCAGGCATAGCCGCCGGTGGGCGCGCCGTGATTGGCCAGGAGCACCAGCATGCCCAGGCGTCGGGCATGGCCGGCCAGGCGCGCGCTGTCGGCGGGATAGCCGGTCGGACCTATCACCGCCGAGGCCAGGTAGAGATCGGCGCCGCGGGCATGGGCGCCATCGGCATGGGCCTCGTGATTGCTGTCGGCGCAGATGGCCAGGGCGGCCTTCAGCCCGCGCACCTCCAGCAAGTCCCCGCCATCGCCGGGCACGAAGGGCGGCGCCTCGCCCGGATGCAGGTACTCCTTGGTATGGACATGACAGCGGCCATCGGCGCCCAGGATCAGCGCGCCGATCTGCAATCCCGCCACGCCCCGCACGGGCGCTCCGACCACGGCCGTCAGCCCGACCGCGCGGCAGGCGTCTCGCAGCGGCAGCAGGCGCGCATCGCTGCTTTCCAGCGTCAGCCCTGCCGCCAGGGTCGGCTCATAGCCGGTCAGGGACAGTTCCGGAAACAGCAGGAGCTCCACCCCGACGTCGGCAGCCGCGGTGATGAAGTCGAGATGGGTGCGCAGATTGGCGGCGAGGTCGCCGGCGAGCGAAACGGATTGGGCGGCGGCCAGGGTAGGGGTGGGCATCGGGACTCCAGGGAAAGCGGCAGCGCCCGGGAGAGCGGGCCCGGCCATCGCTATGGGGAGGGCGTCCGGCAGGGGAGGCAGGGCTATGCCGGCTTTAGCTGAACAGGCTGGGTTGCCTCCCGGTTATACCGCTATCGCTACCTCTCAGTATTTGGCCGGGAGGCGCCTCGCTATAGTCGGGCCGTCTATCAATTTCAAGAATAACAGGACGGGTCATGGCGATAATCAACTATGTAACGGAGATCCGCTTCGGCGCCGGCTGTGCGGCCGAACTGGCCGACGTCAACGCCCGGCTGGGCTTCCAGCGGCCACTGATCGTCACCGATCGGGGCGTGGTGGCCGCCGGTCTCATCGAGCAGCTGGTGGAGCAGAATCCCCTGGCCGCCTACCAGGTGTTCGACGCCACCCCGGCCAATCCCACCGAGGCCGCCACCCGCGAGGGCGTCGCCTGTTTCCGGGATGCGGACTGCGACGGCATCATCGCCGTCGGTGGGGGTTCGCCCATCGACCTGGCCAAGGCCATCGCCATGTCCGCGCGCCATCCCGGACCGCTGAAACAATTCGCCCTCATCGAAGGCGGCCTGACGCGGATCACCGCGGCGACGGTGCCCATCGTGGCCATTCCGACCACGGCCGGCACCGGCAGCGAGGTGGGACGCGGCGCCATCATCATCCTCGACGATGGCCGCAAGGTCGGCATCCTCTCGCCCCATGTCATCCCGCGGGTGGCCATCTGCGATCCGCTGCTGACGCTCAGCCTGCCGCCGCACCTGACCGCCGCCACGGGCATGGACGCGGTGGCCCACTGCATCGAGACCTTTCTCGCGCCCGGCTTCAATCCGCCGGCCGAGGGCATCGCCCTGGACGGCCTGCGCCGGGCCTGGCGCCATCTGGAACTGGCGTTCAACGAGCCCACCAACCTGGAAGCCCGTACCCAGATGCTCAGCGCCTCGCTGCAGGGGGCGCTGGCCTTCCAGAAGGGGCTGGGCTGCGTGCACAGTCTGAGTCACTCACTGGGCGGCATCGATCCGCGGCTGCACCATGGCACCCTCAACGCGGTCCTGCTGCCGGCCGTGGTGGCCTTCAACCGGAGCGCCGAATCGGTGATCCGCGACGAGAAGCTCGAACGCCTCGCCCAGGCCATGGAACTGCCGCCGCGGCTGTCGGTGGAGCAGGCGCTGGCGCGCAAGGCCGAAGCCCTGCGGCTGCCGACGGGGCTGGCGCAGATGGGGGTCGACAAGGGACTCATCCCGCGCATCGTCACCGGCGCCCTGGCCGATCACAGCCACCGGACCAATCCCCGGGAAGCCTCGGCGGAAGACTATGCCCAGCTGATCCAGGCCTCGTTCTGAGGCCCTGGCTTGTGTAGCGGCAAGCCCTTCCGCTGCAGTGCCATCCGCCGTCCTGCCCTGCGCCTCGACTCGTTCCGGGCGGGTAGTGGGCTGCGGATGACCGCCAGCCGTTCTGCAAGACCCTCGCGACAATCACAACAATTAAAGGACGCGAAACATCATGGCCCATCCCAGTACCGCCGCATCCCCGGTGCAATTCGATCCGCTCTATCGCAAGGTCGCCTGGCGCGTGTTGCCGCTGCTGCTGCTCGGTTACATCATCGCCTATCTCGATCGGGTCAACGTCGGCTTCGCCAAGCTCGCCATGCTCAGCGACCTCGGCATGTCCGACGCGGCCTATGGCCTGGGCGCCGGCATCTTCTTCATCGGCTACTTCCTCTTCGAGGTCCCCAGCAACCTGATGCTGCATCGCGTCGGCGCCAAGCTGTGGATCGCCCGCATCATGATCACCTGGGGCCTGGTCTCGTCGCTGATGGCCTTCACCGGGCCCATCGCCCAGTTGCTGGGCATCAGCCACGAACTGACCTTCTATGGCCTGAGATTCCTGCTCGGCGTCTGCGAGGCGGGCTTCTTTCCCGGGGTCATCCTCTACCTGACCTACTGGTTTCCCGCGGCGCTGCACAGCCGCATGATGGCCATCGTCATCCTCGGCAATCCGGTGTCCTTCATCTTTGGTGGTCCGCTCAGCGGCGCCATCATGTACTACATGGGCAGCAACGGCCTGCTGGCGGGCTGGCAGTGGATGTTCGTCATCGAGGCGGTGCCGGCCGTGGTGGTCGGGGTGGTGGTGCTCTGGCTGCTGGACAACGGCATCCAGGACGCCCGGTGGCTGAACCAGCAGGAAAAGGCCGAACTCACCCGGCGTCTGGCCCTGGAGGCCGCGGAAAAGCCGCGCATCGCCCTCAAGCGGCTGTATGCCCTGCCCATCATCTGGCTGCTCACGGTCATCTACGTCCTGCTGATGCTCGGCAACTACGGCATCAATTTCTGGGTGCCGACCATCATCAAGAACGCCGGGGTGGCCTCGGTCCTGGACATCGGCCTCATCACCGCCATCCCCTATGTGTTCGGCGCGGCGACCATGGTCTGGGTCACCCGCCAGGCCCAGCGCACGGGTAACCAGCGCGCCTATGGCGCCCTGATGTCGGTGCTGGCCGGGATCGGCCTGATCCTCTGCGCGGCCTTTCCCCAGCACCTGCTGCTGATGATCCTCGGTGTCGCCTTCGCCGTGGGTGGCAGCCTGAGCGCCATCGCCCTGTTCTGGGGGCTGCCCGGCGCCTTTCTGCAGGGCGCCGCCGCCGCGGCCGGCATCGCCATCATCAACTCCTTCGGCAATCTCGGCGGCTTCGCCGGGCCCTATCTGCTGGGGTTGCTGACCACGCTGTTCGGCTCGGCGCAGGTGGGGCTGATGCTGCTCGGGGGTTGCCTGCTGGGGTGCGCGGCGCTGATGCTGTGGGTGACCCGCCGGCCCGCGCCGTCGACTACCGGGCTGCTGGCCGAGTAGCCACGCCGCGCCAGCCGCGCCTTTCGAGCGGAAGCGACTATCCTTCGCTGCCGCTTTCCCTGTCAGTGAAGAGGACGTCATGGATCTGGTCAGCGAGTTGCACACCATCGTCGGGCGGCGCCATGTCCTGCAGGGCGACGCGGCGACCCGACGCTTCCGCCTGGGCATCCGCTATGGTGGCGGGGCGGTGCTCGCCGTGGTGCGGCCCGGCAGCCTGCTGGAGATGTGGCGCGTGCTGCAGCGCTGCCACAGCGCCGGCACCATCATCATCTGCCAGGCGGCCAACACCGGCCTGACCGGCGGCTCCACCCCGGTGGCCGAGGGCTACGACCGGCCGGTGGTGCTGATCAACACCCTGCGCCTGACCCGCCTGGCCCTGCTGCGCCAGGGCGAGCAGGTGCTGTCCCAGCCGGGTGTGACCCTGAGCCAGCTGGAGACGACACTGAAACCCCTGGGGCGCGAGCCGCACTCGGTGATCGGCTCGACCTGCATCGGCGCCTCCGTCACCGGTGGCGTCTGCAACAACTCCGGCGGCTCGCTGATCCGCCGCGGACCGGCCTTCACCCAGCTGTCGCTGTTCGCCCGCATCGACGAAGCCGGGCAGCTGCAACTGGTCAACCACCTGGGCCTGGCCTTGGGCGACACCCCCGAGGAGATCCTCAGCCGACTCGACGAGGGGCGCTTCGACGACAGCGTCGTGCAGGATCCGGCCGGTGCCATGGCCTCAGATCGCGAATACGCCCGCCATGTCCGCGATGTGGCCTCGGCCACCCCGGCGCGCTACAACGCCGATCCGCGGCGGCTGTACGAAGCCTCGGGTTCGGCGGGCAAGATCGCCGTGTTCGCCCTGCGCCTGGATACCTTCGTCGCCGATCGCAACACCCGGGTGTTCTACATCGGCTCCAATCGGGCCGCCGATCTGGAAGCCATCCGCCGGCACATCCTGGTCAACTTCGCCCAGCTGCCCATCGCCGGCGAATACATGCACCGCACGGCCTACGAACTCAGTCGTACCTACGGCAAGGACCTGTTCCTCTTCATCCAGCGCTGTGGTGCGCAACGGGTGCCCCAGGCCTTTGCCTGGAAGACCCGCTTCGATGCCCTGAGCGAACGCCTGGGCCTGGGTGCCCAGCTTGGCGATCGCCTGCTGCAACGTCTGGCGGCGCCCTTGCCGGAGCACCTGCCGGCGCGCCTCAACGCCTTTGCCGCGCGCTTCGAGCACCATCTGCTGCTGAAGATGGGGGAAGACGGCATCGACGAGGCCCGCGCCTATCTGCAGTCCTGGCTGCCCAGCGCCGACGCGGACTTCATCGAGTGCGACGCGGAGGAGGGCAACGCCGCCTTCCTCAATCGCTTCGCGGTCGGCAATGCCATGAATCGCTACCGGGCGGTGCACCGGGACACCGTGGAGGAAATCCTCGCCCTGGACATCGCCCTGCCGCGCAACACCCAGGACTGGTTCGAGACCCTGCCGCCGGAGCTGGCGGAGCAGATCGAGGTGACCATGTATTGCGGGCACTTCTTCTGCCACGTGCTGCACCAGGAATACCTGGTGAAGAAGGGCCGGGACTGCGCGGCGCTCAAGCGTCGCCTGCTGGCCCTGCTGGAGGCCCGCGGCGCCCGTTATCCCGCCGAGCACAATGTCGGTCACCTCTATGCCGCGGCGCCGGAACTGGAGCGGCACTATCGCCAGCTCGATCCGACCAACGCCTTCAATCCGGGCATCGGGCAGCTGACGCGGCGCCATCGCTGGCAGGAGGACTGCTGCGCCACGCATGCCGGCGATGCCATCACCGCGGTGGCGAAGGCGGCCCGGGCGGAGACCGCGGAGACGAGTCGCACGTCCTGAGCTGCGGGACGGCTCAGTCTTCCCGCTGGATGGCGTAGAGCGATTCCACCAGCAGCGCGAACGCCGGATTCTGCTGGGCGCTGTGCCGCGAGACCAGCTCATAGGGCTCGCTGTGCGACCGCAGCTCCAGCGGCAGGCGGCTGACCAGGCCATGCTGGCAGACATAGTCCGCCACCTCGACCGAGACCAGGGCCACCAGCCGGGGATTGCGGCTCAACAGCGAAAGGGTGGTCAGCGCCGAGGTGGTCTCGATCAGGTGCAGCGGAAAGGGCAGCTGCGCCTCGAAGAATTCGTGTTCCAGGGTGCGTCTCATGGGCATGTTGGCTCGATAGACCACCCAGCGACTGTCCGAGAGATCCCGCAACTCGACCCGCTCGCGCTGGGCGGCCGGATGGGCGGCGTGGGCGATGACCGCCAGGGACTCGTCCTTGATGACCAGGGCGTCGTAGCTTTCCGGCCGCTCGCTGACCGACAGGCGACAGATGGCCGCGTCCAGCCGTCCCTGGTCGATCAGGCCGAGCAGGGTCGTGCTGGTGTCTTCCACCACCTCGATGGACAGCCGTGGCTGCAAGTCCAGCAGCCGCGAGATGGCATGGGTGAGCAGGGGCACGGCGCCCATGATGGTGCCGATGGCCAGCTTGCCGCCGGAGCCGCTGGCGATGGCGTGGAGTTCGAGGCGCAGATTGTCCAGGTCGGCCTGGATCAGCCGGGCGAAGCGAATGGCGCAGGTACCCGCCGGGGTCGGCAGCAGGCCGCGATTGGTGCGCAGGAACAACTCGACTCCCAGGGCGGACTCCAGCTCCTTGAGCGCCTTGCTGGCGCCCGGCTGGGTGAGCCCCAGGCCTTCCGCGGCATTGAGCAGCGAACCCTTTTCCGCCAGGGCGATGAGCAGGCGCAGCTGCTTGGCGTGCAGGCGCGACATGATGGCGTTGAGGCTGGCGAGCTGCTTCATTGACCGACTGTTATACCGCGGTTGCTTATTGTTGATCCCGAGGGCTCTAGCCTAGAGCAAGTCGTTGCTTGCGTATAACGGACTGTAATAGGAGCGGGGCTTGATCGGCCGCGAGCCTGCCGCTACGAGGCGTGGTTCGTTGGGCTTCGGCGATAGAGCTGCCTCAATCCAACCTACGGGTCCTGCAGGTTGGGTTGAGCGCCAGCGAAGCCCAACGGGTCGGACTCAGGGCGCGCATCCTGTCCCTCACCCCAACCCTCTCCCGGAGGGAGAGGGGGCGGCAAAGGTGCGAAGGGAGGCGGTGGCATCTATCAGCAGGCTTTACCCCCCTATCCCCTTGGGAGAGGGTTGGGGTGAGGGCCCGCAGGAAGGCAAGGCCGCATCGAGCTGCGCGCCTATACCCCCTCTCCCTCTGGGAGAGGGCTGGGGTGAGGGCTGAGCCCCCTCAGAGCAGCGTGAAACTCCCCTCACGCACCCGCTCCGAATCCAGGCCGACCATCACCTTGAACTCGCCCGGCTCCGAGACCAGCTTGAGGTCGTTGTTGTAGAAGCGCAGGTCCGCCTCGGTGATGGGGAAGTCCAGCTCGCGACTCTCGCCCGGTTGCAGCATCACCTTCTGGAAACCCTTGAGCTCCTTGACCGGTCGCGCCAGGGAGGCGGTCACGTCGTGCAGATAGAGCTGCACCACGGTGGCGCCGGCGCGGCTGCCGGTGTTCTTGACCGTGACCCTAGCGGTCAGGGTGTCGCCCTTCTTCAGGGTGGCGCTGGACAGCTGCGGCGCCGAGACCTCGAAGGAGGTGTAGCTCAGGCCGTAGCCGAAGGGGTAGAGCGGACCGTTGACGATGTCGAAATAGCGCGAGGTGTACTTGTTCGGCTTGGCCGCATCGAAGGGGCGACCGCTGCTCAGGTGGTTGTAGTACAGCGGCACCTGGCCCACTTCCCGGGGAAAGGTCATGGTCAGCTTGCCGGAGGGGTTGTGGTCGCCGAACAGCACATCGGCCACGGCGTTGCCGCCTTCGGTGCCGGGGAACCAGGCTTCCAGCAGGGCGTTGGCCTGTTCCTGCTCCCATTCCAGCGCCAGCGGGCGGCCGTTCATCAGCACCAGCACCAGCGGCTTGCCGGTGGCCTTGAGTGCCTTGATCAGCTCGCGCTGGGTGTCGGGCACGCTGATGCGGGCGCGGCTGGAGGCCTCGTGGGCCATGCCCTGGGATTCGCCGACCACGGCCACCACCACCTCGGCCTGGCGCGCGGTGGCCACGGCTTCGGCGATCAGTTCGCTGGCGCTGCGCGGATCCACCGCGACCGCCGGTTCGTAGGAGTTCAGGTAGGCCAGCACATCGCGGTCGTCCAGCAGGTTGGCGCCCTTGGCATAAAGCACCTTGCCCTGACCGGCCACGGCGTTTTCCAGGCCGCGGCGGATGGAGACGGCCTGGGCGGCCACGCCGGCGGCGGACCAGTTGCCCATGACGTCGCGCGGACTGTCGGCCAGCGGGCCGACCACCGCCAGGGTGGCGCCCTTGCGCAGTGGCAGCACGGCCTTTTCGTTCTTCAGCAGCACCAGGCTCTCGCGGGCCACCTGACGCGCCTCGGCGCGGTGCAGCCGCGATTCGGCGTTGGTGTCGGCCGGATCCTGGCCCTGCAGCCGGCGATAGGGATCGTCGAACAGGCCCATGCGGTACTTGGTCAAGAGCATGTCGCGCACGGCCTGGTCGATCTCGGCCTGGGTCACCTTGCCGGCGGCCAGCAGGGCGGGCAGCTGCTTGCCGTAGACGTCGTCGTGCATGTTCAGCTCGACGCCGGCCTTGAGCGCCTGTTCGGCGGCGTCGCGGGTGTCCTTGGCCACCCCGTGCAGCACCAGCTCGTTGATGGCGCCGTGGTCGCTGATCAGCAGGCCCTGGTAGTTCCAGTCCTTGCGCAGCAGGTCCTGCAGCAGCCAGCGATTGGCCGTGGCCGGGACGCCGTTGATGCTGTTGAGCGCCACCATCACCGCCCCGGCACCGGCCTCGGCGGCGGCGCGATAGGGCGGCAGGTAGTCCTGCATGAGTCGCTGCGGACTCATGTCGACGTTGCTGTAGTCACGCCCGGCTTCCACGGCGCCGTAGCCACCGAAGTGCTTGATGCTGGCCATGAGGCTGTCGGGGGCGCGCAAGTCCCTGCCCTGGTAGGCGTGCACCAGGGTGGCGCCGATGCGCGAGGTCAGCCAGGTGTCTTCGCCAAAGGTTTCCGAGGCACGGCCCCAGCGCGGCTCGCGGGTCACGTCGACGGTGGGGGAAAAGGTCAGGTTGAGGCCATCGGCCGCCGCTTCCAGGGCGGAGATGCGCCCGCTGGTGGCGATGGCGTCGAGATTCCAGGTGCTGGCCAGGCCCAGGTTGATGGGGAAGATGGTGCGCATGCCGTGGATGACGTCATAGGCATAGAACAGCGGGATCTTCAGCCGGCTGTGGGCGACCTGGTCCTGCATCTGGCGGATATCGGGGCGGGTCACGGTGTTGAACATGGCGCCCACCTTGCCGGCGCGGATGTCCGCCATGATGGCTTCCTTGGGATAGTCCGGCCCGACGCTCACCAGATTGAGCTGGCCGATCTTTTCCTCCAGGGTCATCTTCGCCAGCAGGGCGTCGACGTAGGCGCGTGCCGGATCCCTGTCCTGCGCCGGGGCGAGGGTGGCGCTGACCGCCAGTCCCAGGCCGAGCATGAGTGCGGTGAGGCGTGGTGCGTTCAACATCGTCCCCCAATTCCCTGTGCGTACTTTCTCGTTGTTCTTGGGCACCCTTGTGCCGAGGGGATTGTACAACCGTGACGCCGGGAAGCGGAGCCGTTGACGGCCGGCGGGCGAGCCGGTCGTCAGGGGCCTGGGAGAGGAGGCGAAGACCTAGAAACGCGGCTTGCGGGTTTCCCAGTCCGGCTGGTACTTGCGCATCTGGCGCACGTCGTCGCGGCTGCGGATGTCGATGGCGAGGAACTGCTCGTGCAGCTTGGCGAGCTGATCCTGGTCCAGCTCCACGCCCAGGCCGGGCGCATCGGTGATCGCCACGCAGCCATTGCGGATCGGCAGCTTGCCGCCCCGGATGACCTCTTCGTCCTCTTCCTGCCAGGGATAGTGGGTGTCGCAGGCATAGGCCAGGTTGGGCACCGCGGCGGCCACTTGCGTCATGGCCATGAGGCTGATGCCCAGGTGCGAGTTGGAGTGCATGGAGACGCCCAGGCCAAAGGTGTCGCACAGCCGCGCGAGGATCTGGGTGTCCCGGAGGCCGCCCCAGTAGTGGTGGTCGGCGAGCACGATCTGCACGCTGTTCTGGGCCACGCTGCGGCGGAATTCGTCGAAATCGGTGACCACCATGTTGGTGGCCAGGGGTATGCCGGTGCGCCGGTGCAGTTCGGCCATGCTGTCCAGGCCCGGAGTCGGATCCTCGTAGTACTGCAGGTCGTCCTTCAGCACCTCGGCGATGCGCAGCGACGTTTCCAGCGACCAGTTGCCGTTGGGGTCGATACGCAGCGGCGCCTGCGGGAAGGCCTGGCGCAGGGCCTTGATGCAGGCCGCCTCGTGATCCGGACCGAGCAGGGTGCCCGCCTTGAGCTTGATGCTCTGGAAGCCGTTCTCCTCGATCATCCGCGCCGCCTGGGCCACCACCTGCTCGGGGCTGATGGCCTCGCCCCAGCGATCGGGCGGGTAGGGCGCATCGATATGCTCGGCGTACTTGAGGAACAGGTAGGCGCTGAAGGGCACCTCGCGGCGCACCGCACCGCCCAGCAATTCGACCAGGGGAATGCCCAGGGAACGCGCCTGCAGATCGAGGAAGGCCACCTCGAAGGCGGAATAGGCGTTGGCCACCTGCTTGCTCGGATGGGAGCCAGGCGCCAGTTCGGCACCGGCCACCACGCCGCCGGCGAGGCCGGCGACGGTCTCCACCACCCGGGCGCGCAGGCCGTTGAGGTCCCAGGCGGAGAGGCCGACCAGGCTGCTTTCCATGGCCTTCAACACCGCCAGCACCGGGGCGTCGCCATAGCTCTCGCCGAGGCCGATGTGGCCGTTGTCGCCTTCCACCTCGATGATGGATCTCAGCGCATAGGGTTCGTGGATGCCGCTGGCGTTGAGCAGCGGGGCATCGCGAAAGGCGATGGGGGTGACGGTGATCCGTTTGATCTTCACGCTCAGACTCCTGGACTTGTAGTTGTGGTGGTCTTTGTCAGTCATCGTATGACTACCGGTCGGGATCTTCAACTGAAAGAAGTGCCATGACCCCGGCGGGATGACCGCATATCGCATCGGGGTTGCCCGCTCCGGTCGGGGCTGGATAAATAGCCAGCCGCCACCCTATTCGCACCTTTCGCATGAAAGCTCCGCTCGAAGATCCCCTCTACTATCTGCACAACTTCCAGCGGGTACTGGACTGGGTCGCCCTGCGCTATCCCGATCTGCTCGACGACCGCGAGCAGGCCTTCATCACCGCCTTCGCCGAGCTGCCGCAGCCCTCGCGGGCTCTGCTGGTGCGCCTGGTGATGCGCAAGGGCGAGGTGTTCCGTGCCAGCAAGCTGGTCTATGGCGAGATCGGCTGCCCCCGCGCCGCGGCGAGTCCGCTGGTGGAGCTCGGCTGGCTGCTGGCCGATCCGGAATTGCACCTGATCGAACTCTTCGCCCTGCTGCGCAAGGAAGAGCTGCTCGGCTGCTTTGGCAATCGCCTGCCCAAGGCCGGGCGCAAGGAAGACTGGCTGGCGCGGCTGGAGGCCGAGCAGGCCACGCCCCTGGCCTTCAGCGGCTGGACCGGCAGCGTGCCCGAGCTGGTGGCGGAGGGCGTCTGGCGGCTGACGCTGATGGACCTCTGCGATCGCCTGCGTCTGCTGTTCTTTGGCAACCTGCACCAGGACTGGACCGACTTCGTGCTGGCCGATCTGGGTATCTTCCAATACGAGACGGTGGCCTTCAGCGCCGAATCCCGCGCCTTCGGCCAGCGCCACGAGGTGGACGCCTACCTCCACATCCAGCGCTGCCGCCAGGCGCTGCGCGATGGGCTGCCGGCCGCCGAGTTGCTGCCGCTGCTGCCGGCCGAGCGCTTCGCCAACACCTGGCTGGAATTGCGCCGTGGCAAGCTGCTGCATGAACTGGCGCAGCACCACGAACGCCTCGGCGAGCTGGCCCAGGCCCAGGCGCTCTACGCCGCCTCGGCGCACCCCGAATCGCGCATCCGCGCCCTGCGCATGCTCGAACGGCTGGAGGACTGGCCCGCTGCCCAGGCGCTGGCGGAAGCCATCGTCGCCGCCCCGGCCCATGACGCCGAACGCCAGCAGGTGGCGCGCATCCTGCCGCGGCTGGTGCGCAAGCAGGGCGGGCCACCCAACAAGCGCCGCCCGGCCAGCCCGGTGGAGCGCCTCGATTTCGAACTGGTCAACGATGGCCTGCGCCGGGTCGAGTGGCTGGTGCGCGAGCACCTGGGCCGCGACGAGGCGCCGGTGCACTACGTGGAAAACACCCTGCTCACCAGCCTGTTCGGGCTGCTGTGCTGGGACGCTATCTTCCTCGCCATCCCCGGCGCCTTCTTCCACCCCTATCAGCGCGAACCGGCCGACCTGCGTCTGCCGGGCTTTCGCGAGCGGCGGGCCGAGGCCTTCGCCGCCTGCCTGGCGCGCCTGGACGACGGCTCCTATCCGAGCGTGATCCGCGAGCGCTTCGCCAGCAAGCGCGGCCTGGCCTCGCCCTTCGTCGCCTGGGGCATCCTCGGCAGCGACCTGCTCGACCAGGCCCTGGCCTGCCTGCCGGCGCGGCACCTGCGGCTGTGCTTCGAACGGCTGCTGGAAGATCCGGAAAACAACCGCACCGGCTTGCCGGATCTGATCCAGTTCTGGCCGGCGGAAGGCCGCTACCGGATGATCGAGGTCAAGGGTCCGGGCGACCGCCTGCAGGACAATCAGCGCCGCTGGCTGGATTTCTTCGCCGCCCATGACATCCCGGTCAGCGTCTGCCACGTGCAGTGGCAGGTGGCCGCGACCTCCGCATGAGCTATCGCATCGCCGTTCGCGCCCTCTGCGAATTCACCGCCAAGGCCGGCGATCTGGATCTCAGATTCACCCCGTCGCCCACCGCCCTGGAAGGCATCGAGGGCCACCAGCGGGTGGCCGCGCGGCGCGGCCCCGGCTATGAGCGCGAGGTCAGTCTGCAGGGCGACTTCGAAGACCTGCAGGTGCGCGGCCGTGCCGACGGCTTCGACGCCGCTGCCCAGCGTCTGGAAGAGATCAAGACCCACAGGGGCAGTCTGGAGCGCCAGCCGGGCAACCATCGCCACCTGCACTGGGCCCAGGCCAAGGTCTATGGCCATCTGCTCTGCCAGAGCCGCGAGCTGCCTGAGCTGACCCTGGCGCTGGTCTATTTCGACATCGGCACGGGTGCCGAGACCGTCTTCACCGAGCAGTGGACGGCGGCGGACCTGGCCGCGCATTTCGAACTCCAGTGTTCGCGCTTTCTCGCCTGGGCGCGCCAGGAGCTGGCCCATCGCGCCACGCGGGATGCGGCGCTGGCGACCCTGGCCTTTCCCCATCCCGACTTTCGCCACGGCCAGCGGCCCCTGGCGGAAGCCGTCTACAAGGCCGCCAGCGTCGGCTGCTGCCTGCTGGCCCAGGCACCCACCGGTATCGGCAAGACGGTGGGTACCCTGTTCCCGCTGCTCAAGGCCATGCCGCGGCAGAACCTGGACCGACTGTTCTTCCTCGCCGCCAAGACCCCTGGCCGCGCCCTGGCCCTGCATGGCCTGGAGTCCCTGGCCGCGCCGGTGCGGGTGCTGGAACTGGTGGCGCGGGACAAGGCCTGCGAGCACCCGGAGCTGGCCTGCCATGGCGAGTCCTGCCCGCTGGCCCGCGGCTTCTATGACCGCCTGCCGGCAGCCCGCGCCGCCGCCCTGGCCGAACCCACGCAGTTGACCCGGGCGCGGGTGCGGGAGACGGCCCTGGCCCATGAGGTCTGCCCCTATTACCTGGCCCAGGAACTGGCGCGCTGGAGCGACGTGGTGGTGGGCGACTACAACTATTACTTCGACGGCAGCGCCATGCTCCACGCCCTGGCCCAGACCCAGGAGTGGCGGGTCGGGGTGCTGGTGGACGAAGCCCACAACCTGCTCGACCGCGCCCGTGGGATGTACAGCGCCAGCCTCGACCAGCGCCGCCTGGCGGCGGGCAAGACGGTAGCGCCACCGGCCATCGCCAAGGGCCTGCAGGCGCTCAATCGCGAATGGAATCGCCTGCACAAGGAGCAGCAGGTCGACTACCAGGTGCAGCCGGACTTGCCCGCCGCCTTCCTGACCGCCCTGCAACGGGTGGTGGGTCTGCTCACCGAGCACTTCGGCGAATCCGGGCAGCCGCCGGCCCCGGAGTTGCAGACGCTGTTCTTCGACCTGCTGCAGTTCATGCGCCTGGGCGAGACCTTCGGCGATCACTCGCTGTTCGATGTCACCCTGCTCAAGGGTCGCGGCAAGGCGCAGTCGCAACTCAACCTGCGCAACCTGGTGCCGGCGCCCTTCGTCGGTCCGCGGCTGGCGGCGGCGCACAGCTGCACCCTGTTCTCCGCCACCCTGATTCCCCAGCATTTCCACCGCGACCTGCTCGGGGTCCCGGCCGGCAGCGCCTGGGTCGACGTCGCCTCGCCCTTCGCCGCCGAGCAGCTGGAGGTGCGCCTGGTGCGGCTGTCCACCCGCTACGCCGACCGCGCCGCTTCCCGCGCGCCCATCGCCGCCCTGATCGCCAGTCGCTATCGCCAGCGCCCGGGCAACTACCTGGCCTTCTTCAGCAGCTTCGACTACCTCGACCAGGTGGCCGAGGCGCTGGCCGAGCTGGCGCCCGACGTGCCCCAGTGGCGCCAGTCCCGCGGCATGGACGAAGCCGCCCGCCAGGCGTTTCTCGAGCGTTTCCAGGCCGACGGCCGCGGCATCGGCTTCGCCGTGCTCGGCGGCAGCTTTGGCGAGGGCATCGACCTGCCCGGCGACCGCCTGATCGGCGCCTTCGTCGCCACCCTGGGCCTGCCCCAGCTGAATCCGGTCAACGAACAGCTGCGCCAGCGCCTGCAGCGGCGCTTCGGCGACGGCTATCGCTATGCCTACCTCTATCCTGGGTTGCAAAAGGTCATCCAGGCCGCCGGCCGGGTGATCCGCACCGTGCAGGACCGCGGCTGCCTCTATCTCATCGACGACAGATTCACCCAGCCCGAGGTCAGGGCGCTGCTGCCGAGCTGGTGGCAGGTGGAGGAGGGGGTGGTGCCCACGGGCGAACCAGCGCCGGCTTGAAGACTATCGCGGCCATGGGCCGCTCCTACGATTACATCGAGCCCGTAGGAGCAACTGTCTTGGCCGTTATAGGGGGGCACCAGGTGTAGAGCCGTAGCGTGGAAAACGGCGCAGCCTTTTCCACTGAGGACTTCGTGGCGAGGGCGCCCTCACCCCAACGCTCTCCCGAGGGGAGAGGGAGCCATCCGCGCAGGCGGTCATCTCCGTCATCGAGCCTGTAGGAGCGGCCCATGGCCGCGATCACCGTCCAGCCGTTGCTTAGGCCTCCGGCGTCTCCTCGCAAAACCTCAGCCTGTTACCGAAGGGATCGGCGATCTCCATCACCAGGCCCCAGGGCAATTCCTCGATACCCGGGCGGGCGAAGCCGTAGTCCCTGGCCAGCAATTCGGCCTGGAAGGCGCGGATGCCGGTCAGGCGGACGAAGACCGTCGAGCCGGGGCAGGCATCGCCGTGGTGGCCGGAGAGATGCAGGCGCAGGCCGGCGCGTTCGACTTCCGCGTACAGCGGCAGCCCCGGTTCGAAGCGGTGTTCCCAGACCAGGTGGAAACCCAGGAAGTGGCAGTAGAATTCACGTGCCTTTTCGTCATCGAAGATGCGCAGGATGGGGCTGGGTTGCCCGAAGGCGATGGCGGCAGCGGCCATGAGGGTCTCCAGGGAAGCGGCAAGGGAAGGTCGATGATGCGCTTTCCGGGAGGCCCGGCAACCGGAACTGTGATCCGGAAAGCTTTGGTAACCCCTCTGGCAGGCCAGAGCGTGCGCTAGGCTGCAGTTCACCGGTGCGATGGCGAACCTATCCGGGTATCGTGCATTCTTTTTCCTTTCTGGCGGTTCGGCTGGGCCGAATCTTTCATCCTTAGTGACCAAGGTTGATCCATGCAGCGTAGACACCTGCTCAAAGCGTCCCTGGCCCTGGCGGCCTACACCGGCATTCCCTCCACCGGGCTGTTTGCCCTCCAGGCCTTTGCCAATCCGGCCAACGGCGATGGCCAGGCCTTCGATTTCGACTGGCTCAAGCAGCACGCCAAGGAGCTGGCCGGCCAGGCCTACCAGCCCACCGCCCAGAAACTGCCCGACACCCTGGCGAACATGACGCCGCAGCAGTTCAACGCCATCGGCTACGATGCCAAGCATTCGCTCTGGCACGACCTCAAGGGCCAGCTGGACGTGCAGTTCTTCCACGTCGGCATGGGCTTCAAGACCCCGGTGCGGATGTTTTCGGTGGACCCCAAGACCAACGAGGCCAAGGAAGTCCACTTCCGCCCCGAGCTGTTCAACTACAACGACAGCGGCGTCGACAAGAGCCAGCTCAAGGGCGACCTGGGCTTCGCCGGCTTCAAGCTGTTCAAGGCGCCGCACCTGGCCCAGTACGACATCGTCTCCTTCCTTGGCGCCAGCTACTTCCGCGCCGTGGACAAGACCCGCCAGTACGGCCTCTCGGCCCGCGGTCTGGCCATCGACACCTATGCCGATCGCCCCGAGGAATTCCCCGACTTCACCAAGTTCTGGTTCGTCACCCCGAACAAGAACAGCACCCGCTTCGTGGTCTATGCGCTGCTGGATTCGCCCAGCGCCACCGGCGCCTATCGCTTCGATATCGACTGCCTGAACGACCGCGTGGTGATGGACGTGGACGCCAACGTCAACGCCCGCCGCGACATCAAGCAACTGGGCATCGCGCCCATGACCAGCATGTTCGGCTGCGGCACCCACGAGCGCCAGACCTGCAACACCTACCACCCGCAGATCCACGACTCCGATCGCCTGGCCATGTGGAAGGGCAACGGCGAGTGGATCTGCCGTCCGCTGAACAATCCGCCCAAGCTGCAGTTCAACGCCTTCAAGGACGACAGTCCCAAGGGCTTCGGCCTGGTGCAGACCGATCACGAATTCGAAAGCTACCAGGACGTCATGGTCCGCTACGACCGCCGGCCGAGTCTGTGGGTCGAGCCCACCTCCGCCTGGGGCGAGGGTGCCATCCAGTTGCTGGAGATCCCCACCACCGGCGAGACCCTGGACAACATCGTGGCCTTCTGGGCGCCGGCCGAGACCATCACCGCCGGCAAGTCGCTGCACTATGGCTACAAGCTGCACTGGAGTGCGCTGCCGCCGGTGAGCACGCCGCTGGCGCGGGTCTATGCCACCCGTTCCGGCATCGGCGGCTTCCCCGAGGGCTGGGCGCCCGGTGAGCACTGGCCCAAGGTCTGGGCGCGGCGCTTCGCCATCGATTTCAACGGCGGCGGCCTGTCGTTCCTACCCGAGGGTACCGGCATCGAGCCGGTGGTCACCGTCACCGACGGCAAGGTGCAGGATTTCCACGTGCTCAAGATCGACGAGATCGGCGGCTACCGGGTGATCTTCGACTGGTACCCCACCAGCGACAAGGCCGATCCGGTGCAGATGCGTGCCTTCATCCGCACCCAGGATCGCGCCCTGAGTGAAACTTGGCTGTACCAGTACTTCCCGCCAGCCGCCGATAAGCGCCGCTATCCGGACTGGAAACAGTCCTAAGCGGTCAGCAAAAAGCCGCTGTGCCTCCCCGGCGCAGCGGCTTTTTTGTGCCCGGAAGAAGGGCGTGGGGCTGACTGATCGCGGTGGTCAGTCGGCCAGCACCACCTGGTTGCGCCCCGCGCGCTTGGCCCGGTAGAGCGCCGCGTCGGCCAGGCCGTAGGCGAGCTCGAAGTCGGTGCCCGGCAGGTTGAGGCTGAGGCCGAAGCTGGCCGTCACCGGCGCTGTACCGGTCGCCTCCCGGGCGATGCGCAGACGCAGGCGTTCGGTCATGGCCAGGGCCTCGTCCCGCGCCAGGGTCGGCAGCAGCACGGTGAATTCCTCGCCACCCACCCGACCGACGATGGCCGGCGCCTGGACCAGCTCCTGCAGGCAGCGGGCGATGGCCTGGATCACCCGATCGCCGGCGGGATGGCCGAACTCGTCGTTGATGCGTTTGAAGTGGTCGATGTCCAGCACGATCATGGCCCCACCCCGTTGCCGCAGGGCCTGGCCGGCCTGGTCGATCACCGCGCCGCGATTGAGCATCCCGGTGAGGGCGTCGTGGGTGGCGCGGTACTCCAGCTGCTGGCTGAGGGTCTGCAATTGCTGGTTGAGGGCATTCATCTCGCGTTCGGCGCGATCGCTGCGGGCGATCAGCCGGCGGGTCTCGCGCATCAGGCGTTCGAAGTGCAGCGTCAGGTCGCCCAGGGCGGCTCGGTAGCGCTCGGCATCGGCGTCGTCGGCCCCATAGAGGGCGCGCGCCGCCTGCAGCACCCCGGCTTCCTGCTCGAACAGGTCGGGGCCCGCCTCGGCGGGGCTGTAGCGCCTGACGCTGGCGGTCATGCCGGCAGCTCGGGATGTTCGATGAACGTCAGCGCCTGGAAGTCCAGTCGCAGTTCTTCGCCAAATTCCTGGATGGTCTCGTCCTCGGCATCGTAGTACCAGTGCAGCTCCACCCGGTTGCCGGCCTGGGCCGCCTGGTCCAGGGCGTCGAACAGGGTGAACAGCATCTTGGTGCTGGAGCTGTTGAAGTAGGCCAGGGCCACGTGCACCCGGATGCGGGCGTCCCGACACTGGTCGAGGTAGGCCCGCAGCGACTCGATCACCGGCAGATAGAAGGCCGCGGCGTTTTCCGGAAAGGATTCGCCCTTGAGCCAGAGTTCGTCCTCGGCGAAACGGAAATCCACCTCCGGAGAGGTGGCGGTGGGAGCGATGAACATGGTGTCCATACGAGGTAGGGGTCCCTGTCAGATGATGGCTTTCAGGCAGAACAGGGTGGTGCCCGGCGTCTGCGTCGAGGGATGGAAGGCAAATTCCAGGGGTGCACTCGCATCGCGCGCCATGGTCAGGAAGCCGAGGCCGGCGCCCTTGCTGTCGGCCGGGGTCTCGGCGCGCAGGGATTCGCGATAGGCCTGCTTGATCTGTTCCAGCGACATGCTGCACAGCGGCTCGAGCCGCTCGCGCAGGGCGTCGACCTTGTCGCTGGCGATGGGGTTGGCGCAGAGCATCTGGTAGTTGCCGTCCTGGCGGGTGATACAGACCGAGCCCTGGCCCAGCTTGGTGTCCGCCAGGGCATCCGGCGGCAGCGCATCGGCGGAATAATGCAGCACGTTCTGTGACAATTCGATGAAGGAGGAAAACAGCTTGCGCCGGGTGGCGCCGCTGATGCCTTCGAACTCCAGTTGCAGCTTCACCACCTCGGCCATGGCGGCGACGATGCCATGGGAGAAATAACCGCGGTGATAGAAGATCACGTGCTGCTGCTGGGCGATGTCGAGAAAGGCGCCGTTCGCGGGAAAGGAGGCGGTCATGTCGGTCAGGCCACGCGGATGCAAAGGAAGGTGAGGTCGTCGCGACGCAGTTCGTCGCCTTGCCAGTGGGCGAGGTCCGCGCTGAGTTGCTCACAGAAGGCCGCGGTGGGCAGCGCACGCGATTCGCTCAGCCGGGTCAGGGCGCGGCGCTTGCCAAAGGAGGTGCACCGCGGGCCGCCGATCTGGTCGATCAGGCCATCGGTGGTGGCGAATAGCAGGCTGCCCGGCGGCAACGGCAGGGTGGTGGTCGGCCAGCACTGGTCGAGCGGACTGTCGGCGTAGCCGATCCCCAGGCGCAGCGGCGCCAGGGTCAGGACGTCCGCGGCGTCGGGCGCCAGCAGGTGGAGCGGCATGCGGGCGCCGGCGTAGGTCAGGCTGTGGCTGCCTCTGTCCACCCAGAAGCAGGCCAGGTCCAGGCCGTCGTTGGATTCGGAGATGCCGCCGGACTGCCCCAGCATGGCCTTGACGCTGGCGTTGATCGCCGAGAGCAACGCCGAGGGATCGCGCGGTCCCAGCTGTTGCAGGGCCTGGGTCAGGGACGCCGAGGCGATCAGGGTCATGAAGGCACCGGGTACGCCGTGGCCGGTGCAGTCGGCGATGGCACCGAACCAGCCGTCTGCGTGCTGGGCGAAGTGGTAGAAGTCGCCACCGACCACGTCGCGCGGCTGCCAGACCAGGGTGGCGTCCTGTTCCATCACCGCCAGGGCTTCGCGCGAGCTGCGCAGCATGGCGCGCTGGATGACGCTGGCGTATTCGATGCTGTGCATGATCTGGCGATTCTTCTCGGCCTGCAGGTCTGAGACGATGCGCATCAGCTGCACGCCCAGGCCGAGCCCGGCGAAGCGCCCTTCGCGGGTGACGATGAAGCCATCGGCCAGGGCCTTTTCGCCCACCTCGACGGTGCGCCGGGTCAGCTCCTCGATGGACAGACCGGCATCCACCACCAGCGGCTCCTTGTCCATGAAGGCGATGCAGCTCTTGCGATCGTAGACTTCGCGGTGATACGGCTTGCTCATCTGTGAGAGAAAGATGTCGCGGTTGATCAGGCCGATCGGGCGGTCGTGCTCGACTACCGCGAGACTGGTGATCTCGCGGCGTTCGTTGAACAGGTCCATGACCATGGCGTTGGTGTGCTCGGCCTCGACGGCGGGCCACTGGGTGCAGAGGTCGAGGGCGCAGCGTTGGCTGGGGCGGGAGGCGGCACGCGCGGAGGGCAGGGGAGCGGACGACATCGATACGAATCCGTTCTCGGGAGGTCGATGCAGCCTAGGGGCTCCGTGTTGAGCTTTGATGACAGGAGCTGGCCAGGCGCCAGCATAGCGCCGGGCCTGGCCAGGTGGGCGTCAGCCGGTCAGGACCCCCAGGGCGGCGCGGGTGAACGGCGGGGGCGGCACGGCGTTTAGCACCGCACCCTGGAGCACCAGACCGCTGTGGGCGAACTGGCGCTGGGTGGCCTCGATTTCCTTGGCGGTGTTGCAGCCATGGCGCGACACCAGCAGGCAGGTGCCGGCCTGGGCGGCGAGCAGCACGGCATCGGTCACCGCCAGCACCGGCGGGGTGTCGAGGATGATCAGTTCGTAGTCCTGCTGCAGGCCGCGCAGCAACTCGGTACAGCGCGCACTCATCAGCAATTCGGCCGGATTGGGCGGGCGGACGCCGCCCACCAGGCAATCCAGGCCGGGGATCGCCGAGGGCTGGATCGTCTGCTCGGGCGTCGCCAGCCCCGCCAGCACCTCGGCCAGACCCGGGCGGCGGGCCAGTTGCAGGCGCCGGTGCAGGCGTCCGCGCCGCAGGTCGGCATCCACCAGCAGCACCCGCGTCCCGCCTTCGGCCAGCACCCGCGCCAGTTGCATGGCCACCGAGGACTTGCCGGCGCCGGGGCTGGCGCTGGTGATCAGCAGCAGGTCGTTGCGCGCCTCGGTGCGGGCGAAGGCCAGGCTGGTGCGCAGGATCCGCAGGGCCTCCTGGTAGCCGCTGTCGAGTGAGGTCTGCAGCGGGCCGCCGAGTTGGCGGCTCGGCGCCAGCGGCAATTGCGCCAGCACCGGCAGGCCCAGATTTTCCAGGCCCTCGGCGTCTTCGATGCCGCGCTCCAGGCTGGCGCGCAGATAGACCCAGGCCATCCCGGCCAGGCAGCCGAAGAGCAGGGCGCTGAGGATCAGCAGGGGCTTCTTGGGATAGACCGGGGCAATCTGGGTATAGGCGCTGTCGATGATGCGCACATCGCTCACCGTGCCGGCGCGCACCACCGACAATTCCTGGATGCGCTTGCTCATCAGCGCATAGAGCTTGTCCGCCGCCTCGACGTCGCGCTGCAGGCGCAGGACCTCCTGCTGGGTCTGGGGCAGCTTGGCCAGGCGCTGCTGCACGGCCTGGCGCTCGCCGTTGAGCACCTGGCGGCGCGCCAGCAGGGTCTGGTACAGCGGGTGGGTGGTGGTGAAGCGCAGGGCCAGTCCGAGACGCTCCATCTCCAGGGCCGACAGCTGGCCATCGAGGTCCACCGCCTGGCGCAGCAGGCTGCGTCCCTCTTCGCCGATGGCGATGGAGCCCTGGCGGCGCTGATAGCGGTCCAGCGCCTGGCGGCCGTCGGCCAGGCGCTGATTCACCCGCGGCAACTCCTGGCGCAGGAAGGCCAGTTGCTGGGTGGATTCGTCGGCGTTGCGGGTCACGTCCTGGCGCACATAGGCCTCGGTGATGCCGCGCAGGATGCGTTGCGCCCGCTGCGGATCGGTGTCCTGCAGCTGGATCGAGAGGATGCCCGAGCGCTTGCCGCGCTCGCTGACCATCAGCCGCTCCTGCAGCGCCTGGATGGCCACGCCGCGGCGTTGCTTGACGAGGATGAATTCGGTGCCCGGATAGGCGTGCAGCTGGGCGATGTCCAGCTGCAGCTCGCCGGCGCTGGCCGGCTGGCCCAGCCGACCTTCCAGCAGGCGCTTGCCCTGGGCATCGCTCAGTAGGAAGCGATCCGGGGCCTCGGCGGTGAGGGTCAGCGGCTGGCCATAGAGGGCGTCGGGCACGCTCAGCCTGGCGATGGTCAGCTGTTCGCCGCCCCAGGCGAAGCGCGCGAGGCCGAACAGCGGCGGGGCCACCCCGGTGCCCGCGCGTTCGTGGCGGCGCGCCAGCCAGTCGCCCAGCAGCGGCAAGCGCCGCGGGGTGACGCTCAGGTCCAGGCCCTCGGCGTCCACCACCTCGCCGACCACCCGCCGCGAGGTGAGCAGCTGCATCTCGGTGATGGCTTCCGGCGGCGGCAGCGGTCGGCCGTTGTCGGCTTCGTCCAGCCGCACGATGCCGCGCTGGTATTCGATCTGCACCGTCGCCACCGCCTGATAGCGCGGCGCGGCCAGTTGCGCATAGGCCACGCCCACCAGGGTGCAGAGGACGATGCAGACGAGCAGGCTGCGACGATGGCGCCAGAGCGCGGCGCAGTAACGGGCGAAACCTATGTCCGCGGCCTGGGTGGCGGCGGGGAGCGTCTGACGCGACTTGTCCATGCAGGAGCGGGCCTTGGGGCAGGTACGAGAAAGGACAGCCGTCGCAACCGCACGCTGGCGAGAGGGCAGCGCGCGGCGAACCGGGGTCGAAATCGTCACACCAGGCAGGGCACAGCTGGGAACGCCAGGCGCTGGATCGGGGATCCGCGCCTTGTCGGCTGGAGTGCTGCGTCGACTCTAAGCGAAAGCAAAAGCCAAAAATGTGACACTCCGTGCAGAACGCGACGGATGCCCGCTTGGCAGCGTCAAGGTGCTAAGGCAGTCTTCTTCGCGACCTGTCGTGTCTCCGGACGACAAGCCATGGCCAGCGCCTGGTGTTCCGGGGTCGCTCGTGCCCGTGCCCTTGCTGGCGAAGGCACCCCAGGTAGCAGATGCAAACGCCGCGGCCCCTGGCAACGGCGTGTTCCTGACGGCTTCTTGAATGTAGTCAGCGGTTGAAGCCCGGTTACCCGCCCACGCGCCTCTTGGCCTGCGTGGGCGGTCTTGCACCGGTTGTACCAGGCCTGCGGAGGATGGCGCCTGGTTCTTCACTGCCCTGGACGGCGTTCTCGACTGCATGGCTGTCAGGAGACAGGACAATGAGCGTGGTATCTGACGTGACCCATCCCGGGGTCCGGGTAGGACGGTGGCCGTTCTGGCTGGGCGGTCTGGTAGTCGGTCTGCTGTTGCTGCTGGCGCTGCTCTGGCGCCTGCCGGATTTTCGCGACGGCACCGGGGCGCAGAATCTCGAAGCCAGCTATCACGTCCTGCTCAGTCTCAATGCCCTGGACGAATCCGGCGTGACCCGCCACTGGTGGCTGCCCACGGTGACCCTGGGCGGCAGTCACGACAAGCAGGTGTCCTGGGGCGCGACCATCCCCACCCACAGTGGCGACTATGTCTACACCAGCTTCAGCAGCTACGGCTTCCTCGCGCCCTATCTCGGCCTCAAGGCCGCGGGGCTGACGCCTTCGCTGCACAGCCTCGCGCTGTTCAACGCCGCCCTCGGCGCCCTCACGGCGCTGCTGCTGTTCCGCCTGCTCTACCTGGTGCTGCGCAGTCACGGCGCCAGCCGCGGCCTGGGCGCCACGAGCGCGGTGCTGGGCTGCCTGATCGCGGTGTTCAGCCGCGAGGCGCTGCTGTCCCAGGGCCTGCTCTACTGGGTGCAGAGTTTCTACCAGGTGCTGCTGCTGGCCAGTCTGCTGACGCTCTTCCACTACCTGCAGGCGCCTGCCGGCCAGCGCCAGCGGCTGGGCTGGCTGCTGGCCGGCCTGGTCTGCTTCGGCGCCCTGACCGAATGGACCGGCTACGTCTTCGGCGGCGGGCTGGTCGCGCTGTTCTGGCTGCAGCGCCGGCAATTGCCGGAAGGCCAGCGGATGGCCTGGCGCCTGGCCTTCGCCACGGCGCTGGCCGGATTGCTGGTGCTGCTGCACTACAGCCTGGCGGCGGGCCTGTTGCCGACGCTCAAGGCCTTTGCCCGGCGCTTTCTCGCCCGCAGTCCGAACAATGCCCACCTGACCGACTTCTTCGCCGGCTACGGGCTGTCCTTCGGCCTGTTCCTGGCCGCGGTGGCCATCGCCCTGGGGGTACTGGTCTGGAAGCGCAAGAGCCTGAACTGGCCGCGCAGCACCACGCTGCTGCTGGTCGCCGCCAGCGTGCCGCTGCTGGAAAATCTGCTGCTGCTGCAGCATGCCACCCAGTTTTCCTTCGATCGCCTCAAATTCATCTTTCCCGCCGCGCTGCTGCTCGGCCTGGCCTTTCTGGCCCTGAAGACCCCGGGGCGTGCCGTGCTCGCCGTGGTGCTGGTGGCCGCGGCCCTGCAGAACGGCCAGACCTATCGCCAGGACCTCGCCGGCTATGCCGGCTGGGGCGCCATCGACCGGCAGAACCAGGTCCTGGTCGGGCTGGTGAAAGGCCAGGTCGCGCTGGACTGCACCCTCATCTCCACCGACATGACGGTGCGCGGCTACGCCAACCTGCTGTTCCACCGCAGCATCCACGAATTGCAGCGCCAGCCGCTGGACTACCACGGCGAGCCGGGGGCCTGTGGCGGACTCTATCTGGAAGGCCGGGATTTCCGCGTCGACCTGCCCGAATACACCCGCGCCCGCCTGAGTCTGGCGGACGGTCGCCAACTGACCTACGCCAAGGTCGAGGGTGACTGGCGCCTGCAATGAACGCCCCATCCATGAACGTGCTGCGAGGAAACCGGGTATGCCGGGTACGCTGATCAATCGACTGAGTTTTCTGGCCCTGGGTGGCCTGATGGTCCTGCAGTTCGGCGTCTTCGAACAGAGCCCGACCAATCCGGTGGGCATCCGCTACGTGGGCGAGCTGTACCTGGCGATCTGCCTGGGTTTCTTCGCGCTCTTCACCCTGAGCACCTGGCATCGGCCGCAGCGCGACTATCGGCTGCTGATGGGCTTCTGCCTGTTTTCCACGGCGGTGTTCGTCGGCCTGCCGGCGGTGTTCGCCCAGCTGTTCTGGGGCCAGCCGCTGGTCTACGGCCTCATCGAGGAGCGGCGGGTGCTCTACTGCTTCAGCGCCTTCCTGGTGCTCTACCTGGCCAAGCGACTCAATGCCGTACAGTTCGAGAATCTGATCATCCTGGTCGGGCTGCTCTCGGCGCTGCTGTGCTGGCTGTCCTACTTCAAGATGCTGCCGGACCTGCGCGAGGAGGTGAAGGACCTCAGCCGTCCCGGACGGGCCTCCACGGGGGCGGGCGCCATCTTCTTCGGCTACTTCATCTGCATCTACTTCGCCGGTCGCGGGCGTTCCTTCATCGACGGCCAGTTGCGGCCCAAGCTGAGGCACGGCCTGCTGGCGCTGTTCTTTCTGGCGACCATCGTGGTGGTGTTGCAGACTCGCCAGCTGATCGTGGTCTGCCTGGTGTTCACCATCCTCGCCCTGCGCGCGCGCCTGGTCGGCCCGGCGCTGTTCGGCGCCATCATCATCGCGCCGCTGATCCTCTATCCGCACCTCCTGGAAACCCTCGGCTTCAACCTGGATTTCTATGCGCGCTCGGTGCAGGAAGGCCCTACCGACAACGTCCGGGAAAACACCATTTCCCAGATCATCAACCACCTGCAGCTGTACAACGGCCTGCCCAGCGGCAGCCTCAGCCTGATGTGGAACGACGGCTTCAAGCCGATCTTCGGCGACTACTTCTTCCTTTCCGACGTCGGCATCTTCGGCACCGTGTTCCGCTTCGGCTTCCTGTCGATCCTGGTGATTCCCATCGGCCTGGCGGTCCACTACCTGGTGGCGCGCAAGCTGAGCCGCGACCTGGAATTCACCCTGGCGGTATTCCTCGCCTTCATGACCATCTGGCCGCTGCAGGGACTGTTCGAATACCAGGGCACCGCGGCCCTGCTCTTCGTCATGCAGGCGCTGAAGACCTACCACGGCGCGCCTCAGTACGGGGTGATCAGCCTGCCGGAGCGACCGGGAGCGCTACCGCCCGGTCGCCAGGTCCTGCCGGTCTAGCAGCCGGTCAGGCGTTCGACGCGGCGTTCGCCGGGAAAGAAGAAGGGGCGCAGGCGCACGCCCAGGCTGTTGCCGAAGAAGGCGGCCACCAGCCACAGCCAGCCGTGCAGGCTGCCCGAAGCGATGCCGCTGAAGTAGGCGCCGATGTTGCAACCATAGGCCAGCCGCGCGCCGTAGCCCAGCAGCAGGCCGCCAAGCACCGCCGCCATCAGCGACCGCGCGGGAATGCGCAGGCTGGGGGCGAAGCGCCCGGCAAGGCCCGCGGCGGCCAGGGCGCCCAGCATGATGCCGAGATTCATCACGCTGGTGACGTCGAACCAGAAGGGCTCGGCCAGCGCCCGGGCATTGGCCGGTTGCTGCCAGAAGGCCCAGCCGGAGACGTCCAGCCCGAGCAGACCGGCACCCTTGGCGCCCCAGAGGGCGAAGGCCGAGGTGACGCCCCAGGGGCGACCGGCCAGGGCCAGGGTGACGAAGTTCAGTATGGCCAGGGCGATGGCGCCCCAGACCAGCGGCCAGCTGCCGCGCAGCAGGCGCGCCGCGCCCTGGTGTTCACCGGGCACCGTGACTTCCAGCGAGCCGTGGCGACGGCGCTCCAGTACCACCGAGACCCCGGCGATCAGGGCGAAGGCCGCCAGGCTGACCAGGATGCCGGGCAGCACGCCCAGGCGGGTCACCAGGGAGGTCGGCGGCAGACTGGGCAGGGCGAACCACCAGCCGAGGTGCTGGGTGGCGATCAGCGAACCGATGACGAAGAACAGCAGGGTCACCAGCATCCGCGCATTGCCGCCGCCGGCGGTGAACAGGGTGCCGGAGGCGCAGCCACCGCCCAGTTGCATGCCGATGCCGAACAGGAAGGCGCCGACCACCACCGAGGTGGACAGCGGCGAGACGTTGCCGCGCACCGCCTCGCCGAACAGGCTGCCGGCGCCCAGGGCGGGAAAGAACAGCAGCACCGCCAGGGCCAGCATCACCATCTGGGCGCGCAGGCCGGCGCCGCGGCGGTCGAGGATGAACACCCGCCAGGCCGAGGTGAAGCCGAAGGCGGCGTGGTAGAGGGTCAGGCCGAGGGCGCCGCCGAGCAGCAGCAGGAGCGCCTGACGGCCGCCCACGGCCTGGCCTAGAAAGACCATGCCCAGGGCGAGCAGGCAGGTCGCCCACAGGGCCGCCCAGGGCAGGCGAGGAGAGGAAAGGATAGAGGTCTGCTGCATCATGGTTCCGGTAGTTTCGAACTAAAGTCCGACCATTTTAGTAGGACTTGCCTGGGAATCCCAGCCACCCGGCAGCTCTGGTTCAATGAAAGGGTTACATCGATATAGCCAGAAGTTATCTAGCATTCAGGACAGCCGTTTGGCCGAGGGCGTGGTCAAAGCGGCCAAAGGAATCCCCTGGAGTCGCCGTGTCCGCTGCTGCCGTGCCGTCTGTTCCCGCCTTGCCTACCCTGTCGCGATTGCGCGGCTGGACCGCCCTGGCCGCTGCCCTGGTGCTGGCCGGTTGCAGCCTGACGCCCAGCTCCCAGGGTCCGACCCGTTCGCCGGCCGAGGTGCGCGCCGAGCTCCTGCGGCTGCTGCCGGCCAGCGTCGCGGATCGGCAGGGCTGGGCCAGCGATATCCAGACCGCGTTCAGCGCCCAGGGCCTCGAGCCCTCGACGGACAACCTCTGCGCCGTGCTGGCGGTGGCGGAGCAGGAATCCACCTACCAGGTCGATCCGCCGGTGCCGGGACTGGGGCGGATCGCCTGGGAAGAGATCGACAGACGTGCGGCGCGGGCCTATGTGCCCCAGCTGCTGGTGCGCACCGCGCTCAACCTCAGGTCGCCCTCCGGCAAGACCTACGCCCAGCGCCTGGACAGTGCCCGAACCGAGCGCGAGCTGAGTCTGATCTTCGAGGACTTCATCGCCATGGTGCCCCTGGGAGGCCAGCTGTTCGGGCGCTTCAATCCGGTGCGCACCGGCGGCCCCATGCAGGTGAGCATCGACTTCGCCGAGGCTCATGCCCGCGGCTATCCCTATGAGCGCGAGGGTTCCATCCGCCATGAGGTGTTCAGCCGGCGGGGCGGTCTCTATTTCGGCACCGCGCACCTGCTGGGCTATCCCGCGGACTATGCCACGCCGCTGTATCGCTTCGCCGATTTCAACGCCGGCTGGTACGCCAGTCGCAATGCCGCCTTCCAGCGTGCGGTAAGCCGGGCCACGGGGATGAAGCTGGCGCTGGACGGCGATCTGGTGGTGCCCGGTTCGCGGACCCAGGGCGAGACCGAGCGGGCGGTCAATCGCCTGGCGCCGGCCCTGGGCATGAGCGACATCGCCATCCGCCATGACCTGGAAGCGGGCGAATCCGAGGACTTCGCCAAGACCGATCTCTATGCCAAGGTCTATGCCCTGGCCGAGCGCAAGGCCGGTCGCAGCCTGCCGCGCGCCATCCTGCCGGGCATCACCCTGGAAAGTCCCAAGATCACCCGCACCCTCACCACCGCCTGGTTCGCCCAGCGGGTGGAGGAACGCTGGCAGCGCTGCCGGGGCCGCGCCGCGCGCTGAAGGGAGCAGGGGGCCGAACGGCGTTTTCCAGGTGACGAGGGTCGGGCCCGGGGATGGCAATTGGCCAGACTATTCGCCTAACATGGGGCGATGAAGCGGCCTCGCGCCGTACGGTTCTGGTGTAGTCCCTAGAGGTCCAGATGACCGATACCCCCGGCTCCCGGTTGACGCTGATCGTCGACCAGCCCACTCCCACGGCCCGCCATCGGCTGCCACCCCGCGAACAGGCCAAGGCCCTGCGACTGCTGCGCACCCTGGGCCTCGAAGCCGATACCCCGCCGGAACTGGTGCTGGCCTGGCTGGAACGCCGCGATGGCGGTTGTTCGCTGCCGGAAGCGGCGCGCCAGATCGGCCTGGGCAACTGGCTGGGGATCACCACCAGCCTGGCCGACCTCACCCAGAATCTGGCGCGCTTCGAAGCGGCCTACGCCCTGGACAGCGTGCTCGACTCCCTGACCGTCCTGGCCGAGCAGTCGCCGCCCGAGTCCCGCTAGCCGCTAGAGGCCGGCACCGCGGATGTTGACGTAGAGGCTGTACAGCGAGTGGGAACCGGCCATGAACAGGCGGTTGCCTTCCGGGCCGCCAAAGCAGAGGTTGGGGCAGCGTTCCGGCAGGTGGATGTGCCCCAGCGCCTTGCCGCTGGGATCGAAGACCCGCACGCCATCGAGCGCCTCGGGCTTGGCCGCCGGCGCGCCACTGCTACCCCAGCCGCACCAGAGATTGCCCGCCACGTCGCACTTGATGCCGTCCAGGGCGCCGTATTCCAGCGCCTCGATGTGCTTGCGGCGCTCGCCCAGGCTGCCGTCGTCCCTGACCGTATAGGCCCACACCAGGCGATTGGGCTTGGCGCGGCCCTCGACCACGTAGAGCAGCTTTTCGTCCGGCGAGAAGGCCAGGCCGTTGGGGCCGTTGAGATCACCGATCACCCGGGTCACCGCCAGGCTCTCGCCGTCGATGCGATAGACCCCATCAGGTTGCTCGGTCTTGACCCTATGACCCTCGTAGTCACTGTTGGCCTGGAACGGCGGGTCGCTGAACCAGATGGAGCCGTCACGCTTGACCACCACGTCATTGGGCGAATTGAACGGCTTGCCGTCGAAGCTATCGGCCAGCACCGTGATACGCCCATCGTGCTCGGTGCGGGTGACCCGCCGCCCGAGGCCGTGAGTGGTGGAGCCTTCACAGGCGATCAGCCGACCCTGGCGATCACGGGTCAGGCCGTTGGCGAAATTCGACTGGGTGCGGTAGGTGTCCAGCCGGCCGCTGACCTCATCCCAGCGTACGATGCGGTTGTTGGGGATGTCGCTCATCAGCAGGTAGTTGCCATCGCCGATCCACACCGGGCCTTCGGCCCAGCGCAGGCCGGTGGCCAGGCGTTCGACACTGGCGTTGAACAGCCGCAGCTCGAGGAAGCGGTCGTCGAGGATCTCGATCAGCGGATCGGGATAGCGTTGGCTCAGGGGTTCCCCGGCGCGGGCGAGACCGGGCAGGGCGAGGGCGGCGCCGCAGACCAGGCCGCTCTGGAGCAACTGGCGACGTGACAATAGCCGGGCGAGGCCCGGGAGGGAGTCATGCATGGTGCAGGTCCTTGATTGTTATTGTTCAGACGAGGCAATGCGGATCAACCTGCATCGGCAGGTTAATCATATGACATCATATGTCTTGTGATGGATGGCGCCAACCGGGGCACGGGCCTAGTCGGCCTCGAGCACCAGGCAGGTCCGACCGCGGCCCTGGCGTTTGGCCTGATAGAGGCGCCGGTCGGCTTCGTGGAGAAAGCCTTCGAGGTCGTCGGCGAGGCCGCTGAAGACGCCGGCGCTGAACGACAGCGGCGGGGCGCCGGGGGCATAGCTCTGGGCGTGGCAGTAGCGGCGCAGCAGGTCCAGCGCCTGCAGCAGCTGCTCCGGTGGCATCCGGCTGACCAGGGCGAATTCCTCGCCACCCAGGCGACCGGTGAGATCCTGGGGCAGGGTCCGGGCCAAGGCCTGGGCGAAGACCACCAGGGCACTGTCACCGCTGGCATGGCCGTGTTCGTCGTTGATGCGCTTGAAGTGATCCAGGTCGAGCATGGCCACGCTCAGGGCGTGGCCCTCGCGTTCGGCCTGGCGGAACAGCTCCTGGGCCTGATCCTGAAAGGCGCGCCTGTTGCGCAGCCCGGTGAGGGAATCGTACTGGGCGGCGTGGGTGAGGGCGCGCATGAGATCCCGCCGTTCCAGGGTCGAGACCACGCGGCAATTGAGCTCCTCGGGGCAGAAGGGCTTGCGCAGGAAGTCGTCGGCCCCCTGCTTGATGAACTTGGCGCTGAGCGAACCCTTTTCGTCGGCCGACAGGCCGATGATGCTGAGGTCGTGGCGGCGCAGCTTCTGCCGCAACATCTGCACCAGTTCGAAGCCGCTGAGGCCGGGCATGCTGTGGTCCACCACCAGCAGGTCGATGTCCGGCTGCTCCTGCAGCAGGCGCAGGGCCTCGTTGCCGTCGCAGGCGTCCAGCAGCTGGTAGCGGTGGGGCGTCAGCACATGGCGGATGTAGTTGCGGGTGGCGTCGGAGTCCTCGGCGATGAGGATCTTGACCGCGGTATTGCTGTCTAGCCGGCGCAGCAGCCGGAAGGCGAATTCGTAGGAGTACTGGCTTTCCTTGAGCACATAGTCGACCACGCCCTTGGTGAGCAGGTCGTCGCGCCGGCGCTCGTCGTAGGAACCGCTGAGGACGATGCAGGGCAGACGATAGCGCAGCACCAGATCGACGCTTTCGCCATTGGGCGCATCGGGCAGGTTGAGGTCCACCAGGGCGGCGAAGAACAGATTGGCCGAGGTTTCCAGCATCAGCTCGGCTTCGGCCAGGGTGGCGCAGAATACCGGCTCGAAGTCACGCTGCTGACGAAAGAGGTGCGCCAGAATCTTGAGGACCATGGGGCTGTCTTCGATGACCAGGATGGAGCGCACCGGTAACTCCTGCAGGGCAAAGATCGGCCGAGAATAGTTCTGGCGTCAGAGGAAGGGATCATTCGCCTCTGCGTATCGGCCAAAGGATCGACGACTTGAATGGCCGCCGATCCTTCCCGGTTCAGCGGTCCGCCTGGCCTTCCAGCTGGCGCTGCCGGGGCAGGCGCAGGGCGTCGTCGCGCGGCAGCGGGCGACTCAGCAGGTTGCCCTGCACCTTGTCCACCTGCAGCGCCTTGAGCGCTTCCAGCTCGGCGAGGGTTTCCACCCCCTCGGCGATCACCTCCTTGTGGGTCTCGCGGGCGAAGGCGATGATCGCCGAGGCCAGCGCCCGGCGTTCGGCGTCGCGATCGATGTCGCGCACCAGGCTCATGTCCAGCTTGATCATGTCCGGCCGCAGTCGAAGGATGTGCCTCAGACTCGAATAGCCGGCGCCGGCATCGTCGATGGCCAGGCGCACGCCCTGGGCCCGCAGCGGTTGCAGCTGGGCATGCAGGGCGTCGTAGTCGTCGACCTCGGCATGTTCGGTGATCTCCAGCACCAGGCGTCCGGGAGGATTGCCGGCCAGCAGCGCTGGCAGGCGCCCGCCCAGGATGGTCTGCGGCGAACAGTTCATGGTCAGGTAGCTGTCGTCGGGCAGACTCTGCAGTCCCTGTAGGGCGAAGCGCATGGCGCTTTCTTCCAGTTCGTCGCCGAGACCGACGGCGCTGGCTTCGGAAAACCACAGGTCCGGGCTGCGCTGCGGCGGGCAGTGGAAGCGCGACAGGGATTCCCAGCCGGCGATGCGCAGATCCGTCAGGTGATAGATCGGCTGGTAGACGATGCTCGGCTGGTGGGCGGCCACCGCGCCCTGGATGCGCTCGCGCATCTCCACCTGGCCGCGGCGACTGGAGACGTCCAGGCTGAGGCGATCGGCCACCAGTTCGGCAAAGGTCCGCACCAACTCCAGGTCACGGGGACTCAGGGTCGGATCGGGCTGGTACTTGAAGCAGCAGAAGGTGCCATAGAGTTCGCCATCGCTGAGCCGCACCGGCACGCTGACGTGAGCGCCGATGGGCACGCTGCGGGTTTCCGGGATCAGCCGGGTAGCGCCGACGGCGCGGGTGTCGGGGATGAGTTCGGGCAGGTGGCCGGTCACCACCTGCTGACAATAGCCCTGGCTGAGCGGCAGGGCATCGCCGGCTTTGAGCGGCGCATCGGGCGCCGCATCGACGTTGCGAAAGACCCGATCCTGCTGGCGAAATTCGGCCAGAAAGGCCACGTCCATGTCCAGGTGGATGCGCAGTGCGTGCAGCACCTTGTCGATGCAGCCCTGGCTGCTCAGGTTGCCGGTATCCAGGCCAACCACCTCCAACAACTCGGTACCTGATTCCCTCATGTCCTCACTCCCGGGAAACTACGACCTGAACCAGTGTAGAGCCTGGAATGAATTTGTCAGTCAAATGACCTCATCCGTTCGGCTTAACCCTGTTCGGCGTACCAGGCCTCGAAAGCGGGCAGGGCCATGGGCCGGGCCAGCAGATAGCCCTGGACCTCGTCGCAGCCGGCTTGCTGCAGGAAGGCCAGCACCTCGGGCGTCTCTATGCCCTCGGCGACGCTGCGATAGCCGAGCTTGCCGATCAGCGCCAGCAGCGCCCTGACGACCTCCTGCTTGCGTGGATCCTCGGGCAGGTCATGGATCAGCGAGCGGTCGAGCTTGACGCTGGTGACCGGCAATTCGTAGAGATAGGCGAAGTTGCTGTAGCCACTGCCGAAGTCGTCGATGGCGATCTCCAGGCCCAGCTCGCGCAGGGCATGCAGCTGGGCGATGGCCTCGGGATTGCGTTTCAGCCATTCGCCTTCGGTGATCTCCACTTCCAGCCGCCGCGGATCGACACCCTGGCGCTGGCAGGTCTCGCGCAGCAACTCGACCAGATCGCCTTCGTCGAAATCCCGTGGCGACAGGTTGAGCGACAGTCGCCCCTGATAGCGAGTGTCCCAGTGCGCCAGCTGGCCGATGGCGGTACGGATCACCCAGCGGGTGACGCTGTGGATCAGCGCGGTCTTCTCGATCGCCGGAATGAAATCGCCCGGAGCGATGGGGCCGAGTTGCGGATGGGTCCAGCGCAGCAGGGCTTCGGCGCTGCACAGCCGGCGCTCGGGCAGGGCCAGGCGCGGCTGGAAGGCCAGGCTGAAGTCGCCGCGTTCGAGGCCTTCGGGAATCTGCCGGACCAGCTGGAAGATCCGCTGGAAGGCCTCGTCCCGGGGGCGTTCGTAGACCACCCAGTGACGACTGCTCAGCGCCGCCTGATCGACCGCCACCATGGCCTTGCGCAGCAGGTCGCGGACTTCGCCCGCGTCGAGCAGGAAGGGCACCACACCGGCCTTGACCGGCGGATCGATGGGAATGCGGTCGGCCTGGACCGGCATCCGCAACTGGGCGATGAGCGCGTCGAGCAGCGGCGGATAATCGCAGTCCTCCGGCAGCAGGAAGGCGAATCTCTTGGTGTCCACGTGATAGACCTTTGCCCGCTCGCTCAGGGCGTCGCACAGGCGCAAGGCCAGGCTGCGCAGGAAGGTCTCGAAGGGCCACATGCCCTGGGCCAGAATCAGTTGCTCCTTCCAGTGGGTCTCCAGGGGATCCACCAGCACCAGCAGGCGCCCCTCGTCGGGCTGGAGTTCGGCCAGCTGGGCGACATCGGCGTGGAACTGCTGGCGATTGGGCAGGCCGCTGACCGGATCACGGCGGCGCAGGTGCTGGCGCAGGCCTATGAGGCTCATCACCTGAGCGGCGAAATCGTCCAGGCGCTTGCGTTCCGCGGCCGTCAGTTCGCGCGGCTGGCTGTCGAGGATGCACAGACTGCCGATGGCATAGCCGCCCTCGGTGACCAGGGTCGAGCCGGCATAGAAACGCACATGGGGGGCGCGTACCACCAGGGGGTTATGGCTGAAGCGGGTATCGCAGCAGGCATCGTTGATCTCCATCCGGCCATCCTCGGCCTGGATGGTGTGGGCGCAGAAGGCGTCCTCGATGGGCATCTGCGCCAGGTCGAAGCCGACGCGGGCCTTGAACCACTGGCGATCGCGATCCACCAGGCTGATCAGCGCGGTCGGCACATTGAAGCTGCTGGCGACCAGTTCGCAGAGGCGATCGAATTCCTCCGCCGGCGCCGAATCCAGCAACTCCAGGGCGTGCAGGGCGTTGAGGCGGTCATCTTCGTACTTCAGTGAATCGGCCATCAGGCTATCTCGGGAATATCGATGAGCCTTGCTCGAGCAACAAGCCCATCCTGGAAGAACTGCCGCGACCCGAGCCAGGCGAGTGCAGCAAACGAGAGGCAGGTCTGCGGAAGTATCGGCGAGAAATCATAAGACTTTAGCCGTTTCGTCTCGCCTGCCAGTCTGGAACCTTAGCGCGGCTGCACGTCGATCGCGAGCCCTGGTCGAAGGGATATCCCCTGCCGAGTAGCGACCATGACCCTGACCTGCCTGTTCGACATCAACGAGACCGTGCTGGACCTGTCCGCGCTGGATGGCCTGTTCACCGACCTGTTCGGTGACCCTCAGAGCCGCACGCTATGGTTCGCCCAGACCTTGCAGAACGCCATGAGCGCCGAGCTCTGTGGCCGGCACGCGCCCTTCGAGACCCAGGGTCAGGCGGCGCTGGAGATGATCGGCGCACGGTTCGGGCGAACGCTCACCGCCGCCGACAAGCAGCGCGTCGCGGACGCCCTCAAGCGGCTGCCCGCCCATGCCGATGTCCGCGCGGGCCTCGATTTCGCCCGGGCACAGGGCGTGCGCTGCATCGCCTTTTCCAACAATGCGCGCGCCGCGACCCGGGCGCAGCTGGAATACGCCGGCCTGAGCGACGCCTTCGCCGATATCCTCTCGGCCGAGGACGCCGGCGCCAGCAAGCCGGTTACGGCCACCTATCGCCAGGCCGCCAGCAGCCTGGGTCAACCCGCCGAAGACCTGTGGCTGATCGCCGTCCATGCCTGGGACATCGCCGGCGCCCAGGCCGCCGGGTTCAAGGGTGCCCTGCTGCAGCGGCGTCCCGACCAGGTGGCCAATCCTCTGGCGCCGCCCCAGGTGACCGCCGGCACGCTGCAAGAGGCAGTGGCGCGCATTCTGGCGCACGAGGGCCGCGGCTAGTTGCCCCGGCGTGCTAACGTCCGCGCCATCACCGGCGGGTGCCGGTTTTTCCAGACAGTGAGAGTCGCTTTCCCATGACGGATACCCTTGCCCGGCTGCGTGCCGGCGAACTGGCCGGGGCCACGCGCCTGACCCTGCGCGCCGACCTGACCGAATTCCCCGAAGAGATCTATGGCTTGGCCGACAGCCTGGAAATCCTCGACCTGTCGGGCAATCGGCTGACCCGCTTGCCCGCCGACCTGGGTCGGTTGCACCAGCTGCGCATTCTCTTCTGCTCGGGCAATCCCTTCACCGAGCTGCCCGAGGTGCTGGGCACGCTGCCCAGGCTGGAGATGATCGGCTTCAAGGCCTGCCAGCTGGAGCGGGTAGGCGCCGCGGCCCTGCCGCCACGCCTGCGCTGGCTGATCCTTACCGACAACCGCATCGCCGAGGTGCCCGCCGCCCTGGGCGAGCGGCCCGCCCTGCAAAAGCTGATGCTGGCCGGTAACCGCTTGCAGCATCTGCCGGCGTCCATGGCCGACCTGCACCAGCTGGAACTGCTGCGGCTGTCGGCGAATCGCTTCGCCGCGCTGCCGCCGGCCATCCTGGAGTTGCCACGGCTGACCTGGCTAGCCTATGGCGACAATCCCCTGGGCGCCGAGCGCGAGCGCGCGGTGCGAGCTCAGGCCGCCCGCCAGCAGCGCATCGCCTGGGGTGATCTGCAGCTTGGCGAGCGGCTGGGGGAGGGCGCCTCCGGCATCATCCATCAGGCGCGCTGGCAATCGCCCACCGGGTCGCGCGAGGTCGCCGTCAAGCTGTTCAAGGGCAGCATGACCAGCGATGGCACCCCGGAAAGCGAAAGCGCCGCCAGCCTCAGCGCCGGCACCCATCCCTGGCTGATCGGTGCTCTCGGTGACCTGGCCGAGCATCCCGAGCAGCGCAGCGGCCTGGTGCTGGAGCTGGTGGAGCCGGCCTTCGGCAACCTGGCCGGTCCGCCCAGCTTCACCACCTGCAGCCGCGACGTCTATCCCGAGGGCACCCGCTTCACCGCCAGCGCCGTGCGCAGCATGGCTGGCGGCATGGCCAGTGCCCTGGCGCACCTGCACGGGCACGGCCTGGTCCACGGTGATTTCTATGCCCACAACATCCTCTGGGACGGTGGCGCCCGCTGCCTGCTGGGGGATTTCGGCGGTGCCTCGCTGCTGCCCGAGGACGAGATTCAGGCGGCGCGCCTGCAACGCTTCGAGAGTCGCGCCTTCGGCATCCTGCTGGAGGAGTGGCTGGCGCGGTGCAGCGAGCCGGTCGATCCGGCACTGGCGGCCCTGGCCGCGGAGTGCCAGCAGCCCGCGCTCGATGCCCGTCCGCTGCTGGCCGAGGTGGCGCAGCAACTGCAGGGCTAGTCCCGGGGCTCGTCCAGGGCCCAGTCCACGGCGGCCAGGGCGTGCAGTCGCGTGGTGTCGAACAGCGGCACCGCACTGTCGCTCTGGTCCACCAGCAGCATGATCTCGGTGCAGCCGAGCACGATGCCCTCGGCGCCCCGGGCGACCAGCTCGGCGATGATGGCGCGATAGGCGGCCCGCGATTCGGCGCGCACCTCGCCGCGCACCAGCTCTTCATAGATGATGCGGTGCACGGTCTGGCGCGCGGTCGCTTCAGGCACCAGCACCTCCAGGCCGAAGCGCGCCGTCAGCCGCTCGCGATAGAAGGCCTGCTCCATGGTGAAGGCGGTGCCCAGCAGGCCGACGGTCCGCAGGCCCTTCGCTTGGATCGCCGCCCCGGTGGGATCGGCGATGTGCAACAACTGCAGGGCCGTGGCTGCCTCGATCTCGTCCGCCAGGCAATGCATGGTGTTGGTACAGAGCACCAATGCCTCGGCACCGCCGGCCGCCAGTTGTCGCGCATGCGCCTGCAGACGTAGACCCAGCGTCGCCCAGTCGCCGGCATGCTGCAGGGCAGCGATCTCGGCGAAGTCCACCGACAGCAGCAGGCAGGCCGCCGAATGACTGCCACCCAGTCGCCGCCGGACCTCTTCGTTGAGGATGCGATAGTAGTGAGCCGAACTCTCCCAGCTCATGCCGCCCAGCAGGCCCAGGGTGCGCATGGTCGTTCCCATGGTGATTGGCGAATGGGCATCTTGGCGCCCGTTCCCGCTGTGCGCGAGGATCAGTGAGGCAGAGATCGGGCGGTACAGTGAGCAGCCTGGTCGGCCGCAAGAACGTCGAGGGGAATCGGCGGATACTGCCCTGGGCCTCTAGCGGCAGGTCTGGAGAGCGCGACTCCTGATTTATCCAGCTTGGAGATGGACGCCCAGTGTCAGGGCAAGGCGGAGCACGATCAGGACGGCGAATGCGTTTTCAGCCAGTCCTTGAGCGCGGCATCCATGCGGGTTTGCCAGCCTGAACCCGTCGCGCGGAAGGCGTCGACAACGTCCGGGGAAAGCCGAATGGTGATGCGCTCCTTGGTGACGCTCGCTTGGGGTCGGCCGCGACGCAGCTTGGCTTGCAAGGTCACCGGCAACGCACCGATACGCACCGATTGCTCGACCTTCTCGTCGGTCCACTCAGGGTTTTCCGCGTCGATCAATTCAGGGTTGAGTGGCTTGCTCATAGCGTTTTACCTGGCGATTGTTTGCCTTGCGGAAGCTGATGACCCGAATGCCGGTAGCGGTTTCGGTGAACACCACGGCATGCACTCGGCCCGCAACCAGGCCCAGGGCCGAATACCGTACTTCCGGATAGATCCTGCGGTCGTCGACCCAGATCAGCGCCGTTTCGAAATCGAAGTTGGCAACCCCTTCGAAGCTCAATCCGCGAGCAGCGATGTTGAGGGCGTTCTTGGCCGGGTCGAAGGTGATGTCCATGGATTTATCGTATGTACATTAATTGGGGGCGGCAAGACTTTCTCGTCCATACGAGCCTGCGGAAGATGAGACAGCCTGCGGATGACGTCAACGAGCGTTGGGGAGCGGCCTCGACACACATCGAGCAAGCCTCACGGTCTTCCCTCCAGTGCCTGGATACGAGCTTTTGTGTCGCTAGCTAGCGCCCGTGGCAGCGCCCTGGCATGCAAGCTACGCTTCGAGAGGCCACTCCCGGCCCTGGAGGTGATCGTCATGCTCAAAGCACTGTTCGCCGCGCTAGCCCTGACCCTTTTCGCATCCGCCAGCGTCCAGGCGGCGCCCTGCCGGGATGCCCACGGCAAGTTCGTCAAATGCGACACGACCAAGACCAAGGCGGTGCAATGCAAGGATGCCAAGGGCAAGTTTGCCAAGTGCGGCACGCCCGGGGCCACGCCGGTCAACTAGAGGCTGTCGGGCGGACGTCAGGCAGGGGCCTGACACCTCGCCTGGCGTAAGCGCAGCTAGTCCTTTTTTTCCGCCGATCCCGGCTCCGACCAGGCGCGGTGCCGTTCGGCCTTCTGAGCCTCGCTTTCCACCCGATTGAGCACCTCGCCCTCGTGCTGGACCTCGGGACCGCCGCCATAGACATGGTCGAGGCCCTGCATCAGGGCGGCATAACCCTGGGCGGCCACCTGCACCGGATCGTGCTTGGGCCCGGCGCCGACGCTGGTGTCGTCTTCGCCGGCGCGGTGGAAGAAGTTGGTGTCGGTCTGGCCGGGCATGAGCACCGTCAGGGTCACGCCGCTGTCCTTCAGCTCGTTGCGCAGGGCGAAGGCGAAGGAATTGATGAAGGCCTTGGAGGCGCCGTAGACGGCCTCGAAGGGAATCGGCGCGGTGGCCGAGATGGAGGAGGTGAAGAGCACCCGGCCGCGGCCGGCGGCGACCATCTCCGGCAACACCAGCTTGGCCAGGTGCACGGTGGCCATCACATTGAGCTGGATCAATGCCAGCTCGTCTTCCAGGCGCGTCTGGCCGACGAAGGCGCCGCCCAGGCCGACGCCGGCGTTGAGCACCACGACGTCCAGCGGGCGGCCCTGGCGACGCAGGAATCTAAAGGTCTCTTCCACACCCACGGCGGTGCGCAGGTCGGCCGCATGGCTCCAGACCTTGACCCCCAGGGCACGCAATTCGCGCTCGGCGGCGTCCAGCCCGTCGCCGCGGGAGACCAGCAGCAGATCATGGCCGTGGCGGGCCAGCTGCTTGGCCAGTTCGAAGCCGATGCCGCTGGAGGCACCGGTGACGGCGGCCAGCGGCCGGGAAACGTTGCTCATGCTGAAATCCTCTGCAGACCTGGTGTAGCTGGGATCGTCGCGGACGGCTGGCGCTCCCCGCGGCCGACGGTTGGCCCCTGAGGGCATGGCATAATCGCCAGGCCGTGTAGAGGAGACAAGAGATGCAACCCGCGGATCTGGAAGCCCTGGTGACCTGGACCATGCCCTATGGCAAGTACGCCGGCCGCCTGCTGGCCGACCTGCCGGGCCACTACCTCAACTGGTTCGCCCGCAGCGGCTTTCCGCCTGGCGAGCTGGGCCGCTTGCTGGCGCTGATGCAGGAGATCGACCACAACGGCCTCAAGCCGCTGCTCGATCCGCTGCGCTGCCGTTAGTCCGCCAGGCGACGCATGTCGATATGGGCAATGCCGTCTTCGTCATAGACCGCTGAGCAGGGCGTGAAGCCATAGCGGCCATAGTAGGCCTGCAAATGGGCCTGGGCGGAGAGGAACAGCGGGCGCCCGGGCCAGCGCTCGGCGCAGACGCGCAGGGCTTCCGCCAGCAGCAGATGCCCCAGGCCGCTGCCGCGGCCCTCGGGGGCGACGATCACCCGGCCGATCACCACTTCCTCGCGTACCGCGCCGAGCAGGCGCAGGTAGGCGTGCAACTGGTCGTCGCGCCAGCCGAACAGGTGCCAGACGTCTTCCGCCAGGTCCAGGCCATCGGCGTCGGGATAGATGCACTGCTGCTCCACCACGAAGACCCGGGCGCGCAGCACCAGGGCGGCATAGAGCTCGGCGGTGGTCAGCGCCGGTGCGGCGCGGCAGCTCCACTGGAGAGTCATGGTCAGTCCTTGCGCCGGCCGGACAGCATGCGGAAGCGATTGCGGTTGAGCAGCACGTAGCCGGTCAGCTGCAAGCCTGCCGCGAACAGCAGGCTGCGCATGGCGCCGGGTTCGGAGGGACGCGGACCCTGGTAGAGGCCATAGAGGGCGAAGGCCACGCCCAGCAGGCCGAGGATGAAGAAGACCAGACCGATCTTGGTCAGGCGGGGGAGGGTGCGCAGATTCATGGCTATGTCGTCACAGGCAAAGGCCGCCACGCTAACCGCCCGGACCGGGCTTGTCGAGCCGATAGGCAGCCGCAGCGGACTGGTCTAACGTGGCCTGATGGCCCCTGGCAAGCGGGAGAGAGCCCATGTTCAGCCATGTACAGGTAGGCGCGCGTGATCTGGAGCGCCTGATCGATTTTTACGACGGCGTGTTGCACGAGCTCGGTCTGGTGCGGATGCCGGCCGAAGACGATGGTGGCCCGCCCGGGTGTGGCTGGCAGCGGCCAGGGCGAGCGTGGCCGCAATTCTATGTACAGCTGCCCTTCAATGGCCTGCCGGCCTCCTGGGGCAATGGCGTCCAGGTGAGCTTCGCCGCGCCGTCGCCGGCGGCCGTCGAGGCGGCCTGGCACCGCGCCCTGCAACTGGGCGGCAATGACGAGGGCGCTCCCGGCATCCGGCCGGACTATGGCGCGGACTTCTACGCCGCCTACTGCCGGGATCCGGAAGGCAACAAGCTGTGCTTCGTGCATGCCGAGGGACTCGCCGCCGCCTGCGACTAGCGTGTGGCCCGGCAATCCGGCGGCCGGCGATCCGGCGGCCCGGCGCTCCGGTATTCCGGCGCTCAGACGTTGGCCGCCAGGGCGACCGCATCGGTACGGGCGGCCATGATGAAGTCGTTGCGGTGCAGGCCGCCGATGTTGTGGGTCCACCAGCTCACCGTCACCGCGCCCCATTCGGTGAGCAGGGCCGGGTGGTGATCCTCATCCTGCGCCTCGCGGCCGACGCGGTTGGTGAAGTCCAGCGCTTCCAGAAAGTTGCCGAAGGCATAGCGGCGTTCCAGCCGTGGAATTCCTTCGCGCTCGACCAGCGTCCACCCCGGGACGGCCTTGAGTAATTCGTTGCTGGCGGCCTCGCTCAGGGCAGGCTCGCTGGAGCGGCAGGGGACGCAATGGGAGTGGGCGAGATCGGCCATGGGGCGCTCCTTGGGGAAAGAAAGTCACGAAAGGGCAGGGTAACAGACCCGCCGGTCAGCTCCCGGCGTCCCGTCCGACCATGGTCGAATGGTCCGAAACCGGTGCGCGCCGTACAACGGAACACAACAAGAACAACAGTTTCCCGCCGAGGAGATCGTCCCATGAGTGCCGCTTTCTACCCGGTCCGCGCGGAAGTCGCTTCCCAGACCCTGACCGATGAAGTCACCTATCGCCGGCTGTACCAGCAGTCCATCCTCAACCCCGATGGCTTCTGGCGCGAGCAGGCCCAGCGCCTGGACTGGATCAAGCCCTTCAGCCGGGTCAAGCAGACCTCCTTCGACGATCATCGCGTCGACATCCAGTGGTTCGCCGATGGCACCCTGAACGCCTCCTACAACTGCCTGGATCGCCACCTGGAAACCCGCGGCGACCAGACCGCCATCATCTGGGAAGGCGACGATCCGGCCGACAGCCGCCACATCACCTACCGCGAGCTGCATCGCGAGGTCTGCCAGCTGGCCAACGCGCTGCGCGGCCAGGACATCCACCGCGGCGACGTGGTGACCATCTACATGCCGATGATCCCCGAGGCCGTGGTGGCCATGCTGGCCTGCGCCCGCATCGGCGCGGTGCACTCGGTGGTGTTCGGCGGCTTCTCTCCCGAATCCCTGGCCGGCCGCATCAGCGACTGCCAGTCCAAGCTGGTGATCACCGCCGACGAAGGCGTGCGCGGCGGCCGCAAGATCCCGCTCAAGGCCAACGTCGACGAGGCCCTGACCAATCCGGCCACCTATTCGGTGCGCAAGGTGATCGTCTGCAAGCGCACCGGCGCCGACATCGCCTGGCATCGTCACCGCGACGTCTGGTACGAGGACATCACTTCGGTGGCCCCGGAACACTGCGAGCCCAAGGAGATGTCCGCCGAGGCGCCGCTGTTCATCCTCTATACCTCCGGTTCCACCGGCAAGCCCAAGGGCATCCTGCACACCACCGGTGGCTACCTGACCTATGCCGCCCTGACCCACGAGCGGGTCTTCGACTATCGCCCGGGCGAGGTCTACTGGTGCACCGCCGACGTCGGCTGGATCACCGGCCACAGCTACATCGTCTACGGCCCCCTGGCCAATGGCGCCACCACCCTGCTGTTCGAGGGCGTGCCCAACTACCCGGACGTCACCCGCATGGGCCAGGTGGTGGACAAGCACCAGGTCAACGTCCTCTACACCGCGCCCACCGCCATCCGCGCCATGATGGCCCAGGGCGACGCGGCCATGCGCGGCGTCGATGGCAGCAGCCTGCGCCTGCTCGGTTCGGTGGGCGAGCCGATCAACCCCGAGGCCTGGCACTGGTACTACAAGACCGTGGGCCAGGAGCGCTGCCCCATCGTCGACACCTGGTGGCAGACCGAGACCGGCGGCATCCTCATCAGCCCGCTGCCCGGCGCCATCGGCCAGAAACCCGGTTCGGCGACCCGTCCGTTCTTTGGCATCCAGCCGGCGCTGGTGGACAACGAAGGCAACCTGCTCGACGGCGCCGTGGAAGGCAACCTGGTGATCCTCGATTCCTGGCCGGGCCAGTCGCGCTCCATCTATGGCGACCACGACCGCTTCGTCGACACCTACTTCAAGACCTTCAAGGGCATGTACTTCACCGGTGACGGCGCCCGCCGCGACGAAGACGGCTACTACTGGATCACCGGTCGCGTCGACGACGTGCTCAACGTCTCCGGCCACCGCATGGGCACCGCCGAGATCGAGAGCGCCCTGGTGGCCCATCCCAAGGTGGCCGAGGCCGCGGTGGTGGGCATGCCCCATGACCTCAAGGGCCAGGGCATCTATGTCTACGTGACCCTCAACCAGGGCGAGGAGGGCAACGAAGCCCTGCGCCAGGAGCTCAAGCAGTGGGTGCGCAAGGAGATCGGTCCGATCGCCACGCCCGATGTCATCCAGTGGGCGCCGGGGCTGCCCAAGACCCGCTCCGGCAAGATCATGCGGCGTATCCTGCGCAAGATCGCCGTGGGTGAATACGACGCCCTTGGCGACATCTCCACCCTGGCCGATCCGGGCGTGGTGCAGCATCTGGTCGGCACCCACCAGCAGATGAGCCAGGCCGTCGCCTGATTCGACGGCTTCGCCAACCGCCCGCTATCGTCCCGGTAGCGGGCGGTTTGTTTTTGGCGGTCCTGTAAGGAGTTGTCGCCAGGGTAAAAGCCCTGGCCGTTGCGCTGGCGCTAGAATCGCGCCAGCCGGCGGACCGGAGGGCACACCGGTCCGCTACCCCGGGCAAAGGCCGGGACAGGGGCAGCGCTCCGGCGTACCATGCGTGCCACCCCACAAGGGTTTCATGGCGCGCGGGCCCCGGATCGGTCGCCCCCGCCGCTCTCGACAGGAAGCCAGACGTTAGATGACCATCCGCATCGCCTTTCTGCTGTGGCCCGACGTTCGTCCGCTGACCGTGGGCCTGGTCGAGGAAGCGCTGGAACTCGCCGCTCGCCATTCGAGCGATACGCCCTACGAGGTGCGCTTTCTGCAGGCTGGCAGCGAGTTGCAGCCGCGTCTGCCGGGTGGCCACTGGGAAGGGCAGCTGGAACGCCTGGATCGCCTCTTCGTGCTGGCCGACGAACCCTCGCCCGCGCTGCCGCCGCCCCTGGCCGCGGCCCTGCGCCAGACCGCCCGGGCCGGGGTGGTGATGGGAGGCTTTTCCGCCGGGGTGCACATCCTCGCCCAGCTCGGTCTGCTCGACGGGCATCGCGCCGCCGTGCACTGGCGCTGGCTGGAGGAATTCAGCGAGCAGTTTCCCAAGGTCATCGCCACCCACCACCTCTACGAGTGGGACCGCGATCGCCTGACCGCCTGCGGCGGCCTGGCCATCCTCGATCTGCTGCTGGCCATGATCGGCCGTGACCGCGACGCCGAACAGGCGGGCACCATCGCCGAGGAGCTGATCGTCGAGCGGCTGCGCGAAGGCAGCGAGCGGCAGCGCATTCCGCTGAAGAATCGCCTGGGGTCGAGTCATCCCAAGCTGACCCAGGCGGTGATGCTGATGGAGGCCAACATCGAAGAGCCCCTCACCACCGACGAGATCGCCCAGCACGTCTGCGTCTCCCGGCGGCAACTGGAGCGGATCTTCAAGCAGTACCTGGCGCGGGTGCCCAGCCAGTACTACCTGGAGCTACGGCTGAATCGGGCACGCAAGATGCTCACCCAGACCAGCAAATCGATCATCCAGATCGGCCTGTCCTGCGGCTTCTCGTCGGGGCCGCACTTCTCCAGCGCCTATCGCAACTTCTTTGGCGTCACTCCTCGCGACGACCGCAACCAGCGACGCGGTGCGGCGGGCGAGGGCAGCATGGTGGCCGAGCGCTAGGCGCCCGGCGCACCCCTTCAGCTCAACGGCTCCGCCACCCCTTCGTCCAGCCAGGCGCCCAGCCGATCGGCCGGTAGCGGCGCGCCGCAGTGGAAGCCCTGGATCTCGTCCGCCGGCAGGTGCTGCAGCTGGCGCAGGTGCTCGGCGTCTTCCACGCCCTTGAGGGTCACCCTCAGCCCCAGCGAGCGGCCGAGATCGATCATGGCCCGCACCAGGGCGCTGTCTTCCGGCGCTTGCCGGTGCCGCGCGATCAAGCTGCGGTCGAGGCGGATGCCGTCCAGCGGATAGCGGCGCAGGTAGGCCAGGGAGCACAGGCCGGACCCGAAGTCGTCCAGGCACAGGCGCACGCCCAGGCCCTTGAGCGCGCCCAGGGTGTTGGCCACATCGGCGGCGGGATCCAGCAGGGTGCGCTCGGTGAGTTCCAGCTCCAGGCGCGAGGCCGCCAGGCCGCTCTGGTAGAGCGCCTCGGCCACGGTCTGCACCGGATCTTCGTTGGCGTGGAATTGCTGCGGCGACAGATTGACCGACACCGAGAGGCGTTCCGGCCAGCCCTGGGCGTCGTGGCAGGCGGTCTCCAGCACCCAGCGCCCCAGGCGCTGCCCGAGGCCGGCGTCTTCGGCCAGGGCCAGGAAATCCAGCGGCTCCAGCAGGCCCTGGGTCGGGTGCTCCCAGCGCACCAGCGCCTCGAAGCCGCACAGGCTGCCATCGGCCAGGCAACGGCGTGGCTGGTAGTAGAGACTGAGCCGATCATCGCGCAGGGCCTGGCGCAGATCCTGTTCCAGCTGCCGGCGCAGGAGCACCTGCTCGTTCATGGCCGGTTCGTGGAAGCGCCAGGTGCCGCGGCCAGCGGCCTTGGCCTGGTACAGGGCGATGTCGGCCAGGCGCAGCAATTCCGCCGGGATGCCGGTATCCCGCGGCGCCAGGGCCACGCCCAGGCTGCTGCCGATGAAGACCCGCTGCTCGCCGAGGCGGAAGGGCTGGCGCAATTGTTCCACCAGGCGCCGGCAGAGGTCGGCGATGGCAGCGGGGTCGCGATCGCCGCTGAGCACCACGCAGAATTCGTCGCCGCCCAGGCGCGCCACCAGGTCGGTGGCGGTCACGTTCTGCCGCAGGCGCTGCGCCGCTTCCTGCAGGACCTGATCGCCGGCGGCATGGCCGAGGGCGTCGTTGACCGTCTTGAATCTATCCAGGTCCAGGCTGATCAGCGCCAGGGGGCGGGGCTCCGGGCCTTCCAGATGGGTGGCGAGAAACTGGTGCAGGCGATGGCGGTTGGGCAGGCCGGTCAGGGGATCGTGCCAGGACAGGTGCTGGACCTGGGCCAGGGCCTCGATCTCGTCGGTGAGATCGGTGACGGTGCCGCGATAGCCGCCTTCGGGAATGGCCCGGGCGGCGACCCGGCAGGTGCGTTCGCGCCCGTTGCCGTCCAGGTAGTGACAGACCAGCGGCGGGCGCGGCTTGCGGTCGTGGGCCTGGCCGGCGAGCCAGTGCGCCAGGGTGTCGGCATGGGGGGTGAGCAGTTCGGCGAGCGGCCGGCCCAGCCAGCGTTCGGTGGCTTCCCCGGTGACCTCGGCGAAGCGATCCGAGACATAGACCAGGCGCAGCGTGGCGTCTACCTCCCACAGCCAGTCCGAGGTGGCCTCGGCGATGTCGCGGAAGCGCCGCTCGCCGATGGCCAGTTCGCTGCGGCTGGCCAGCAGGTCATCGTACTGGGCATCCAGCTGGCGCATCGCGATCAGCGCCTGGCGAAACAGCCAGATCAGCCCCAGCAGCAGGATCAGCACCCCACCGCCGAACAGCGGCAGGGTCTGTTGCATCAGCCACAGCCCCGGACGCGGTGGGCGCCAGGTCAGCTGATAGCTGGAACCCGGCAGTTGCCAGCTGGCGCGGCTGCCGGCGCCGTTGGCGCTGATGCTCAGCGGCGGCAGGTTGTTGGCTTCGCTCAGGGCCGCCAGCCGCGCCGGACTGAGCACATTGACGAAGACCAGTACCGAGGCCGGCGCGTCCTGGGGGCGAACGCCGGCCTGGTCGCCCGGGGTGATGGCGGCGGCGGCCACCAGCGCCGGCATCCCGGCCACGGTCAGCACGCCGGACACGCTGCCGGCGCGGGCGTCGGCGCTGCGCGCCGCGGCCAGCAGGCCGGCGATGTCGCCCTGCAGCCAAGGGGCAGCGGGATCGGCGAGCTGGCCGTCGAGCAGGCGATAGCGGGCCCGATCCTGACCGTCGAACACCAGCACTCCCTCGTAGCCATAGACCTGGAACAGGGACTCGCCCAGATTGCCCTGTTCGAAGGCCCAGTCGCTGTCCAGTGTCTGGTGCAGGCGGCGATAGGCTTCGTCCCATTTGCTGTAGTCGATCAGGTTGCGGGCGACCTCTTCGTCGAGGCGCGTGAAGGTGCGGCCAACGGCGCGCTCGGTATGCTGGGCGACGGTGGCATCCTGGCGCACGGCATTGTCGACCAGCAGATAGCAACCCAGGCCGATGAGACCCAGGAGCAGCACGCAGAGCGCGGGGAACAGCCGCAGGAGAACGGTATGGCCCCGTCGGCGCGGAGGCGCGCTGCGAGACGCTGGGGATGTTGGCATGCCTGGACCCTGGCTGGATGAGCGTTCCTGTGCCTTCGCCTGGTGGAACCCGGAAGTGACCAAGCGAAGCGGATGAAACCTTGCCGTCGCTAGACTAGCCCCTTGGGGCGCGCGACGCTAAACGTAAAGCGGGAGATGCCAAGGGGATCGCGCTAAGCATCGCGCGAACGCCCGAGTTAGGTGGGGTTGCCGGCTCCGCCATAGAAGGCGCAGCCCTGCCAGGTCTGGCCATTGATGCGCAGTTCGGCCTGCAGTGACTGCACGGTGCCGGTGCGACCGTCCACGCAGCGGCGCGGATTGATCCACAGCTCGACCTTCTCGCCATTGGCTTCGCTGGACAGGGCGCGCATGCCGCCCGGCAATTCTTCCTGCACGAAGGGCAGGGCGCGGCGCTGCTGGCCGGCGGTGCTGACCAGCATGCCCTGGTTGCTGACCTGGACGCTCCAGTCCGGTCCATGGCCACCGGCGTTCATGGCGGTGCGCTTGAAGTTGGGATCGCTGCAACCCGGTCCGCTGTATTGCACGCGGTAGACATCGGTGACGGCGAACACGCCCTGGGCACCATCGCGGCCGCCGGACTTGAGTTTGCCGCGCAGGTCGGCGAACAGCGAAGCGGCGCCGCTGTCGGCGGCCAGTTCGTGGGCATCGCGCAGGATGGCGGTGTTGTTGGCGTCGGTGACGTCGAAGAAACGCTGTTCCTGGCAGGGGCGGAACAGCAGCTGGTCTCCGCTCCAGCGCAGATCGCCCTGCAGGCGCTCGCCGCCCGGTGCACGCGGGGTGTCGTCGCTCTGGAACAGGCTGCAGCCGCCGAGGAGGCCGAGCAGGGCTAGGGGAAAGATGGCACGCGGCGCTGGCATCGCAGGACTCCGACTGAGGTGGGCACACGTTACTCAGACAGCGCCGCGAGCTCAAGGACTTACCAGACGCGATACGTCTTGCCGGTTTCTCGTCCTTCCACACTGCGTTCGTAGGCCAGCGCGGCCTCGGCGCCGCTGACCGCCTTGAAACCGCGGAAGAAATCACCGTAGTGGCCCAGGGACTCCTGCAGCACCGTCGGGCTGACCGCGTTGAGGCGCTGACCGTGGGGCAACTCGATGGCCGCACCGCGCACGAAGCCTTCCAGCGCCGCGTTGACCATGGCCGCCGAGCTGCCCTGGGCGATGGGCTGTTCGCTGAGGATGCCGGTGGTCAGGGTGAAGGAGGCGCCCTCGGCGGCCTGCTGCTGGCCGAGCAGCACCAGATTGACCTGGCCCATGAGCTTGTCCTGCAGGCCTTTCTGGTACGCCTCGGGCGTCATCTCGGTGAAGGGGGCGAAGGTCACCGAACCCACCGCGCTGACCAGGGCGTCGAAACGACCCACCTGGGCGAAGAGGGCACGGATGGACTCGGGTTGGGTGATGTCGACCTGCAGGTCGCCGGATCGGCGGCCGACGCGGATCAGGTCATGGCGGCTGCCCAGGCGTTCGGCGATGGCGCTGCCCAGGGTGCCGCTGGCGCCGACGAGGATGATTTTCATGGGGTGGCTCCGTGAAGGGAAAGGAGTCCTCAGCCTAGAATGGCCCATTGCCCGGATAAATCGCCTGAATGGCAATCCAGTGTTTCCAGGGGGAAACGATGCAGGACGACTTCGCCGATCTCGCCGCCTTCGCCGTCCTCTGTGACAGCGGTAGCTTCACCCGTGCGGCCGAGCGCCTGGGCTGCAGCAAGGGCCAGCTGTCCAAGCGCATCCGGGCGCTGGAGATGCGCCTGGAGACCCAGCTGCTGCACCGTACCACCCGACGCCTCGATCCCACTCCCGCCGGTCGTGCCCTGCTGCCGGAGGCCCAGGCCCTGGTGCGCCAGCGCGAGCGGGCCCTGCAGAGCGTGGCCCGGCTGCAGGAGCAAGCCGTCGGCCCGGTGCGCCTGACCGTGCCGGTGTCCCTGGGCTACACCTTTTTCGAGGTGCTACTGGCCTGTCGCGCCGCCCATCCCGCCATCCAGCTGGACCTGGTGCTGGACAACGGCTACCGCGACCTGGTGGCCGAGGGCTTCGACCTGGCGATCCGCGCCCGGCTGGAGCCGGACGAACGCCTGGTCGCCCGGCCGCTGTTCGCCATGCAGGAGGTGACCTGCGCGGCACCGGCCTATCTGGCTGGGGTCGAGGTTCCCCGGGTGCCCGAGGATCTGCTCGGCCATCGCTGCCTGGTGAACAGTCACTATGCCGAGGGCGACGTCTGGCTCTATCACCGTGAGCATCAGCTCAGCCGCGTCCAGGTGGAGCCCAGTCTTTCCTGCAACCACTACAGCCTGCTCAAGCAGGCGGCCCTGGCCGGGCAGGGCATCGCCCGGCTGCCGTCATTCATGGTGCACGAAGAGTTGGCCAGCGGCGCCCTGGTCTGGCTGCTCCGGGAATGGCGCACCCCTAGCCAGCCGCTGTTTCTGGTCCATCCCTACCAAGGTGGGTTGCCGAAGCGCACCAGAGTGGTGGCGGAAGCCCTGAGCGACTGGTTCGAGCGCAGTCGGCAGCGGTTGGAGGCGTTGGGGTAGCGAGGTTGATGGAGCTCAACGCCTGCGCGGAAAGCCCCCTCTCCCTGCGGGAGAGGGCTGGGGTGACGGCACCCTTCACCGTGAAGCCCCCGGTGGAAAAGGCTGCGCCGTTTTCCACGCTACGGCCCCGTTGGGCTTCGACGGTGGAGCCGTCTCAACCCAACCTACGCGCTGCATGGATCGCCCCCTCTCCCTGTGGGAGAGGGCTGGGGTGAGGGCGCGCTTCGCCGCGGAGCCCCCAGTGGAAAAGGCTGCGCCGTTTTCCACGCTACGGCCCCGTTGGGCTTCGACGGTGGAGCCGTCTCAACCCAACCTACGCGTTGAAAGCCCCTTCTCCCTGCGGGAGAGGGCTGGGGTGAGGGCGCGCTTCGCTGTGAAGCCCCCAGTGGAAAAGGCTGCGCCGTTTTCCACGCTACGGCACCGTTGGGCTTCGACAGTGTAGCTGTCTCAACCCAACCTACGCGTTGCATGGATAGCCCCCTCTCCCTGCGGGAGAGGGCTGGGGTGAGGGCGCGCTTCGCTGTGAAGCCCCAGTGGAAAGGCTGCGCCGTTTGCCACGCTACGGCACCGTTGGGCTTCGCTGCGCCGAGGTTGAAGCGTGTCGGGCAGCGAGGACATGCTCAACCGCCCAGATAGGCCTTGCGCACGTCCGGGTTGGCCAGCAATTCGGCGCCGCTGTCCTGCATGACGATGCGGCCGTTCTCCAGCACATAGCCGCGGTCGGCCAGCTTGAGCGCCTGGTTGGCGTTCTGCTCGACCAGGAACACCGTCACCCCATCCTGGCGCAGTTGCTCGATGATCTCGAAGATCTGCTGGATGATGATGGGTGCCAGGCCCAGGGAGGGCTCGTCGAGCAGCAGCAGGCGCGGCTCGCTCATCATCGCCCGGCCGATGGCGAGCATCTGCTGCTCGCCGCCGGACATGGTGCCGGCGCGCTGGGCATAGCGCTCCTTGAGTCGCGGGAAGAGGCCGAGGACCTTCTCCAGCTGGCGGTCATAGGCGTGCTTGTCGGTGAAGAAGCCGCCCATGGCCAGGTTCTCTTCCACGGTCAGGCGGGCGAACACCCGGCGGCCTTCCGGCACCACGGCGATGCCCTTGCGCATGATCTGCGCGGTTTCCTGGCCGACCAGTTCCTCGCCTTCGTAGCGGATGCTGCCGCCATGGGCGCGCGGGGTGCCGCAGAGGGTCATCAGCAGGGTGGACTTGCCGGCGCCGTTGGCGCCGATCAGGGTGACGATCTCGCCCCGGTTCACCTGCACGCTGACGCCATGCAGCGCCTGGATCTTGCCGTAGAAGGTGGAGACGTTGTCGAACTGCAGCATGGAGGTCTCCATCAGGATTCGCCCAGGTAGGCCTTGATCACGTCGGGGTTGTTGCGGATCTGCTCCGGCGTCCCGTCGGCCAGGGGGGTACCCTGGTTGATCACCACGATGTGGTCGGAAATGCTCATTACCAGGTGCATGTCGTGCTCGATCAAGAGCACGGTGACGCCGTGCTCGGCGCGCAGCAGGGCGATGAGCGCCTTGAGGTCCTCGGTCTCGCGCGGGTTGAGACCGGCGGCCGGCTCGTCGAGCATGAGGATCTGCGGGCGGGTCATCATGCAGCGGGCGATTTCCAGGCGGCGCTGCTGGCCGTAGGCGAGGTTGCCGGCGTTACGGTTGGCGAACTCGGTGAGGTTGACCTGCTCCAGCCAGAAGCGCGCGTAGTCCATGGCCTCGGCTTCGCTCTTGCGAAAGGCCGGGGTCTTGAACAGACCGGCCAGGAAGCCGGTGTTGAGGTGGCGATGCTGGGCCACCAGCAGGTTCTCCACCGCGGTCATTTCCTTGAACAGGCGGACGTTCTGGAAGGTCCGCACCACGCCCTTGCGGGCGATCTTGTGCCCGGGCAGGCCCTGGATGGCCTCGCCGCGCAGGAGGATCTCGCCGCCGCTGGGCCGGTAGAAGCCGGTCAGGCAGTTGAACACCGTGGTCTTGCCGGCACCGTTGGGACCGATCAGCGAGACCACCTGGCCCTGTTCCACACGGATGTTGACGCCGTTGACGGCCAGCAGGCCGCCGAACCTCATGGACAGGCCGGAGACATCGAGAAGGGCTTGGCTCATTTGCGCAACTCCAGGTGCGGGCGTTGCATCGGGAGCAGGCCTTGCGGACGCCAGATCATCATCACGACCATCAGCAGGCCGAACATCAACATGCGGTATTCGCTGAATTCGCGCATCAGCTCCGGCAAGAGGATCATCACGATGGCCGCGAGGATCACGCCGAGCTGGGAACCCATGCCGCCCAGCACCACGATGGCCAGGATGATGGCCGATTCGATGAAGGTGAAGGATTCCGGCGACACCAGGCCCTGGCGGGCGGCGAAGAAGCTGCCGGCGAAACCGGCGAAGCAGGCGCCTAGGGTAAAGGCCGAGAGCTTGATCAGCGTGGGGTTCAGCCCCAGGGCGCGGCAGGCGATCTCGTCTTCGCGCAGGGCTTCCCAGGCGCGACCGATGGGCATGCGCAGGAGGCGATTGATCACGAACAGGGTCAGCAGCACCAGCAGCAGGGCGATCAGGTAGAGGAAGATCACCTTGTATTCGGAGTTGTAGGGGATGCCGAAGTACTCGTGGAAGGGCGTCATGCCCTCGGGTGCGCGGCGTTCGAAGGTCAGGCCGAACAGGGTCGGCTTGTCGATGCCGCTGATGCCGTTGGGACCGCCGGTCCATTCGGTGAGGTTGCGCAAGAGGATGCGGATGATCTCGCCGAAGCCCAGGGTGACGATGGCCAGGTAGTCGCCGCGCAGGCGCAGCACCGGGAAGCCGAGCAGGAAGCCGAACAGCGCCGCCATCAGCCCCGCCAGCGGCAGGCACACCCAGAAGCCCAGGCCATAGTAGTGGGAGAGCATGGCGTAGGTGTAGGCGCCGACGGCATAGAAGCCGACGTAGCCCAGGTCGAGCAGACCGGCCAGGCCCACCACGATGTTCAGGCCGAGGCCGAGCATCACGTAGATCAGGATCAGGGTGGCGATGTCCACCGCGCCGCGCGAGCCATAGAAGGGCCACACCAGGGCGACCAGCACCAGGCCGAGGATCACCCAGCGCTGGGTCTTGGGTTCGGTCAGCTTGGTGCCCAGGCCGGTGGCCGGCAACGGCAGGCCGCCGCTGCGGCGCCAGCCGGCGGTGACCTGGTCACGCACCAGTTGCCAGACGAACATCAGCACCGCGGCCAGGGCCACGATCCAGAGGGTGCGCGGCGTGGCGCCGTGCACTTCGAGGTTGACGCCCACCGTCTCCAGCTTGAGGCCGAGGATGGGATAGGCGACGGCCAGCACCAGCAGGGCGCTGAAGAAGGCGGTTCGCAGACGGGCACTCATACCTTTTCCACCTCTGGACGACCGAGGATGCCGGTGGGGCGGAACAGCAGCACCAGCACCAGCAGGCTGAAGGCCACCACGTCCTTGTACTGGTCACCGAAGACGTCGGCGCCAAAGGCCTCGGCCACGCCCAGCACCAGGCCGCCGAGCATGGCGCCGGGGATGCTGCCGATGCCGCCGAGCACGGCGGCGGTAAAGGCCTTGATGCCGGCCAGGAAACCCAGGCTCGGGTTGATCACGCCGTACTGGATGCCCAGCAGCACCGCGGCCACGGCGGCCAGGGTGGCGCCGATGACGAAGGTCAGGGCGATGATGCCGTTGGTGTTGATGCCCAGCAGGTTGGCCATCTTGATGTCCTCGGCGCAGGCGCGGCAGGCGCGGCCCAGGCGGGAGCGGGAGATGAACCAGGTCAGGCCGAACATGGTGAGCAGGGTGACGATGAAGATCAGCACCTGCACATAGGAGATCACCACGCCGTTCATGGCGTCGGTGCCGATGATGAAGTTGCCCGGCAGCAGGTTGGGGATCGACTTGTCCTTGGAGTCCTGGGCCAGCAGCACCCAGTTCTGCAGGAAGATCGACATGCCGATCGCCGAGATCAGCGGGATCAGCCGGTTACCGCCGCGCAGGGGGCGATAGGCGATGCGTTCGATGCTGTAGCCGTAAGCACTGGCGATGATGATGCTGGCGCCGAAGGCGGCGAGCATGACGATGGGCAGGCTGTGGATGCCCAGCATGGCGAGGCCGGCGATGGCGATGAAAGCCACGTAGGAGCCGATCATGTACACCTCGCCATGGGCGAAGTTGATCATGCCGATGATGCCGTAGACCATGGTGTAGCCGATGGCGATCAGGGCATAGGTGCTGCCGACCGTTAGGCCGTTCACCAGCTGTTGCAGGTAGTGGTAGAACTCGGGCATGGGTGTCTCCAGGGGACCCAAGTGCACTTCTGGTGCAGGTCCCAGGCCTCGGATGGAGGCGGATAAACGAAGCCCACCGCCGTGGGCGGTGGGCTCCGGTGTTACAGGCAGGGCTTACTTGGCTTCAGTCTTGGTGCCGTCGGCGTGCCATTCGTAGACCACGAACTCGAAGTTCTTCAGGTCGCCTTTTTCGTCGAACGCCAGCTCGCCGGTGGGGGTGTTGAAGGTGTTGCTGCGCAGCGCCTTGGCCACGTCCTCGGGCTTCTCGTCGCCCGCCTTGGCGATGCCTTCGGCGATGACCTGAACGGCGGCGTAGGAGGGGAACACGAAGGGACCGCTCGGATCCTGCTTCTTGTCCTTGAACGCCTGCACCAGGGCCTGGTTCTTGGGATCCTGGTCGAAGGAGCGCGGCAGGGTGACCAGCAGGCCTTCGGAGGCCTTGCCGGCGATGGCGGAGATGGAGCTGTTGCCCACGCCTTCCGGACCCATGAACTTGGCGGTTAGGCCCTTCTCGGCCGCCTGACGCAGGATCAGGCCCAGCTCGGGGTGGTAGCCGCCGTAGTAGACGAAGTCGACGTTGGCCTGCTTGAGCTTGGCGATCAGCGAGGAGAAGTCCTTGTCGCCGGAGTTGATGCCCTCGAACACGGCGACCTTGACGCCGGCCTTGTCCAGGGTCTGCTTGACCGCGGTGGCGATGCCTTCGCCGTACTGCTGCTTGTCGTGGATGACCGCGACGATCTTCGGCTTGACGTGCTCGACGATGAACTTGCCGGCGGTCGGGCCCTGCATGTTGTCCAGGCCGATGGTGCGGAAGATCAGCTTGTAGCCACGGTTGGTGATGTCGGGGCTGGTGGCCGCCGGGGTCACCATCAGGATGCCTTCGTCCTCATAGATGTCGGAGGCAGGCTGGGTGGAGCTGGAGCAGAGGTGGCCGACGACGAACTTGACGCCATCGTTGACGATCTTGTTGGCAACCGCCACGGCCTGCTTGGGATCGCAGGCGTCGTCGTAGATCACGCCTTCGAGCTGCTTGCCCTTGACGCCGCCGGCCTTGTTGATCTGCTCGATGGCCATCTGGGCACCAATGAACTCCATGTCACCGTACTGGGCGACCGGACCGGTCTTGGGGCCGGCCAGACCGATCTTCAGGGTGTCGGCTGCCAGGGTGTGGCTGGCCATGCCGGCCAGGGCCAGGGCCGCGACCAAGCGGGAGAAACGCAGAGTTGCCTTTTTCATGAGTGCTCCACTCGGAATGCTTTTATTAATGAGGCAGTTGGAAGCGAAAATGTGCCGATTTTGTTCTTTATGACGCGCCGCGCAGTTTAATCACCGTCTGTTCGTCTTGGAAAGCTGGCGACGACAACTTGTCGGACTTGTCGACCGTGCGTCCGGGCGCTCGGCAAGCGGGGAGGGCAACGGTAGAATCCGCCCTTTTCGCGAGGCCCGCACCATGACCGATCACGCAACGCGCTACGCCACCCTGCTCGGGCAGACGGCCGCCATCGGCTGGGAAGAATTGCAACCGCATTTTGCGCGGGGCGTGCTGCTGGAAGTGGCCCCCGAGCTGGACCTGATCGAGGCGGCCATCGCCGTGACCCAGGACGATGCCGCCCGGGTGGGTCTGTGGCTGCAGCAGGGTCAGCTGGCCAAGGTCGACGAAGCGCGCGCGCGGCGCCGGCTGGAGGCGCCCGAGGTGGCGCTGTGGGCGGTGGTGGTGGCGCCCTGGGTGCTGATGCAGGAGCGTCCGGCCGAGCGCTGAAACGCAAAGGCCCGCGCAAGGCGGGCCGTTGTTGCCGGGGGTGGTTCAGCGTTCGCTATCGAGATCGCGCAGCTGATGTTCGCCGTAGCGATCGCCGGCCACCGCGCCTGGCGGTAGCAGGCGTTCCAATTCGGCGCGATCCGCATCGCTCAGCGTCACCTCCAGCGCACCGAGGGATTCGTCGAGCTGAGCGCGGCGGCGGGCTCCGATTAAAGGCACGATGTCCTCGCCCTGGGCGGCGACCCAGGCCACCGCCAGCCGGGCCGGGGTGGTGCCGCGGCGTTCGGCGAATTGCTTCAGGCCTTCTACCAGCGCCAGGTTGCGCTCCACGTTACCCGGCTGGAAGCGCGGACTGAGGGCGCGAAAGTCGCCGCTGCCCGAGGGTTGGCGCCAGTGACCGCTGAGCAGGCCGCGGGAGAGCACGCCATAGGCGGTGATGCCGATGCCCAGGTCGCGGCAGGTCGGCAGGATCTCGGCCTCGATGCCGCGCGAGACCAGCGAATACTCGATCTGCAGGTCGCAGACCGGGTGCACCGCGGCCGCTCGCCGCAGGGTCTGGGCGCCCACCTCCGAGAGGCCGATGTGGCGGATGTAGCCCGCCTGGACCAGCTCGGCGAGGGCGCCCATGGTGTCCTCGATGGGCACCTGGCGATCCAGCCGCGCCGGGCGATAGATGTCGATGTGGTCCACGCCCAGGCGCTTGAGGCTGTAGGCGACGAAATTCTTGATCGCCGCCGGCCTGGCGTCGTAGCCCAGCCACTCGCCGCCCGGACCGCGCAGGGCGCCGAACTTGACGCTGATCAGCGCCTGCTCCCGCCGACCGCGCAGGGCTTCGCCCAGCAGCAGTTCGTTGTGGCCCATGCCATAGAAGTCACCGGTGTCGAACAGGGTGACGCCGCGTTCGAGGGCGGCCTGGACGGTGGCGATGGCCTCGTCACGGTCGGCGGCGCCATAGAGATCGGACATGCCCATGCAGCCCAGACCGAGCGTGGATACCAAGGGGCCCTGCTGGCCCAAGCGACGCTGTTGCATGAGGGATTCCTCGTCAGATGGATGAGGCTTCACTCTAGTCGCCAGGGTGCCGTGCGATAATCCGGTCCTGACACAACGACCTGTTCGCCTAGCCGTACAATGGAGGCGCCTTGAATCTGGATGACCTGGCGGCCTTCGCCGCCGTGGCCGAGGCCCGCAGCTTTCGCGGCGCCGCCTATGTGCGTGGCGTGGCCGCCTCTTCGCTGAGCGATGCGGTGCGGCGGCTGGAGCGGGAACTGGATGTGCGGCTGCTGCACCGCACCACCCGCAGTGTGACGCCCACCGCGGCCGGCCAGCGCCTGCTGGAACGCCTGGCCCCGGCCCTGCGCGAGGTGCGTGGCGCGCTGGACGCCATCAATGCCGAGGGCGAAAGCCCGGTGGGCAGCCTGAGACTCAATGTGCCCACCATCGTCGCCCGGGTGCTGCTGCCACCGCTGATCGGCCCCTTCCTGGCCCGGTATCCGGGCATTCGCCTGGAGGTGGTGGCCGAGGACCGGCTGATCGACGTGCTCGCCGCTGGCTTCGATGCCGGGGTGCGCTACGACGAGCACCTGGAAGCCGACATGATCAGCGTGCGGCTGGGCCCGGTCACCCAGAGATTCGCCGTGGCCGGAACTCCGGCCTACCTGGAACAGCATGGCGTACCGGCGCATCCCGCCGACCTGGTCCGGCATTCCTGCATCGGGCATCGCTTCGCCAGTGGCCTGGTGGCGCAGTGGAGCTTCGAGCGCGGCAGCGAGGTCATCAACGTCGCGCCGGGTAGTCGCCTGCTGGCTTCGGCACTCGACCTGGAACTGCAGGCCGCCCTCGACGGCGTCGGCCTCATCTATTCCTTCGCCGACTACCTGGCTGCGCCCCTGGCCGACGGCCGCCTGGTGGAAGTGCTGGCGGACTGGTCCACATCCTTTCCCGGTCCGCGGCTCTACTACGCGGATCGCCGCCAGCTGCCAGCCCCGCTGCGCGCCTTCGTGGCCTTCCTGCGCGAGCATCACGGCTAGGCGGGCGCGCGGGGCGCCGCTACCCTGAGCGCCAGTCCGCCGCCTGGAGCCCCTATGACGCCCCTGTTCTCCCGCCTGGTACCGTCCCCATGATCATCGGCACCGCCGGCCACATCGACCATGGCAAGACCGCGCTGATCCAGGCCCTCACCGGAGTCGCCGGTGACCGCCGCCGTGAAGAGCAGGCGCGTGGCATCACCATCGACCTGGGCTATGTCTATGCCGATCTGGGCGACGGCGGCCTCACCGGCTTCATCGACGTGCCCGGCCACGAGCGCTTCGTGCACAACATGCTGGCCGGCGCCAGCGGCCTGGATCTGGCCCTGCTGGTGGTGGCGGCCGACGATGGCGTCATGCCGCAGACCCGCGAGCACCTGGCGATCCTCGAATTGCTCGGCATTCCCCGGCTGCGGGTGGCCCTGACCAAGGCCGATCGGGTGGACGCCGAGCGGCTGGCGCAGGTGGGTCAGGAGGTCAGTGCGCTGCTGGCTGCCGGGCCCTTCGCCGGGGCGCCGCTGTATCCGGTGGCCAGCCCCAGCGGCGCCGGTATCCCCGCGTTGCGCGCCGCCTTGCTCGCGGCCCTGGACCAGGTGCGCCAGCGCAACGTCCGCGGTGGCTTTCGCCTGGCGGTGGACCGGGTGTTCAGCGTCGCCGGGGCCGGGGTGGTGGTCACCGGCACCGCCTTCGCCGGCCAGGTGGCCGTTGGCGACGAGCTCATCCTCACCCCGCGCGGCCAGCGCCTGCGGGTGCGGGGGCTGCATGCGCAGAATCGCGCGGCAGAAACCGCCCAGGCCGGTCAGCGCGTATCGCTCAATCTGGCGGGCGAGCGCCTGAGCACCGACAGCCTCGCCCGCGGCGACTGGCTGGTGGCCGAGGCGCTGCACTCGCCCACCACCCGCATCGATGTCGAACTGCGCCTCCTGCCGGGCGAGGCGCGCAACCTGACGCACTGGACGCCGGTGCACGTGCACCTGGGCGCCCAGGATCTCACCGGGCGCGTCGCCCTGCTGGAAGGGGACAGCCTCGCCCCGGGTGCCACGGCCCTGGCGCAACTGGTGCTCAATGCGCCTTTGCACGGGGTGCACGGTGATCGCCTGGTGCTGCGCGACCAGTCCGCCCAGCGCACCCTGGGCGGTGCGCAGCTGCTCGATCCCTTCGCCCCGGCCCGCCATCGCCGCACCCCGCAGCGTCTGGCGCAACTCCAGGCGCTGCGGCAGGGCGGCCTGGAGGAAGCCCTGCCCGAACTCCTGGCCCAGGCCGCGGGCGGCCTCGATCCGCGACTGCTGGCCCGGCAATTCAACCGCCCCGAAGGCGACTGGCAGTTGCCCGCCGATACCCTGAGGGTGGACACGCGGGTCGGTCCGCGGCTGTTCGCGGCGGCTCTGTGGCAGGCGGCACTCGAGCGCCTGGGCGCAGTGCTGGCCACCTTTCACCAGGAGCAACCCGACGAACTGGGTCCGGATCGGGATCGCCTGCGCCGCATCGCCGCGCCGGAACTGGAGCGGCCCGTCTATCTGGCGCTGCTGGAGACGGCCCTGGCCGAGGGGCGCTTGCAGAGCAGTGGTCCCTGGCTGCACCTGCCCGATCACCGGGTACGCCTCACCGAAGCGGAGGAGGGGCTCAAGGCCCGGCTCTGGCCGCTGCTGGAGGCCCAGCGCTTCGATCCGCCCTGGACGCGCGATCTCGCCAAGAGCCTGGGTCAGCCCGAGGCCGAGGTGCGCCTGTTGCTGCGCAAACTGGCCCGGCTGGGGGAACTGACCCAGGTGGTCAAGGATCTCTTCTATCCCCAGGCCAGTCTGGAAGCCGCGGCCAGTGAGGCATTGCGCCTGGAGCGCGAAGCAGGGATCATTCGCGCCGCGGCCTTTCGCGATGCCCTCGGCATCGGTCGCAAGCGCAGCATCCAGATCCTCGAATGCCTGGATCGCATCGGTTTCACCCGTCGCTTCGGCGACGAGCGCCGGGTCCGCCCGGACAGCGCCTGGGCCCGCGCCGCCGAGGGCTAGCGCAACAGAGGAAGGCAATCACGCCCGGTGGCGTGGCCGGGCTTCAAACCCGGTTGGGGACGGCAGCCGTTCCCGGGTGGGTTCGACTCCCACTGCCTTCCGCCATTTCCTGAGCTCAGTACCCGTCCACCGGGTGATGCAGCACCGCGCCCTCCCGCTGCAACTCCTGCAGAAACCAGTCGGCCGCCCAGAGCTGTTCGGGCATATAGAGACCTGCCGGCAGCGGTCTACCGCCCACCAGGCCCAGCGCCCGCTCCAGCGACAGCACCAGCCCGAGGGCAGTCAGCGAGGCCTGCCCCTGGCTGAATTCCAGCACGGACCGTGCGGTGGTGGTCTGGCCGTCCCTTTCGCCGGTCACCTTGACCGCGATCTCGGCCGCCGTTTCCGCGCCCCGCCGCCGGCTGGAGGACTCGCCCATGGCGATGTCGAAGCGGAGCTCCGGCGCGGCGGTGGTGGCCCAGAGGCTCAACAGATCGATGGAGCCAAAGGCCGTGGCGGCCAGCGTGCGACCGTCCAGCGCCGTGACGCTGCCCTGCAGGTCGGCACCGCTCAGCCAGTGGCGGCGCCCATGCCGAAACGCCAGGGCCGCGGGCGCCGCGCTGTGCACCCGCGCCATATCCTCCCAGGCCAGGGGACCGGCCGGGTCTTCCTCATCCAGCAAGACCTCTACTCCAATGGCCGCGACCCGGGTGAAGCGGCGGGCGAGATCGAGCGCCAGCGCCAGGGCGGCGCCCGAAGCCCAGTGACTGGACAGCACCAGGGCATGGGCGCCGGGGTGGTGCATGAACTGGGCGACTTCCGGCCCCAGTTCGGTGACGCCGGTGTTGGCATTGAGATAGGGGATGCCCAGGCGCTGGGCGAGGCTCAGGCCGTGCAGGGCCTGATCCGGTGCCAGCATGATGATGGCTGCCGGGGTGAGGGCGGGATCCAGTCCCAGCCCCGGCTGGTCGAGATCCAGGCCCACTGCCCGGGCCTGGCCGGCGGCCTGGGCGACGTCCTCGGCCGTGGCGAGGTTGCGGCCCCCCACCAGCAGCGGCCAGTCAGGCTGGCGCTGGCGGAACCAGTGGACGGCCTGGCGGCCTACCGTGCCCGAACCGCCGGCAAGGAGTATGGGTTGCAGTGGCATGATGCTGTCCTCGTGGTTGCAGTGCTGAGATCGCGGAGACCGCACCGCCAGCTGGCCAGCAGCTGCTCCCCGCGTTAACCTACCAAGAGTAGGTTCTAAATCAGGATTAACCTACCTTTAGTAGGTTTGCAAGAAGACGTGACCAATGGCAGAGCGATCCACCCCTGAAAAACCGATCTCCGATGGTGCCGGGCGGCGTCTTTCTAAGGCGGCGCGGCGTCAGCAATTGCTGGAAACAGCGCGGCTCATCGTCCGGGAAGAGGGCGCGGATCGCCTGACCCTGGGCTATCTGGCCGTACAGGCAGGCGTTTCCAAACCGGTCGTCTACGAGCATTTCGGTACCCGCTCGGGGCTGCTCATCGAACTCTATCGCTGGCTCGATCTGGCGCAGATGGATGCCTTTCGCCAGGCCATGACGGCCCGGCAGCAGAGCGCCGAAGAGGCTACCGCGGCGCTGGCCGAGGGCTACATCCGTTGCGTGACCGACATGCAGGGCGAGGTCGGCGTGCTGGCGGCGGCCCTGGCGGGGAGTGAGGAAAAGACCGCGGTGTATCAGGAGTTGCTGGAGCACGGCACCCGGATGGTGGCGGCGGTGCTCACGCCGCACAGCACGAGGTCCGCCGCGGAGTTGCAGGTGTCCTGCATCGGCCTGGTCGGCGCCGGCGAGGCCCTGGCCGCGGCCGTGGTGCGCGGGGCGCTGGGCGAGCGCGAGGCCATCGAGGCCTTTACCCGCCTGGTGCGCGCGGTGCTGTAGCGACTGGCGCTAGTAGACGTCCTTCAGATAGCGCTTCTGCTCGCTCATCTCGCGCACATAGTCGGCGGCGGCCTCGTCGCTGAGGTGGCCATGGGTCGCCACCACCTGGCGCAGGGCCTGGTCGACGTCCCGGGCCATGCGGCTGGCATCGCCGCAGACATAGACGCGGGCGCCGTCCTGCAGCCAGCGCCAGACCTCGGCACCGCGTTCGCGTAGCCGATCCTGCACATAGATCTTCTCGGCCTGGTCGCGGGAGAAGGCCAGGCTCAGTTCGCTCAGCAGGCCATCGCGCTGGAAGCCTTCCAGTTCGTCGCGGTAGTAGAAGTCATGGGCGGCGTGCTGTTCGCCAAAGAACAGCCAGTTGCGGCCCTGGTCGCCCCGAGCGCGCCGCTCATGGAGAAAGCCGCGGAAGGGCGCGATGCCGGTGCCGGGGCCGATCATGATCAGCGGGACGTCGCCCTGGTCCGGTAGGCGGAAGTGACGTGAAGGCTGGACATGCACCTCGGTGGTGGCGTCCTGCAGACGGTCGGCGAGAAAGGTGGAGGCCACGCCCTTGCGCTGACCGTAGCGCACCGCCGAGACCGTGAGGTGCACCTGGCCGGCATGGGCCAGGGGGCTGGAGGCGATGGAGTAGAGGCGCGGTTGCAGGCGCTTGAGGCTGCCGAGCAATTCGCCGGCATCGTGGCGGGCGGGATAGCGCGCCAGCACATCGGCCAGTTGCCGGCCCCAGAGCCAGGTCTTGAGTTCATCCCGGTTGCCCAGCAGGGCGTGGCACTCGGCAGCGCCACTGCGCTCGGCGATCAGCGCCAAGGTCTCGGGGTTGGGACGGGCGATCTCATAGTGTTCGCTCAGCGCCTGGCGCAGCGACAGCTCGCCGACCTTGGCCACCGCGACTGCTTGTTCGCCGTCCAGGCCGGCGAGGGCGAGCACCTCCTCGACCAGTTCCGGGCAGTTGCGCGCCTTCACGCTCAAGGCGTCGCCGGCCTGGTAGGTCAGGGGCTGCGCGGATTCGAAACCGAACAGCCGCACCTCCTTGTTCGATCCGGCACCGTTGAGTCTTTGGTTGATGACCAGCCGCGCGGGCACCGCCGTCGGGCGACCGCTCGTGGTCGGAGGGGCGACGGGCACCTGGGCGGCCTGGGGCGCCAGCTGCCCTTGCAGGGCGTTCAGCCAGGCGTCGGCGGCGTCGAGGCCATCGGCGTCGCAGTCCAGCCGCGGGCAGAGACGGCGGGCGCCGAGTTCGGCCAGGCGGGCGTCGAGGCGCTGGCCGTGGCCACAGAACTGCTCGTAGGTGGAATCGCCCAGGGCCAGCACGGCGTAGTCCAGCTCGGCGAGGGAGGCATCGAGGCGACCGAGGCCCTGCCAGAAGGCCTGGCCATTGTCCGGGGCCTCGCCGTCGCCAAAGGTGCTGCTCACCAGCAGGACGCGGCGGGCACCGCTCAGGCGTTCCACGGCATAGGCGGCCATGTCGTGCAATTCGACGGTGAGGCCGGCCTGGCACAGGCGGGCGACGCAGCGCTCGGCCAGGGCTTCGGCGTTGCCGGTCTGGGAGGCCCAGAGCACCACCAGATCGGCCGGCGCGGTAGCGGTCTGGGGCAGGCCGGCACTCTGGCTTTGCGGCAGGCGGCTGAATAGCCCGGCGAGCAGGCCATCGAGCCAGAGGCGGGTGTCGGCGGCCAGCGGCGCCTGGGCCGGCAGGCAGGGCACGCCCTGGGCGCCCCCGTCGCGCAGGCCGTCCATGAAGCCGGCCAGGTAGGTGCGTTCGGCCGCGCTGAGCTGGGGCCGTACCGCGGTGGCGACCCCGGTGAGATCGGCCAGCCGCGCCAGGGCGGGTTGCTGGACGCTCTCGGTGACCGGCTCGTCGGCCGGCAGCTGGCGGTGGGGGATGGTGGCGACCCGGGTCAGGCGCACCGCGCAGACCTTGAGTTCCGGTTGCAGCGAGAACGGATCGACGGCATCGCTGGTGACGGCATTGATGGCCAGGTCGCTGCCCTGAACGTCGGCCCAGTGGAAGGGGGCGAAGCAGTTGCCGGGCTGGACCCGGTCGCTGATCGTCACCGGCAGCACCGCGCGACCGCGCCGCGAGGTGATTTCCAGGCGATCGCCCGCGCTGAACCCCAGCGCCTGGGCGTCCTGGGGATGTACCTCGACGAAGGGCGCCGGATTGAGGCGATTCAGCGCGGCGATCTTGCCGGTCTTGGTCAGGGTGTGCCACTGGTGCTGCAGACGCCCGGTGTTGAGCACGAAGGGGTAGTCGGCATCGGGCAATTCCGCCGGGTCCAGGTGCGGGCGAGCGAAGAATTGCGCCTTGCCGCTGGGGGTGGCGAAGTTGAGCGCGCTGGGTTCGCCGGTCTCGTCCAGGCGCAGGGTCTGGCTGCGGCCGTCGTTGCGATAGCGGATCGGCTGGCGCGGATCGCTCTCTGCGCTGGGGCAGGGCCATTGCAGCGGGGTCTCGCGCAGCCGGGCATGGCTGGCGCCACGGATGTCGTAGCCGGTCTGGGGGTTGTGGAACTGCCTGATCTCGTCGAACACCTCGGCGGCCGAGGCGTAGGTGAAGTGTTCGCCATAGCCCAGGGCGCAGGCCACGTCGGCGATGATTTGCCAGTCGGCGCGGGCCGCGCCGGGCGGGGTGACGGCCTGGGGGGCCAGGGTCAGGTTGCGCTCGGAATTGATCATCACTCCGTCGGCCTCGGCCCAGAGCGCGCCGGGCAGGAGGATGTCGGCGTATCTGTTGGTCTCGGTGTCGAGAAAGGCGTCCTGGGTGATCACCAGTTCGGCGGCCTGCAGCCCGCGGATGACCGTGTCGCGATTGGCCACGCTGGCCACCGGATTGGTGCAGATGATCCAGCAGGCCTTCACGGTGCCGGCGGCCAGGTCCTCGAACAGGGCGACGGTGCCCTGGCCCAGGCGGGTGTGCAGGGTGCCTTCCGGAATCTTCCAGGCACGCTCGACGAAGGCGCGGTCGGCGGCGGACAGCAGGCTGCGCTGGCCGGGCAGGCCAGGCCCCATGTAGCCCATCTCGCGTCCGCCCATGGCATTGGGCTGGCCGGTCAGGGAGAAGGGGCCGCTGCCGGGACGGCAGATCTTGCCGGTGGCCAGGTGCAGGTTGCACAGGGCGTTGGTGCTCCAGGTGCCGTGGGTACTCTGGTTCAGGCCCATGGTCCAGAGACTGGTCCATTCACCGGCCTCGCCGATCCAGCGCGCCGCGGTGCGGATGTCCGCCTCGGCCAGCCCCGTCCCGGCGGCCACGCGCGCCGGGCTGTAGTCGGCGAGAAAGGCCGGCATGTCCGCCCAGCCCTCGGTATGGGCGGCGATGAAGGCTTCGTCCAGATAGCCCTCGGCGTGCAGCAGATGCAAGAGGCCATTGAGCAGCAGCAGATCGGTGCCCGGACGCAGTTGCAGGAAGAGATCGGCCTTCTCGGCGGTGGCGGTGCGCCGGGGATCGACGACGATCAGCCGGGCGCCGCGCTTGATCCGGTCCAGCAGCCGCAGGAAGAGGATGGGATGACAGTCGGCCATGTTGGCGCCGCTGACCAGGAAGAGGTCGGCGCGGTCGAGGTCGTCATAGGAACCGGGCGGACCGTCGGCGCCGAGGGACAGCTTGTAGCCGGTGCCGGCACTGGCCATGCACAGGCGGGAATTGGATTCGAGCTGGTTGGTGCCGATGAAGCCCCGCGCCAGCTTGCTCGCCAGGTACTGGGCCTCCAGTGACATCTGCCCGGACACATAGAAGGCGATGGCGTCGGGTCCGTCGCGGTCGAGGATGGCGCGCAGGCGCTCGGCGGTGACGGCGACGGCCTGCTCCAGCCCGGTCTGCACCGGTTCGTGGGAGCGGTCGTGGCGGACATAGGCCTGCTCCATGCGTCCGCTGTCCACCAGCGCCTGGTGGCTGGTGCTGCCCTTGGTGCAGAGGCGGCCGCGGTTGGCGGGGTGGTCGCGATCGCCGCTGACCTTGGTGACCCGACCGTCTTCCACCTGCATGACGATCCCGCAGCCGACGCCGCAGTAGGGGCAGACGCTCTTGAGGTGGGTAGTGGTCATGGCAAGGATCCTTCGAAAACCAGAAAGCGAAAAGGCGCCGGTCGCGCTCCCCGGAGGGAGGCGAACACGGCGCCTTTGTCGTGAAGGGGGCGATCGACGTTGACCGCTCCATGCCAGGGATTTAGCAAGGCTCGCGCCAGCTTGGTCCGGTGCGCGCGGGGAGCGCATGACTGTTGGCCTGGCGGGGTGGCGGTGGCGCCTGGCGGGGTCGCTGCCCTGGCGGTCGAGATGCGCCGGGACAGGGCAGGCCGACCCTGCCTTGCACCGTTGTGGTTCCAGTCGGCAGCCGTCCGGACCGGCGCCAGCAAGCCGCTTGGCGGGCTGCAGCCCGCGCCAGTGGCCGATCTGCGGGCCAGCCGACGAAACTGGCACAACCGATGCAAAAGCTCTCGCAGACCCGCCCATCCGGGTCGCCCGGTCGATCAACGGCGATCGACAGCCACTGCAGGCGACGGGCACGGAGCAGAGCCAAGGGCTCCTCCCTACTAGAACAGGCAAAGGCGCCTGAGACCGCAAGGTTTCAGGCGCCTTTTTATTTGCCGCGAATCAACCTGATTGGCCTCGGCCGGGGGATAGCCTCCATGAACAGCATCGTGACCCGCAAAGAACGCCTGATCGTCGTCGGCAACGGCATGGTCGGCCATCACCTCGTCGAGCAGCTGCTGGCGGCCGGCGCCCTGGACCACTACGAGATCCATGTCTTCGGCGAAGAGCGCCAGCGCGCCTATGACCGGGTCCATCTCTCCGAGTACTTCGCCGGTCGCGATGCCGAATCCCTGGCCATGAGCGAAGCCGGCCTCTATGCCGTGCCCGGCCTGGTGCTGCACCTGGGCTGCGCGGTGACCGCCATCGACCGCGAGCAGCGCGAGGTGCTGACCCCCGAGGGCGCCTTTGGCTACGACCGCCTGGTGCTGGCCACCGGTTCCTATCCCTTCGTGCCGCCCATCGAGGGCGCCGAGGGCGATTCGCGCCTGGTCTATCGCACCCTGGACGACCTGGACACCATCCGCCTGGCCGCCGCCCGGGCACGCCGCGGCGTGGTGGTGGGCGGTGGCCTGCTCGGCCTGGAAGCGGCCAATGCGCTGAAATCCCTGGGCCTGGAAGCCCATGTGGTGGAATTCGCCCCGCGGCTGATGCCGGTACAGCTGGACGACCTCGGCGGCGCCGCCCTGCGCCAGCGCATCGAGGACCTGGGCGTGGGCGTGCACCTGTCCAAGGCTACCCAGAACATCACCGCCGGCAGCGAGTACCGCTACCGCATGAACTTCGCCGGCGAGGATTTCCTCGAGACCGACCTGATCCTGTTCTCCGCCGGCATCCGCCCCCAGGACGCCCTGGCCCGCGGCTGCGGCCTGGAACTCGGCGCCCGCGGCGGGGTGGCCGTGGACAACGGCTGCCTGACCAGCGACCCCTTCATCCATGCCATCGGCGAGTGCGCCGCCTGGAACGGCAGCATCTTCGGCCTGGTCGCCCCGGGCTACCAGATGGCGCGCCTGGTGGCCGCCACCCTCTGCCACGGTCAGGCCACGCCCTTCACCGGCGCCGACATGTCCACCAAGCTCAAGCTGCTGGGCGTGGACGTGGGCTCCATCGGTGATGCCCACGGCGCCACGCCCGGCGCGCGCAGCTATCGCTACATCGACGAAGCCAGCGCCAGCTACCGCCGCCTGGTGGTGTCCGCCGATGGCAAGCACGTCCTCGGCGCCGTGCTGGTGGGCGACAACAGCTACTACGACGCCCTGCTGCAATACGCCCAGAATGGCATCCCGCTGCCCCAGGATCCGGCCAGCCTGATCATGCCGGTGGGCGAGGGCGCCCCGACCCTGGGCGCCGATGCCCTGCCGGCCACCGCCACCCTCTGCTCCTGCCACAACGTCACCAAGGCCGCGGTCTGCGCCGCCATCGACGCCGGCTGCACCGATCTGGCCGGCATCAAGAGCTGCACCAAGGCCGCCACCGGTTGCGGCGGCTGCGCGGCGCTGGTCAAGCAGGTGTTCGAGCACGAGCTGATCGCCCGGGGCGTCGAGGTCGACAAGAGTCTCTGCGAACACTTCGCCCATACCCGCCAGGAGCTCTATCACCTGGTGCGGGTGGAGGGTATCGAGAGCTTCGAAGAGCTCCTGGCGCGGCATGGGCGCGGGCACCATGGCTGCGACATCTGCAAGCCGGCGGTGGGCTCCATCCTGGCGTCCTGCTGGAACGCCCCCATCACCGATCCGCACCTGGTGCCGCTGCAGGACACCAATGACACCTTCATGGCCAACATGCAGAAGAACGGCACCTACTCGGTGGTGCCGCGCATCCCGGGTGGCGAGATCAGCCCGGAAGGCCTGATCGCCATCGGCCAGGTGGCGAAGAAATACGACCTCTACACCAAGATCACCGGCGGCCAGCGCATCGACCTGTTCGGGGCCCAGCTGCACGAGCTGCCGGACATCTGGGGCGAGCTGATCGCCGCCGGCTTCGAGACCGGCCATGCCTACGGCAAGTCGACCCGCACGGTGAAGAGCTGCGTCGGCAGTACCTGGTGCCGCTACGGGGTGCAGGACAGCGTCAAGATGGCGCTGGACATCGAGCATCGCTACAAGGGCCTGCGCGCCCCGCACAAGCTCAAGTTCGCGGTCAGCGGCTGCACCCGCGAGTGCGCCGAGGCCCAGAGCAAGGACATCGGCGTGATCGCCACCGAGAACGGCTGGAATCTCTATGTCTGCGGCAACGGCGGCATGCGCCCGCGCCACGCCGAGCTATTCGCCACCGACCTCGACGACGAGACGCTGATCCGCTACATCGACCGGCTGCTGATGTTCTACATCCGCACCGCCGACCGCCTGCAGCGCACCTCGGTGTGGCGCGAGTCCCTGGAAGGCGGGCTGGACTACCTCAAGCAGGTGATCATCGACGACAGCCTGGGCCTGGGCGCCGAGCTGGAAGCCCAGATGCAGCTGGTGGTGGATCGCTACGAATGCGAATGGGCCAACGCCCTGAACGACCCGGACAAGCTCAAGCGCTTCCGTACCTTCGTCAACCAGCGCGGCAGCGACCCGGACATCCATTTCGTCAAGGAGCGTGGCCAGCGTCGGCCGGCGCGCCACGGCGAACTGCACCTGATCAACCTGACCGAGGAGGCCTGACCATGACCCAGACCACTACCGCGCGTGCCCTGGAACCCCGCTGGCAACCCCTGTGCAGCCTGGCCGACCTGGTGCCCCAGTCCGGCGTGGTGGCCCTGCACGAGGGCGAGCAGGTGGCGCTGTTCTACCTGCCCAACACCGAGCAGAAGGTCTTCGCCGTGGGCAACCGCGACCCCAAGTCCGGCGCCAACGTCATCGGCCGCGGCATCGTCGGCCAGCTGGGCCCGGATCTGGTGATCGCCTCGCCGCTGTACAAGCAGCACTTCCGCCTGGCGGACGGTGGCTGCCTGGAGTACCCGGAGCAGGCCCTACCCACCTGGGCGGTGCGGCTGAACGGCGAGCAGGTGGAGATCGCCTGACGTGGCTCGACCCTCACCCCAACCCTCTCCCGGCGGGAGAGGGGCGGTCCAGAGTGGGGCGGGGCTTGGCGCGTAGGCTGAACAAAGGCGCAGCCTTGTCCGGAAATGGCCAAGGCGATGCCAGGTGACCCTCACCCCAACCCTCTCCCGGCGGGAGAGGGGGCGGTCCAGAGTGGGGCGGGGCTTGGCGCGTAGCCTGGACAACGGCGCAGCCTTGTCCGGAAATGGCCAAGGCGATGCCAGGTGACCCTCACCCCAACCCTCTCCCGGCGGAGAGAGGGCGGTCCGGAGTGGGGCGGAGCTTGGCGTGTAGCCTGGACAACGGCGCAGCCTTGTCCGGGGTCCGCGCCGAACACTGCTATCCCCACTGTTGCACTAACCGCAGTGCAGCTTTGCGCAATCGGGAGCTGCGCGGGGCGGCGAAATGACTTCCAAGGGTCGATACTCAAGGAGCGGGGACGCTGTCTGCCGATCCTGGCAATCGCCTCGCGGGAGGTCACCATGCGCCTGACAAGAACAATTCGCTCCGCGCTGTTCATCGCCCTGCTTCTGGCCCTGGCCGCCATCGCCCTGCTAGAGGGCTGGCGCGCGCAACCGGTGGGCGAACCCACGCTGCGCGCCGATCCGGTCTGTACCCATGGCTATGCGCCCTATGGCTGCTATCCGGTACCGGCCCGCGGGGGCGATCTGGGGTGGCTGGAGCGCCTCTAGGTCGTCATCCCGGCCGCTGTTCGGTAGCCAGCAGCAACGCCAGGTCGTTGCCCGCCAGGACCGGGCCGAACAGCGGGCCCTGGACCTCGTCGCAGAGGTGCGCCCGCAGCCAGTCCAACTGGTCCTGCGTCTCCACGCCCGTCGCCGCCACCCGCAGGCCCAGGGTCCGTCCGAGGCCGATCAGGGCCTGGGCGATGGCGGCATCGGCAGGCTGAGTTTCCAGGCGAGCGACGAGACGGCTATCCAGGCTGATGCCATCCAGCACGGACTGGCGCAGCGCCTCGAGGCCGCCTGAGCCGCTGCCGAAGTCGGCCAGACTCAGGCGCACGCCCAGGGCCTTGAGCGCCTGCAGCTGAGTGAGAGACACGTCTTCCACCTGTAACAAGGCCTCGGGCACTTGCAGCTCCAGGCGTCCCGCTGCCAGACCACTGGTCTGCAGGGCGCTGGCGACCGCCTCCACCAGGGCCTCGGCATCGGCGCACTGGCGCGCCGATAGGCTGATGACCAGCCGTAGCGGCACGGGCCAGGCTGCGGCGGCGCGACAGGCGTCGTCCAGCAGCCACGGCCCCAGGGCAACGCTGAGTCCGGTTTCCTCGGCCAGCGGCAGGAAGGCGGCGGGCGGCAGCAGACCGCGCAGCGGATGGGCCCAGTGCAGCTGGACCTCGACGCCACTCAGGTCATCCGTGGCGATGCTTCGGCGCGGCAGGTAGCCCAGGCGCAACTGGTCGAGCGCCAGCGCCTGGCGCAACTCCTGCTCCAGATCGCGCCGCTGGCTGAGCTGGGCGTCCATCGCCGGCGCATGAAAGCACCAGCCGTTGCGACCCGCGGCCTTGGCCTGGTAGAGCGCGATATCCGCCAGACGCAGCAGGTCCTCGACCTGGGTGGCCTGGTCCGGGGCCTGGGCGATGCCAATGCTGGTGCCGACGCTGACCGACTGCTCCTCCAGCAGAATCGGCCGGCCGATGGCGTTTACCAGGCGGGCACAGATCTGGTCGACCGTCGCCACGTCCAGGTGACCGAGCAACACCACGATGAATTCGTCGCCACCCAGGCGCGCCACCAGGCCGCCGGGCCTCAGACTGGCCTGCAGGCGGCGGGCGATTTCCTGCAGCACCCGATCGCCGGCGGCATGGCCGAGGCTGTCGTTGACTGGCTTGAAGCGATCCAGGTCCAGGCTGAGCAGCGTCAGCGGCGTTCTGGATTGCGCCAGTTTGCGCGCCAGGTAGTGCTGCAATTGCAGCCGGTTGGCCAGGCCGGTCAGGCTGTCGTGTTGCGACAGGTGTTCGATTTCCGCCTGGGCATTGACCGCGGCGGTGATGTCGCTGGCGGTACCGCGAAAGCCGGCGCCCTCGGGCAGCGGCCGGGCGGTGATCTCGCAGACCCGGGCGTGACCCTGGCGGTCGCGATAGTGGCAGCGCAGCACCTGACGCTCGTCGCGCTGGTGAACGTTGTCCTGGAGCCAGTTGGCCAGGCGGGTGGTCTCGCTGCTGAACAGCTCCGTGAGCGGCCGGCCGAGCCAGCTGCCGGGCGCATGACCGGTGATGCGGGCGAAGCGTTCGGACAGATAGGTGATACGGCCTGCGGCGTCGCTTTCCCAGAGCCAGTCGGAGGCGGCCTCGGCGAGTTCGCGAAAGCGGCTTTCGCTGCGGCTCAGTTCGGCCTGGCTGGCGACCAGGGCATCGAATTGCCGGTCGAGCTGGCGAGCCGAATTCAGCGCATGACGGATCAGCAGGGCCAGCACCAGCCCGAGCAGCAGCACCCCGGCCAGAAAGATCGGCAGGGTACGGCGCAGGAGCTGGGCACCGGGTTGCGGCGGTTGCCAGTTGAGCAGCAGCGGCGAATCCAGAAACTGCAGGTATTGGTGATCGGCGAGGGGCGCCCGCGACGCCTCGAGTCGCGGCAGGCCATAGGTGTCGCTGAGATGGGCCAGGGTGTCCGGATCGAGCACGTTGACGAACAGCATCACCGAGGGCGCGCCGGGGCCAGGGGCCACGCTGTAGCTCGCGCCCGGCGTTATGGTGGCCGCGGCGACCAGCGCCGGGACGCCGCCCACGCTCAGCACCCGGACCAGGCTTTCGGTCTCGCCGGGGCGTTGGCGGGTCTCCGCCAGCAGACCGGCCAGATCGCCTTCGAGCCATTGCGCCGCCGCGCGCTCGGTCGGCCGACCATCGATCACCGCGTAGACGGTCCGGTCCTGCGGATCCAGTACGAAGACCCCGTTGTAGCCGTAGAGCTCATAGGGGATGTCGCCGACGTTGCGCTCGTCGTTGGCCCAGAACAGATCGACCGTCAGGTGCAGGTGCTTGTAGGCCTCGCCCCACTTGGCGTAGTTGATGATGTTGTGGCCGATTTCGTTCTCCACCTGCACCAGGGTGCGCTCGATATAGGTGCGGGCGCGTTGCTGGACGTCGGCGTCCTGGCTGGTGGCGGTCCTGATCAGCAGGTAGCAGCCGAGGCCGAGCAGGATCGGCAGGGCGCAGATGACCGGAAAGAGGCGCAGCAGCAGATTGTGGCTGCGGCGGGTGGCGATGGGCGTGGACGTCATGATCAACCTGGGCGGCGCTGGAGACAGTCAGGTTCCCCGCAAGCGGGCTACAGACGACGCGCGGGGTACCTGGCCAGAGGCCATTATCCGTTACCGCCCAGCGGCCGTCTGCTCAGCGTCGGACCGGGGGCAGCCAAGAGCCGCCCGGACGGTCAACCGCTCAAGGCCGCGGCGGATAGCTGACGAGCAGGTCGCCGATCAGCCGGCTGAAGGCGGCGCTGCGCTGGGCCGGGGTGGCGTTCTGGTCGTCCAGCAGGCGCTCTTCGCTGGCGCGCCAGACCAGCTTGCCGTCACGGCCATCGAGCATGTCGAGTTGCACCGTCATCACCGGGTAGGTGACGGTCTGGGTGCGCACATAGCTCGGCCCCCAGGGACCGGGACCCCAGGCGGAGCCCCAGGGGCCACCCCAGCCCGGGCCCCAGTATGGATCGGCATAGCTGAAGCTCTGCTGGCGCTGATCGAGGATCACATAGAGCTTGATCTTCAGGTCCGGGCGCGCGCCGGTCGGTGCGGGACGCAGCCCGCGCTGGTCGAGCCCGCTGCTGACCGAATCGCGCAGGCGCTGTTCGGTGAGATCGCTACGTACCCGCGGATCGTTGGGGCGGTACTCGATGGCGGGATCGGCCCAACCCCAGCTGCGATAGGCGGCGAAGTCGCGGCTGGCGTCATAGTCCAGGTTGCGCGGGCCGCGCTCGGCGCAGGCCGCCAGCAAGAGGACCGCAAGCAGCAGGAGGCAACGTTTCATGGGCGATCCTCTGGGTCAGGAGACTAGTCTGCTTGGACTGGCTTAAGGGCGACTTATCGCGTCAGCTGGGCGGATAGTTGGCCAGCAGGCGGCGGGTGGTGTCCCTCAGGGTACGCGCGCGTTCGCCGCTATTGCCGCCGCTGGCCTGCTCGGCGGCCGAATGCCAGAGCACGCGGCCGGTGGCGGGATCGAGCAATTCCACCTCCAGCACGTCGACCAGAAAGGTCCGGGTGCGGGTCCGCGCCTGGCCGACGGTGGCGCCATAGCCCGGGCCGTAGCCATAGGGCCCGTAGCCGCCGTAGCCATAGCCGGTGTCGTAGTAGTCGGTGTACTGCTCGCTGCGCTGCTGCTGGGTAAGGCGGGCCCGCACCTGCAGATCGGCGCGGGCACCGCCAAGGGCCGGTCTCAGCCCACGCTGGTCAAGACCGTCGGCCACCGCCTGCTGCACGGTCTGGCCATCCAGGCCGCCGCTGACCACGGCGGCGCCGGGGGCCCAGCTCCAGGTGCGATAGCGACTCCAGTCACGCGGTGCCGGCGGATAGGCCGCTGGATCCTGCTGCGGCAGCACCGGCACCGAGGCTTCGGGCAGGCTGCTGGCGACATAGGGATTGGGCGTCTGGCAACCGGCCAGGGCGAGCAGCGCGAGCGACAGGCAGAGCAGGGGGCGACGCATGACCGGTTCCTCGAAGGAATGCTGGCCAGAGCATACCGCGCCCGAGGTCATCCTGCCTTAGCTTGGCAGAGCCAATGCAGATAGCGGCCGAGACGGGCGAAGGCCGGGTGCCGTCGATGGGCCAGTTCCATGGCCACCAGCTCCTCGCCCGCGGCGCGCGCCTGGAATTCCGGCGGCATGTAGTCATGGAAGACCCGTACGCCACTGCGCGCCTGGATCCGCCAGTCCGGCGCCAGCCAGGCCTCGACCTCGCGCGGGTCCAGCGGTTGTTGCGGCGTGAGGCCGCGTTGGCCCGCGCCGGCGTATTCACCCTGCCGGAGTTTGCGAAAGTGCCCCTTGAGCAGGTTGCGATAGATCAGGGCATCGCGGTTGTAGAAGGCCAGCGACAGCCAGCCGTCCGGCGCCAGGCAGCGTTGCAGGGTCGGCAGGATCGCCGTGGGCGTCTCCAGCCATTCCAGCACCGCGTGGCAGAGCACCAGATCGAAGGGTTCGGCGAAGAAGGGCAGCTCCTGCCAGGGCAGCGCCAGCCAGGCGGCGTCGAGGCCGGCGGCGGCGAAGGCCTCCTGGGCCCCCGCCAGCATGGGCGCCGAGGGTTCGGCCAGGGTCACGGCATGGCCCTGTTGCGCCAGCCAGAGACTCATGTGGCCGAGCCCGGCGCCGATGTCCAGCACCCGCAGCGGGCGTTGCGGCAGCACCTCGGTCAGATCCGCCTGCAATACGGCCAGGCGGATGGCGCCCTTGGTGCCGCCATAGATGTTGGCGGCGAAGCGGGTGGCGCGGTCGTCGAAGAAGGTATCGCTCACGGCAGGAAGCGCCTCTCGTTATCGGCCAGCTTGGCCAGCACCGCCTGTTCCACATCCAGCTCCAGTTCGCTGCCCAGTTGCAGCAGATAGAGCAGCACGTCGGCGATTTCCTGGCCGGCGTGTTCGCGCTCGGCGGCGCTCAGGGCGCGGGCCTCGACATCGCTCTTCCACTGGAAGATCTCCACCAGTTCGGCCATCTCGACGCTGGCGGCCATCGCCAGATTCTTGGGGTTGTGATAGCGCCGCCAGGCGTTGGCATCGCGGATCGCGTGCAGGCGGGTGAGCAGGGCGGGGAGGTCCATGGGCGTCCGGGGGTCGAAAAAACGCCATTCTCCCATGGCTGAACGCGCGGGCGGCAGTGGCTCGTCCGCCGACCCGCAAGACAGCCTCGCGCCGCTGCTCTACCCTGGGCGCAACACCGATACGCTGGCTGCGGGAGCCCTGATGAAAGCTTGCCTGACCGGTCTGGGGTTGGCCCTGCTGCTGACCACCGGCGTCGCCCATGCCGAAAAGCTGCTGCTGGAAGGCACCCTGGGCCAGGCCCGGGTGGTGGTGGAGCTCGATCCCACCGCCAATGACGAAGCCTATGGGCGCTATTTCTACGACCGCTATCGCCGCGACCTGCGCCTGAGCGGTCCGGCTCAGCCGGGCGACCGGCTGGAGCTGGAGGAGGGCGCGCCCTGGCAGGAGGGCGCCAAGGCCAGCTGGTCGCTGACGCGCGGCACCGACGGTCGCTGGACCGGCAGCTGGAGCGGGGCCGGCAAGACCCTGCCCCTCGCCCTGGCCCCGCTGCACCTGGCGCAGCCCGCCGCGGACGATCGCTATCGGCAGCAACTGCGCCGGGACGACCCCTACGAATATCGCCGCCTGCAGGGACTCCAGCTGGAACCGGGCGAGCGCCAGACCTTCATGGGGCGTGAGCTGCGCGGGTGGCGCGAGCCGGTCTCGGGCATGCAGCTGTTTACCGTGGAGGGCGCCAGCGAGGCGGCCAATGCCGTGCTGCGCGACCGCCTCTGGGCGGAGGTGGACGCTCATCTGAGCTGCATCGGTCCTGACGGCGAGCACAGCCTGCAGGTGACCCCGCAGTTGCTCACCGAGCGGGTGCTCAGCGTCAATCTGTTCAGCCAGTACAGCTGCAGCGGCGCGGCCCACCCGGATTTCGGCAGCGCGCCCCTGACCCTGGATCTCCAGACCGGCCAGGAGCTGGCGCTGGAAGACGTTCTCTGGCTGGGTCACGGCCAGCCGATCCGCCCGCAGCCGGAAGATCGTTATTCCCAGGCCCTGGCGGACTATCGGGAACAGACCCTGGCACCCTGGGTGATCGGACTGTTCACCCGCCTGTATCCAGAGCTGATGCAGGCGCCGACCGATGGCGACGGCTGCGATTATCGCAGCGCCGACGTCTGGCAATTCGCACCCTGGTACCTGACGCCCAAGGGTCTCTACCTCGGTCCGACCTTCTTCCGCGCCGCCCGCAACTGCGACGAGCCCGGCGGCACCCTGGTGCCCTACGCGGAGGTCCGCAAGCATCCGGGGCCGTTGGTGGGGCTGCTGCCACGCTAAACGCAGGTTGGGTTGAGCCCAGCGAAGCCCAACAGCAAGGAAAAGGTCTGGGATGTTGGGCTTCGACGATGAAGCCGTCTCAGCCCAACCTACGGCAGCGGGTGGCACGCTCGTGGGTTGGCGCTGAGCCTGTTGAAGTCCAGGATCGCCACCTGGCTCCCACAGTGAGGCCGATTGGTGGCCTTCCTTACTTGCGTAGCAGCTTCTGCAGCCGGGCGTGCTGCCAGAGGGCGACTCGGTCGCGCAGGAAGAAGGTCTGGATGCCGCGGCCCAGCAGCAGAACTCCCCAGATGGCGGCGACCCACCAGGACCAGTGGCTGTCGGGCGAGGTCTCCCGATTGAGCACATAGAGAAAGATGCAGATGACCAGGCCTCGCAGCACCTGCCAATAGAAGCCGATCTCGGCGGCCACCTGTTCACGAGCATTGGCGATCCGCTCGTCTGCGGCGGATCCTGCTTCCTGGGAGGTTTGCTCGGTCAGATCGCTCACCCTGATCTCCAGGACGGCGGCCAGGGCGCTCAGCGTCTCCAGACTGGCCTGTTCGCCATTTTCGAGGCGTTGCACCGTACGGGTGCTGATGCCCGCGAGTTCGGCCAGCTGCTCTTGCGACCAGGCTCGCGCCAGGCGGTGTTCCTTGATCCTGTTGGGCAGTTGCATCTCGATTTCTCCAGCGATGAGGGACGAGGGAAAGCCTAGCCGCAGACCCCTCTGTCCGACACGACGGCAACCCGACAGCAGCCTGACAGGGAGACGACAGGGACCTGACGGCCTCGCCGGCAGGGGGATTCGGAAGCCCGTCTCCTCAGAGGATCCGTCCACTCTACACCGGCTATACCTGGTGGAAACCGTCCAGGGTTTCCACAACAGGTTCGGCTGCGCGTGGGTAAGGCTGCGCCGTTACCCACCCTGCAGTCAGCTGTCAGTCCGTAGCGTGGAAAGCCGCGAAGCGTTTTCCACTGGGCATTGAGTATCGGCAGCGGACAGGGCTTCGCCTTCTTCCACTCTAGTCGTCGGCGATCAGCCGCTTGCCCAGGGTGACGACCTCGGCCTCCACATAACCCAAGGCCGCATAGAAGCCGAGGATCGCCGCGTTGTCCCGGCGCACCATCAGCTGCAGCTTGGGACAGCCGCGCTCGGTGAGCAGCTGTTCGGCGGTCGCCACCAGTCGCCGGGCATGACCGCGGCGCTGGTGGGCGGGGGCCACCGCCAGGTAGTAGAGCCAGCCGCGATGGCCATCGGTGCCGACCATGGCGCTGGCCATGAGCACGCCGTCCGCTTCGCCCACCAAAAACAACTCGGGTTGCTCGGCGAGCTTGCGCTGGATGTCGCGGTAGGGATCGTTCCAGGGACGGGTCAGACCGCAGGCCTGCCAGAGGCTGACCACGGCCTCGGTGTCGGCGGGCTGGAAGGGGCGGATGTGCATGGGAAGTCCGGCAGCGGGATGAAGCCCAAAGATTACAGGTGCGTTCGAGGATGCTGCTGGCTTTAACGGCTCTATCGCGGCCATGGGCCGCTCCTACGGGTTCTGATCACCATGTAGGAGCGGCCCATGGCCGCGATGCGAGAGTTGCTGCTACGTACCAGCGTCAGTGAGTAGGTTGGATTGATCGCCAGCGAAGCCCAACGGCGCCGTTGGCCTACAGAAAGTTCTCCGCATAGTGGCAGGCCACCTGGCGGGCTTCCACGTTGCGCAGCGCCGGGACCTCGGTCTTGCACTTTTCCGTCGCATAGGGGCAGCGACGGTGGAAGACGCAACCGGGTGGCGGATCCAGCGGATTAGGCAGTTCGCCCTGGATGCGGATGCGCGGCTTGCTCGGGTCCGGGTGCAGACTCGGGGTGGCCGACAGCAGCATCTGGGTATAGGGATGCAGGGGCCGCTCGAACAGCAGGTCGCGACTGGTCTTTTCGACGATGCAGCCCAGGTACATCACCATCACCTCGTCGGCGATGTGGCGCACCACCGAGAGATTGTGGGAGATGAACACATAGGCCGTGCGGTACTGCTGCTGCAGATCCATGAACAGGTTGAGCACCTGCGCCTGGATGGACACGTCCAGCGCCGAGGTCGGCTCGTCCGCCACCAGCACCTTGGGCTGCAGCATCATGGCGCGGGCCACGGCGATGCGCTGGCGCTGGCCGCCGGAGAACATGTGCGGATAGCGCTGGTAGTGCTCGGGCCGCAAGCCCACCTGCTGCATCATCGCCTGCACCTTCTCGCGCCTTTCGGTGCGCGACAGGCTGGTGTTGATCTGCAGCGGCTCGGCCAGCTGGTCGCCGATCTTGCGCCGCGGATTGAGCGAGGCGTAGGGATTCTGGAACACCATCTGCACCTCGCGGCGCAGCTCCTTGCGGCGGGCGGCGTCGGCCTGGGCCACGTCCTGGCCGCCGATGACCAGGCTGCCGGCGGTGGGCTGCTCGATCAGGGTCAGGGCGCGGGCCAGGGTGGACTTGCCACAGCCCGACTCGCCCACCACGGCCAGGGTGCGCCCGGCCTGGAGGTCGAAGGAGACGCCGTTGAGCGCCTTGACCGTGGCGCTGTCCTTGAACAGCCCGCGGGAGATTTGATAGTGCTGGGTCAGGCCCTTGGCTTCAAGCACGAGGTGCTCGGGCGCCTGCTCCGGGGTGGTGGAGCGGGCGAGGACGGTGGCTTCAGACGGCGCCATGGCGATCCTCCGGCAACTGGCTGGGACGTTGATGTTCGGGCAGCACCTCGGGGGCTTCGCCCGGGGCGACGTTGCGCGGGAAGAAGCAGCGCACCGCGCCGCGGTCATAGGGCTCCAGCGCCGGACGCTCCTGGCAGCGTGGCTGCACATAGGGGCAGCGCGGACTGAGCAGGCAGCCGGCCGGCCGGTCATAGCGACCGGGCACGATACCGGGCAGGGTGTGCAGGCGATCCGTCTGGCTGTGCTCGGGAATGGCCGCCAGCAGGGCTTCGGTATAGGGGTGGGCGGGGGCGTCGAACAGCGTCGGCACCACGCCTTTCTCCACCGCCTGGCCGGCGTACATCACCACCACGCGCTGGGCGGTCTCGGCCACCACGGCGAGGTCGTGGGTGATGAGGATCAGGCCCATGCCCTCGTCGCGCTGCAGATTGACCAAGAGCTCCATGATCTGCGCCTGGATGGTCACGTCCAAGGCGGTGGTGGGTTCGTCGGCGATCAGCAGACGCGGCTCGGCGGCGATGGCCATGGCGATGGCGACGCGCTGGCTCATGCCCCCGGACAGCTGGTGCGGATAGGCGCCGAGACGGCTGGCCGCGGCCGGGATCTCGACCTTTTCCAGCAATTCCAGGGCGCGCTGGCGAGCGGCGCGACCCTTGAGGCCCAGATGCTGGCGGATCACCTCTTCCAGCTGGAAGCCCACGGTGTAGCTGGGGTTGAGTGCCGTCATCGGGTCCTGGAAGACCATCGACAGCTCCTTGCCGATCAGGTGGCGCCGGCGGCGACCCTTGAGGCTGAGCAGGTCCTGGCCGTCGAAGGCCAGGCGGTCGGCGGTGATGCGGCCGGGGTGATCGATCAGGCCCATCACGGCCATCATGGTCACCGACTTGCCGGAGCCGGATTCGCCGACGATGGCGACGATTTCGCCCTGATCCACCGTGAGATCGAGGCCTTCCACCACCGGCGGGGCGTCGGCGCCGCCGAAGCGCACCGAGAGGTTCTGGATTTCGAGGAGGCTCATGACTGCACCTTCAGACGCGGATCGAGGGCATCGCGCAGGCCGTCGCCCATCAGGTTGATGGCCAGCACGGTGAAGAGGATGGCGAGACCCGGCAGGGTCACCACCCACCAGGCGCGCTCGATGTAGTCACGGGCCGAGGCCAGCATGGTGCCCCACTCGGGAGTGGGCGGCTGCACGCCGAGGCCGAGGAAGCCCAGGGCTGCGGCATCGAGGATCGCCGAGGAAAAGCTCAGGGTGGCCTGGACGATCAGCGGCGCCATGCAGTTGGGCAGCACGCTGACGAACATCAGCCGCAGGGTGCCGGCGCCGGCCAGCCGCGAGGCGGTGACGTAGTCGCGGTGCAGTTCGCCCATCACCGCGGCGCGGGTCAGGCGCACATAGGACGGCAGCGAGACGATGGCGATGGCCACCACGGTGTTGATCAGGCCTGGGCCGAGGATGGCGACGATGGCCACGGCCAGCAGCAGCGACGGCAGCGCCAGCATGATGTCCATCAGGCGCATGATCACCGGACCGGCGCGATTGGGCGAGAAGCCGGCGACCAGGCCGAGCAGGATGCCGGGGATCAGCGAGAAGACCACCGAGGCCAGGCCGATCAGCAGCGACAGCCGGGCGCCGTGGATCAGCCGGCTGAGCAGGTCACGCCCCAGCTCGTCGGTACCCAGCGGGAACTGGCTGTTGCCGCCCTCCAGCCACAGTGGCGGGGTGAGCATGAAGTCGCGGAATTGCTCGCTGGGCGCATGGGGCGCGACCCAGGGCGCGAAGAGCGCGCAGAACACCACGATGACCATGAAGATCAGCCCGCCGAGGGCGCCCTTGTTGCGGGCGAAGGCGTGCCAGAACTCCTTGAAGGGGGAGGGGTAGAGGGCGCTCGGGTCTTGAGCGGCCGGGGTATTTACCGTTGTCATAGGCTCTGTCCGTTTGGGCGCATCAACGCTGGTGGCGGATGCGCGGATTGACCAGGCCGTAGAGGATGTCCACGACGAAATTGACCAGGATGACCAGGGTGGCGATCAGCAGGATGCCGTTCTGCACCACCGGGTAGTCCCGGGCGCCGATGGCCTCGATCAGCCACTTGCCGATGCCGGGCCAGGAAAAGATGGTCTCGGTGAGCACCGCGCCGGAGAGCAGGCTACCGACCTGCAGGCCGAGCACGGTCAGCACCGGGATCAGGGCGTTGCGCAGGGCGTGGACGAAGACCACCCGCTTGGGCGACAGGCCCTTGGCGCGAGCGGTGCGCACATAGTCCTCGCGCAGCACCTCGAGCATGGCCGAGCGGGTCATGCGCGCGATCACCGCCAGGGGAATGGTGCCCACCACGATGGCCGGCAGGATCAGGTGCTTGAGGGCATCGACGAAGGCGCCGGGCTCGTCGGAGAGCAGGGTGTCGATGAGCATGAAGCCGGTGCGCGGCGGGATGTCGTAGAGCAGGTCCAGACGACCGGAGACCGGGGTCCAGCCGAGCTGCACCGAGAACAGCATGATCAGCAGCAGGCCCCACCAGAAGATCGGCATGGAGTAGCCGGTCAGGGCCACGCCCATCACCCCGTGGTCCACCGTGGAGCCGCGCCTGAGGGCGGCGATGATGCCGGCCAGCACGCCGAACACCGTGGCGAACAGCATGGCCGCCACCGAGAGTTCCAGGGTGGCCGGGAACAGGGTCAGGAATTCGTCCCAGACCCCGACGCGGCTGCGCAGGGATTCGCCGAGGTTGCCCTGGGCGAGATTGCCGATGTAGTCGAAATACTGCTGGTACAGGGGCTTGTCGAGGCCCAGGCGGTGCATGGCTTCGGCGTGCATCTGCGGATCGACGCGGCGTTCGCCCATCATGACTTCCACCGGATCGCCGGGGATGAGGCGGATCAGGGCGAAGGTCAGCAGGGTGACGCCAAAGAACGTCGGTATCAGCAGCCCGAAGCGACGGGCGATGAAGGCGAGCATCGGAGGGGGTATCTCCTCTTGAGGCTGATCAAGACGGCGCGAGTACGTGCCCGGCCGCGTTTTTAAGTGAAAGCCCGCTCAAAAGCCCGCGGGCTTTTGATCTGACTCTCAGACCTTGTGGGTCCGGATTCATCCCTGCGCGGACCGTCCTGGTCCGCGACGAACGCGGCCTGCCAGCGGCAGCCTCGTTCGGTCCTACGAATAGGTTCGAAGAGCGCTCTGGGCCAGCGCTCCAAACCCGGCAGACTACCACGTTGCCACGGCCGTCGATATCCTCGACATGGCCAGGGCTTCGCCGGTGTTCGCGACGCGATCCCGGCGAGATGCCGGGCGCTGCACGAAATCCGCCGGGTTTCGTCATCACAGCAGGTTGAACGGCAGGGTGGAGACCAGGCGCAGCTCCTTGACGTTGCCGTCGACCTGGTTCTGGCTGGCGCGGTGATCGGTCAGCAGCAGGCGGAAGCGACTGTCCTTGAGCGTGCCCTGCTGCACCTTGTAGGTGGTGACCAGGCCGATCTCGTGGTGCTTCTCGCCATCCTGCTGCAGGACCTCGGCATAGTTGGCGTACTTGCCGGCGCCGGCGTCGTAGTGGGTGCCGTCGATGTCCCAACCCTTGGCGTACCAGACGCCGGTGCTCAGGCCAGGCACGCCGAAGTAGCTCCAGTCGGTTTCGTAGCGGATCTGCAGCGACTTCTCGTTGGGGCCGTTGTAGTCCGAGACCAGGGAGTTGGCCAGGTAGATGGCCGCGGTCTCGTGGGCGTAGTCGAAGTACTCGTTGCCGTCGATCTGCTGGTAGGCCAGGGTCAGGCTGTGGGCCTGGTGGCTGCCGGTGAACGCCAGGCTCCAGGCGGTGTTGTCGATGTCGCCGGCCTTGGCGCTGCCGGCGTCGACGGTGCGATAGGCGTTGGCCACCGCCTTCCAGGCAAAGGTGTCGAGCGAGCCGCCGGCCTGGGTCACGCTCAGGAAGTACTGGTTCCAGACGTCTTCGAAGTTGGCGCCATAGACGCTGACTTCCCAGCCCTGGGGCAGCTTGTAGTTGCCACCGAGAAAGCTCAGGCGGTCGGCGGTGACCTCGCGGGTGCCGTACTCGGTGGTCCACTTCTCGTCGCCGGCACCGGTCCGCGGACTGACGCGGGTGAAGCTGCCACCCTGCAGCGAGAGGTTGTCCCATTCATCGCTGGTCAGGGCGAAGCCGTCGAAGCCGGAGGGGAAGGGCCGGTTGTCGTTGTAGCTGATCACCGGGGTGTCGAGCATGAAACGACCGATCTTGAGTTCGGTGTTGGAGACGCGGAAGCGCGCGTCGGCGATGCCCAGCTTGGACCACTCGGCATGGCCCTCGCCCTCGGCGTTGGCCAGGGTGCGGTTGCCGCCGCCACCGATCTGCCCCTTGCCCCGCTCCAGGTTGGTGGCCTGATAGCCGGCCACGTCGATGCCGAAACCCACCGGGCCCTGGGTGTAGCCGGAGCTGTACTTGAGCGCCGTGGCCTGGACCCAGGTATTGCGCGAGTGGGTGCGCACCCGGGTGCCGTTCTTGGTGTAGCTGAAGATCGGATCGGAGCTGGTCTCGCGGGCGAAGAAGTTGCGCGTGGCCAGGGTCAGGCTGTCGTCGGTGAAGAAGCCCTTGGCGCCTTCCTGGCCCTTCACCGGCTTCTGCACGTTGGGCAGGGTCTGGACCTCGTTGGCGTAGCTGGGATCTTCCGGCGCCGGGGACTGGGCGTGGGCGGTCAGGGCCAGGGTGAGTAGCGAGAGGGCGAGGCCTCCACGGTGGATGTTGGTCATCGGCTGTGCTCCAAAGCGGTCGTTTTTCTGTTTTTTTGGGCGTTTCCGGCACGACCGAACCCGTCGCGCCGAAACACGGCGCGAGGCGGGAAAGGTCGAGGGGCGGGCCGCCCGGGCCCGGTCGCTTACGGCATCAGGTGCCGATCAGTCGAGGGTCACCGTGGAGAAGTCGTAGACCCCCAGCGGACTCTGCACATAGCCCTGCACCTTGGGTTGCAGGACGTCGGTGAACAGCGGATGCGCCAGCGGAATCCAGGGCATCTGCTGGTGGAAGATCTGCTGGGCCTGTTCGTAGAGGGCGGTACGCTGAGCCGGGTCGTTGATGCGCTTGGCCTTTTCGATGGCGTCGTTGAAGGCCTTGTCGCACCAGAAGGCGCGGTTCTCGCCGCCCTGCACCGCGGCGCAGCTCAGGTTGTTGGTGAGGAAGTTGTCCGGGTCCCCGTTGTCGCCGGTCCAGCTCATCATCATCAGGTCATGCTCGCCGGCCTTGGTGCGCTTGACGAATTCGCCCCACTCGAACTGGGTGATCTCGGCCTTGATGCCGATCTTGGCGAGGTCGCCCTGGATCAGCTGGGCCACCAGCGCCGGACTGCCGCCCGGGCCGGTGCCGGTGCTGATGTAGTACTTGAGGGTGAAGCCATCGGGATAGCCGGCTTCCTTGAGCAGCGCCTTGGCCTTCTCCACGTCATGGGGCCAGGGCTTGATGTCCTTGGCGTAGCCCAGCAGCGAAGAGGGATAGGGATTGATTGCTGCCTTGGCGCCGCCTTCGCCGAACACCGTCTTCAGGTAGTTCTGCTGATCGAAGGCCATGGCGATGGCCTGGCGCACCCGCACGTCGCTCAGCGCCTTGTGCTTGGTGTTCATCGCCAGGTAGGAGGTGGTCTGGCTTTCCACCTGGGCCAGCTTGAGGCTCTTGTCCTGCTTGAGCATCGTCACGTCCTGCGGCTTGACCGTCAGGCCGATCTGGCACTCGTTGTTGCGCACCCGCTGGATGCGCACATTGGGATCCAGGGTCACCGCCAGCACCAGGCCGTCCATCTGCGGCTTCTTGCCGAAGTAGTCCGGATTGACCTTGTAGCGGGTGTTGGAATCCTTGGCATAACGCTGGAAGACGAAGGGACCGGTGCCGATGGGCTTCTGGTTGATGTCGTCGGTCTTCTTGCTGGCCAGCAGGCTGTCGGCGTATTCCTTGGACAGGATCGAGCCGAAGGCCATGGCCAGGTCGGCGAGGAAGGGCGCCTCGGGCTGGTTGAGGGTGAAGCGCACGTGGCTGTCGTCCACCTTGTCGATGGACTTGATCAGGGTGCCCATCTCCATGGCGGCGGCATAGGGATAGCCGCTCGGGGAGAGGTTGTACCAGGGATTGTTCTTGTCGAGCATGCGCTCGAAGCTGAACACCACGTCGTCGGCGTTGAAATCGCGCGTGGGCTTGAAGTAGTCGGTGGTGTGGAATTTCACCCCCTGGCGCAGGGTGAAGGTGTACTGCAGGCCATCGGGGGAGACCTCCCAGCTTTCGGCCAGGCCCGGCTCCAGCTCGGCGGTGCCCTGCTTGAATTCCACCAGGCGGTTGTACAGCGGGGTGGCCGAGGCGTTGAAGGTATAGCCGGAGGTGTAGCGACCCGGATCGAAGCCTTCCGGATTGGCCTCGGTGCAGACCACCAGGGGGCGTGCCAGGGCGGCATTGGCCGTCAGGCAGAGGAGGGCGGCGAGAGACAGCGAGAATAGCGGTTTGGACACGGAAGGCTCCTCGTGAAGGCCCGCGAGGCGGGCCGGACAGGGTCAGCGGTCGAGGCTTACGCCATAGAAGCCGGTGACGCCGAAGGGGTTGATCTTGAAGCCCTGCACTTCTTTGCGCATGGGCTGGGACACCACCGAGTGGGCCATGGGGCTCACCGGCATCTGCTGGCGAATGATCTGTTGCGCCTGCTCGTAGAGACGGGTGCGTTCGGCGCGATCGTTGCTGGTCTTGGCCTTCTGGATGAGGGCGTCGTAGTCCTTGTCGCACCAGCGCGCATAGTTGCTGCCGCCGATGGCGCTGCAGCCATAGAGCACGCCCAGCCAGTTGTCGGGATCGCCGTTGTCGCCGGTCCAGCCATAGGTCAGCACATCGTGTTCGCCGGCCTTGGCTCTCTTGATGTACTCACCCCATTCGTAGCTGACGATCTTGGCCTTGATGCCGACCTTGGCCCAATCCTGCTGGATCATCTGCGCCGACTGGCGGGCGTTGGGGTTGGAGGCGCGCTGTACCGTCATGGCCCAGAGCGCGATCTCGGTGCCGTCCTTGATCCCCGCCTGCTTGAGCAGGGCCTTGGCCTTTTCCGGGTCGTAGGGCGCGCCCTTGATGTTCTTGTCGTAGGACCACTGATTCGGCGGGATCACGTTCTGCGCGACCTGGCCGGCGCCCTGGAACACGGTGTCGACGATGGCCTGCTTGTTGATGGCCATGTCCAGGGCACGCCGCACCTCGGGCTTGTCCAGCGGTGGATGCTGGACGTTGTAGGCGAGGAAGCCGACGTTGAAGCCCGGCTGCTGCAGCACCTTGAGCTGCGGATCCTGCTTCATCTCCACCAGGTCCGCCGGACGCGCATAGCCGCTCACCTGGCATTCGTTGGCCTTGAGCTTCTGCAGGCGGGTGGCGGCATCGGGGGTGATGGCGAAGATCAGGTTGTCGAGCTTGACGTCCTCGGGCTTCCAGTAGTCCGGATTGCCCTTGAAGCGGATCACCGCATCCTTCTGGTAGCGGCTGAAGACGAAGGGGCCGGTGCCGATGGGCTGCTGGTTGAGCAGCTCGGGCTTGCCCGCCTTGAGCAACTGCGTGGCGTACTCCGCCGACTGGATGGAGGCGAAGCTCATGGCCAGGTCGGCGGCAAAGGCGGCGTCGACCTTGTTCAGGGTGAAGACCACGGTGTGGTCGTCGACCTTGGCCACCTTGGCGATGTTCTGGTCCAGCCCCATGTCGGTGAAGTAGGGGAATTCCGTGGGATAGGCCTTACGGAATGGCTGCTCCTTGTCGAGCATGCGCTGGAAGGTGAAGACCACGTCGTCGGCAGTGAAGTCGCGCGTGGGCTTGAAGTAGTCGGTGGTGTGGAATTTCACGCCCTGGCGCAGGTGGAAGGTATAGGTCTTGCCATCCGCGCTCACGTCCCATTGGGTCGCCAGGCCCGGCTCGAGGGTGGTGCCGCCACGCTGGAACTGCACCAGGCGGTTGAAGACCGTTTCGGCCGAGGCATCGAATTCGGTGCCCGAGGTGTATTGCGCCGGATCGAAACCGGCCGGGCTGGCTTCCGAGCAATAGACGAGGTTGCTCGCCGCCTGGGCGAGCGGAGCACAGGCGAGCAGGCTCGCCGCCAGCAACGAGTAGGCGTAGGGAAGGCGCATGGGTCTCACTCCATCAGTCAAATGAACGGCCAGGGTCGGGAGTCTAGCTCCCGACCCTGGCCAAGAGGCTTCACTTGCTGACGCTGACGCCGTAGAACTCGTTCAACCCGAAGGGGCTGATCTTGTAGTCCTGGACTTCCTTGCGCATCGGCATGTAGACCGTGGAGTGCGCGATAGGCGTCATGGGTACCTGCTGCTTGAGCACCTGCTGGGCCTGTTCGTAGAGCTTGGTGCGCTCGCCCTGGTCGGTCACGCGCTTGGCCTTGACCACCAGGTCCTCGAACGGCTGGTAGCACCAGCGGGAGAAGTTATTGCCACCGATGGCCTTGCAGCCGAAGAGGGTCGCCAGCCAGTTGTCCGGGTCGCCGTTGTCGCCGCTCCAGCCGATCAGCATGATGTCCTGCTCGCCACTCTTGGAACGCTTGATGTACTCGCCCCATTCGTAGCTGACGATCTTGGTCTTGACGCCGATCTTGGCCCAATCCTGCTGCAGCATCTCCGCCATCAAGCGCGCATTGGGGTTGTAGGGACGCTGCACCGGCATGGCCCAGAGGGTGAGCTCGGTGCCTTCCTTGAAGCCGGCTTCCTTGAGCAGGGCCTTGGCCTTTTCCGGATCGTAGGGCGCGTCCTTGATGGATTTGTCATAGGACCACTGGGTCGGCGGCATGCTGTTGACGGCTACCTGGCCGGCGCCCTGGTAGACGGCGTTGATGATGGCTTCCTTGTTGACCGCCATGTCCATCGCCTGGCGTACCTTGAGCTTGGCCAGCTCGCCGTGCTCGACGTTGTAGGAGATGTAGCCCAGGTTGAAGCCCGGCTGCGACGGCAGCTTGAGATTCGGGTCCTTCTTCAGCCCGTCCAGGTCCGCCGGACGCGGATAGACGGTGATCTGGCACTCGCCGGCCTTGAGCTTCTGCATCCGCACCGAAGGATCGGTGTTGATGGAGAAGATCAGGTTGTCCACCTTGGGTCCATCGACCTTGTCCCAGTAGTCCGGGTTGGCCTTGTAGCGGATCACCGCATCCTTCTGGTAGCGGCTGAAGACGAAGGGACCGGTGCCGATCGGCTTCTGGTTGATCTCGGCCGCCTTGCCGGCCTTGAGCAGCTTGTCGGCGTATTCGGCCGACTGGATCGACGGGAAGGGCATCGCCAGATTCTGCAGGAAGGCGGCGTCCACTTCGTTGAGGGTCATGCGCACCGTGTAGTCGTCGACCTTTTCCACCTTGGCGATGTTCTGGTCGAGGCCCATGTCGGTGAAGTAGGGGAATTCGGTGGGGTAGGCCTTACGGAACGGATTGTTCTTGTCCAGCATGCGCTGGAAGGTGAACAGGACGTCATCGGCATTGAATTCGCGGGTCGGCTTGAAGTAGTCCGTGGTGTGGAATTTCACGCCCTTGCGCAGGTGGAAGGTGTAGACCTTGCCGTCTTCGCTGATGTCCCAGCTTTCCGCCAGACCCGGCTTGACCTGGGTACCGCCGCGCTCGAACTGGGTCAGCTTGTTGAAGATGGTTTCCGCCGACGCATCGAAGTCGGTGCCGGTGGTGTATTGCGCCGGATCGAAGCCGGCCGGGCTGCCTTCGGAGCAGAACACCAGGTTGGTCGCCTGGGCCAGGGGTGCGCCGGCCAGCAGACCGGAAGCGAAGAGGGCAGCGAGTACGTTCTTGTGCATGGAGACCTCATGTCGGGGACGGCGCAACACGATGTGGCGTTGCGAAACAGAATGCCGATGTCTTGTGGACAGATGAGCCCACATGCACAGCCTGTGCCCATGTCCATAGCTCAGGCGAGCTATTGACCCCAGGCGACCCAAACACAAAACAGATGTCGCAAAGATGTAAGACAAGGTGTCGCGGCAGGAAGTCGGTGCGCACCAAAAGTGCGCACCGAAACAGCGTTGTTACTTTTCTGCACTAGATCAGGGCATCTGTACTTCGATGGTACCGCCCGCGGTCACTTCGACGGTGGTGGTGCCGGGGGCGACATCCGGGGTCACGGCATCGCTGGCGGCCTTCATCGCCGACATGCGCAGCATCGGCAGCGGCTGGGGTACACCGCTGGTGCCCAGGTCCAGGCTGACGATGCGATAGCCCGAGCCACCCAGGGCTTCGGTGGCCAGCTGGGCGCGCGCCTTGAAGGCGGCCACGGCGTCCTTGAACAGGGCATCCTCCTGCTGCTTGCGGGTGCCATCGGCGATGGTGAATTGCAGGTTGCCCATCTTCAGGCTGCCCAGCAGTTCGCCGGTCAGCTTGGACAGGGCGGCGAAGTCGGCGCTTTCCAGGCGCAGTTCACCGCGCTCGCGCCAGGCGTTGATGGCGCGGCCCTGGTCTTCATAGACCGGATAGGTGTTGCGATTGCCCAGGGAAACGTCCACCCCCTTGACCTTGCGCGCCTGCTCCAGGGCGGCGTTGAGGGTCTTGGTGGTGTCGCTGGCCAGGGCCGCCGGATCCTGGCCCTGGCTTTCGGTGTAGAGCATGACCTGCATGCGGTCGCGCGGGACCTCGCGGCTGACCTCGGCCCTCAGGCTGATCTGGTTGTAGCGCGGCTCATCGGCCTGGACGCCGGTGGCGAGCAGGGTGCTGAACAGCGCGGCGCCCAGCACGAGCGGGCGTAGGGGAAAGGTCATGGTGTTCTCCTGATTGGCAGTCCGAAAGCGGTGTGACCGCGGACCTGGCGGATGGTGCGTCGCTTTGCCGCGTCGGCGGCTGCGGGCGGATACCCATCGCTATAATGCCAAGTCTGCTCTGACCGGCAGCCCCGCGGGGCTGTCGTCTCGATCGTTTCTTGCGCCTGGAACCTCGCATGTTCTCCTTGCCTGTTCAATGGTTGTCCGCCAATCGCCAGAATCTCGGGCGCCTGGTCATCATCCGCGTGCTGGTGCTGGCCGCGCAGGCCGGCTCGGTGGGCATCGCCCGGCTGTCGGGCATCGTCCAGCTGCCCTGGACGGCCCTGGCCATCACCCTGGGCGTCTCGGCCGTACTCTGCCTGTTCGCCGCCCTGCGGCTGACCCGCCCCTGGCCGGTCACCGAGCAGGAATACGCCGCCCACCTGGGCTGCGACCTGGCCATCCACAGTGCCCTGCTGTATTTCGCCGGCGGTCCGACCAACCCCTTCGCCTCCTATTACCTGGTGCCCCTGACCATCGCCGCGGCCACGCTGCCCTGGCTCTATACCCTGGTCCTGGCGGCCCTGACCCTGGCGGTCTTCTCGCTGATGCTGCTGTCCTACGAGCCGCTGCACCTGCTGGTGGCCAACGACGGTGCGGTGCTCAGCTACGGCATGTGGCTGAGCTTCGCCCTGTCCGCCGCGGTCATCACCCTGTTCGTCGCGCGCATGGCCACCGCCCTGCGCGAGCAGGAGAGCCTGCAGGCCCAGCGCCGCGAACAGGCCATGCGCGATCAGCAGCTGCTGGCCGTGGCCACCCAGGCCGCCGGCGCGGCCCACGAGCTGAGCACGCCGCTGTCCACCATGAGCGTGCTGCTCAAGGAGCTGCAGCAGGAGTACGCCGGTCAGCCGACCCTGAGCGAGGACCTGGCGCTGTTGCAGGCCCAGGTCGGCCAGTGCAAGCAGACCCTGCAGCAACTGGTGCGCGCGGCCGAGGCGGACCGCCGCCAGACGGTGCAGGAGCAGACCGCCGTGGAGTGGCTGGAGGCGACCATGGATCGCTGGCACCTGATGCGACCGGAAGCCACCTACAGCTTCGAGGTGGTCAGTCTGGGCAAGCCACCGCGCCTGACCCCGCCGGTCGAACTTACCCAGGCACTGCTGAATCTACTCAACAATGCCGCCGATGCCTGCCCGGAAAACCTGGCCATCCGTCTGCACTGGGATGCGCGCGAGCTGTGCCTGTCGATCCGCGATCACGGTGCCGGCGTACCCCTGGCCATCGCCGAACAGCTCGGCAAGCCCTTCTTCACCACCAAGGGCAAGGGCTTCGGACTGGGCCTGTTTCTCAGCCAGGCCAGCGTCACCCGCGCCGGCGGCACGGTGAAGCTCTACAATCACGAAGAAGGCGGCACCCTGACCGAATTGCGCCTGCCGCGGCACTACGCCCTGGCGTGAATGCCTGGAGAATTCTATGACTGACGACCTCAACAGCGGTTTCGACGACCAGCCCCACATCCTGCTGGTCGACGACGATCCCACCTTTACCCGGGTGATGGCCCGCGCCATGGATCGCCGCGGCTTGCGCGTGTCCATCGCCGACAGCGCCGAGGAAGGCCTGCAACTGGCCAAGGAAGACCTGCCGGACTACGCCGTGCTCGACCTCAAGATGGAAGGGGACTCGGGGCTGGTGCTGCTGCCCCAGCTGCTGGAGCTGCACCCGGAGATGCGCGTGGTGATCCTCACCGGCTATTCCAGCATCGCCACCGCCGTGGAGGCCATCAAGCGCGGCGCCACCAACTACCTGTGCAAGCCGGCGGATGCCGACGACGTCCTGGCCGGTCTGCTCGCCCAGCACGCCGATCTCGACACCCTGGTGCCGGACAATCCCATGTCGGTGGATCGCCTGCAGTGGGAGCACATCCAGCGGGTACTGTCCGAACACGAAGGCAATATCTCGGCGACCGCGCGGGCGCTGGGCATGCACCGCCGTACCCTGCAGCGCAAGCTGCAGAAGCGTCCGGTGCGTCGCTGAAGCTGGCATCGCCCACGATCGCCGTGGGCGACAAACTGTTACATTGTTTCAGTCAGAATTCGTTCAGGCTTTCCGGCATAGGCTGTGCAGGCGTCTCGTTGAGCAGTCCTTGAGAGTCCGAGCATGTCCGAATCCGCCGTACCCGTGCCCTCCGTCTACGGGGCTTCCCGTGGGCATTTCCTGGCCCGCGTCTGGGCCCTGATCACCCCCTACTGGCGCAGTGAAGAGAAAGGCAAGGCCTGGCTCCTGCTGTCCGTGGTCATCGCCCTGTCGCTGGCCGGGGTCGGCCTGTCGGTGGCCCTGAACACCTGGTATCGCTACTTCTACGACGCCCTGCAGAATCGCGATCTGGCCGCCTTCATCCGGCTGATGCTGTACTTCTGCGGGCTGGCCGCCACCGCCATCCTGCTGGCCGTGTACCGGCTGTACCTCACTCAGGCGCTGACCATCAACTGGCGGCGCTGGCTGACCGAAAAGCACTTCGGCCTCTGGCTTTCCGACCGCAACTACTATCAGCTGGAACGCGAAGGCGGCGCCGACAACCCCGACCAGCGCCTCACCGAAGACATCCGCGACTTCGCCGAAACCACCCTGAGCCTCGGGCTGGGCTTCATCCGCACCGTGGTCAGCCTGGTGTCCTTCAGCGTCATCCTGTTCGGCATCTCCGGCGACATCACCCTGTTTGGCATCACCATCCCGGCCTACATGTTCTGGGCGGCCCTGATCTACGCCACCGTCGGCACCTGGCTGACCCATCTGATCGGCCGTCGGCTGATCGGTCTCTACAACCAGCAGCAACGCTATGAAGCCGACCTGCGCTTCGGCCTGATCCGCGTCCGCGAGAAGGCCGAGAGCGTGGCGCTGTTCCGCGGTGAGGCCAACGAGCACCGCCGTCTGCTGGATCGCTTCGGCTATGTCTGGGGCAACTACCACCTGGTGATGAACTACACAAAGCGGCTGACGTTCTTCACCGCCGGCTACAGCCAGATCGCCATCATCGCCGGCTTCGTCCTGGCGGCGCCGCGCTATTTCTCCGGCAAGATCCAGCTGGGCGATCTGATGCAGATCAACTCGGCCTTCGGCAATGTCCAGGAAAGTCTCAGCTGGTTCGTCGACGCCTACGTCAGCCTGGCCGGCTGGCGCGCCGTGTCCGATCGCCTGCTGACCTTTCGCGAGACCATGGCCGAATTCGGCCAGGAGACCGACATCCTGGTGCCCCATGCCAGTAGCAGCGACCTGGTCCTGGAAGGTCTTTCCCTGGGTGCCGCCGGCCGGTTGCTGCTGCATCCCACCGATCTGCGTATCGCCCGTGGCGAACACCTGCTGATCGAAGGCGCCTCGGGCAGTGGCAAGAGCACCCTGCTGCGGGCCCTGGCCGGACTCTGGCGGCAAGGGCAGGGCGGGATCGGCGTCCCGCCGGGGCGTCAGCTGTTCCTGCCGCAACAACCCTATCTGCCCATCGGCACCCTGCGCGAAGCCCTGGCCTATCCGCAGCCGGCGGATGCCTATTCCAACGAGCGGCTGGCCGAGGTGCTGCAGCAGTGCCGTCTCGATCACCTGCGCGAGCACCTGGATGAAGCCCGCCACTGGGAACGCACCCTGTCGCCCGGCGAGCAGCAGCGGGTAGCCCTGGCGCGGGCGCTGCTCTACGCCCCCGACTGGCTGTTTCTCGACGAAGCCAGCTCGGCGCTCAGCGAAGCGGACGAGCGTGCGCTCTATGAGCGTCTGCTGGCGGAAAATCCGGGTCTCACCCTGGTCAGTGTCGGCCATCGTCCGAGCCTGCGCGCCTACCATCGCCGCCACCTGCTGCTGGAGGGCCAAGAACTGCGTCCTAGAGCGGTTGGCGAGGGTCTCTGATATGGACTAAGCGGTCTAAATCGGGCGTTTTCGGGAAGGGGGGTGCTATGATTCCAGAGTCCCTTCAATCGGTACGAGAATCCATGTCAGCAGCTACCGTATCCCGCCCCCGAAAAAGACCCCGCAGCCTGGCAGAAGAGGTCGTCGGAGTGCTTATTCAGCAGATCGGCGACGGCCAATTCCAGCCTGGCGACAAGCTCCCCACCGAGTCGGCCATCATGCAGGCCCAGGGCGTGAGTCGCACCGTGGTGCGCGAGGCCATTTCCCGGCTGCAGGCCGGGGGTTACGTGGAAACGCGCCACGGCATCGGCACCTTCGTGCTGGAGCGGCGCCCCGAGTCGCCATTGCCGATCGATCCGGCCACCATCACCACCCTCAAGGACGTCCTGGCGATGCTCGAACTGCGCATCAGCCTGGAAGTCGAGGCCGCCGGCCTGGCCGCCCAGCGCCGCTCGGCCGAGCAACTGCAGGCCATGTGGGCGCTGCTGGAAGCCATGCGCACCGGCGTCGAGCAGCCCGATCGCGCGGTGAGCGCGGATCTGGAATTGCACCTGCTGATCGCCAGTTCCACCGGCAATCGCTATTTCAGCGACATCATGAGCTACCTGGGCACGGTGCTGATTCCGCGCACCCGGCTCAATTCCGCCTATCTTGCCCACGACGACCAGCAGCTCTATCAGAAGCGGCTGGATGCCGAGCACGAAGCCATCGTCCAGGCCATCGAAGACGGCAACCTCGAGGCGGCTCGTTCGGCCATGCGCCTGCACCTGAGCAACAGTCGCGAGCGGCTCAGACGCGCCCATGAAGAAATGGAACGCCAGGCGGAAGAGGTCTGAAGCAGGGCTTTGACGTCGCGATAGGCATTTTTCTGGTTGGGGCTTGCCCCTTCCACAAAGGAGGTTGTACGATGACTTACAACGGGTAGCGGACCTGCCGCACCCCAGTCCAACCTATGCCGAGGCACTCAAGATGACTCCACAAGAACTCAAACACGTCCTCTCTTCCGGTCTGCTGTCCTTTCCGCTGACCGACTTCGATGCCAACGGCGACTTCCGCCCCGACACCTATGCCAAGCGCCTGGAGTGGCTGGCCCCCTACGGTGCGACCGCACTGTTCGCCGCTGGTGGCACCGGTGAATTCTTCTCGCTGGAAGCCAGCGAATACAGCGGCATCATCAAGACCGCGGTGGACACCTGTCAGGGCAGTGTGCCGATCCTCGCCGGTGTCGGTGGCTCCACCCGCCAGGCCATCGCCTATGCCCAGGAGGCCGAACGGCTGGGCGCCAAGGGTCTGCTGCTGCTGCCGCACTACCTGACCGAAGCCAGCCAGGACGGCGTGGCCGCCCATGTCGAAGCCGTCTGCAAGTCGGTCAAGATCGGCGTGGTGGTCTACAACCGCAACGTCTGCCGCCTGCAGCCCCATCACCTGGAGCAACTGGCCGAGCGCTGCCCGAACCTGATCGGCTACAAGGACGGCCTGGGTGACATCGAACTTATGGTCGCCATTCGCCGCCGCCTGGGCGATCGCTTCAGCTATCTGGGTGGCCTGCCCACCGCGGAAGTCTATGCCGCCGCCTACAAGGCGCTGGGCGTGCCGGTCTATTCCTCGGCCGTGTTCAACTTCATCCCCAAGACCGCCGTGCAGTTCTACGAAGCCATCGCCCGTGACGATCACCAGGCGGTCGGCAAGCTGATCGACGACTTCTTCCTGCCGTACCTGGAAATCCGCAACCGTTGCGCCGGCTACGCCGTCAGCATCGTCAAGGCGGGCGCCCGCATCGCCGGCTACGACGCCGGCCCCGTGCGCACCCCGCTGACGGATCTCAAGCAGGACGAGTACGAAAAGCTCGCCGCCCTGATGGACAAGCTCGGTCCCCAGTAAGATCCGCTTTTCGAGAGGGGCTCCGGCGCCTCTCCCCCCGTTGCACAACCCGCGGCCAGTCGCTTGGTCGCGGGCTTTTTTTGGCTGGTTTTCCTGGCGGTTGGCAGGACGCCAGCGTCAGAGGGCTACCCTGGGCGGCTGACTTAAGGCGTTGCTAAGGCGCGGATGCCAGGTTGGGGGGATACCAGCCCAGTCGTGCCACCGCTAGCCAGGGGATTCCCGCCATGAGCACTGCCTTGCTGTATCTCGCCCTGGCCGCAGCACCCGGGCATTCGACCTGCCTGGCCGCGACGCCACCCTCGGCCGCGGCGCTGGCACTGGCGGTCAGCCGGCCTCCGGCGCCGGAGCCCCAGGCGCTGCCGGTGATCCATACCGCGGGGACCCTGCCGCACACCGGCATCCACGATCAATCCGCCGCGGCGGTGCGCGACTTCGGCTACATGCTCGATCTGGCGCTGGCCTGGCGGGACAGTCGCGATGCCGCGGCCCTGGCACGTCTGGCCCACTATCTCGATGCCTGGCTGCCAGGGTATCGGCCCAGCTTCCAGCCCATCGACGAAACCAACCTGGGCGGTCTCATCCTCGCCTATCGGCTGACCGCGGCGGACCTGCCCCTGGCCACGGCCCAGCGCACCCGCGCGTTCATCGAGACCCTGGCCGAGGGCTATCTGCAGCAGATGGAAGCGCATCGTGGGGATGCCCGTGGCGTCTGGAGCAACAACTGGCAGAGTCACAGGATCAAGCTGGCGACCCTGGCGGCGGGTGCCCTGGATGACCCGGCGCTGTTCGCCCGGGCGCGGGCGGCCTTCGTGGCGCAGCTGTCGGTCAATCTCAAGCCCGATGGCGAGGTGCTGGACTTCGGCGAGCGCGATGCCCTGCACTATGTCGTCTACGACCTCGAACCCCTGGTGCTGGCGGCGGCGGTGGCCCGGGGGCGCGGCGAGGACTGGTTGCACTTGCCGGGTCGAGACGGTCAGACCCTGGCCAGGGCGCTCGACTGGCTGCTGCCCTATGCGCAAGGCCAGCGCAGTCATGAGGAATTCCGCAAGACGACAGTACATTTCGATGTGCAACGCGCCGAGGCCGGTCTGCCCGGCTATGCGGGGCGCTGGGATCCGCAGAACGCCAGAAACCTGTACTGGTCGGCCAGTCTGCTCGATCCGCGCTATGCCTCCATCGCCCGACAGCTCGCCGCGGCGCCGCCACGGCTGCTGTGGGCCTTTGCCCCAGCCTGTCAGGGCTAGCGCCCGTATCAGTCGAGGCTGCGGATGCTGACCCGGGAGGTCCCGTCGGCCACCATGTCGAGACGATCGGCCGCACTGCGCGACAGGTCGATCAGCCGGCGGCGGACCGTCGGCCCTCGATCGTTGATGCGCACCACCACGCTGCGACCATTGGCCAGGTTGGTGACCTGGACCCGGGTGCCGAAGGGCAGGGTGCGATGGGCCGCGGTCAGGGCCCCGGGATCGTATTTCTCGCCGCTGGCGGTGCGGCGCCCGGCGTGCCACTTGGAGTAGAAGGACGCCATGCCGGTGTCCTGATAGTCATGGGCAGCACTGGAGGACAGCGTGGGCGGGAAGCTTTCCTGACTGGCGCAACCGGCGAACAGCAGGACCAGCGAAAGCAGTCCGGCACGGTGGATCCGATGCATCTCGATGCCTCCTGGCAAAACGACCGGCAGCAGCTTAAGGGGTCGGAGCGGGACTGTCAGCCCCGCTCCGTTACCCCGTGCGACCGCCGTCAGCCTTCCAGTTTCTGCTTGAGCAGCTGGTTGACCTGGCCGGGGTTGGCCTTGCCCTTGGAGGCCTTCATGGCCTGGCCGACGAAGAAGCCGAACATCTTGCCGCGCTTGGCTTCGTCGCTGGCGCGGTATTGCTCGACCTGGGCGGCGTTGGCCGCCAGGACCTCGTCCAGCATGGCCTCGATGGCGCCGCTGTCGGTAACCTGCTTGAGGCCCTTGGCTTCGATGATGGCGTCGGCGCTCGCGCCTTCGCCGGCGGCCAGCGCCTCGAACACCATCTTGGCGATCTTGCCGGAGATGGTGTCGTCCTTGATGCGCAGAATCAGGCCGCCCAGCTGGGCCGCGCTCACCGGCGCCTGGGCGATGTCCAGGTCCTGCTTGTTGAGCAGGCTCGACAATTCGCCCATCACCCAGCTGGCGGCCAGCTTGGCGTCGCCGCTCACCCGCTGGACTTCCTCGAAGTAGTCGGCCAGTTCGCGGCTGGCGGACAGCACGCTGGCGTCATATACCGACAGCCCGTACTCGCTCTGGAAGCGATCGCGCTTCTCGGTCGGCAGCTCGGGCAGCTGGCTGCGCACCTCGGCCAGGAAGGCTGGCTCGATCACCACCGGCAAGAGGTCGGGGCAGGGGAAGTAACGGTAGTCGTTGGCTTCTTCCTTGCTCCGCATAGAGCGGGTCTCGTCCTTGTTGGGATCGTACAGGCGGGTTTCCTGCACCACGGTGCCGCCGTCCTCGATCAATTCGATCTGGCGCTGGACCTCGTGGTTGATGGCCTTCTCGATGAAGCGGAAGGAGTTGACGTTCTTGATCTCGGCGCGGGTGCCGAAGGCTTCCTGGCCCTTGGGGCGTACCGAGACGTTGCAGTCGCAACGCAGCGAACCCTCGGCCATGTTGCCGTCGCAGATGCCCAGGTAGCGCACCAGGGCATGGATGGCCTTCACATAGGCCACGGCTTCCTTGGCGCTGCGGATGTCCGGCTCGGAGACGATCTCCAGCAGCGGCGTGCCGGCGCGGTTCAGGTCGATGCCGCTCATGCCGTGGAAGTCTTCGTGCAGGCTCTTGCCGGCGTCTTCTTCCAGGTGCGCGCGGGTGATGCCGATGCGCTTGACGGTGCCGTCTTCCAGGGTGATGTCCAGGTGGCCCTTGCCGACGATGGGATGATCCATCTGGCTGGTCTGGTAGCCTTTGGGCAGGTCCGGGTAGAAGTAGTTCTTGCGCGCGAAGACGTTGCGTTCGGCAATCTCGGCGTCGATGGCCAGACCGAACTTGCAGGCCATGCGCACCGCTTCGGCGTTGAGCACCGGCAGGGTGCCGGGCATGCCCAGGTCGACCAGGCTGGCGTGGGCATTGGGCTCGGCGCCGAAACTGGTGGCGCTGCCGGAGAAAATCTTCGATTGGGTGCTGAGCTGAGCGTGAATCTCAAGCCCGATCACGGTTTCCCATTGCATGTCTCTATCCTTCCTCAGAAGCCGCTCGGCGCCTGGCGATGCCAGTCGCTGACCTGCTGGTACTGGTGGGCGACGTTGAGTAGCCGGCCTTCCTGGAAATAGTTGCCGAGCAGCTGCACGCCCACCGGCAGGCCATCGACGAAGCCGGCCGGCATCGACAGGCCGGGGATGCCGGCGAGGTTGGCGGCGATGGTGTAGAGGTCTTCGAGATAGGCGGAGACCGGATCGTTGCTCTTCTCGCCGAGTTTCCAGGCCAGGTTCGGCGTGGTCGGGCCGAGAATGACGTCGACCTCGGCGAAGGCCGCGACGAAGTCGTTCTTGATCAGCCGGCGGATGCGCTGGGCCTTGAGGTAGTAGGCGTCGTAGTAGCCAGCCGACAGGGCATAGGTGCCGACCATGATGCGGCGCTTCACTTCCGCACCGAAGCCTTCGCCACGGGATCTCTTGTAGAGATCTTCCAGGTTGACCGGATTCTCGCAGCGATAGCCGAAGCGCACGCCGTCGAAGCGCGACAGGTTGGAGCTGGCTTCGGCCGGGGCGATGACGTAATAGGCCGGAATCGCGTGCTGCAGGGTGGGCAGCGAGATGTCCTTGACGGTGGCGCCGAGCTTCTTCAGCTCCTCGACCACGGCCAGTACCTTGTCACCGATGCGGGCGTCCAGGCCGGCGCCGAAGTATTCCCGCGGCAGGCCGATGCGCAGGCCGCTCAGCGGCTGCTGCAGGGCGGCGCGATAGTCGTCCACCGGCTGGTCGACGCTGGTGGAGTCCTTGGGGTCGAAACCGGCCATGGCCTGCAGCAGCAGGGCGCAGTCTTCGGCGGTGCGCGCCAGGGGACCGCCCTGGTCGAGGCTGGAAGCGTAGGCGATCATGCCCCAGCGCGAGACGCGGCCGTAGGTGGGCTTGATGCCGGTGAGGTTGGTCAGGGCCGCCGGCTGGCGGATTGAGCCGCCGGTGTCGGTGCCGGTGGCGGCCGGCAGCAGGCGCGCGGCCACGGCCGCGGCGGAACCACCGGAGGAACCGCCCGGGACCCGGGTCAGGTCCCAGGGATTCTTCACCGGGCCGTAGTGGCTGGACTCGTTGGCCGAACCCATGGCGAATTCGTCCATGTTCAGCTTGCCCAGGGAGACGGTACCGGCCGCGGCCAGGCGCTCCACCACGGTGGCGTCATAGGGCGCCTTGAAGCCGGTGAGGATCTTCGAACCGCAGCTGGTGAGCACCCCCTGGGTGCAGAACAGATCCTTGTGGGCGAGGGGCGCACCGAGCAGGGCGCCATTTTCGCCAGCGGCGCGTCGGGCGTCGGCGGCCCGCGCCTGGGCCAGGGCCGCGTCGGCGGTCACGGTGATGAAGCTGTTGAGCTGGGGATCGAGCTGCTCGATCCGCTGCAGCAGGCCGCGGGTCAGTTCCTCGGCAGAAAAATCCTTCGCGGCCAGGGCGGCGGCGATTTCGGTCAGGGTCAGCTGATGCATGTCGTGTCTCACTCGATCACCTTGGGGACCAGGTACAGGCCGGCTTCCACGGCCGGGGCGATGGCCTGGTAGGCCTCGCGCCGGTCGCCTTCGGTGGCCTGGTCGGGGCGCAGACGCTGGGTGGCTTCCAGCGGGTGGGCGAGGGGATCGATACCCGTGGTGTCCACGGCCTGCATCTGGTCGACGAGGCCGAGGATGTCGTTGAGGGTGGCGGTGGTAGCGGCGAGATCCGCTTCATCGAGACCCAGACGGGCCAGGTGAGCGATCTTTTCGACGTCGGTGCGTTCGAGCGCCATCGGCTTCTCCAAGCAGGAAGGCGGCATGACCCGGTCGGTGGCCGCGTATGCTGGAGACGGGCTGGGCGGGTCGGGCGCCGCGTTGAACAGGGGCTTAACGGCCCGGAAAAGCTCTCAATCTAGCATATCGGCGCCTTGCCCTAAATCCCTGCGATTGATAGAGTCTGCCGCACTTTTTTACCCGCACGTTTGTCCTGTCGCGTGCCTGCTTGTCACCGCCTAGGGTCACCTCATGTTCAAGAAATTGCGTGGCATGTTCTCCAGCGATCTGTCGATCGACCTGGGAACCGCCAACACCCTTATTTATGTCCGCGAGCGTGGCATCGTGCTCAACGAGCCGTCGGTCGTCGCCATCCGTACCCACGGCAACCAGAAGAGCGTCGTCGCCGTCGGTACCGACGCCAAGCGCATGCTCGGCCGGACGCCGGGCAACATCTCCGCCATTCGCCCGATGAAGGACGGCGTCATCGCCGACTTCAGCGTCTGCGAAAAGATGTTGCAATACTTCATCAACAAGGTGCACGAGAACAGCTTCCTGCAGCCCAGTCCGCGGGTGCTGATCTGCGTGCCCTGCAAGTCGACCCAGGTCGAGCGTCGCGCCATTCGCGAATCCGCGCTGGGCGCGGGTGCCCGTGAGGTGTTCCTGATCGAGGAGCCGATGGCCGCGGCCATCGGCGCCGGTCTGCCGGTCGAGGAAGCCCATGGCTCCATGGTCGTCGACATCGGTGGCGGCACCACCGAGATCGCCCTGATCTCGCTGAATGGCGTGGTCTATGCCGAATCCGTCCGCGTCGGCGGCGATCGCTTCGACGAAGCCATCGTCACCTATGTGCGCCGCAACTACGGCAGCCTGATCGGCGAATCCACCGCCGAGCGCATCAAGCAGGAAATCGGCACCGCCTACCCGGGCGGCGAGGTCCGCGAGATCGACGTCCGTGGCCGCAATCTGGCCGAAGGCGTACCGCGCAGCTTCACCCTCAATTCCAACGAGGTGCTCGAAGCCATGCAGGAATCCCTGGCGACCATCGTCCAGGCGGTCAAGAGCTGCCTGGAGCAGTCGCCGCCGGAGCTGGCCTCCGACATCGCCGAGCGCGGCCTGGTGCTGACCGGTGGTGGCGCCCTGCTGCGCGATCTGGACAAGCTGCTGTCGCTGGAAACCGGGCTGCCGGTGATCGTCGCCGAAGACCCGCTGACCTGCGTGGCCCGTGGCGGCGGCAAGGCGCTGGACATGATGGATCGCCACGCCATGGACCTGCTGTCCACCGAATAAGGCAGTTCCAGGCTACAGGCCCCGCTCCGGCTGCCCCTGGCGGCCGGAGCGCCGGGCGCGTTCTGCGAGGAACTCACCATCAAGCCGATTTTCAGCAAAAGCCCGGCGCTGGGCATTCGTCTGCTGATCCTGGCCGCCCTTTCGGTGGGTGTCATGGTCACCGACGCGCGCTTCGACTACCTGAAACCGGTACGCAGCGAACTGGCGCTGGTCCTCTCGCCCCTCTATGAGGTGGCGGGCTTTCCCCTGCGCGCCTGGGAAGGCGTCAGCGATCAGTTTTCCAGCCGCACCGAGCTGATGGCGGAAAACGAGCGACTCAAGGCCGAGCAGCTGCTGCTGCAGCGCCGTCTGCAGAAACTCGCCGCCCTCACCGAACAGAACGTGCGCCTGCGCGAGCTGCTCAATTCCGCCGCCCTGGTGGACGACAAGGTGCTGGTCGGCGAGCTGATCGGCGTCGACCCCAATCCCTATACCCATCGCATCATCATCGACAAGGGCGCGAAGGACGGCGTCTTCGTCGGCCAGCCGGTGCTCGACGCCAGCGGCCTGATGGGGCAGGTGGTGGAGGTGATGCCCTATTCGGCGCGGGTGCTGCTGCTCACCGACGTGACCCACAGCATTCCGGTGCAGGTCAATCGCAACGGCCTGCGCGCCATCGCCGTGGGCACCGGCAATCCCGAGCGCCTGGAATTGCGCTATGTGGCCGACACTGCCGACATCAAGGAAGGCGACCTGCTGGTGAGCTCCGGCCTGGGGCAGCGCTTCCCGGCCGGCTACCCGGTGGCGACCGTGTCCAAGGTGATCCACGACTCGGGGCAACCCTTCGCCGTGGTGCGCGCCATTCCCACCGCCAAGCTCAATCGCAGCCGCTACATGCTGCTGGTGTTCAGCGACACCCGCACGCCTGAACAGCGCGCCAATGACGCCGCCGAGGCCCAGGAAGCCGCCGATCGCCACGCGGCCCAGCGCCCGGCTGCCCCGGCGAATCCGCCGCCGGCCGGCGCCTCGGCCGCTCAACCGGCGGCCGCCAACGCCACCCCGGCGCCCGCGGCCAACAGCGGCAGTCGCAGCGCGACCCCGACCAAGCCACCGGCGGGGCAGGGCGGCAGTTCGGCTCATCCCGCCACGCCGACCAAGCCGCCTGCCAACGGCCGCTCGGCGCATCCGGCGACGCCGGCCAGGCCGGCGGCCCAGGGCGCAACTGCCACGCCCGCTCAGCCAGCGCCAGGCGCTAGCCAGTCGCAGCGCCGGCTCCAGCAACCCGCGCCGGAATTGCCCGACGAGGGTGATCGTTGATGGCGCTGCGCATCGGCCACAACGGGTGGGTGATCTGGCTCACCCTGTTGGTCGGGTTGCTGCTGTCCGTGGTGCCCATGCCCGAGTTCATGGAGATCGGTCGGCCGCTGTGGCTGGCCATGCTGCTGACCTTCTGGACCCTGACCCTGCCGCACCGCGTCGGCCTGCTCACCGCCTGGGTGATGGGCATCGCCGAAGACGTGCTCTACGGCAGTCTGCTCGGCCAGACCGCCCTGGTGCTGAGCCTGGTGGTCTTTCTCGTGCGTTCCCTGGCGCAGCGGCTGCGGGCCTTTCCGATCTGGCAGCAGAGCTTCGTGCTGCTGGTGGTCTATGGCATCGCCCAGCTGCTGGCGCTGTGGCTCAACGCCCTGGCCGGCAGCCGGCCGCCGACCCTGGTGTTTCTCACGCCCTCGCTGGTCAGCGCGCTGCTCTGGCCGTGGATCTATCTGCTGCTCCGCGGGCTGCGCCTCAGATTCGGCGTCAACTAAGCTGGTTTCACCTGCGACAGGCTGGCATTCTCCCGTCATCCCCTGTCGTCTGGTTGTTGTCGATGCCTCAGCTCTACCTTGCCTCCGCTTCGCCCCGCCGCGCCGAACTGCTCGAACAGATCGGCGTGGGCTTCCAGAAGGTCGCCGCAACCGTGGACGAAACCCCGCATCCAGGGGAAGCCGCAGACGCCTATGTCGAGCGCCTGGCGCGGGCCAAGGCGGCGATGGGCTGGCAGGTGCTGGCCGGTGCCTCCAGTGGCTGCGTGCTGGGCGCCGACACCTGCGTGGTGCTCGATGACCGGCTGCTCGGCAAGCCCCGGGATCGCGCCGACGCCCTGGCCATGCTCGCGGCGCTCAGCGGGCGCCGGCATCGGGTGGTGACCGGCGTCGCCGTCGCCGATGGCGAGCGCTGCCTGAGTCGCGTGGTGTCCGCCGAGGTGGAATTCCGCCCCCTGGCGCCCGGCGAGGCCGAGCGCTACTGGGACACCGGCGAGCCGGCCGACAAGGCCGGCAGCTACGCCATCCAGGGCGCCGGCGCAGTCTTCGTGCGCAGCCTGCACGGCAGCTACAGCGCCGTCGTAGGGCTGCCGCTGTGCGAGACCGCGGAACTGCTGAGCGCTTTCGCCATCCCTTGTTGGCGGTCTGTCGGACGGCCGACCGCCCAGTCCTGAGGCGCCCGGCGCCTCGGCCTCCCTTCCGCCCTTTCACGTCGTCCAAGAGTCCTCCATGAGCGAAGAGATCCTCATCAACATCACTCCCATGGAGTCCCGTGTCGCCGTCGTGGAAAACGGTGTGCTGCAGGAGGTGCACGTCGAGCGCACCCTCAGGCGCGGCATCGTCGGCAACATCTATCGCGGGCGGGTGGTGCGGGTGCTGCCGGGCATGCAGGCGGCCTTCGTCGACATCGGCCTGGCCCGCGCGGCCTTCATCCATGCCGCCGAGATCTCTCAGCGCGAAGGCGCGGCGGTGGAAAGCATCAACGCCCTGGTGCGCGAAGGCCAGACGCTGGTGGTCCAGGTCACCAAGGACCCCATAGGCACCAAGGGCGCCCGCCTCACCACCCATCTGTCGATCCCCTCGCGCTACCTGGTCTATATGCCGCGCACCTCCCACGTCGGCATCTCGCTGAAGATCGAGGACGAAGCCGAGCGCGAGCGGCTCAAGGCGATCATGGCGCGCTGCGTGGAGAGCGAGGGCATCGAGCACGAGGGCGGCTTCATCCTGCGCACCGCTGCCGAGGCGGCGCGCGAAGAAGACATCCTCGCCGACATCCGCTACCTGCGGCGCCTCTGGCAGCAGATCTCCGGCAATCTCCAAGGGCCGACGCCGGTACCCATCTACGAAGACCTGACCCTGGCCCTGCGCGCCCTGCGCGATCTGGTCGGGCCGCGCACGGAAAAGATCCGCGTCGACAGTCGCGAGAATTTCCAGCGCATCGGCCAGTTCGTCGAAGAGCTGATGCCCGAGGTGGCGGCGCGGCTGGAGCACTATCCAGGGGAGCGGCCGATCTTCGACCTCTATGGCGTGGAAGACGAGATCCAGAAGGCCCTGGAGCGCAAGGTGCTGCTCAAGTCCGGGGGCTATCTGGTGATCGATCCCACTGAGGCGATGACCACCATCGACGTCAACACCGGCGCCTTCGTCGGCCATCGCAATCTGGAAGAGACCATCTTCAAGACCAATCTGGAGGCGGCCACCGCCATCGCCCGCCAGCTGCGGCTGCGCAATCTCGGCGGCATCATCATCATCGACTTCATCGACATGGAAGACGAAGAGCACCAGCGCCAGGTGATCCGCACCCTGGAAAAGCAGCTCGAACGCGACCATGCCAAGACCAACATCATCGGCATCACCGAACTGGGCCTGCTGCAGATGACCCGCAAGCGCACCCGCGAGAGCCTGTCCCAGGTCCTCTGCGAGCCCTGCGCCAACTGCCAGGGCCGCGGCATCCTGCGCACCGCGGAAACCATCTGCTACGAGATCTTCCGCGAGATCCTGCGCGAGGCGCGGGCCTACCAGGCCAATTCCTATCTGGTGCTGGCCAACCAGAAAGTGGTGGATCGACTGCTGGACGAGGAGTCGGGCAACGTCGCCGACCTCGAAGCCTTCATCGGCCGCACCGTCAAATTCCAGGTGGAGACCATGTATTCCCAGGAGCAGTACGATGTCGTGCTGCTCTAGGTCCGCGTCTTGATGGCCTTGCTCAAACGCGGCGCGCTGGGTCTGGCGCTGCTGGCGCTCGTTCTGGTGACGCTCTACCTGGGCCTGGGTCGGCTGCTCATGCCCTGGGTCGGCGAATACCGCAACGAGGTCGAGGCGCGCGCCGCGGCGGCGCTCGGCGAACCGGTGCGCCTGGGCCGGCTCGAAGGGCGCTGGGCCCGCTGGAATCCGGTGCTGATCCTGCGCGACCTGTCCCTGGGGCGCGGCGAAGGCACGGTGCAGCTGGATCATCTCCAGGTGGTGCCGGATGTCTTCGGCAGCCTCTGGCACCGCCAGCTGCGACTCAAGTCCGTGCAGGTCGATGGCGTCCATCTGGTCCTGCAGGAAGACCCTCAGGGACACTGGCAACTGCGCGGCCTGCCGCCCCGGGCACCGGAGGCCAAGCCCTTCGATCCGGGTCCGCTGCTCGATGGCCTGGCGCGTCTGGGCCATGCCAGTCTGCTGGACAGCCAGCTCAGCCTGATTCCCCAGCAGGGTTCGCCGGTGACCCTGAGGTACGCCGAGGCCAGTCTGTCCCGGCAGCTCGGTGGCGCCCTGGAACTGGCGACCCGATTCCGGTTGCCCGATGGCGGCACGGTCGCGGCGCACTTCACCGCCACGCCGCGTCCCGAGGACTGGCGCGCCAGCACCCTCGAAGGCTATCTCAGCCTGCCCGCCAGCGACTGGTCCCGCTGGGTGCCGGCGGCCCTGACCCGGCAGTGGCAACTGCGGCGTGCCCAGGCGGAAGGCGAGCTGTGGTTCGCCTGGGGCGAAGGGCGGCTGCAGCGTTCCCACCTGCGGCTGAAGGCGGATGACCTGACGCTCGCCTATGCCGACCATCCTCCGGTGCGCCTGCAGGCCCTGACCCTGGACGCCGACCAGCAGGCCGGCGACGCCAGCCAGTACCAGGGGTCCCTGGCGCTCAAGGCCCAGCTCGATGGCAAGCCGCTGGAGGCCCGCTATGGCCTGGGCTATGACAGCGCCGCCCAGCACCTGCAGGTGCGCGGCGACCAGCTGGATCTCAGGCAGGCTGCCCGGCTGGCGCGGGATCTGGCGCCCCTGCCGGCGCCGGTCGCCCAGGCGCTCCAGGCCCTGGCGCCCCATGGCCAGTTGCGCAATCTCAACGCCGACTTCTATCCGCAGAAGCCGTTGCGCGAGCGCCTTTCCTATGCGGCCAACCTGGAGCGGGTGGGCTTCACCGCCTACCACGGCGCGCCGGCCGCCGAGGGCGTTACCGGCAGCCTGAGCGGCAGCCTGGGCGGCGGCGAGCTGCGCCTGGACACCACCGATTTCATGCTGCACCTGAGCGATCTCTTTCCCGAACCCTGGCGCTATCGCACCGCCAGGGCACGGCTGACCTGGAGTCTCGACGACCAGCGCTTCACCCTGGGCAGTGCCCTGATGCAGGTCACCGGGCCGGAAGGCGCCGCCAGTGGCGACATGCATATCCAGCTTGGCCTGCATCCGGAGGTGGACAGCTACATGGACCTGCGCGTCGGCCTCAAGGATGGCGACGCCAGCTACACCCGCAAGTACCTGCCGACCAAGCTGCCGGCCACGGATTTCAGTCCGGAGCTGGCCCAGTGGCTGACCACCGCCATCGTCGGCGGTCGCATCGACGAGGGGATCTACCAGTACCAGGGCTCGCTGCGCCACGGCTCGCCGGCGCATTCGCGCACCATGAGTCTGTTCTTCCGGGTGCACGACGCCCAACTGGCCTATCAGCCCGGCTGGCCCGCCCTGCGCGAGGCCCGCGGCGATGTCTTCATCGAAAGCGACGGGGTCAAGGTGCAGGTCCCCGAGGGACGCATCCTCGACACCCGGGTCCGGGACGTCGAGGCGCGCATCCCGCTGCTGCACGATGGCAGCGCGCCGCACCTGCGGCTCGGCGCGCGACTCGACAGCAGCGTGCGCGATGGCTTGAAGATCCTCCAGGACACGCCGTTGCCGACCGCCAAGGTGTTCGCCGGCTGGAAGGGCGAGGGTGCGCTCGCCAACAGCAGCCTGAATCTGGACATTCCCCTGGCCAAGGGGCAGCCACCGGTGGTGGTGGTCGAGCTGACACCGGACAAGGCGCGTCTGGAATTGGCCGATCCCCAGCTGACCCTCACCGACCTGCGCGGCAGCTTTCGCTACGACACCCGCAGCGGCCTCAGCGCCCCCGACATCCAGGCGCGGGTCTTCGACCAGCCGATCCGCGGTCAGGCCCTGGCCGAAGGCAAGCCCGACGATCCCCGCACCCGGCTAGTGGTGGATGGCCGCGTCGACGTCGACCAGTTGGCACGCTGGCTGGGCAGCGAAGGCCGACCCATCCCGGCGCGCGGCCTGCTCGGCTATCGCCTCGGTCTGATCCTGGCCGAGCACAGTGAGCTGGCGGTCACCTCGGATCTGCGCGGAGTGACCGTCGACCTGCCGGCCCCCTTCGGCAAGAAGGCCGACGAGCCACGCGAAGGCTTCTTCAGCCTGGCGCTCAACGACGGCGAGCGGCGGGTGGAGGCGACCTACAAGGGCCTCGCCGACGCCGTGCTGATGCTCGACCCCAAGGCCATCGCCAAGGGCCGCGGCGAGATCGTGCTGGGCGGCGGCACCGCCAATCTGCCCACGGCCGCCGGCTACGACCTGCGCGGCCAACTGGCGGAATTCGACCTGGCGGCCTGGCAGGACGTCTATCAGCGCTATGGCAAGGCCAGTGGCGGTGGCAGTGCTGGCGCAGGGCAGGGCGGTGGCAACACCCTGGACATCTCCAGCCTCGGGCGGGGCGATCTCGGCTTCGGTCGTTTCCTGGCGTTCGGTCAGCAGATCGACAACCTGCGCCTCACCTATGAACCCCAGGGCAATGCCTGGCAACTCGGCCTGGCCAGTCAGACCATCGCCGGCCAGGTACGCATTCCGCGCCAGACCGGCCAGCCGATCGACATCAACCTGCAGCACCTGCGCATTCCCCAGACGCAGGCGGATCCCTCGGTGGAAAGCGCTGCGCCGCGTCCCGATCCCCTGGCCGACGTCGATCCGCGCGCCCTGCCGGCGCTGAATCTGGCCATCGACCGTCTGGAGCTGGGCGGCAGGCTGGTCGGCGCCCAGCGCCTGCAGCTCAGGCCCTCGCCGTCAGGCGCCAATTTCAACGCCCTGGATCTCGACCTGCGCGGCCTCAAGGTGCAGGGCGCCCTGCGCTGGGAAGGGGCGCCGGGGGCGACCCACAGCTACTACCAGGGGCGTCTCGCGGGCGGCAACATCGCCGATATCCTGCTGGGCTGGAATTTCGCCTCCAGCGTCACCAGTCGCGATTTCCGCCTGGATGCCCGGGTCGACTGGCCCGGCTCGCCGGCCTATGTCGCCCTGGCCCGCCTCAATGGCAGCCTCGATGCCCGCTTCAACGACGGCCAGCTGCGCCAGGTGGAGGGCACGGCCTCGGCGCTGCGCATCTTCGGCCTGCTCAACTTCGAATCCATCCGCCGCCGCCTGCGACTGGATTTCTCCGATCTGTTCGGCAAGGGCCTGAGCTACGACAGCATCACCGGCGTGCTCGATGCCCAGCAGGGCGCCTTCCGCACCCGCAAGCCCATCAGCCTCAGCGGGCCGGGTGCCGAGATGAGTCTGCAGGGCCTGCTGGACATGGCCAGCAACCGCGTCGACGCCAATCTCAAGGTCGGCTTGCCGGTCAGCAACTCCCTGCCGCTGGCCGCGCTGATCGCGGGGGCCCCGGCCATCGGTGGCGCGCTGTTTATCGTCGATCGGCTGATCGGTGATCGCATCACCCGCATGGCCAGCATCAACTATCACATCGAAGGCCCCTGGCAGAATCCGACCATGACCACGGGCAAGCGCGATTGAGCATTGCCCTGCGGCCGCCCCGCTGCTTAGGATGGACGCTCCCTTCTGGAGTGCCTGCATGTCCATAGCCATCCTGCAGATGGTCAGCGGCCCCGCGGTGACGGCCAATCTGCGCGCCGCCGAGCGCCTGCTCGAACGCGCTGCCGGGGCGGGCGCGCGCCTGGCGGTGCTGCCGGAAAACTTCGTCGCCATCGGCCATCCGGCACCCGCCGAGCTGGCGCGGGCCGAGGCGCTCGGTCAGGGCGAGATCCTGCCCTGGCTGTCCAGCCGGGCGCGCGAGCTGGGGCTCTGGCTGCTCGCCGGGACCCTGCCGCTGCTGCCCGACGGCGCCACCGAGGGCAAGCCCTGCGCCTGTTCGCTGCTGTATGACGACCAGGGCCGCCGCGTCGCCCGCTACGACAAGCTGCACCTCTTCGATGCCGACGTCAGCGACAGCCAGGGCAGCTATCGCGAATCCGACCACTATGCCGCCGGCGAGACCCTCACGGTGGTGGACACCCCGGTCGGCCGCCTGGGCCTGAGCGTCTGCTACGACCTGCGCTTTCCCGAACTCTACGGCGCCCTGCGCGCTGCCGGGGCGGAGCTGATCAGCGCGCCCTCGGCCTTTACCGTGCCCACCGGCCAGGCCCACTGGGAGCTGCTGCTGCGCGCCCGGGCGGTGGAGACCCAGAGTTATCTGCTGGGCGCCGCCCAGGGCGGGGTCCATGCCAATGGCCGCAGCACCTGGGGGCACGCCATGGCGGTGGATCCCTGGGGCGAGGTGCTCGCCGTCCAGGCCAGCGGCGAGGCGGTGCTGCTCATCGAGCGCGATGCCGAGCGCCAGGCGGGGTTGCGTCAGCGGATGCCGGTGACCCGGCACCGCCGCTTCCTGCCGGCGCGCCTGGCCGAACGGCAATGACCGCCATTGGTCTTTTGCATCAGGGCACCGAGACTTCCGCGAGTAGGCTAGAGGCCAGGTCGCGACCCTTTCATCGTTCCGACGTCCATTGTGGCGTCGTCTGGAGTTTCCATGAGTGATTACCTGAATAGCGTCGGCTCGGCCCTGCTGGGTCCCGGCGGACTCGCGGTGGACGATCTGCAACCCGTGCTGCAGCGGCTGGCCGGTCCCGGCATCGACGCCGCCGACCTGTATTTCCAGAGCATCGTCTCCGAGTCCTGGCTGCTGGAGGACGGCATCGTCAAGGAAGGCGGCTTCCACCTCGACCAGGGCGTTGGCGTGCGCGCCCTGTCCGGCGAGAAGACCGGCTTCGCCTACAGCAACGCCATCACCGGCGAGGCCCTGGATCTGGCGGCCCAGGCCGCGCGGTCCATTTCCCGCAGCGGCGCCGAGGGTCAGGTCCAGGCGTTTCGCGCGGTGGAGCCGGCGCAGCGTCTCTATGGCCAGGACAATCCGCTGGACGTGCTGGATCGCGCCACCAAGGTCGCCTTCCTGAAGCAGCTGGACGAGGCGACCCGTGCCCTGGATCCGCGTATCCAGCAGGTCACCATCAGCCTGGCCGGGGTCTGGGAGCGCACCCTGGTGGCCGCGGTCGACGGCACCCTGGCAGCCGATGTGCGCCCACTGGTGCGCCTGGGCGTCAGCGTCATCGTCGAGCAGAACGGCCGCCGCGAGCGCGGCAACAGCGGCGGCGGCGGTCGCTGCGACTACCGTTATTTCCAGCGTGATGACCGTGCCCTGGGCTACGCCCGCGAGGCGGTGCGCCAGGCGCTGGTCAACCTCGAAGCCACCGCGGCCCCGGCGGGCACCCTGCCGGTGGTGCTGGGCGCCGGCTGGTCCGGCGTGCTGCTGCACGAGGCGGTCGGCCATGGCCTGGAAGGCGATTTCAACCGCAAGGGCAGCTCCAACTACAGCGGCCAGCTCGGTCGCCAGGTGGCGTCCTCGCTGTGCACCATCGTCGACGACGGCACCCTGCCGGATCGCCGCGGCTCGCTATCCATCGACGACGAGGGCACGCCCAGCGGCTACAACGTGCTGATCGAGAACGGCATCCTCAAGGGCTACATGCAGGACAAGCTCAATGCCCGGCTGATGGGCGTGGCGCCCACCGGCAATGGCCGCCGTGAATCCTATGCCCATCTGCCGATGCCGCGCATGACCAACACCTACATGCTGGCCGGCCAGAGCGATCCGGCCGAGATCATCGCCTCGGTGGAGAAGGGCATCTATTGCGCCAGCCTGGGCGGCGGTCAGGTGGACATCACCAGCGGCAAGTTCGTCTTCACCACCAACGAGGCCTACCTCATCGAGAACGGCAAGCTCGGACGCCCGGTGAAGGGCGCCACCCTGATCGGCAACGGCCCCGAGGTCATGAACCGGGTGTCCATGGTCGGCAACGACCTGGCGCTGGATGCGGGGATAGGGACCTGTGGCAAGGACGGCCAGTCACTGCCGGTGGGTGTGGGGCAGCCGACGCTGAAGATCGATGCCATCACCGTGGGCGGCACCGGCGCCTGATGCGGGCACCAGCCGTGGCCATCGCGGACGGAAACCTAGCGCAGACCGCGCTGGGTTTCGTCGAGGGTGCGGATGTACTTGAAGACCTTGCGCGCCGCCGCCGGCGGCTTGTTGTGCGCCGCTTCGTGCTGGGCATGCCGCACCAGGCCGCGCAGGTGCTGGCGGTCGGTCTCCGGGTAAAGCGCCACAAAGGCTTCCAGCGCCTGGTCGCCTTCGGCGATCAGCCGGTCGCGCCAGCGCTCCAGGGCGTGGAAGCGCTCGTTGTACTGCCGTGTCGAGGTGTCCATCTGGTCGACCAGCACCAGGATGGCTTCCAGGTCTTGGTCGCGCATCAGCTTGCCCAGGTACTGGACATGCCTTTTACGCGCGATGTGCGTCTTGTGCTTGGGCGCCTCGGCCAGGGCCTTGCGCAGCGGATCGGTCAGCGGCAGGCGGTCCAGCTGCTCGGCCGGCAGCCCGGCCAGGCGTTCGCCCAGATCCTGCAGCGCATGCAGCTCGCGCTTGACCTGTGTCTTGCTCTTTTCGCCCAGCGGCGCGTCGTCGTCGTAAGAATCAACCATGAACTATGGGGTCCAGCTAAGAATGGGCGCCATCATAACGAGTTGCCGCACGGTTGTCCGGCCTGGCCGGCGCCGTCCGTAAGGAGAACGTCATGAATCGCAACGCCGCCGTGGGTCCCGCTGCGCTCCCCGAATTGCGCGAACAGGTCGAGGCCATCCTGGCCGAGGCCCGGCGCCAGGGCGCCAGTGCCGGTGAAGTGGCCGTCTCGGTCGACCAGGGTCTGTCCACCTCGGTCCGCAAGGGCGAGGTGGAAACCGTCGAATTCAATCGCGACCAGGGCTTCGGCATCACCCTCTATGCCGGGCAGCGCAAGGGCTCGGCCAGTACCTCCGCCACCGGTCCCGAGGCGATCCGCGAAACCGTGGCCGCGGCCCTGGCCATCGCCAAGCACACCTCCGAGGATCCCTGCGCGGGTCTGGCCGACGCCGAACTGATGGCGCGCGGCGAACTGCCCGATCTCGACCTCTATCATCCCTGGGACATCACCCCCGAGCAGGCCATCGAGCAGGCGCTGGCCTGCGAAGCCGCGGCCTACGCCGCCGACAGCCGCATCGGCAATGCCGACGGCACCACCCTCAATACCCACCAGAGCTGCCGGGTGTACGGCAACAGCCACGGCTTCGTCGGCAGCTATGCCAGCACCCGGCACAGCCTGAGCTGCGTGATGATCGCCGGCAGCGGCGAGGCCATGCAGCGCGACTACTACTACGACGTCAATCGGATCGGTCACGAGCTGATGAGCGCCGAGGAGATCGGTCGCCGCGCCGCCGAGCGCGCCGTGAGTCGCCTGGGGGCCAGGCCGGTGCCCACCGCCAAGGTCCCGGTGCTGTTTTCGCCGGAAATGGCCGCCGGCCTGTTCGGTACCTTTCTCGCCGCCATTTCCGGCGGCAACCTCTATCGCAAGTCGTCCTTCCTCGAAGGCGCCCTGGGCCAGCAGGTGTTTCCCGACTGGCTGACCCTGGACGAACGGCCGCACCTGCCACGCGCCTTGGGCAGCGCCGCCTTCGACGGCGAAGGCCTGGCCACCTACGCCAAGCCCTTCGTCGAGAACGGCCAACTGGTGTCCTATGTGCTCGGCAGCTATTCCGCGCGCAAGCTGGGCCTGCAAAGCACCGCCAATGCCGGCGGCGTGCACAACCTGCACGTCAGCCATGGCACGGCCGACCAGGCCGAGCTGATCCGGCAGATGGGCACGGGCTTTTTGGTCACGGAAATGATGGGGCAGGGCACCAACCTGGTCACCGGTGACTATTCCCGGGGCGCCGGCGGCTTCTGGATCGAGAATGGCGAGATCCAGTTTCCGGTCCAGGAGGTCACCATCGCCGGGCGGCTGGGCGACATGTTCCGCCAGATCCTGGCGGTGGGCAGCGACGTGGAACGCCGCGGCAGTCTGCGCACCGGTTCGGTCCTGATCGATGGCATGACCCTGGCGGGCAGCTAGAAGCGCGGTGGAAGCCGTCGCGATGAGGAAAATCCTGTCGAACGGGAGACAGCCCACCCCGTTACTCGTTAGTATCCTAGCAATGCACTAGGACATAGCCGTGCGGTCGAATCCGCTGACCGGACGGCCAAGGCTTCAGACGGTGCGCCGTGGCGCACCAGCCGTACACCCCATCGCCCAAGGGCGGTGGGTCCATACCAAAGCCACCATGGAGACAATCCGCATGCCGCATACTCTGCCTCAGCTGCCCTACGCCTACGACGCGCTGGAACCGCACGTCGATGCCCAGACCATGGAAATCCACCATACCAAGCACCACCAGACCTACATCAACAACCTGAACGCGGCGCTGGAAGGCACCGAGTTCGCCAGCCTGTCGGCCGAAGACGTGGTTCGCCAGCTGGACAAGCTGCCCCAGGACAAGCGCGGCGCCGTGCAGAACAACGGTGGCGGCCATGCCAACCACAGCCTGTTCTGGACCGTGATGGCCCCCAATGCCGGCGGCAAGCCCGAAGGCGCCCTGGCCGAAGCCATCGAGTCCCAGCTGGGCGGCTTCGACGCCTTCAAGGAAGCCTTCACCAAGGCTGCCCTGACCCGCTTCGGCAGCGGCTGGGCCTGGCTGAGCGTCACTCCAGAGAAGAAGCTGGTGGTCGAGAGCACCGGCAACCAGGACAGTCCGCTGATGACCGGCAACACCCCGATCCTCGGCCTGGACGTCTGGGAGCACGCCTACTACCTGCGCTACCAGAACCGTCGTCCCGAGTACATCGGTGCCTTCTTCAACGTCATCAACTGGCCGGAAGTGTCCCGTCGCTACGAAGCGGCGCTGATCGCCTGAGTCGACGCCCAATGAAAAAGCCGCCCTCGGGCGGCTTTTTTTATCGGGGCTGCGACTGGCGCAGGGGGCCTGTCACTCGCCCTCGTCGAAGTAGTTGTTGATCAGCTCGACCAGGGCGCGCATGGCCTCGTCGCTCTGCTCACCCTCGGTTTCCAGCTGCAGGACCGTGCCCTTGCCGGCGGCCAGCATCATGACCGCCATGATGCTCTTGCCATCGACCGGCGATTCGCCACTGCGGCCGACGCGGACGCTGGCGGGATAGCGGCCGGCCACGCCGACGAACTTGGCCGCCGCACGGGCGTGCAGGCCCAGCTTGTTGATGATGGTGATCTGTTGGGCAGGCATTGAGTCTGTCCTTGTCGAAACAAAACGGGCGTCAGAGATCGCGGTGACGGATCTGGACGTTCTTGAGCAGGTTCTTGAGTTCGCGACCCAGGCGATCGGCCAGATAGACCGAGCGGTGATGACCACCGGTACAACCAATGGCCACGGTCACATAGGACCTGTTGTTGGCGGCAAAACGCGGCAACCACTTCACCAGGTAATCGCGGATGTCATTGTACAGGGTCTCTACCTCGGGCTGTTGCTCGAGATAGTCCCGCACCGGGGCATCCAGTCCGGAAAAGTCGCGCAGGTCCGGTTTCCAGTAGGGATTGGGCAGAAAGCGCACGTCGAACACCATGTCCGCGTCCACCGGCAGGCCCCGCTTGAAGCCGAAGGATTCCACCAGATAGGCGGTGCCGGGCTCTGGGGCGTTCAGCAGGCGCAACTTGAGGATGTCGCGCAGCTGATAGAGATTCAGGTGAGTGGTATCGATCTTCAGGTCGGAGAGGTCGGCGATGGGCGACAGCAGCACCTGCTCGTCGTGAATGGCCTCGGCCAGGGATCTTTCCTGGTTGGACAGCGGATGCCGGCGACGCGTCTCGGAAAAGCGCTTGAGCAGCGTCTGGTCATCGGCGTCCAGATAGAGGATGTCGCAGCGGATGTTGCGGCTGCGTACCTGTTCGAGCAATTCGGGAAAGCGTTGCAACTGGCTGGGCAGATTGCGGGCATCGATGGACAGGGCGACCTTGGGCTGGGGCCGCTCCATGTCGGTCAGGGCATGCTGGGCCAGATCGGGCAGCAGACTGGCCGGCAGGTTGTCGATGCAATAGAAGCCATTGTCCTCAAGCACGTTGAGCGCCGTACTCTTGCCCGACCCGGAACGTCCGCTCACGATGATGAGGTGCATGTCAGTGTCCGCTCTGGGCCTCGACGACGATCTGATAGAGCGCCTGGCTATCCTTGGCCTTGCGCAGCCGCTCGCGGATGTCGGCGCGATCCAGGATGCCGGCGATCTGGCGCAGCAGGGTGAGGTGCTGTTCGGTGGCGGCTTCCGGGACCAGCAGGACGAACACCAGGTCTACCGGCGCGCCGTCGAGGGAATCGAAGTCCACTGGTTGCTGCAGGTGGAAGAGCACGCACAGCGGTTGCTGCAGACCCGCCAGGCGGCAGTGGGGAATGGCGATGCCATTGCCGAAACCAGTGGAGCCCAAACGCTCGCGCGCCATCAGGCATTCGTGGATGTGCGCGGCGTCGTGGCCGGGCAGTTCCTGCGCGGCCAGCTCGGCGATGCGTTCCAGTACAGCGGCTTTGCTGCCGCCCGGCGCACCCGTCTGGGTGCGGCCGGGGGTCAGGATGTTTTCGAGTCTGATCATAAAGCGGCGATCGAAACCTCAGCGGACGCCGACGCCCTGCTGGCGTTCGATCGATTTTTCCTTGTGTTTAATCAGTTGGCGGTCGAGCTTGTCGGCCAGGAGATCGATGGCGGCATACATGTCGTCGTGCTCGGCATTGGCGACCACTGCGGCGCCGGCGACGTGCAGGGTGGCTTCGGCTTTCTGCTTGAGCTTGTCCACTTCCAGGATCACCTGGACGTTGGTAATACGGTCGAAGTGCCGTTCGAGGCGGGCGAGTTTCTCGCCGATGTAGTCACGCAGGGCTTCTGTCACTTCAAGCTGATGGCCACTGATGTTGACTTGCATACCGCTTCTCCTTATTGCCGGGCTACGATCGGCGAAGCTGCTCGCCGACATGACAAGGGTCGATCGAGGCACGGTCACATCAGGACGCGTCAGATGAGACGCTTGCGTTCGCTGGACGGAGCGATACCCAGGGATTCCCGATACTTAGCCACCGTGCGACGAGCGACTTGTATACCTTGCGATTCCAGTAAACCAGCGATCTTGCTGTCACTCAACGGCTTTTTCGCGTTTTCCGCCGCCACCAATTTCTTGATGATCGCGCGGATCGCGGTGGAGGAACATTCGCCCCCCTCGGCGGTGCTGACGTGGCTGGAGAAGAAGTACTTGAGTTCGTAGATGCCACGCGGGGTGTGCATGAACTTCTGGGTGGTCACCCGGGAGATGGTCGACTCGTGCATGCCCACCGCCTCGGCGATGTCGTGCAGGACGAGCGGCTTCATGGCCTCTTCACCGTATTCGAGAAAGCCCCGCTGGTGCTCGACGATCTGGGTCGCCACCTTCATCAGGGTCTCGTTGCGACTCTGCAGGCTCTTGATGAACCAGCGCGCTTCCTGCAGCTGGTTGCGCATGTAGGTGTTGTCGGCGCTGCTGTCGGCGCGCTTGACGAAGCCGGCGTACTGGGGATTGACCCGTAGGCGCGGCACGGCTTCCTGGTTGAGCTCCACCAGCCAGCGCTCGTTGTGCTTGCGCACGATGACGTCCGGTACCACGTATTCGGCCTCGCCGGACTCGATCTGCGAGCCGGGGCGCGGGTGCAGGGTCTGGATCAGTTCGATGACGGGCTTGAGTTCGTCCTCCTTGATCTTCATGCGGCGCATCAGCTGCGCATAGTCGCGACTGCCGAGCAGATCCAGGTAGTCGCCCACCAGGCGCTTGGCCTCGCCGAGCAGGGGGAGGCTGGCCGGCAGCTGGGCCAGTTGGATCAGCAGGCACTCGCGCAGATTGCGCGCGGCGACGCCGGCCGGCTCGAATTGCTGGACGCGTCGGAGCACCACCTCGACTTCGTCGAGATCGACTTCCAGTTCGGGATCGAGAGAGGCATGGATGTCTTCCAGGCTTTCCTGCAGATAGCCATCGGTGTCGATGCCGTCGATGATCGCCAGGGCGATCAGGCGGTCGAGATCCGACATGGGCGCCAGGTTGAGCTGCCAGAGCAGGTGGGTCTGCAGGCTTTCGCCGGCCGAGGTGCGGGTGGTGAAGTCCCACTCGTCGTCGTCGTTGCTGGGTAGGCTGCTGGCGCTGGTCTGGTAGATGTCTTCCCAGGCGGTGTCCACCGGCAGCTCACTGTCGCTGGGGATGCGTTCGCTCCACTCGGACTCGTCGGCCATCTCGTTGGTGGCGACCGAGGTTTCCTTGAAGTTGATTTCGGTACCGCCGGGATTCGCCAACTCGTCGCCTTCGCCCGAGGCGTCGCTCTGGTCGAAGTCTTCACCTTCTTCCTGGCGTTCCAGCATCGGATTGGATTCCAGGGCTTCCTGGATCTCCTGCTGCAGGTCGAGCGTCGAGAGCTGGAGCAGACGTATGGCTTGTTGCAGCTGCGGCGTCATCGTCAGCTGCTGGCCCATCTTGAGGACTAGCGATGGTTTCATGGCTGCGGAAATACACCTTGTCTACCGACGCGAACAGCGCCACCGAACCTCGCGAACCCTGCGAGCGTTAGCAAATTATATGCCTTGTTTCCCCGGGTTTGCCTAGAGGCGGAATTCGTGGCCCAGATAGACTTCCTTCACCAGCTCGTTGGCGAGGACTTCCTCGGCGGTACCCTCGGCGATGAGCTGGCCATCGTTGACGATATAGGCCGTCTCGCAGATGGTCAGGGTTTCCCGGACATTGTGGTCGGTGATGAGGACACCGATGCCCTTGGCCTTGAGGTGACGAATGATCTGCTTGATGTCGCCCACGGAGATGGGGTCCACGCCGGCGAAGGGTTCGTCCAGCAGGATGAACTTGGGCGCGGTGGCCAGGGCGCGGGCGATCTCGACACGGCGCCGCTCGCCACCCGACAGGCTCATGCCGCGGTTGTCGCGGATGTGGGTGATGTGGAATTCCTGCAGCAGGCTCTCCAGCTCACGCAGCCGGCCGGCCTTGTCCAGGTCCTTGCGGGTTTCCAGGATGCCGAGGATGTTGTCGGCTACGGTCAGCTTGCGAAAGATCGAGGCTTCCTGGGGCAGGTAGCCGATCCCGGCACGGGCACGGCCATGCATGGGCAGGGCGGTGACGTCCTGGTCGTCGATCAGCACGCGACCCTGATCGGCCTTGACCAGGCCGACGATCATGTAGAAGCAGGTGGTCTTGCCGGCGCCGTTCGGACCGAGCAGGCCGACGATCTGCCCGCTGTCGATGCTGACGCTGACGTCGCGAACGACCTGGCGACCCTTGTAGCTCTTGGCCAGATGCTGGGCTTTGAGCGTAACCGTCATTGTCCCTGCCCCGACTGCTGCTGATCCTTGGGCTGGATGACCATGTCGATCCGCGGCCGCGGCGTGGTGACCTTGCTGCCGTTGGCGCGCCCGGCGTTGACGATCTGGCGCTGGGTGTCGTAGACGATCTTCTCGCCTTCGAAGGTGTTGCCCTGTTGGACCACCTTGGCCTGATCGATCAGGATGATGCGATTTTCCTGGGCGAAATACTGGATCGTCAGACCATAGGCCTTGACGATGTCCTTGTCCGCCGAGGGCTTCTGCTCGTAGTAGGCCGGTTTGCCCACTGCGGTGGCGACCTTGATGTTGCCCTGGTTGTCCTGGGTCAGGGTCACCGTGTTGCCGGTGATCTTCATGCTGCCCTGGGTGATGACCACGTCTCCGCGGTACACGGCCACGCCCTGCTTGTCATCGAGCTCGGCGCTATCGGCCTGCACGCGGATCGGCTGGGTGCGATCGGTCGGCAGGGCCCAAGCCGCGGCACTGCCAAAGGTGGCGCCGAGGGTGAACAGGAAGGGGAGGGTTTTAACGAACCTCATGCTGGCCTCTTACGTTGGACAGCAGGAGCATTCTGCCGTCTTCTAGATACGCTTTCATGCCATTGGCCGTGGTCACCCCATTGGCGGCCTCGATTCTAACGGCTTGCTCGGTTTGCGCATATTGTTTGTCAGGAAAGACGGTCATGCGGGTGGTGGTCAACACCACCGGGCGGCCTTTCTCATCGGTACGCTCGACGCGCACGTCATCGATCAGCTCCGCCTGACTGCCACCGGGGGCGACCTCGGCGCGGGCACTGCGAATGTGCCAGGGATAGTCGGTACCGCGAAAGGCCAGCATGTCGGGGCGGGTCACCAGGGTGACGTCGGTCGCCTTGACGTGTTCGCTGCGCTCGGCCTTGAGTTCGTACTGGATCTTGCCGTCCAGGCGATACTGAATCGTCCGGGTATTGAGGGCATAGCCGTCGATGGCGCTGTCTTGCGGGGTCGCCGAGGCCGGGGCATCGACGAAGCGCTGCGGCAGGATGTTCCAGTAGCCGATCGCGATGAGCGCGGCGGCGATCAGGACCAACAGCACGGGGCGGCGCAAGCTGCGAAACATGAGGGTACCTGTGGTGGGCCGCACCAGGGGGCGGCGGGTTGAACACGAGATGTCGGCGCATTTAGTCGAGCAGTATAACCCGGCCTACAGCACCCCGGCGCGTAGCAGGTCACCCATGTTGAGGGCGCCGATCGGGCGGCGCTCGTCATCGATCACCACCAGGGCGTTGATCTTGTGCTCCTCCATGATCTTCAGCGCCTCGGCGGCGAGCATCTGCGCCCTGGCGGTTCGACCGCCGCGGGTCATCACGGTTGCGATCGCCGTGGTGCGCACGTCGATGCCGCGATCCAGGGCGCGACGCAGGTCGCCGTCGGTGAAGATGCCGGCGAGACGGCCATCGGCGGCCAGCACGCTGGTCATGCCCAGGCCCTTGCGCGACATCTCCAGCAGGGCGTCGGAGACCAGGGTGTCCTCGCCGACCTGCGGCAGGTCGGCGCCGGCATGCATGACGTTCTCCACCTTGAGCAGCAGGCGCCGGCCGAGGGCGCCACCCGGGTGGGAAAAGGCGAAATCCTCGGCGGTGAAGCCGCGCGCCTCGAGCAGCGCGATGGCCAGGGCATCGCCCAGTACCAGGGCGACGGTGGTGGAGGAGGTGGGCGCCAGATTGAGCGGGCAGGCCTCGGTGGCGACGCTGGTGTCCAGGTTGACGTCCGCGGCCTTGGCCAGGGGCGAGACGGGATTGCCGGCAAAGCTGATCAGCGGGACGCCCAGGCGCTTGATCAGCGGCAGCAGGGTCAGGATCTCGCTGGAGGTGCCCGATTGGGAGATGGCGATGATGACGTCATCGCGGGTGATCATGCCCATGTCGCCATGGCTGGCTTCCGCCGGGTGCACGAAGAAGGCCGGGCTGCCGGTGCTGGCCAGGGTCGCGGCGATCTTGTTGCCGACATGCCCGGATTTGCCCATGCCCAGGACCACGATGCGCCCGCGGCAGGCCAGCAGCCGGCGACAGGCGGCGGCGAAGCTGTCGTCGATGCGTTCGCCCAGGGCGGCCACTGCCGCTCGCTCTACATCTATGGTGCGCTTGGCGGAGGCGATGAAATCTATTGAGTCGGACATGGGTCAGAAGGCAGGTGACGGGACAATCGGAAATTATATGCGCAAAGCCGCGACACTCAGCAACGCCGCCCGTGGCTCAGGAGTCTCATCGGCAACGAATGCTATAGTGCCGCCCTTTTGCCGGGGCCGCCGAACGCGAGTGTCGCGTGCCCTGAAGCGGCGGAGCGGCGTCTCCCTGCACAGAGTTGAACCTTAGGAGTCCTGATGACCGTCGATAGCCCGTACGCCGTGGAGCTGAAGGGCGTTTCCTTCAAGCGCGGCACGCGTCTGATCTACGACCGGGTCGATATCCGCATCCCGCGGGGCAAGGTCACCGGGATCATGGGACCGTCCGGCAGTGGCAAGACCACCCTGTTGCGCCTCATCGCCGCCCAGTTGCGACCGAGCAGTGGCGAGATCTGGGTCAATGGCGCCAACCTGCCGCAGCTGTCCCGCGGCGAGCTGTTCGAGATGCGCCGGCAGATGGGCGTGCTGTTCCAGAGCGGCGCGCTGTTCACCGATCTCGATGTCTTCGAGAACGTGGCCTTTCCCTTGCGCGTGCATACCAAGCTGCCCGAGGAGATGATCCGCGACATCGTCCTGCTCAAGCTGCAGGCGGTGGGACTGCGCGGCGCCATCGAACTGATGCCGGACGAACTGTCGGGTGGGATGAAGCGCCGGGTCGCCCTGGCGCGGGCCATCGCCCTGGATCCGCAGATCCTCATGTACGACGAGCCCTTCGTCGGCCAGGACCCCATCGCCATGGGCGTGCTGGTGCGCCTCATCCGCCTGCTCAACCAAGCGCTGGGACTGACCAGCATCGTGGTTTCCCACGACCTGGCCGAGACCGCCAGCATCGCCGACTACCTCTATGTGGTGGGCGATACCAAGGTGCTTGGGCAGGGCACGCCGAAGGAATTGCGCGAATCGCCGGATCCGCGGGTTCGCCAGTTCATGCAGGGCATCCCCGATGGCCCGGTACCCTTCCACTTCGCCGCGCCGGATCTGCGCGATGCCTTGCTGGGGAAACACTGATGCGTAAGGTCTCCGCCGTGGAGCGGATTCGTCGACTGGGCCGCGCCGGGCTGGATGTCGTGGCGGCCATAGGCCGCTCGGTCATCGTCCTGCTGCTGGCGGTGTTCGGTCGCGGTGGCGTAGGCAGCGGTCTGCAGCTGCTGGGCAAGCAACTCTATTCGGTAGGGGTGATGTCGCTGCCGATCATCGTGGTGTCGGGCTTCTTCATCGGCATGGTGATCGCCCTGCAGGGCTACAACATCCTGGTCAAGTACGGCTCCGAGCAGGCGGTGGGGCAGATGGTCGCCCTCACCTTGCTGCGTGAACTCGGCCCGGTGGTGACGGCCCTGCTGTTCGCCGGCCGGGCAGGCTCCGCCCTGACCGCCGAGATCGGCAACATGAAATCCACCGAGCAGCTGTCCAGTCTGGAAATGATCGGCGTGGACCCGCTCAAGTACATCGTCGCGCCGCGTTTCTGGGCCGGCTTCATTTCTATGCCGCTGCTGGCCGCCATGTTCAACGTGGTGGGCATCTGGGGCGCGGCCATGGTCGCCATCGACTGGCTCGGCGTCTATGACGGTTCCTTCTGGGCCACCATGCAGAACAGCGTGATGCTCAGCGACGTGCTCAACGGCGTGATCAAGAGCCTGGTGTTCGCCTTCGTGGTGACCTGGGTCGCCGTCTTCCAGGGGTATGACTGCGAGCCCACCTCCGAAGGCATCGGCCGCGCCACTACCCGTACCGTCGTCTATGCGTCGCTTGCCGTGCTCGGCCTCGACTTCATTCTTACCGCCCTGATGTTTGGAGATCTCTGATGCAAACCCGCACCCAGGAAATCGGTGTCGGACTCTTCCTGCTGGCCGGCGTGCTCGCACTGCTGCTGCTGGCGCTGCGGGTAAGCGGTCTGACGATGAGCGACCATCACGATACCTACAAGGTCTACGCCTACTTCGACAACATCGCCGGTCTCACCGTGAGATCGCGGGTGACCATGTCGGGCGTGACCATCGGCAAGGTCACCGCCATCGATCTCGACCGCAACAGCTACCGCGGCCGGGTCACCATGCAGATCGACAAGCAGGTGGACAACCTGCCGACCGACTCCATCGCCTCGATCCTGACTGCCGGCCTGCTCGGCGAGAAGTACATCGGCATCAGCGTGGGCGGTGACGAGCAGGTGCTCAAGGAAGGCTCGACCATTCGAGATACACAATCCTCGCTGGTTCTCGAAGACCTGATCGGCAAATTCCTGCTCAATTCGGTCAATAAAGACTCTTCCGCCAATAAATGATGAGAGGCTTTTCCATGCTCAAGCTACTTCGTCACGGAGTGATCGCGATCCTGGCCCTGCTGCCCCTGGTGTCCCAGGCGGCGCCCTCGGCCCACGACGTGATCCAGCAGACCACCACCACCCTGCTCAGCGACCTCGAGGCCAACCGCGACAAGTATCGCAGCAGCCCGGAAGCCTTCTACGAGTCGCTCAACAACATCCTCGGCCCGGTGGTGGATGCCGAAGGCATCTCGCGCAGCATCATGACCGTGCGCTACAGCCGCAGCGCCTCGCCCGAGCAGATGGCGCGCTTCCAGGAAAACTTCAAGCGCAGCCTGATGCAGTTCTATGGCAATGCGCTGCTGGAGTACAACAACCAAGGCATCCGGGTGCTGCCCGAAGGGCCGTCCGACGGTCCCGATCGCACCAGCGTGGGCATGGAGGTCAAGGGCAATAACGGCGCCGTGTACCCCGTGCAGTACAGCATGGTCAAGCAGGGCAACGAGTGGAAGGTGCGCAACGTCATCATCAATGGCCTGAACCTCGGCAAGCTGTTCCGTGACCAGTTCGCCCAGGCGATGCAGGAAAACGGCAACGACCTGGACAAGACCATCAACAACTGGGCGGGCACCGTGGCCAAGGCCAAGGATTCTCCAGAGGCCCAGAAGGCCAAGGTCGGTTCGTGAGTCGCGCCGCCATCACCGGCGAAGGCGCCCGACTGCAACTGTCGGGCGTGCTCGATCACGCCAATGTGCCCACCCTGCGCGAGCAGGGCAGGGCGCTGATCGGCCAGGGCAGTGGTCCGCTGGTGCTCGATTGCGCCGGTGTCGAACGCTCCAACAGCGCCGGCCTCGCGCTGTTGCTGGCCTGGCTGCGCGATGCCCAGGCCGCGGGGCGCACGCTGACCATCGCCAGCCTGCCTTCCGAGTTGCGGCAGATCGCCGACGTCTCGGATGCCCTCGCCCTGCTGCCCCTGGCGGAAGACGCGCACGGGTAGCGGTCATCGCAGTCGCCGTACAGCCGGTTTTTTTGTATGATCGCCGGCTGTACTAGATTGCCGAGGTGCCGCCATGCAGGCCCAAGAAGTCAAAAGCCTCCTGGAGGCAAAACTGGCCGATACCCAGGTCGAAGTGGAAGGCGAGGGCTGCAACTTCCAGCTCTACCTGATCAGCGACGAGCTCCAGGCACTCAGCCCGGTCAAGCGTCAGCAGCAGGTCTACTCCCATCTCCAGCCGCAGATCGCCGATGGCAGCATCCATGCTGTCACCATGAAATTCTTCACCCGTGCTGCCTGGGCCGAACGCGCCTGATTCGCAGCGCCGAGAACTCGCTATGGACAAACTGATCATTACCGGCGGCAACAGCCTGAACGGTGAAATTCGCATTTCCGGGGCCAAGAACTCCGCCCTGCCGATCCTGGCCGCGACCCTGCTCGCCGACACCCCGGTGACCATCGCCAACCTGCCGCACCTGCACGACATCACCACCATGATCGAGCTGTTCGGCCGCATGGGCGTCCAGCCGGTGATCGGTGAAAAGCTCAATGTCGAGGTCGATGCCTCCAGCATCAAGACCCTGGTCGCGCCCTATGAGCTGGTCAAGACCATGCGCGCCTCGATCCTGGTGCTGGGCCCGATGGTCGCCCGCTTCGGCGAAGCGGAAGTCGCCCTGCCCGGCGGTTGCGCCATCGGTTCGCGGCCGGTCGATCTGCACCTGCGCGGCCTGGAAGCCATGGGCGCCAAGATCACCGTCGAAGGCGGCTACATCAAGGCCAAGGCGCCGGCCGGCGGCCTGCGCGGCGCCCACTACTATTTCGACACCGTCAGCGTGACCGGTACCGAGAACGTGCTGATGGCCGCCACCCTGGCCAAGGGCCGCAGCGTCATCCAGAACGCCGCCCGCGAGCCCGAGGTCGTCGACCTGGCCAACTGCCTGATCGCCATGGGTGCCAACATCCAGGGCGCCGGTACCGACACCATCACCGTGGAAGGCGTCGAGCGCCTGGGTGGCGCCACCTATTCGGTGCTGCCGGACCGCATCGAAACCGGCAGCTACCTGGTCGCCGCCGCCGCCACCCGCGGTCGCGTCAAGCTCAAGGACACCGATCCGACCATCCTCGAGGCCGTGCTGGCCAAGCTGGAAGAGGCCGGTGCCCACATCGCCACCGGCAGCAACTGGATCGAGCTGGACATGAAGGGCAATCGCCCCCGCGCGGTCAACATCCGCACGGCGCCCTACCCGGCGTTCCCCACCGACATGCAGGCCCAGTTCATCTCCATGAACGCCGTCGCCGAAGGCACCGGTACCGTGGTCGAGACCATCTTCGAGAACCGCTTCATGCACGTTCACGAGATGGTGCGCATGGGCGCCAACATCGCCATCGAAGGCAATGCCGCCATCGTCACCGGCGTGCCCAGCCTCAAGGCCGCGCCGGTCATGGCGACCGACCTGCGCGCCTCGGCGAGTCTGGTCATCGCCGCCCTGGTGGCCGAAGGCGATACCCTGATCGATCGCATCTACCACATCGACCGCGGCTACGAATGCATCGAGGAGAAATTCCAGCTGCTCGGCGCCAAGATCCGTCGCACGCCCAAGTAAGGACCTCCGATGCTGACCATCGCCCTGTCCAAGGGCCGTATCCTCGACGACACCCTGCCGCTGCTGGCGGCGGCGGGGATCGCCCCGACCGAGAATCCGGACAAGAGCCGCAAGCTCATCATCCCGACCACCCAGGACGATGTACGGCTGCTCATCGTCCGCGCCACCGATGTGCCCACCTATGTGGAACATGGCGCCGCGGACCTGGGCGTGGCCGGCAAGGACGTGCTGATGGAATACGGCGGCGACGGTCTCTATGAGCCGCTGGACCTGCGCATCGCCCGCTGCAAGCTGATGACCGCGGGCGCCGTGGGCGCTCCGGTGCCGCGTGGCCGGCTGCGGGTGGCGACCAAGTTCGTCAATGTCGCCAAGCGCTACTATGCCGAGCAGGGTCGGCAGGTCGACATCATCAAGCTGTACGGCTCCATGGAGCTGGCACCGCTCGTAGGCCTGGCCGACAAGATCATCGACGTGGTCGACACCGGCAATACCCTCAAGGCCAACGGACTCGAACCCCAGGAGCTGATCGCCCATATCAGCTCGCGCTTGATCGTCAACAAGGCCTCGATGAAGATGCAGCATGGCCGCATTCAGGCCCTCATCGAGACCCTGAGACACGCCGTCGAGGCGCGCGGCGCCTGAGAACCTGTTCAAAGCCTGTTACGCGTCGGCCAAACTGCGTTAAAAATGGCTTCGGAATGCTCATTTACCACTCGTAAACTCCGCTTCCTCAGCCATTTTTGCCTTGTTTGTCTCTAGCTCGCGAGACTTTGAACAGGCTCTACGTCCTGGTCGGCATGCCGAATGCCGGCTCAGACTGCTTCCATCCCTCCAGCTTCGCCTATCCGTGCCATAGCCAAATTGTCGGGCGCCCACACGGAACCGGCTGTTACTCTCGGGCGCCCCTTTCGCTCTCCTGAAGAGGATCCGCCATGACCGCTCCGCTCGCCATCCGCCGACTCGCCGCCGCCGCTCCGGATTTCGCCGAGCATCTGGATCATCTGCTGAGCTGGGAAGGGGTGTCGGATGCCGACATCAACCAGCGGGTCCTGGCGATCATCGCCGACGTGCGCCACCAGGGCGACGCCGCGCTGCTGGAATACACACGGCGCTTCGATGCCGTAGAGGCGACCGCCATGAGCGATCTCATCCTGCCGCGGGCGCGTCTGGAAGAAGCCCTGACCCGCATCACGCCGGAGCAGCGCACCGCGCTGGAAGCCGCTGCCGAGCGAGTCCGTCGTTATCACGAAAAGCAGCGCCAGGATTCCTGGCAGTACCAGGAGGCTGACGGCACCGTGCTCGGCCAGCAGGTCACCCCGCTGGATCGTGCCGGGCTCTATGTGCCGGGGGGCAAGGCCTCCTATCCCTCCTCGGTGCTGATGAACGCCATCCCCGCCAAGGTCGCCGGCGTAAAAGAAGTGGTCATGGTGGTGCCCACGCCCCGCGGTGAGGTCAACGAACTGGTGCTGGCCGCCGCAGCCTTGGCCGGTGTCGATCGCGTCTTCACCATCGGTGGCGCCCAGGCCGTGGCCGCCCTGGCCTATGGCACCGAAAGCGTACCGCCGGTGGACAAGATCGTCGGCCCCGGCAACATCTATGTCGCCACCGCCAAGCGCCATGTATTCGGCAAGGTCGGCATCGACATGATCGCCGGCCCGTCGGAGATCCTGGTGGTCTGCGACGGCCAGACCGATCCCGACTGGATCGCCATGGACCTGTTCTCCCAGGCCGAGCACGACGAAGACGCCCAGGCCATCCTGGTCAGTCCCGACGCCGCCTTCCTCGACGCCGTGGCGGAAAGCATCGCCCGCCTGCTGCCGGAGATGGAGCGTGCCGAGATCATCCGCGCCTCCCTGGAAGGCCGCGGCGCCCTTATCCAGGTCACCGACATGGCCCAGGCCATCGAGGTGGCCAACCGCATCGCCCCCGAACACCTGGAATTGTCGGTCGCCGAACCCGAGCAGTGGCTGCCCAGCATCCGCCACGCCGGCGCCATCTTCATGGGTCGCTACACCGCCGAGGCCCTGGGCGACTACTGCGCCGGTCCCAACCATGTGCTGCCGACCTCGGGCACCGCGCGCTTCTCCTCGCCGCTGGGCGTGTACGACTTCCAGAAGCGTTCCTCGATCATCCACTGCTCGGCCACGGGCGCTTCCGCGCTGGGTCGGGTCGCCTCGGTCCTGGCGCGTGGCGAGTCCCTGACCGCCCACGCCCGCAGCGCCGAATACCGTATTCAGGAGGAGCAGGCATGAGCGAGCTCTGGAGTCCCTTCGTCAAGAACCTGGTGCCCTATGTGCCGGGTGAGCAACCCAAGCTGACCAACCTGGTCAAGCTCAACACCAACGAGAATCCCTACGGTCCGTCACCGCGGGCGCTGGACGCCATTCGCGCCGCGGCCACCGACGACCTGCGCCTCTATCCCGACCCCAACGGTCAGGCGCTGAAGGACGCCGTCGCCCGCTACTACGGCCTCCAGAGCGACCAGGTGTTTGTCGGCAACGGCTCGGACGAGGCGCTGGCGCACATCTTCCTGGGTCTGTTCGGCCATGGCCGTCCGATCCTGTTTCCGGACATCAGCTACAGCTTCTATCCGGTCTATTGCGGCCTCTACGACATCGCCTTCGAGACGCCGGCGCTGGACGAGGATTTCCAGATCGTCCCCGAGGACTATCTGCGCCCCAATGGCGGGATCATCTTCCCCAACCCCAATGCGCCGACCGGCAGCGCCCTGGCGCTGGACGCCATCGAGCGTATCGTCGCCGGCAATCCGACCTCGGTGGTGGTGGTGGACGAGGCCTATGTCGACTTCGGGGCGGAGTCGGCGGTCGCCCTGATCGAGCGCCATCCCAACCTGGTGGTGACCCAGACGCTGTCCAAGTCCCGTTCGCTGGCTGGTCTGCGGGTAGGGCTGGCCCTGGGACAGGCGCCGCTGATGGAAGCCCTGGAGCGGATCAAGAACAGCTTCAACTCCTATCCGCTGGATCGCCTGGCCCTGGCCGGCGCGACCGCGGCCTTCGAGGATCGCGCCTATTTCGACGAGACCTGCCGGCAGGTGATCGAGAGTCGCGAAGCGCTGGTGGGCCAGTTGCTGGAGCGCGGCTTCGAGGTCCTGCCCTCGGCCGCCAACTTCATCTTCGCCCGTCATGTGCAGAAGGGTGGCGCGGCGCTGGCCGCGGGCTTGCGTGAGCACGGCGTCATCGTGCGCCACTTCAGCCGCCCCGAACGCATCGCCGACTTCCTGCGCATCACCATCGGCACGCCGACGCAGAATCAGGCGCTGATCACGGCCCTCGACACCCTCTGAGCCTCGTTCGCGGCTAGCGCGCCTTCTCCATCAGGGGGCGCATCCCGACGGTGACCTTGACCTGTACGGTCTTGTCCTGGCGCAGCACCTCAATGGGGATGCTGTCGCCAGGCTGCTTGCGGGCGATCTGGTTCATCGCCAGCCGGCCGTCCCTGATCGGCTGGCCAGCCAGCTTGACCAGCACGTCGCCCGCGCGCAGACCGCCCTTGTGCGCCGGTCCATCGGGATCGATGTCGGTCACCACGATGCCCTGGTCGACCTTGAGGCCATAGGTCTTGACCAGCTCCGGGGTGATCACCTCCACCGCCACGCCCAGCCAGCCACGGATGACCTGGCCGTGCTGGATGATCGAGCGCATGACCTCCATGGCCAGCTTGATCGGGATGGCGAAGCCGATGCCCTGGGAGCCGCCGGAGAGGATGGCGGTGTTGATGCCGATCAGATTGCCGCTGGCATCCACCAGCGCCCCGCCGGAATTGCCCAGGTTGATCGCCGCATCGGTCTGGATGAAGTCCTCGTAGGTATTGAGACCCAGCTGGTTGCGACCGGTGGCGCTGATGATGCCCATGGTCACCGTCTGGCCGACGCCAAAGGGGTTGCCGATGGCCAGCACCACGTCGCCGATGCGGATGGCGGTCGAATCGCCCACCGAGATGGCCGGCAGGTTGGGCAGGTCGATCTTGAGCACGGCGAGGTCCGTGGCCGGATCGTTGCCGATGAGCTTGGCCAGGGTCTGACGACCGTCGGCGAGGGCCACCACGATGGATTCGGCGTCCAGGGTCACGTGGTTGTTGGTCAGCAGATAGCCGTCATGGCTCATCAGCACGGCGGAACCCAGGCTGAGTTCTTCCACCGGCTTGGTCGCGCCCTTGCGGTCGCTGGCCGTATCCCCGGCCTTGCCCGGCTTGGCGGCCTTGGTCGAGCGCAACGACACCACCGCGGGCGCGGCGCGACTGGCCGCGTCGGCATAGGAGACCGGTCCCTCCTGGCGCGAATTGGTGGGCGCCTGGGCGGCCTCGAACAGCGGCGGCTGGGCGGGCAGGCCGAGCCACTGGGGATAGCGCTGCATGATCAGGGCTGCAACGAGCAGACCGCACAGCACGGGCCAGCCGAGATAACGCAAAGCCTTGTACATCGATCACATCCTTGAATTTGTCCACCCGGGGTGCGCCGGATAAGCTGGCGGCCATTATAAGGAGCGGCGCCAGCCGAAGACACGCTGGCGCCGCCAACGAGGAGGTAAGCCGCACGTGACCCTGTCCCTTGAGCAACTGGTAGAGACCGCCGACCGCTACCTGGAATCGGCCCGGATCCAGGATTATTGCCCCAACGGCCTGCAGGTCCAGGGCCGTGAGCAGGTGCGCCTGCTGGTCAGTGGCGTCACGGCTTCCCAGCAGCTGCTGGACGCCGCCGTCGCCGCCGGTGCCGATGCCATCCTGGTGCACCATGGCTATTTCTGGAAGAACGAGGATGCCCGCCTCATCGGCATGAAGCACCGGCGGATCAAGACGCTGCTGAGCCATGACATCAGCCTGCTGGCCTACCACCTGCCCCTGGATGTCCATCCCGAGGTGGGCAACAACGTCCAGCTGGGACGCCGCCTGGGGCTGCAGGATATCCGGCCGCTGCCAGGCGATGCCAAGGGGCTGATCTGGCAAGGGGAGTTGCCGCAGGCGCAATCCGCCGCGGACTTCGGTCGGCAGGTGGCGGACGTGCTGCAGCGCGAGCCGCTGGTGGTCGACGGCGGGCGCTCGATCCGGCGCCTGGCCTGGTGCACCGGTGGCGCCCAGGGCTATATCGATCAGGCCATCGCCGGCGGAGTGGATGCCTACCTGACCGGAGAGGTGTCCGAGCAGACGGTGCACAGCGCTCGCGAGAACGGCGTGAGTTTCTTCGCCGCCGGCCACCATGCCACCGAGCGCTACGGGGTGCAGGCGCTGGGCGACCATCTGGCCGCGCAGTTGGGGATCCAGCACCTCTTCATCGACTGCGACAATCCCGCCTGAGCGTCATAAGCATAGAACTTCTGGTTCTAAATAGCCTGGCGGGCCATAACCGTTGCCTATGGTAAGGTTGAGGTTCGTCCACGGCCCGCTCTGTCCGGTGTGTCCAGTCGACTGGATGCCGCAACGGACATCTCCTAGGCCACCTTTCTGCAATCGTGAGTAGCCATGCTCGACAAACAGACGCACCTCAAACAGCTTGAGGCGGAAAGCATCCACATCATCCGTGAAGTGGCCGCCGAGTTCGACAATCCGGTCATGCTGTATTCCATCGGCAAGGATTCGGCCGTGATGCTGCACCTGGCCCGCAAGGCCTTCTTTCCCGGCAAGCTGCCGTTCCCGGTACTCCACGTGGACACCGGCTGGAAATTCCAGGCCATGTACGAATTCCGCGATCGCATGGTCGCCGACATGGGCCTCGATCTGCTGGTGCACAAGAATCCGGAAGGGGTCGCCCAGGGCATCAACCCCTTCACCCATGGCAGTGCCAAGCACACCGACATCATGAAGACCCAGGGCCTCAAGCAGGCGCTGGACAAGTACGGCTTCGACGCCGCCTTCGGCGGTGCCCGCCGCGACGAGGAGAAGTCCCGCGCCAAGGAGCGCGTCTACTCCTTCCGGGACAGCAAGCACCGCTGGGATCCCAAGAACCAGCGTCCCGAGTTGTGGAACATCTACAACGGCAAGACCAACAAGGGCGAGTCGATCCGCGTCTTCCCGCTGTCGAACTGGACCGAGCTGGACATCTGGCAGTACATCTACCTCGAAGGCATCCCGATCGTGCCGCTGTACTTCGCCGCCGAGCGCGAGGTGATCGAGAAGAACGGCACCCTGCTCATGATCGACGACGACCGTATCCTCGAGCACCTCTCGCCCGAGGAGAAGGCCCGCATCCACAAGCGCCAGGTGCGCTTCCGTACCCTTGGCTGCTACCCCCTGACCGGCGCGGTGGAGTCCCAGGCGACCACGCTGACGGACATCATCCAGGAGATGCTGCTCACCCGCACCTCCGAACGCCAGGGTCGGGTCATCGACCACGATGGCGCCGGATCCATGGAAGAGAAGAAACGTCAGGGGTATTTCTAAGATGTCGCACCAATCCGATCTGATCGGCCAGGACATCCTGGCCTACCTCGCACAGCACGAACGCAAGGAACTGCTGCGCTTCCTCACCTGCGGCAACGTCGACGACGGCAAGAGCACCCTGATCGGGCGCCTGCTGCACGATTCCAAGATGATCTACGAGGATCACCTGGAAGCCATCACCCGCGATTCCAAGAAGGTCGGCACCACCGGCGAAGAGGTCGATCTGGCGCTGCTGGTGGATGGCCTGCAGGCCGAGCGCGAGCAGGGCATCACCATCGACGTGGCCTACCGCTACTTCTCCACCGCCAAGCGCAAGTTCATCATCGCCGATACCCCCGGCCATGAGCAGTACACCCGCAACATGGCCACCGGGGCTTCCACCTGCGACCTGGCGATCATCCTGGTCGATGCCCGTCACGGCATCCAGACCCAGACCCGCCGGCACAGCTACATCGCCTCGCTGCTGGGCATCAAGCACATCGTGGTCGCCATCAACAAGATGGACCTGCTGGGCTTCGACGAGGCGGTGTTCGAGCGCATCAAGGACGACTACCTGGCCTTCGCCCAGCGCATCGACCTCAACGCCAAGGACATCCACTTCGTCCCCATGTCGGCGCTCAAGGGCGACAACGTGGTGAATCGCAGCGAGCAGACGCCCTGGTACAGCGGCAAGCCGCTGATGGAAATCCTCGAGACCGTGGAGATCGCCGCGGATCGCAATCTCGACGATCTGCGCTTCCCGGTGCAGTACGTCAACCGGCCCAACCTCAACTTCCGCGGCTTCGCCGGGACCCTGGCTTCGGGCGTGGTCACCAAGGGCGATGCCGTGGTGGTTCTGCCGTCGGGCAAGGGCAGCCGCATCAAGTCCATCGTCACCTACGAAGGCGAGCTGGAGCAGGCCGGACCTGGCCAGGCGGTGACCCTGACCATGGAAGACGAGATCGACATCTCCCGGGGCGACGTCCTGGTGCATGCCGACAACCGTCCCCAGGTCACCGACAGCTTCGAGGCCATGCTGGTGTGGATGGCCGAAGAACCCATGCGGCCCGGCAAGAAGTACGACATCAAGCGCGCCACCAGCTACGTGCCCGGCTCGCTGCCGAGCATCGTGCACACGGTTGACGTCAATACCCTGGAACGTGGCGCCGCCAGCGAGCTCAAGCTCAACGAGATCGCCCGGGTCAAGGTGGCTCTCGATGCGTCCATCGCCCTGGATGGCTATGGCGTCAACCGGACCACCGGCGCCTTCATCGTCATCGATCGCCTGACCAATGGCACCGTCGGTGCCGGCATGATCATCGCCGACCCGGTGGGCAGGGGCGGTCATGGCCAGGGCGCGCACCAGCTGCACGTCGGCACCAGCGAGCGGGCCGCGCGCTTCGGTCAGCAGCCCAGCACCGTGCTCTTCACCGGTCTTTCCGGCGCCGGCAAGACCACCCTGGCCTATGCCCTGGAGCGTCGCCTGTTCGATGCCGGTCGTGCGGTCTTCGTGCTGGACGGTCAGAATCTGCGCCACGACCTGAATAAGGGTCTGCCACAGGATCGCGCCGGGCGTCGCGAGAACTGGTTGCGTGCCGCCCAGGTAGCCCGCCAGTTCAACGAAGCGGGTCTGATCGCCCTGGCAGCCTTTGTCGCGCCGGATGCCGAGGGCCGTGCCCAGGCCCAGGCGCTGATCGGTGCCGAGCGTCTGCTGACCGTGCACGTCAAGGCGTCGCCCAAGGCCTGCGCCGAGCGTGATCCCCAGGGTCTCTATGCCGCCGGTGGCGACAACATCCCGGGTATCTCCTTCGCCTACGATGCACCGGAAGATGCCGATCTGGTGATCGACACCGAGCAGCTGTCGGTGGAGGAGGGGGTCCAGCAGATCCTCGACGTCCTGCGTCGGCGCCAGGTGGTCTAGGGCGTCCAGCCATGAAAAACCCCGCCGAGAGGCGGGTTTTTTCATGGGCCTTACCAGCGCGGTGGTGGGCCGTAGTAGTAGGCGCCGGGCGGCGGGCCGTAGTACACCGGGCGGGGTTCCACCACGCGATATTCGTAGACCGGTGCCGGCTCGTAGTAGACCACGCGCGGCGGCGGAGGCGGCGGGGGGCCTTCGACATAGACCGGCTCGCGGGCGTAGGAATGGGAGACGATGGCTCCGCCGACCACGGCGCCCACTACGGCACCGAGAAAGGCCGGACCGGGGCCACGACCGTGGGCGGACGCCTGACCGGCGATGGCGAGGCAACCGGCAAGCACCACGACTTGAGTGATGCGACGTAGCATGATCTTTCTCCTGCGACCCGGGGAAATGAAACCGGGTATGTCTATCAGACCGCAACGGTGGCCAGTCGCCTAGATCGCCTCGGGTAAAGTTTGGGTAAAACCAAATCCGGGGACATCAGTCCTAACAACTCGAGGTCGACGTGTCCCCACTCCCGCGGGATGCATCTCCTGTATCTGGCACCGCGACCGGTGCCCTGACCACGAGACCACCGTGCAGATTCTCTATACCGCTCTGATCCTCTTGCTGATGGTGGGTGCCACCCGACTCAGCGCCCATCTGATTCCCATCCCGCTGCCGCTGATCCAGGTGGTGGTCGGCGCCTTGCTCGCCTGGCCCACCCTGGGGCTGCACGTGGCCCTGGACCCGGAACTCTTCCTGCTGCTGTTCATCCCGGCGCTGCTGTTCTCCGATGGCTGGCGCATGCCCAAGCGCGAATTCTGGCGGCTGCGTCGACCGATCTTCGTCCTGGCCTTTGGCCTGGTGTTCCTCACGGTGCTGGGTGCCGGCTGGTTCCTGCACTGGATGCTGCACCTGCCCTGGGCGGTGGCCTTCGCCCTGGCGGCGGTGCTGTCGCCCACCGATGCCGTGGCGGTGTCCAGCATCGTCCGTGGCCGGCTGCCCAGCGCCCTGCTGCATGTGATCCAGGGCGAGGCCCTGCTCAACGACGCCTCGGGTCTGGTGACCTTCAAGTTCGCCGTGGCGGCGGCCCTGACCGGCGCCTTTTCGCTGAGCCAGGCCAGTCTGGAATTCGTCATCGTCGCGGTGGGCGGCGTGCTGGTCGGTGGGGTGCTGAGCTGGCTGGTCGGGCGGGCGCGCGCCTGGATGGTGGTGAAGCGCGGCTGGAGCGACGCCGCGCCCCATGTGGTCTTCATGCTGTTGCTGCCCTTCGCCGCCTATGTCCTGGCCGAGCGACTGGGCGTTTCCGGCATCCTGTCCGCCGTGGCCGCCGGGATGATGCAGAGCCGGGTCGACATGCTGCCCCGGCAGACCGCCACCCGTTTGCTCAACCACAGCGTCTGGGGACTGGTGGAATTCGCCTTCAACGGCCTGGTGTTCCTGATCCTGGGGCTGCAACTGCCGGACATCCTGGCGGCGGCCCTGCCGGCTTCCCAGGCGCTCTGGCCGGCCGCGGGCTGGCTGACGCTCTATGTGCTGGGTGCCTATCTGGTAATCATGGCCATCCGCTTCGGGGTCATCCTCGGCTATTGGCACCTGACCCAGCCTGGCAGCGGACCCATGACCATCGCGGGCGATCCGCGCCTGATCGCCGCCATCGCCTCCCTCAGCGGGGTGCGCGGCGCCGTGACCCTGGCCGGTGTGCTGTCGCTGCCGCTGCTGCTCTCGGATGGCACGCCCTTTCCCCTGCGTGACGTCCTGGTGTTCATCGCCGCCGGGGTGATTCTGCTGTCCCTGGTGGTGGCGAGCATCGGTATTCCGCTGCTGCTGGCGCGGCTGCCGGAGCAATCCAACGACCTGCTGGAGCGGGAACGCTGCGAGGTGCGGATCAACGCCGCCCGCGCCGCCATCACGGCACTGGAAGACGTGGAGTCCAGCGATGCCGACGAGCCGGCGCGGGCGGCGCTGCAGGCGGAGATCAAGGCCGGCATCATCGCCGAATTCCGTGACGAGCTGAGTTCCGCCGATGACAGCGAGGATGCCCGTTCGCTGGCGCGTCTGCGGGACACCCTGGATGGCGAGCTGCGCCTGCTCGCCATCCGTGCCCAACGCCGTGAACTCTATCGGCTGCGTATCGCCGGCGTGATCGATGACCTGGTGGTCACCGAATTCCTCCGGGAGCTGGACATCCAGGAGACCGCGCTGATGCGCGATCAGGGCAACCGCTAGCCCTGGCAGAAGCGGCGGATGCGCTCCGCCGCTTCCACGCATTCGGCCAGAGGGGCGACCAGGGCCATGCGGATCCGTCCGGCACCCGGATTGACGCCCGCGACTTCCCGCGACAGGTAGGAACCCGGCACCACGGTCACGTGTTCGCGGGCGAACAGATCGCGAGCGAAGGCTTCGTCATCGCCCGGCGTCCTGGCCCAGAGATAGAAACCACCGTCCGGCAGTGACACCTCCAGGCTGCCCTGCAGGATGTCCAGCACGGCGGCGAACTTCTGCCGATAGAGTTCGCGGTTCTCGCGGACATGGGCTTCATCGCGCCAGGCCACGGCGCTGGCCTTCTGCACCTGCACCGGCATGGCGCAACCGTGGTAGGTGCGATAGAGCAGGAAGCGCTTGAGGATGGCGGCATCGCCGGCGACGAAGCCGGATCTCATGCCCGGCAGGTTGGAGCGCTTGGACAGGCTGTGGAAGACCACGCAACGGGCGAAGTCGCTGCGCCCCAGTTCGGCGCAGGCGGTCAGCAGCCCGGGCGGCGGACTGGCTTCGTCGAAATAGAGTTCGCTGTAGCACTCGTCGGCGGCGATCACGAAGTCGTGGCGATCGGCCAGGGCGATGAGCCTTTTCAGCGTGGCCACCGGCAGCAGGGCGCCGGTGGGATTGCCGGGCGAACAGAGGAACAGCAGCTGGCAGCGCTGCCAGACCTCGTCCGGCACGCTGTCGAAATCGGGATTGAAACCCTTGTCCGCCAGGCATGGCAGGTAGTGCGGCTCGGCGCCGGCCAGCAGGGCCGCGCCTTCGTAGATCTGGTAGAAGGGGTTGGGGCTCAGCACCAGGCCGGCCTGGCTGCGATCCACCACCGCCTGGGTAAAGGAAAACAGCGCCTCCCGGGTGCCGGTCACCGGCAGCACATGACGCGCCGGATCCAGCCAGCCGGCCGGTACGCCAAAGCGCTGGCCAGCCCAGCTGGCGATGGCCTCGCGCAGCTCGGCGATGCCAAGGGTGGTCGGATAGACCGCCAGCTGATCCAGATTCGCCGTCAGCGCCTCGGCGACGAAGGCGGGGGACGGATGCTTGGGCTCGCCGATCGACAGCGGAATCGGCTTGAGCGCCGCCGGCGGGGTCACGCCGGCGAGGAGGGCGCGCAGCTTCTCGAACGGGTAGGGCTGCAGCAGGTCGAGGGTGGGGTTCATCGTCGGGTGGTCCTTCGTTCGAGGCTAGATGCTGATGCGGCTAAGTGGCGTCTGACTGTCCGGCTCGCCCAGCTGCTTGATCAGGGCTTGCTGCAGGGCGCTGCACAGACCGGGATCCGCCAACGGACGGCCATCGGCGTCGGTGACGTAGAAGACGTCTTCCACGCGCTCGCCGAGGGTGGCGATCTTGGCGTTGAGCACGGACAGGTCGAAGTCGAGGAAGATGCGGCCCACCCGTGCCAGCAGACCGGGGCGGTCCGGCGCCGTCAGCTCGATCAGGCTCGCCGAGCGCATGGTGTCGGTATAGATGTTCACCTGGGGCGAGAAGGCGAAATGCTTGAGCTGGCGGGTCACGCGCCGGTTGATGATGCTCGGGTATTCCTCGGGATGCTTGAGCGCCTCGATCAGGCCGCCGCGGATCTGGGCGATGCGCGCGGGATTGTTGCCAATCGAGCCACCATCGGTATCCAGCACGATGTAGGTGTCCAGGGTGAACTGGCTGGTGGAGGTGATGATGCGCGCGTCCTGAATGTTCAGGTTGAGCTGGTCCATCACCGCCACGGTCACCGCGAAGAAATCGTGCTGGTCCGCGGCATAGATGAAGATCTGGGTGCCGCCTTCGGAGTCACGCTGGGTAGTCTCGCGGATCAGCACCAGGGGCTCGGCGGTATCGCCGTGGCCGAGGATGGCCTCGGTGTGCCAGGCGACATCCAGCGCGGTATGCCGCAGGAAATAGGTGTCACCCAGCTGCGCCCACAGCTGCTCGGCGTCATCGGCATCGATGCCGCGACGCATCAGGGTGTCGAGGGCCGATTGCTGGGTGCTGCGGATCTGCTCTTCGCGATTGACCGGATTCTCCAGGCCACGACGCAGGGCACGCTTGGTCTCGGTGTACAGCTGCCGCAGCAGGGTGGCGCGCCAGGAATTCCACAGCGACGGATTGGTCGCGGTGATGTCGGCCACGGTGAGGACGTACAGGTAGTCGAGATGGGTGTGGTCGCCCACCGTCAGGGCGAAGTCGTGGATCACCTGGGGATCGGAGAGGTCCTTGCGCTGGGCGGTGGTGGACATCACCAGGTGGTTGCGCACCAGCCAGCTGACCAGGCGGGTGTCCCACTCCGGCAGCTGGTGACGGCGACCGAAGGCTTCCACGTCTTCCGCCCCCAGTTCCGAGTGATCGCCGCCACGGCCCTTGGCGATGTCGTGGTAGAGACCGGCGATGTAGATCAGCTCCGGCTTGGGCAGCTTGTGGATCACCCTCGTCGCCAGCGGATACTTTTCCGCCAAGACGTCGTAGCTCATCTTGCGCAGGTGCTTGATGAGATTGAGGGTGTGGGCGTCCACCGTATAGATGTGGAAGAGGTCATGCTGCATCTGGCCGACGATCTGGCCGAATTCGGGCAGGTAGAGCCCCAGCAGTCCGTAGCGATTCATCCGCCGCAGATTGCGATGAATGCCGGATTCGCTCTTGAGCAGTTCGATGAACAGGCTGGTGTTGCGAATGTCCTGGCGGAAGGCGTCGTCGATCAGGTGGCGGCTGTCGCGCAACAGGCGGATGGTGCCGGCGCTTGGCCCCTTGATCGCCGGATTCTGCGCCAGCAGGACGAACAGCTCCATCAGGGCGAAGGGGGTGCGCAGGAACACCTGCGGATGCACCACCTCCAGATAGCCGTTGCGGATCTGGAATCTGTTGTTGAGCGGCGTCACCGCGGCGGGCAGCTGCTCGTCGCGCAGATTCACTTCCTCGAAGTGCTGCATCACCACGTCGCTGAGCTGGGAGACGTCCATCACCACCCGGTAGTACTTCTGCATGAAGCGCTCGACCGCCAGCTTGGCGTCGTTGTCCTCGTAGCCGAGCAGGTTGGCGATGCGCCGCTGGTGGTCGAACAGCAGGCGATCCTCCGGACGACCGGCCAGCATGTGCAGGGCATAGCGGACCTTCCACAGGTATTCCTGGGCCGAGATCAGCAGGCTGCACTCGCTCTCGGTGAGAAAGCCCTGGCCCACCAGGGCCTGCAGATTGAGGGTGCCGAATTGCCGCCGGGCGATCCACAGCAGCGTCTGGATGTCGCGCAGGCCGCCGGGGGAACCCTTGACGTTGGGTTCCAGGTTGTACTCGGTGTCGTTGTACTTGGCGTGTCGGGCGCTCTGCTCGGCACGCTTGGCCAGGTAGAAGGCTCGTCCCGGCCAGAGGTGCTCGACGCTGGTGGCCGCCAGCATCGCCTGGCGCAGGTGCTCGGGGCCGGCGAGGGTGCGGCTTTCCATCAGGTTGGTGATCACCGTCAGGTCGGCCAGCGCCTCGGTGGTGCATTCGCGCAGGGATCTGACGCTCTGCCCCACGGCCAGGCCCACGTCCCACAGCAGGGTCAGGAAGCCTTCGATGGAGTCACGGAAGCGCTCCTGCTCTTCTTCGGCGAGCAGGATGAGCAGGTCGATGTCCGAGTGCGGATGCAGTTCGCCACGGCCATAGCCGCCCACCGCGAGCAGGGCGATGCCATCGTCCGGCCAGCTGAAGCGACTCCAGGCCGCGATCAGCATCTGGTCGATGAACCAGGCGCGATCCTCGACCAGCCGGCGCACGCTGCGCCCGGCCAGGAAGCGGGCATCGAGGGTGGCGTTCGCGGCCCGGATGAATTTCTTGAAGGCCGCGATGGGGCTGGCTTTCAGTGAAAGCTCAGCCTGGAACTGGCCGGCGTCGAACAACTCCGAATCGACCTGGGGCATGGGCGCTCACTCACGCAGAAACGCGGGGAAAGGTTTCGTCCTTTCTGAGGGTCAGGATCTCGTAACCCTGTTCGGTGACCAGCACCGTGTGCTCCCACTGCGCGGACAGCTTGCGGTCCTTGGTGATGGCGGTCCAGCCATCGCCCAGCAGGCGGGTCTCGTAGCGGCCCTGGTTGATCATCGGCTCGATGGTGAAGATCATCCCGGCCTGCAGCTCGAGGCCGGTGCCGGCGCGACCGTAGTGCACCACCTGCGGCTCTTCGTGGAAGCCCTTGCCGATGCCGTGGCCGCAGTATTCGCGAACCACCGAGAAGCCGTTCTTCTCGGCGTGCTTCTGGATGACCTCGCCGATATCGCCCAGGCGCGCCCCGGGGCGGACCAGGTCGATGCCCTTGTAGAGGCATTCCTGGGTGATCTGGCAGAGGCGCTCGGCCCACTCGGGCACGTCGCCCACCAGGTACATCTTGCTGGTGTCGCCGTGGTAGCCGTCTTTGATCACGGTGATATCCACGTTCATGATGTCGCCGCTCTTGAGCGGCTTGTCATTGGGAATGCCGTGGCAGACCACGTGGTTGAGCGAGGTGCAGATGGATTTGGGATAGCCCTTGTAGTTCAGCGGGGCGGGGATGGCCTGCTGCACGTTGACGATATAGTCGTGGGCCAGTCGATCCAGTTCTTCGGTGGTGATGCCGGGACGCACGTGCTCGTCCAGCATTTCGAGCACCTCGGCGGCCAGTTGGCCGGCGATGCGCATCTTGGCGATGTCTTCAGGGGTCTTGAGGATGACGGTCATCGGAAATCTCTAGGTATCACGCCGGGTGTCAGCTTTCGATCCGCTATTCTATCAGAGCCGGCGCCCGCACTGTGGTCACCGGCGCGGCCCCGGATCTCCGGTGTCCGGCAATCGCCGCTGGTGGTATCCGGCAAGGCGTGATATAAAGTCGCGCGCTTTTTCGGGGCTCCGCCCTTTAGCGCTCCTAACCCCACACACGCATCGACACGATGACCTGGGTGCTTCCCGATGGGAAGTTGGTCATTGGGATGCGTGGAGGCCCAACCCGACTACGAGGAACATCTAAATGTCTCAAGTCTCCATGCGTGACATGCTGAAAGCCGGCGTGCATTTCGGCCACCAAACCCGTTACTGGAACCCGAAGATGGGCAAGTACATCTTCGGCGCACGCAACAAGATCCACATCATCAACCTCGAAAAGACCCTGCCGATGTTCAACGAGGCCCTGACCTTCGTTGAGCGCCTGGCTTCCGGCAAGAACAAGATCCTGTTCGTCGGCACCAAGCGTTCCGCCGGCAAGATCGTTCGCGAAGAAGCCGCTCGTTGCGGTCAGCCCTTCGTCGACCATCGCTGGTTGGGCGGCATGCTCACCAACTACAAGACCATCCGTGCCTCGATCAAGCGTCTGCGCGATCTGGAAGTCCAGTCCCAGGACGGTACTTTCGACAAGCTGACCAAGAAAGAAGCCCTGATGCGCACCCGCGACCTCGAAAAGCTCGAGCGCAGCCTGGGTGGTATCAAGGACATGGGCGGTCTGCCGGATGCCCTGTTCGTCGTCGACGTCGACCACGAGCGCATCGCCATCACCGAAGCCAACAAGCTGGGTATCCCGGTCATCGGCGTAGTCGATACCAACAGCAGCCCGGAAGGCGTTGACTACGTCATCCCCGGCAACGACGACGCCTTCCGCGCCGTTCAGCTGTACCTGAGCAGCGTTGCTGATGCCGTGATCCGTGGCGGCAACAACGGCGGTGCCAACGAGCAATTCGTCGAAGAAACCGCTGCCGAAGCCGTCGAGGGCTGAGCAGGTCGACCCTAGGGTCGAGCGGTTCGACGTGCGAGAAGGGGGCCTAGCCCCCTTTTTGCCTACTGGCGTTTCATTGGCTCCGTCTCCGTGCGGAGTGACCTCGAAACCGATTCAAGAGGATTTCAAACATGGCAGAAATCACTGCAGCCCTGGTCAAAGAACTGCGCGAGCGCACCGGCCAAGGCATGATGGATTGCAAGAAGGCCCTGGCCGCTGCCGGTGGCGACATCGAGAAAGCCATCGACGACATGCGTGCCGCTGGCGCCATCAAGGCCGCCAAGAAAGCCGGTAACGTGGCTGCCGAAGGCTCCATCGCGGTCAAGGTCGCTGACGACCACAAGGCTGCCGTCATCATCGAAGTCAACTCCCAGACCGATTTCCTGGCTCTGCAGGACGACTTCAAGGGCTTCGTCGCCGCCAGCCTGGACAAGGCCTTCGCCGAGAAGATGAGCGATGCCGCTCCGCTGATCGCCGCTCAGGAAGCCGCCCGTGAGGCCCTGGTCGCCAAGTGCGGCGAGAACGTCAACATCCGTCGTCTGACCCGTGTCGAAGGCGATGTCGTTGGCGCCTACCTCCACGGTCACCGCATCGGTGTGGTCGTTACCCTGCAGGGTGGCACCGCCGAGCTGGCCAAGGAAATCGCCATGCACGTCGCGGCGAGCAATCCCCAGTTCCTGAATCCCTCCCAGGTTTCCGAAGAAGCTGTCGCCAAGGAAAAGGAAATCTTCCTGGCGCTGAACGCCGACAAGATCGCCGGCAAGCCGGAAAACATCGTGGAGAACATGGTCAAGGGTCGTATCAACAAGTTCCTGGCCGAAGCCAGCCTGGTTGAGCAGCCCTTCATCAAGGATCCGGAAGTCAAGGTCGGTGAACTGGCCAAGAAAGCCGGCGCCGAAATCGTCTCCTTCGTGCGTTACGAAGTGGGCGAAGGCATCGAGAAGGCCGAAGTAGACTTCGCTGCCGAAGTGGCTGCCCAGCTGGCTGCCAGCAAGCAGTAAGCCCGGCATCTGCCGTTGACCAGGAGGCCGCCCGCTTCGAGCGCGCGGCCTCTTTGTCAAATTGGAAGGCAGGTCTGATTTCTGCTCTTCCAAGGAGTTTTTTGCCGATTGGAGTGAACGCAACTGCGGTTGCGCTTTCCTATCGCTGGATCAAAATCCCCCGCACATGTTCATCGCCACAGGAGAGAGTGAATGGCACAGCAGATGAGTGGTCGCCAACCCCGTTACAAGCGTATTCTGCTGAAGCTCAGTGGCGAAGCCCTGATGGGAAGTGAAGACTTCGGGATCGACCCGAAGGTGCTGGATCGCATGTCGCTGGAGATCGGCCAACTGGTGGGTATCGGTGTCCAGGTCGGTCTGGTGATCGGCGGTGGCAACCTGTTCCGCGGCGCAGCCTTGTCCGCTGCCGGTATGGATCGGGTGACCGGTGACCACATGGGCATGCTGGCCACGGTGATGAACGCCCTGGCCATGCGCGACGCCCTGGAGCGTTCCAACATTCCCGCCACGGTGATGTCCGCCATCTCCATGGTCGGCGTGACCGATCAGTACGATCGGCGCAAGGCCCTGCGTCAGCTGAAGGATGGCGAAGTCGTCATCTTCTCCGCCGGTACCGGCAACCCCTTCTTCACCACCGATTCCGCCGCCTGCCTGCGCGCGATCGAGGTCGAGGCCGACCTGGTGCTCAAGGCCACCAAGGTGGATGGTGTATACACGGCCGATCCCTTCAAGGATCCCAATGCCGAAAAATTCGAGCGCCTGACCTACGACGAGGTGCTCGACCGCAAGCTGGGTGTCATGGATCTCACGGCCATCTGTCTCTGCCGTGACCACAGCATGCCCCTGCGGGTTTTCAACATGAACAAGCCCGGCGCCCTGCTCAATATCGTGGTGGGCGGTGGTGAGGGCACCCTGATCGAGGAGGGAGCAGCATGATCAACGAGATCAAGAAGGATGCGCAGACGCGCATGACCAAGACCCTGGAAGCCCTGGGCCACGCCTTTGCCAAGATCCGTACCGGACGCGCTCATCCGAGCATCCTGGATAGCGTCATGGTGTCCTACTACGGCAGCGACACCCCGCTGCGTCAGGTGGCCAACGTCACCGTCGAGGATTCGCGGACCCTGGCCCTGAGCGTGTTCGACAAGAGCATGATCCAGGCGGTCGAGAAGGCCATCATGACCTCCGACCTGGGCCTCAATCCGGCCACCGCCGGTACCACCATTCGCGTACCGATGCCGGCGCTGACCGAAGAGACCCGCAAGGGCTTCACCAAGCAGGCGCGTGCCGAGGCCGAGCAGGCGCGGGTTTCCGTGCGCAACATCCGTCGCGATGCCCTGGCTCAGCTCAAGGATCTGCTCAAGGAAAAGGAAATCAGTGAAGACGAGGATCGTCGCGCTCAGGATGAAGTCCAGAAGCTGACTGATAAATTCGTCGCCGAGGTGGACAAGGCTCTGGAGGCCAAGGAAGCCGACTTGATGGCTGTTTGACAACGGTTGGGACGTAACATGGGCATGAGCAAGCCAGGCAAGGTGGTGCCGCGTCACGTGGCGATCATCATGGATGGGAACAATCGCTGGGCGCGCCGTCGGTTGCTGCCGGGCGTCGCCGGTCACAAGGCCGGAGTGGACGCCGTGCGCGCGGTCATCGAGGTGTGCGGCGATGCGGGCGTCGAGGTGCTGACGCTGTTCGCCTTTTCCAGCGAGAACTGGCGGCGTCCGGCCGACGAGGTCGGCGCCCTGATGGAGCTCTTCCTGTCCGCCCTGCGGCGGGAGGCGAAGAAGCTGCACCAGAATGGCATCCGGCTGCGCATCATCGGCGATCGCTCGCTGTTCCATCCGGAGCTGCAGGCGGCCATGGCGGAAGTCGAGGCGCTCACTGCCCATCACACCCGGTTCGTGCTGCAGATCGCTGCCAACTACGGGGGGCAGTGGGATATCACCCAGGCCGCCCAGCAACTGGCGGCGCGGGTCCAGCAGGGTTCGCTGCAGCCGGGTGAGATCACGCCCGAGTTGCTGCAAGGCTGTCTGGCGACCGCCGACCTGCCTTTGCCCGACCTGTGCATCCGTACCGGTGGTGAGCGTCGGGTCAGCAACTTCCTGCTCTGGCAGATCGCCTATGCCGAGCTGTATTTCTCCGACCTGTTCTGGCCGGACTTCAAGCACGAGGCCATGCACGCCGCCCTGGCGGACTTTGCCACCCGCCAGCGGCGGTTTGGCCGGACCTGCGAACAGGTGGAAGCGGAGCTACGCGCCTAATGCTGAAGCAGCGAGTTATCACGGCGATGGTGCTCCTGCCCATCGCCCTGGCCGGATTTTTCTGGCTGGAAGGGGCGGCTTTCGCCCTGTTCATCGGTGTGGTCGTGGTCCTGGGCGCCTGGGAATGGGCGCGGCTGGCGGGTCTGGAAGCCCAGCCACTGCGTTGTGCCTATGCCGCCGTGGTCGCGCTGGCGCTGCTGCTTTGCTGGTGGCTCCCCGCCGGTGCCCATGGGCTGCTGTTCATCAGTCTGGCCTGGTGGCTCTATGCGACTGTGCTGGTGCTCACCTATCCCGACAGCGCTCGCGCCTGGCAGGCCTCCTGGCGGCGCCTGCTGATCGGTCTGGTGGTGCTGGTTCCGGCTTGGCAGGGGCTGATGCTGCTCAAGGCGGCACCGGGTGGCAATCTGCTGATTCTCGAAGTGATGATGCTGGTGTGGCTGGCCGACATCTTCGCCTATTTTTCCGGACGGGCCTTCGGCAAGCGCAAGCTGGCGCCGGCCGTGAGTCCGGGCAAGAGCTGGGAAGGTCTCTATGGCGGCCTGGCCGCCGCGCTGGTGGCTACCCTGGTACTCGGTCTGGTCCGTGGCTGGGGCCTGGGCGACCTCTCGCAGGCACTCATCGGCGCCGCCTGCGTGGTGCTGATCTCGGTGGTGGGTGATCTCACCGAAAGCATGTTCAAGCGTCAGGCCGGGCTCAAGGACAGCAGCCAGTTGCTGCCGGGGCACGGTGGCGTGCTGGATCGCATCGACAGCCTCACGGCCGCCGTACCGCTTTTCGCCCTGTTGCTCTGGTGGGCCGGCTGGGGTGTCCAGTGAGTCTCCAGCAGCTTTGCGTCCTGGGTGCGACGGGCTCCATCGGCGCCAGCACCCTGGATGTCGTGGCCCGGCATCCCGATCGCTATCGCATCTTCGCCCTCAGCGGGCATCGTCGACTGAGCGAGCTGGCAGACCTCTGCCGGCGTTTTCAGCCGGTCTATGCAGCCGTGCCGGATCAGGCGTCCGCCGATCAGTTGGCCGCTTTGCTGCAAGGGGCTGAAGCCCGCCCCGAGATCCTGGTGGGGGAGGGTGGCCTGGAGGCCATCGCGGCACATCCCCGGGTGGATACCGTCATGGCGGCCATCGTCGGCGCGGCGGGTCTGAAGCCCACCCTGGCGGCGGTCAAGGCCGGCAAGCGCGTACTGCTGGCCAACAAGGAAGCCTTGGTCATGAGCGGCGCACTCTTCATCGAGGCCGTGCAGGCCAGTGGCGCAACCCTGCTGCCCATCGACAGTGAGCACAATGCCATCTTCCAGTGCCTGGCCGATCCGGCGACGCCCGGCCTGGCCCGCAAGGGCGTAAGACGCATCCTGCTCACCGCTTCGGGCGGCCCTTTCCGCGAGACGCCGGCCGAACAACTGACCGCGGTGACGCCGGATCAGGCCTGTGCCCATCCCAAGTGGTCCATGGGGCGCAAGATTTCGGTGGACTCCGCGACCCTGATGAACAAGGGGCTGGAGCTGATCGAAGCCTGCTGGCTGTTCGAGGCGACGCCGGAGCAGGTCGAGGTGGTCATCCATCCCCAGAGCGTGATCCATTCGCTGGTGGACTACGTGGATGGCTCGGTACTGGCCCAGCTGGGCAATCCCGACATGCGCACCCCTATTGCCCACGCCCTGGCCTGGCCCGAGCGCATCGACTCCGGCGTCGCGGCGCTGGACCTGTTCGAGATCGGCCGGCTCGACTTCGAGCGGCCCGACGAAGAACGCTTTCCCTGCCTGCGGCTGGCGCGGGAGGCGGCTCAGGCGGGTGGTTGCATGCCGGCTACGCTGAATGCGGCCAACGAGGTCGCCGTCGAGGCCTTTCTCGAGGGGCGACTGGGCTTTACCGAGATCCCGCAGCTGATCGAAGCGGTGCTCAAGGCTGTCGAGCCATGTCCGGCCAGCGATCTCGACACGGTCTTCGCGGCCGACAGCACCGCTCGGCAGCTGGCTCAGGAGTGGCTGTCGAGACGCTGATCCCGCGCCTCGACACCTGGCCTGCGAGTCCGCAGAATCTGCACACTGAGGTAGCGGAGGCAGCCAATGTCTATCCTTTATACGATTCTGGGAACCCTGATCGCCCTGGGCGTGCTGGTGACCATCCACGAGTATGGCCATTTCTGGACGGCGCGCCGTTGCGGCGTCAAGGTCCTGCGCTTCTCCGTTGGCTTCGGCAAACCGCTGCTGCGCTGGCACGATCGCCAGGGCACCGAATTCGTGGTGGCCGCGATCCCGCTGGGCGGCTACGTCAAGATGCTGGACGAGCGCGAAGCGCCGGTGGCCCCTGAAGAACAGCATGCCGCCTTCAATCGCAAGACGGTACGCCAGCGCATCGCCATCGTCGCCGCCGGTCCGATCGCCAACTTCCTGCTCGCCATCCTGTTCTTCTGGGTGCTGGCCATGCTCGGCTCCCAGCAGCCACGTCCGGTGGTGGGATCGGTCACGGCTGATACCCTGGCTGCCACCGCGGGTATCCCGGCGGGCGCCGAACTGACCGCGGTCGATGACGCGGCGGTAGACAGCTGGTCGGCGGTCAATCTGCGCCTGGTCGATCGCCTGGGTGAAAGCGGTCCGCTACGCCTGAGCTACCGGGTCCCGGGCACCACTGCCGAGCAGAGCACGGTCATCCAGCTCGACGGCTGGCTGCGCGGCGCGGAAGATCCGGACCCGATCCAGGCGCTGGGTCTCAAGCCCTGGCGGCCGCAGATTCCGGCCATCTTCGCCGAGCTGGATCCGGCCGGTCCGGCGAAAGCCGCCGGCCTCCAGGCGGGTGATCTCCTCATCGCCCTGAACGATACGCCCATCGGTGACTGGCAGCAGGCCGTGGACTGGGTGCGGGCGCACCCCGGACAGCAGGTCAAGGTGGCCTATGAGCGCGAGGGTCAGCGACGCGAGCTGTCCCTGCGCCTGGGCGCGCGGCGCGTCGATACCGCCGAGACCGGTTACCTCGGCGCCGGTGTGGCGCCGGTCAAGTGGCCAGCGGAAATGGTTCGCGAAATCAGCTACGGACCCGTGGCGGCCGTGGGCGAAGGTATCAGCCGAACCTGGCAGATGAGCGTGCTGACGCTGGTTTCCCTGAAGAAGATGCTCTTGGGAGAGCTGTCGGTAAAAAACTTGAGCGGGCCGATAACCATTGCTAAAGTGGCGGGCGCTTCAGCTCAGTCAGGCCTGGGGGATTTCCTCAATTTTCTGGCGTACCTGAGCATAAGCCTGGGGGTTCTGAATCTGTTGCCTATCCCTGTGCTCGACGGCGGTCATCTGGTCTTCTACTTCGTCGAGTGGATTCGCGGGCGGCCCTTGTCCGAGCGTGTACAGACATGGGGCATGCAGATCGGTATTAGCCTCGTCGTGGGTGTGATGCTGCTGGCCTTGGTCAATGACCTCGGTCGCCTCTGACACTCTGCTGATTGCCGAATCTGCCGCCCAGTGCGGCAGATTCTTTATTTGCCAGTTGGAATAAAAGGGACTCATGAAACGCCTGCTGCTACCTGCGGTAATAGCCGCGCTGATGATCGGCGAGGTACACGCCGAGTCCTTCACCATCTCCGATATCCGCGTCAACGGACTGCAACGAGTATCGTCCGGCAGCGTCTTCGGTGCCCTGCCGCTCAATGTCGGCGAATCCGTCGACGACAACAAGTTGGCCGAAGCCTCCCGCTCGCTCTTCCGTACCGGATTCTTCCAGGACATCCAGCTGGGTCGTGACGGCAACGTCCTGGTCGTGAACCTGGTCGAGCGTCCCTCCATTTCCAGCATCACCCTGGAAGGCAACAAGGCGATCTCCAGCGACGACCTGATGAAGGGTCTCAAGCAGGCCGGTCTCGCCGAAGGCGAGATCTTCCAGCGCGCGACGCTGGAAGGCGTGCGCAACGAACTGCTGCGCCAGTACGTCGCCCAGGGTCGCTACTCCGCCAGCATCGACGCCGAGGTGGTGCCGCAGCCCCGTAACCGGGTGCAGCTGAAGATCACCATCAACGAAGGCGAGGTGGCGACCATCTCCCACGTCAACGTGGTGGGCAACACGGTCTTCGCCGAGGATGACCTGACCTCCCTGTTCGAGCTCAAGCCGAGCAACTGGCTGTCGTTCTTCCGCAACGATGACAAGTACTCCCGGGAAAAGTTGGCGGGTGACCTCGAGCGCCTGCGTTCCTATTACCTGGACCGCGGCTACATCAACATGGACATCACCTCGACCCAGGTGTCCATCACGCCCGACAAGAAGCACGTCTACATCACGGTCAATGTCAACGAAGGGCAGAAGTACACCGTTCGTGAAGTCAAACTGTCCGGCGACCTCAAGGTGCCGGAGGAAGAGCTGCGCAAACTGATGCTGGTCCAGCCGGGCCAGGTCTTCTCGCGCAAGGTCATGACCAGCACCTCGGACCTGATCACCCGCCGGCTGGGTAACGAAGGCTATACCTTCGCCAACGTCAACGGCCTGCCCGAGCCCCATGACGACGACCACAGCGTGTCCCTCACCTATGTGGTCGATCCGGGCAAGCGTGCCTACGTCAATCGCATCAACTTCCGCGGCAACACCAAGACCGAGGACGAGGTGCTGCGTCGCGAGATGCGCCAGATGGAAGGCGGTTGGGCTTCCACCTACCTCATCGACCAGTCCAAGACCCGCCTCGAGCGCCTGGGCTACTTCAAGGAAGTCAAGGTCGAGACGCCCCAGGTACCTGGCACTGACGACATGGTCGACGTCAACTACAACGTCGAAGAGCAGCCGTCGGGCTCCATCACCGCCAGCATCGGCTTCGCCCAGAGCGCCGGTCTGATCCTGGGTGGTTCCATCAGCCAGAACAACTTCCTGGGTACCGGCAATCAGGTCAGCATCGGTCTGACCCGTTCCCAGTACCAGAGCCGCTACAACTTCAGCTTCACCGATCCCTACTTCACGCCGGATGGCGTGAGCCTGGGCTACAACATCTTCTATCGCAGCACCGACTACAGCAAACTGTACGACAGTGACGTCTCCTACTACTCGATCAACAGCCTGGGTACCGGTGTCACTCTGGGCTATCCGATCAGCGAGACCTCGCGCCTGACCTATGGTCTGAGCGTGCAGAACGACGAGATCAATCCCGGTACCTACAGTGCCGACGAGATCTATGATTTCGTCGAGCGCGAAGGGGACAATTTCACCAACTTCAAGGCCAGCATCGGCTGGTCGAGCTCGACGCTGAACCGTGGCGTCCTGCCCACCCGTGGGGCCTCCCAGAGCCTGACCGGCCAGATCACCATCCCGGGCAGCGACCTGAGCTTCTACAAGCTTGACTATCGCGGCCAGCTGTTCACCCCGCTGACCGACAATACGGCGCTGCGCTTCCATACCGAGCTGGGTTACGGCGACGGCTATGGCAGCACCGATGGCCTGCCGTTCTACGAGAACTACTACGCCGGCGGCTTCAACTCGGTACGGGGTTTCGAAGACAGCAGCCTGGGGCCGCGTACAACGCCTCCGCAATATAAAGATCCTGAAAGACCTGAATTGGGTACCAAGTATGGCGCCCAAGGTCAGGGCTATCGTGATCGGGAGAACGACGAGGCCTTCGGTGGCAACGTCCTGATCACCGGCGGTATGGAATACCTGTTCCCTCTGCCTTTCGTGAAGGACCAGAAGTCCCTGCGGACCGTGCTTTTCTGGGACGTGGGTAACGTGTTCAGCACCAAGTGCTACCTGAACTCGACCAAAAACTGCGGCGACGTCAGCTTCTCGAATATGGCCAGCTCCGTCGGCGTCGGTGTGACTTGGGTTACCGCCCTCGGTCCGTTGAGCTTCAGCCTGGGCGTGCCGGTCAAGAAGCCGAGCAACTCCGATCCGCAGGTCTTCCAGTTCTCGCTGGGTCAGACGTTCTGACCCAGGCTACACCTTTGCGCTTTACGCAGGAGTCAACTGTGCACAAGTACACCCGCTACGCTCTGTTCGCTGCCGTTCTCGTCGCCGCTCCGGTGTTCGCCGATACCAAGATAGCTGTCCTGAACTACCAGATGGCCCTGCTGGAATCCGATGCCGCCAAGAAGTACGCGGTGGATTCCGAGAAGAAGTTCGGTCCCCAGCTGAACAAGCTCAAGGGTCTGGAAAGCTCCGCCAAGGACATCCAGGACAAGCTCAACAAGGGCGGTGACAAGATGGCCCAGGCCGAGCGCACCCGCCTGGAGAACGACTTCCGCCAGAAGGCCCGTGACTTCCAGTTCCAGTCCAAGGAACTCAACGATGCCAAGGCGGCCTCGGATCGCGACATGCTCAAGCTGCTCAAGCCGCGCCTGGACAAGGCCGTGGAAGAGGTGCTGAAGAAGGGCGATTACGATCTGGTGCTGGAGCGTGGCGCCGTGGTGGACGTGAAGCCGCAGTACGACATCACGCGCCAGGTCATCGAGCGCATGAACGCGGGTCGTTGATGAGCCATAGCACCTTTACGCTGGGCGAACTGGCGCAGTGGCTGGAAAGCCGCCAGTTGACCGTGGAGTTACGCGGTTCGTCCGAGCGCCTGGTGACCGGTCTGGCTACCCTGCCCGAGGCCGGTCCTGAGCAGTTGAGTTTTCTCGCCAATCCGCAGTACCGCCGCTACCTGGCCGACACCCAGGCCGGGGCCGTGCTGCTGACGGAAAAGGACGCCGACGGCTACGCCGGTGACGCCCTGATCCTGGCGAATCCCTATCTGGCCTATGCGCGCCTTTCCCATCTGTTCGATCGCAAGCCGCGCAGCGCAGCCGGTATCCATCCCACCGCGCTGGTCGCGGCGGATGCCCAGGTCGATCCGACGGCGGCCATCGGTCCCTACGTGGTGATCGAGGCCCAGGCGCGCATCGGCGCCGGTGTCAGTCTGGGCGCCCACTGCGTGGTGGGTGCGCGCAGCGTCATCGGTGCCGACAGCTGGCTGGCACCGCGGGTCACGCTCTATCATGACGTGACCATCGGCGAGCGTGCCGTGGTGCAATCGGGTGCCGTGATCGGCGCCGAGGGCTTCGGCTTCGCCAACGAACGTGGCCAGTGGCAGAAGATCGCCCAGCTGGGTGGCGTACTGATCGGCGACGACGTCGAGATCGGTGCCAACACCACCATCGACCGGGGCGCCCTGGCCAACACGGTCATCAGCAATGGCGTCAAACTCGACAACCAGATCATGATCGCGCACAACGTCCAGGTCGGTGAGCACACCGCCATGGCCGCCTGCGTCGGCATCTCTGGCAGCACCAAGATCGGCAAACACTGCACCATCGCCGGCGGCGTGGGCATGGTCGGTCATATCGAGGTGTGCGACCACGTGTTCGTCACCGGTATGACCATGGTGACCCGCTCGATTACCGAGCCCGGCGCCTATTCCTCCGGTACGGCCATGCAGCCGGCCGGCGAATGGAAGAAGAGCGCCGCGCGGATTCGTCACCTCGACGACATGGCCCGCCGTCTGCAACATCTGGAAAAAATCGTTGCTACCGTGACCTCGCGGGATGACGCTGCTTCTGATGCTTGATTCTGCATCGGATGTTTCCCCTTTCTGAACAGGCCTTCCCCGACCATGATGGACATCAACGAGATCCGTGAATATCTCCCGCATCGCTATCCCTTTCTATTGGTGGATCGCGTGCTGGAGCTGGATATCGAAGCCAAGCGCATTCGTGCCTACAAGAACGTCAGCATCAACGAGCCCTTCTTCACCGGCCACTTCCCCCAGCATCCGATCATGCCGGGCGTGCTGATCGTCGAAGCCATGGCCCAGGCTGCCGGCGTGCTCGGTTTCAAGATGATGAATTCCTCGCCGGCCGATGGCACCCTGTACTACTTCGTCGGATCGGATAAGCTGCGGTTTCGCCAGCCGGTGACGCCGGGCGATCAGCTGATGCTCGACGCTCGCTTCATCAGCACCAAGCGCGGCATCTGGAAATTCGAATGCCACGCCAGTGTGGACGACAAGCCGGTCTGCTCGGCTGAAATCATCTGTGCGGAACGCAAGCTATGACGTTGATTGACCCCAGGGCTATCGTCGACCCCAAGGCACGGCTCGCCGCCGATGTCCAGGTCGGCCCCTGGTCGATCATCGGACCGGATGTCGAGATTGGCGAGGGGACCGTCATCGGGCCTCACGTCATCCTCAAGGGTCCGACCGTGATCGGGCGTCACAATCGTATCTTCCAGTTCTCGTCGATCGGCGAGGATACGCCCGACCTCAAGTATCATGGCGAACCGACCCGGCTGCGGATCGGCGATCACAACACCATCCGCGAAGGGGTCACCATCCATCGCGGTACCGTGCAGGATCGGGAAGAGACGACCCTTGGCGATCACAACCTGCTGATGGCCTATGTGCACATCGGCCATGACAGCGTGATCGGCAATCACTGCATCCTGGTCAACAACACGGCCCTCGCCGGGCACGTGCACGTCGATGACTGGGCGATCCTGTCCGGCTATACCCTGGTGCATCAGTTCTGCCGCATCGGCGCCCACAGCTTTTCCGGCATGGGCACGGCCATCGGCAAGGACGTACCGGCCTATGTCACGGTGTTCGGCAATCCGGCCGAAGCCCGCAGCATGAACTTCGAAGGCATGCGCCGCCGGGGTTTCTCGGCCGAAGCCATCAAGGAATTGCGCCGCGCCTACAAGGTGGTCTACCGCCAGGGCCTCACCGTCGATGACGCCCTGCGCGAGCTGGAGCCGGTGGCTCAGCAGTTTCCCGAAGTGGCGGTGTTCCGCGATTCCATCCTGAGTGCGACGCGTGGCATCACCCGCTGAGTTCGCCCAGCGCCCGCTACGCGTGGCGCTGGTGGCGGGAGAGGCCTCGGGTGATCTGCTCGGCGCCGGTCTGATGCAGGCGCTGCGTGCGCAGCATCCGAATATCTCCTTCATGGGCGTGGGCGGTCCGCGGATGGAAGCCGAAGGGCTGGTGTCCGAATTTCCCATGGAACGTCTGGCGGTCATGGGGCTGGTCGAGGTACTCGGTCGCCTGCGGGAACTCCTGGGTCGGCGCAAGGCGCTGATCAGTCAGTTGCTCGACGCCCGTCCCGATGTCTTCATCGGCATCGACGCCCCGGATTTCGTCCTCGAGATCGAAGCCCAGCTGCATCGCGCCGGCATTCCGGCCGTGCACTATGTCAGTCCCTCGGTCTGGGCCTGGCGACAGAAGCGGGTGCTAAAGATCCGCGACGGCTGCGACCTGATGCTGACCCTGTTTCCTTTCGAAGCGCGTTTCTACGAAGAACAGCAGGTGCCGGTGCGCTTCGTCGGCCATCCACTGGCCGATACCATCCCTCTGGACAGCGACCGCCTGGCCGCCCGGCAGGCCCTGGGCTTGCCGGAAGAGGGGCAGGTCGTCGCCCTGTTGCCGGGCAGTCGCGGCGGTGAAGTAGGGCGCCTGGGTGCCCTGTTCCTCGACGCTGCCGCCCAGTTGCTGGCCGTACGTCCTGGTGTGCGCTTCGTTCTGCCCTGTGCCAATGCGGCGCGGCGGGCGCAGGTGGAGCAGTTGCTGGAAGGTCGGCCGCCGCTGCCGCTGCTGCTGACCGATGGGCGATCCCATGAGGTGCTGGCCGCCTGTGATGGCGTGCTGATCGCCTCGGGCACCGCGACCCTGGAGACGCTGCTGTTCAAGAGACCCATGGTGGTGGCCTATCGGGTGGCGCCCCTGACCTATCTGATCCTCAAGCAGCTGGTGAAGAGTCCCTACATCTCGCTGCCCAACCTCCTGGCCGGGCGCAAGCTGGTGCCCGAGCTGATCCAGCACGACGCGACGCCGGAGCGGCTGGTGGCCGAACTCCTGCCGCTGCTGGAGCAGCCGCAGCAGCAGACCGACAGCTTCGCCGCCATTCATCACAGCCTGAGGCGCGATGCCTCGGTCCAGGCGGCGGCTGCCGTGCTGGATCTCCTGCGGCAGCGTGGCTGATGCAGCTGGGCCTGGATTTCAATCTGGTCGAGGCGCTGGTCGCCGGCGTCGACGAAGTCGGTCGCGGTCCGCTGTGCGGCGCCGTGGTCACCGCCGCAGTGATCCTCGATCCGGGCAAGCCCATCCTCGGCCTGAACGATTCTAAGAAGCTGTCGCTGGCGCGCCGCGAAGCCCTGTTCGACGAGATCCAGGAAAAGGCCCTGGCCTGGTGCGTGGCCCGCGCCGAGGTCGCCGAGATCGACCGGCTGAACATCCTGCACGCCACCATGCTGGCCATGCAGCGCGCGGTGGAAGGGCTCCAGGTGCAGCCGCGGCTGGCCCTGATCGATGGCAATCGCTGTCCCAAGCTGGCGGTGCCCAGTGCGCCGGTGGTGAAGGGCGACAGCCAGGTCCCGGCGATCGCCGCGGCGTCCATCCTGGCCAAGGTGACCCGCGATCGCGAGATGCAGGTGCTGGATGCCCTCTATCCGGGCTATGGCCTGGCCGGGCATAAGGGCTATCCCACCGGCGAACATCTCGACGCGCTCCGGCGCCTGGGGCCCACGCCCATCCACCGGCGCTCCTTCGCGCCGGTGCGCGATGCCTGGCACGCCCTCGAGACCCAGGCCTCCACCCAGATCATCGCGACCTACTGACGGCCGTCGTGGCGTTCTGACCCCGGGTCGACAATCCAGTACAATCTCGCGCCTCATGCATCAAGGGGTCTCTGCCATGTCCGCATCCTTCGTCCACCTGCGTCTCCACACGGAATACTCCCTGGTCGACGGGATCGTGCGGGTGAAGGGGCTGGTCAAGGCTGCCGAAGCCGCCGGGATGCCGGCCGTGGCGGTGACCGACCAGGGCAACCTCTGTTCGCTGGTCAAGTTCTACAAGGCGGCCATGGGCGCCGGGATCAAGCCCATCGCCGGCGCCGACATCTGGCTGGCCGGCCGCGAAGGCGACGCGCCCCTAAGCCGCATGACCCTGCTGGTCATGAACGCCAAGGGCTATCGCAACCTCACCGAGCTGCTGTCCCGCGGATTCCAGGAAGGCCAGCAGGACGGTCAGATCGTCATCCAGCGCGACTGGGTAAAGGACGCCAGCGAAGGCCTGATCGCCCTGTCCGGTTCCAAGGAGGGCGAGATCGGCCTGGCGCTGCTCGAAGGTGACCTGGCGCTGGCCGATCAGCTGTTCGAGGAATGGCAGCAGGTCTTCCAGGATCGCTTCTATCTGGAGGTGCAGCGCACCGAGCGAGTCGGTGACGAAGAGCACCTGCATGCCGCCGTGGCCCTGGCCGATCGCTGCGGGGGCGCCCTGGTGGCGACCAACGACGTGCGCTTTCTTAAGGCCGAGGACTTCGAGGCCCACGAGACCCGCGTCTGCATCGGCGAGGGCCGGCCGCTGGACGATCCCCGGCGCGAGCGCAAGTACAGCGACCAGCAGTACCTGAAGTCGGCGGCCGAGATGGCCGAGCTGTTCAGCGACCTGCCCGAGGCGCTGGAAAACACCGTCGAGATCGCCAAGCGCTGCAACATCGAGATCCAGCTGGGCAAGTACTTCCTGCCCAACTTCCCGATCCCCAACGGGATGACCATCAACGACTACCTGCGCCATGTGTCCTTCGAGGGCCTGGAAGAGCGCCTGGCCGTGCTCTGGCCGCGCGAGACCACGCCGAACTACGAGGAAAAGCGCCAGGAGTACGTCGACCGACTCAACTTCGAGCTCGACATCATCATCCAGATGGGCTTCCCCGGTTACTTCCTCATCGTGATGGACTTCATCAAGTGGGCGAAGAACAACGGCGTGCCGGTCGGCCCCGGCCGGGGCTCGGGTGCCGGCTCCCTGGTCGCCTACGTACTCAAGATCACCGACCTCGATCCGCTGGCCTATGACCTGCTGTTCGAGCGCTTCCTCAACCCCGAGCGGATCTCCATGCCCGACTTCGACGTCGACTTCTGCATGGACGGTCGCGACCGGGTGATCGAATACGTGGCCGACCTGTACGGCCGCGAGGCGGTGAGCCAGATCATCACCTTCGGCACCATGGCCGCCAAGGCGGTGGTGCGCGACGTGGCGCGGGTGCAGGGCAAGTCCTATGGCCTGGCCGATCGCCTGTCGAAGATGATCCCCTTCGAAGTGGGCATGACCCTGCAGAAAGCCTTCGAGCAGGAGGAGCCGCTGCGCGATTTTCTGGCGACCGACGAGGACGCCAAGGAAATCTGGGACATGGCCTTGAAGCTCGAGGGCATCACCCGGGGTACCGGCAAGCACGCCGGTGGTGTGGTGATCGCGCCGACCAAGTTGACCGATTTCTCGCCCATCGCCTGCGATGAGGACGGCAATGGCCTGGTGACCCAGTTCGACAAGGACGATGTCGAACAGGCCGGTCTGGTCAAGTTCGACTTCCTCGGGCTGCGTACCCTGACCATCATCAAGTGGGCGTTGGAGACCATCAACCGCACGGAAGTGGCAGAGGGGCGCGAGCCGCTCAACATCGACTTCATCCCACTGGACGACAAGCCGACCTACGCCCTGCTGCAGAAGGCCGAGACCACTGCCGTCTTCCAGCTGGAATCCCGCGGCATGAAGGAGCTGATCAAGAAGCTCAAGCCGGACTGCCTGGAAGACCTCATCGCCCTGGTGGCGCTGTTCCGTCCCGGTCCGCTGCAGTCGGGCATGGTGGACGACTTCATCAACCGCAAGCACGGCCGCGCCGAGCTGGCCTATCCGCACCCGGACTACCAGTACGACGGCCTGCAGCCGGTGCTGGCGCCGACCTACGGCATCATTCTCTATCAGGAACAGGTGATGCAGATCGCCCAGGTCATGGGTGGCTATACCCTCGGCCAGGCCGACATGCTGCGCCGCGCCATGGGCAAGAAGAAGCCCGAGGAGATGGCCAAGCAGCGCGGCGGCTTCATCGAAGGCTGCGCCAACAACGGCATCGATGCGGACCTGGCCGGCAACATCTTCGACCTGGTGGAAAAATTCGCCGGCTACGGCTTCAACAAGTCGCACTCGGCGGCCTATGGCCTGGTGTCCTACCAGACCGCCTGGCTGAAGACCCACTATCCGGCGCCCTTCATGGCCGCGGTGCTGTCGGCGGACATGCACAACACCGACAAGGTGGTGATCCTCATCGAGGAATGCCGCCACATGAAGCTGCGCATCGACACGCCGGACGTGAACATTTCCGAGTTCAAGTTCACCGTCAACGACGGCGGGCGCATCGTCTACGGCCTGGGGGCGATCAAGGGTGTCGGTGAGGGCCCGGTGGAGGCCATCGTCGAGGCGCGGGCCGAAGGCCCCTTCAAGGATCTCTTCGACTTCTGTGCCCGGGTCGACCTCAAGCGCATCAACAAGCGCACCCTGGAAGCCCTGATCCGCTCCGGTGCCCTGGACCGCCTGGGTCCGCACTACCATGACGAGCTCAAGGCCTATCAGGCGACCATCGACCAGAATCGCGCCGTGCTGCTGGCGGCCATGGAAGAGGCCATCGCCTCGGCGGAGCAGACCGCCCGCAGCCACAACAGCGGCCATGTCGATCTCTTCGGTGGCGTCTTCGCCGAACCCGAAGCCGACGTCTATGCCAACCACCGGCGCGCCCGCGAGCTCAATCTCAAGGAGCGCCTGCGCGGGGAAAAGGAAACCTTGGGGCTGTACCTGACCGGTCACCCCATCGAGGAATACGAAGGCGAGGTGCGCCGGCTGGCGCGCCAGCGCATCGTCGACCTCAAGCCGTCGCGCGAGACCCAGACCGTAGCCGGGCTGATCGTCAACCTGCGGGTGATGAAGAACAAACGCGGCGACAAGATGGGCTTCGTCACCCTGGACGACAGGTCCGGGCGCATCGAGGCCTCGCTGTTCGCCGAAGCCTTCAACGCCGCCCAGGCGCTCTTGCAGACCGACGCCCTGGTGATCGTCGAGGGCGAGGTCAGCCAGGACGATTTCTCCGGTGGCCTGCGCCTGCGCGCCAAGCGCGTGCTGGGTCTGGAAGAGGCCCGGACCGCCCTGGCGGAAAGCCTCAGGATCGCGGTGCGCAGCGAGGCGCTGGCCGGCGACCGGTTGCGCTGGCTGGGCGAGTTGTGCGGCCGTCATCGCGGCGCCTGTCCGGTCACCATCGACTACCAGGGCCCCACCGCGCGGGCGCTGCTGCAGTTCGGCGAGAACTACCGGATCGACCCGGCCGACGGCCTGATTCAAACCCTGCGTGACCAGTTCGGCAGGGAGAACGTCTTTCTGAACTATCGTTAAGTCCGAGCGCCGCGTGCGCTTCGTCCCAACCCTCGCCAGCGGCGGGCGCCGGTGACGTGGCAGGAGTCTCGACCTGTCCCGTCCGATCCCTTAAGGTAGGCGCCCCGGCCCTTGGCTCTAGATTGCACTAACGGATGCCCATGAACCCGAACTATCTCGATTTCGAACAGCCCATCGCCGATCTCCAGGCCAAGATCGAAGAACTTCGACTGGTCGGTAACGACAATGCGCTGAACATCAGTGACGAGATCGCCCGGTTGCAGGAGAAGAGCCAGGCGCTCACCAAGAGCATCTTCAGCGACCTGTCCAGCTGGCAGGTGGCTCGTCTGGCGCGTCATCCGCTGCGTCCCTACACCCTCGACTACATCAACTACCTGTTCAGCGATTTCGAAGAGCTGCACGGCGACCGCCACTTCGCCGACGATCCGGCCATCGTCGGTGGCATCGCCCGTCTGGAAGGCCGTCCGGTGATGATCATCGGTCACCAGAAGGGTCGTGAAGTCCGCGAGAAGGTCCGTCGCAACTTCGGCATGCCGCGTCCGGAAGGCTATCGCAAGGCCTGCCGCCTGATGGAAATGGCCGAGCGTTTCAAGATGCCGATCCTGACCTTCATCGATACCCCCGGCGCCTACCCGGGCATCGACGCCGAAGAGCGTGGCCAGAGCGAGGCCATCGCCTGGAACCTGCGCGTCATGGCGCGCCTGAAGACCCCCATCATCGCCACCGTGATCGGCGAGGGTGGTTCCGGTGGCGCCCTGGCCATTGGCGTCTGCGACCAGCTCAACATGCTGCAGCACTCCACCTACTCGGTGATTTCGCCGGAAGGTTGCGCCTCCATTCTCTGGAAGACCGCCGAGAAGGCGCCCGATGCCGCCGAGGCCATGGGCATCACCGCCGAGCGACTGAAGAGCCTGAACATCGTCGACCAGGTGATCGACGAGCCCCTGGGTGGTGCGCACCGCGATCCCCAGGCCATGGCCAACAGCCTGCGCACCGCGCTGCTGGAACAGCTGGACGAACTCAAGGGCTACGACATGCCGGCGCTGCTGGAACGTCGCTACGAGCGCCTGATGAGCTACGGCATCGCCTGATCCCGCCCCTATGAGTCTGCTGGATCGGCTGCGCGCCCGCCTGGAGCGGCAGCCGCCCACCCGTCACTGGCGGGTGGGCTTTTCCGGCGGACTCGATTCCACCGTTCTCCTGCACCTCTTCGCGCGACTGCGCGAGCGCGGCCTGTTCGCCGATCTGCAGGCGGTGCATGTGCACCATGGTCTGCAAGCCGCGGCGGATGCCTGGGTCTCGCACTGCACCCGGGTCTGCCAAGCGCTGGCCATTCCTCTCGATATCCTGCACGTCCACATCGATGGCGCCGCCAGTCTCGAACGGGCTGCCCGCGAGGCGCGCTATGCCGCCTTCGCCCGGGTGCTGCCCAGGGAGGGCTGCCTGGTGCTGGGCCAGCATCGCGACGATCAGCTGGAGACCCTGCTGCAGCGGCTGGTGCGCGGCGCGGGGGTCAAGGGCCTGGCCGGCATGCCCGAGACCCGTTCCTTGGCCGCCGGTCGGCTCTGGCGACCGCTGCTGGACGAGCCGCGGCGCGCGCTGCTGGCCTATGCCGAAGCCGAGGGGCTGGACTGGATCGAGGATCCCAGCAATGCCGATACCCGGCTGGATCGCAATTACCTGAGGCACCAGGTGCTGCCGCGGCTACGCGACCGCTGGCCGGGCGTCGATCAGGTCATGGCGCGCAGTGCCCGGCATCTGGCCGAAGCCGACGAATTGCTCGGCGAACTGGCCAGCCTGGATCTGCAGCAGGCCCGGCGGGCCGAACAGCCTTTCCCCTGGATCCCCTTGCCCAGTCTGGCCCTGGCGCCCTTGCAGTCCCTGAGCGAGGCACGCCAGCGCAATGCCCTGCGGGTCTGGCTGGACAGCTTCACCCGCCAGCCCGACAGCGCCCACTGGGCCGGTTGGCAGGCATTGCGCGAGGCGGGCGAGGCCGGCGATCCCGTCTGGCGTCTCGAAGGTGGCAGTCTGCGCCGGGGGGCAGGGCGGATCTGGTGGGTGCCCGCGGCCTGGCAGGTCACGCCGTCACCCCAGGTCATTAACGGGCAGGAAACCACCCTGGAACTCCAAGGGAATGGTCGCCTGCGATTCAGCGTACCGGTCGTCGTATCCGGCTGGCGAATCGGCTATCGCCAGGGCGGCGAGCGGCTGGTCGTACCGGGTCGCGGCAGTCGCGATCTCAAGCGTCTGCTCAACGAACAGGGGGTGCCGCCGTTCCTGCGCGGCCGATTGCCGCTGCTCTGGCGCGGCGACGAACTGCTGGCGGTGGCCAACCTGCCCGGTCTGGATGGCCTGCCGGGGGGAGGGCGGCTTGAGTGGCAGCCCGCAGACGGCATGGGCGGGTTTGAGCTGGGATGACCTTTAGGCTAGACTACGCTCCCGTCTTATATCGCATTTTCCGCTCGCCCCGAGTGGACGGTGTGCATTGGTCCGGCGCCAGGCCGACCGCTCTCGCTTTCATCGGCGGCTCTCCGCCTCAACGCAGATTCTAGGAATTTTCATGACGCGCTTTATTTTCGTCACGGGCGGTGTTGTTTCTTCTTTGGGGAAAGGCATCGCCTCGGCCTCCCTGGGCGCCATTCTGGAAGCGAGAGGGCTGAAGGTCACCATGCTCAAGCTGGATCCCTACATCAACGTGGATCCCGGCACCATGAGCCCCTTCCAGCACGGCGAGGTGTTCGTCACCCATGACGGCGCCGAGACCGATCTGGACCTGGGTCACTACGAGCGCTTCATCCGCACCACCGTGACCCAGAACAACAACTTCACCACCGGTCGCATCTACATGGACGTCCTGCGCAAGGAGCGTCGTGGCGACTACCTGGGCGCCACCGTGCAGGTGATCCCGCACATCACCGACGAGATCAAGAGACGCATCATCAAGGGCGCCGGCGATGCCGACGTGGCCCTGGTGGAGATCGGCGGCACCGTCGGCGACATCGAGTCGCAGCCCTTCCTCGAAGCCATCCGCCAGCTGCGGGTGGAGATCGGCGCGCGCCGCGCCATGCTGATGCACCTGACCCTGGTGCCCTACATCGCCACCGCCGGCGAGACCAAGACCAAGCCGACCCAGCATTCGGTCAAGGAACTGCGCTCCATCGGCCTGCAGCCCGATGTGCTGATCTGCCGTTCCGACCACACCGTCGACAGCTCTTCCCGCCGCAAGATCGCCCTCTTCACCAACGTCGAAGAGCGCGCGGTCATCTCCCTGGAAGACGTCGACACCATCTACCGCATTCCCTCCGTGCTGCACGCCCAGGGCCTGGACGAATTCGTCGTCGAGCGCTTCGGCCTGGAGTGCAAGCCGGCCGATCTGTCCGAGTGGGATCGCGTGGTGGACGCCAAGCTCAACCCCGAGCAGGAAGTCACCATCGCCATGGTCGGCAAGTACATGGAGCTGCTCGACGCCTACAAGTCGCTGATCGAGGCGATGACCCACGCCGGCATCCAGAGCCGCACCAAGGTCAACCTGCGCTATATCGACTCCGAGCACATCGAGCAGCAGGGCACCCATCTGCTCAAGGGCGTGGACGCCATCCTGGTGCCCGGCGGCTTCGGCCTGCGCGGCGTGGAAGGCAAGATCGCCACCGTGCAGTACGCTCGCGAGAACAAGATCCCCTACCTGGGCATCTGCCTGGGCATGCAGGTGGCGGTCATCGAATTTGCCCGTAACGTGCTGGGCTGGAAAGACGCCAACTCCACCGAATTCGACAAGGCCAGTGGCCACCCGGTGGTCGGCCTGATCACCGAATGGCAGGATTCCACCGGCGCCACCGAGATCCGTACCGAAGGCTCCGACCTGGGCGGCACCATGCGCCTGGGCGCCCAGGAGTGCCAGCTGATCGGCGGTACCCAGGTGCACGACTGCTACGGCCAGGACGTTATCGTCGAGCGCCACCGTCACCGCTACGAGGTCAACAACAACCTCCTGCCGCAGATCGAGGCCGCCGGCCTGAAGATCTCCGGTCGCTCGGGCGACGGCGCCCTGGTCGAAGTGGTGGAAGCCCCGGATCATCCCTGGTTCGTCGCCTGCCAGTTCCACCCGGAGTTCACCTCCACCCCGCGTGACGGCCATCCGCTGTTCAGCGGCTTCGTCAACGCCGCACTGCGTTACGCCAAGAAGGATTGATCATGACCGCACAGAAGATCGTCCGCGTCGGCAGCATCGAGATCGCCAACGACAAGCCCTTCGTGCTGTTCGGCGGCATGAACGTGCTGGAATCCCGCGACCTGGCCATGCAGGTGTGCGAGCAATACGTCAAGGTGACCGAGAAGCTGGGCATCCCCTACGTCTTCAAGGCCAGCTTCGACAAGGCCAACCGCTCCTCCGTGACCAGCTATCGCGGTCCGGGCATGGAAGCCGGCCTGCGCATCTTCGAAGAGCTCAAGGCCACCTTCGGCATGCCGGTGATCACCGACGTCCACGAGCCCTACCAAGCGGCGCCAGTGGCGGCGGTGTGCGACATCATCCAGCTGCCGGCCTTCCTCTCGCGGCAGACCGATCTGGTGGTGGCCATGGCCAAGACCGACGCCGTGATCAACATCAAGAAGGCGCAATTCCTCGCGCCCCAGGAGATGAAGCACATCCTCGCCAAGTGCGAAGAAGCCGGCAACGACCAACTGATCCTCTGCGAGCGGGGCTCCTCCTTCGGCTACAACAACCTGGTGGTCGACATGCTCGGCTTCGGCATCATGAAGAGCTTCGGCTACCCGGTGTTCTTCGACGTCACCCATGCCCTGCAGATGCCGGGCGGGCGTGCCGATTCCGCCGGCGGCCGCCGCGCCCAGGTCACCGACCTGGCCAAGGCCGGCATGAGCCAGGGCCTGGCCGGTCTGTTCCTCGAAGCCCATCCGGATCCCGAACATGCCAAGTGCGACGGCCCCTGTGCCCTGCGCCTGGACAAGCTGGAGCCCTTCCTGGCCCAGCTCAAGGCGCTGGACGAGCTGGTGAAGTCGTTCACGCCGATCGAAACTGCCTAAGCGGCGGCTGAACCAAAAGGCCCAGGCGCAGCCGAAGGCTGATCCGTCAATGACCGGTAACATGGAGATCGATACAAAAATGGCTAACATCGTCGACATCAAGGGACGTGAGGTCCTGGATTCCCGCGGCAACCCCACCGTTGAAGCGGACGTGATCCTGGACAATGGTATCGTCGGTCGCGCCACCGCGCCGTCCGGCGCGTCCACCGGTTCGCGCGAGGCACTGGAGCTGCGCGACGGCGACAAGAGCCGTTACCTGGGCAAGGGCGTCCTGAAGGCCGTGGGCAACATCAACGGCCCGATCCGTGACCTGCTGCTGGGCAAGGATCCGAGCGACCAGAAGGCCCTGGACCGCGCCATGATCGAGCTGGACGGTACCGACAACAAGGCCAAGCTGGGCGCCAACGCCATCCTGGCCGTGTCCCTGGCGGCCGCCAAGGCCGCTGCCGAAGACCAGGACCTGCCGCTCTACGCCCACATCGCCAACCTGAACGGCACCCCCGGTCAGTACTCCATGCCGGTGCCGATGATGAACATCATCAACGGCGGCGAGCATGCCGACAACAACGTCGACATCCAGGAATTCATGGTCCAGCCGGTCGGCGCCAAGAGCTTTGCCGACGCCCTGCGCGTGGGTGCCGAGATCTTCCATCACCTCAAAGCCGTGCTCAAGGCCCGTGGCCTGAGCACCTCCGTGGGTGACGAAGGCGGCTTCGCGCCCAACCTGGCCTCCAACGCCGACGCCCTGGCCGCCATCGCCGAAGCGGTTAAGAATGCCGGTTACGAGCTGGGTACCGACGTGACCCTGGCCCTGGACTGCGCCTCTAGCGAGTTCTACAAGGACGGCCAGTACGACCTGTCCGGCGAGGGCAAGGCCTTCGACGCCAACGGTTTCGCCGACTACCTGGCCGGGCTGACTGAGCAGTTCCCGATCATCTCCATCGAAGACGGCATGGACGAGTCCGACTGGGCTGGCTGGAAGGCCCTGACCGACAAGATCGGCAGCAAGGTGCAGCTGGTGGGCGACGACCTGTTCGTCACCAACACCAAGATCCTCAAGGAGGGCATCGAGAAGGGCATCGGTAACTCGATCCTGATCAAGTTCAACCAGATCGGCTCCCTGACCGAGACCCTGGAAGCCATCCAGATGGCCAAGGCCGCCGGCTACACCGCGGTGATCTCCCACCGCAGCGGCGAGACCGAAGACTCCACCATCGCCGACCTGGCCGTGGGCACCGCCGCCGGTCAGATCAAGACCGGTTCGCTGTGCCGTTCCGATCGCGTCTCCAAGTACAACCAGCTGCTGCGCATCGAAGAGCAGCTGGGTGCCAAGGCGCCTTACCGCGGTCGTGCCGAATTCCGCAGCTAAGGGTTTGCGCGACCGGGGAGGCGATGACAGAGATCGTCGCCTTCCGCCACGTCCGACGGACCACAGGATAGATGCCCAGTTTACAAGCGTAGAGCCGGGCTTCTATCCTGTTTTCGTCTCTGCCGCCGCCTTTGCGGCATCCGCCGTCCGCGAATCCGTTATCTCCCATGCGAAGTCCCTACTGGCTGTTCCCCTTCCTGCTCCTGCTGCTTGGCGGTCTTCAGTATCGCCTGTGGGTCGGTGATGGCAGCTTCGCCCAGGTGCGCGAACTCAAGCAGCAGATCGCCGACCAGAATGGTGAGAACAAGCGCCTGCTGGAGCGCAACGAGATCCTCGAAGCCGAGGTCGTCGAGCTCAAGAAAGGCATGGAGACCGTCGAGGAGCGTGCCCGCCACGAACTCGGCATGGTCAAACAAGGCGAAACCCTTTTCCTGCAATCCAAATAATGTCCCTTCTGCCTTCCTTCTGGGCGGTCATTCCCGCCGCGGGTGTGGGTGCGCGGATGCGTGCCGACCGACCCAAGCAATACCTCGACCTGTGCGGCCGCAGCCTGCTGGAGCGCACCCTCGACTGTTTTCTCGACCATCCGCGCCTGCGCGGGCTGGCGGTGAGCCTGGCGCCGGAAGACCCCTGGTGGCCGACGCTGGCCTGCGCCCGCGATGCCCGCATCCTGCGCGCCCCGGGCGGTCGTGAGCGCGCCGACTCGGTGCTGGGCGGCCTGCTGCTGCTGAGCGAGCAGGGCGCCAGCGATGGCGACTGGGTGCTGGTGCACGATGCCGCACGGCCCAATCTCTGCCGCGCCGATCTGGATCGGCTACTGGCCGAACTGGCCCAGGACCCGGTGGGTGGTCTTCTGGGCGTCCCGGCGCGGGATACCCTCAAGCGCGTCGGCCGCGATGGCCGGGTGAGCGAGACCGTCGACCGCAGCCAGGTCTGGCTGGCCTATACGCCGCAGATGTTCCGCCTCGGCGCGCTGCGTGACGCCCTGAGCGCCGGCCTGGCCGCGGGCGCCGCCATCACCGACGAGGCCTCGGCCATGGAGTGGGCGGGGCATGCGCCGCGCCTGGTCGAAGGCCGCGCGGACAACATCAAGGTCACCACCCCCGAAGACCTGCAGCGACTGCAAAGTGTCTTCGCCGAGGCCTAGCCCTCAGGCCCGCAGCGGCACCTCGATGAGAAAGCGGAACAGCGCGCCATGCTGTTCCACCGCCTGGCAATCGTAGCCCTGGCGCCGGGTATCTTCCGGAATGCCGTGGATCGACTGGGCGCAATCGGTGATCACCTCCAGGAGATCGCCGGGCTGCAGGGTCTGCAAGGTCTCCAGGGTGGCGATGGCGTTGTAGGGGCAGTGTTCGCCGCGCAGATCAAGCGACAGCGTCGGCGTCTTGGCGAGTGTCATGGACAGGCTTCCGGGGGCGAGTGAAACGGCGGGCGTTGAGTTGGACCAGCAGCAGGCAGAGGGCCAGGCCGGCAAAGGTCAGCAGCAGGCCGCTGCCGGGGCCTGCCTGCTGCAGCAGATTGATCCTGGGATAGGGCAGGGCGAGGGCGCTGCCCAGGCGGTCCTAGTAGACCGCCACCAGGGTCCCGCCGATGACGTTGCCCAGGCCCACCACCCAGAAATGCAGCTGGCCTTCCACCGCGCGGTACATCCAGCCGGTCTCGCAGCCACCGGCGAGGACGATGCCGACGCCAAACAGCAGGCCTCCGATCACGGCGTTGGGGCCCATCCAGAAGATCTTGGGCGCCATGCCCAGCTGGATGGCGCCAAAGGTGCCGAGGCAGGCCACCGCCATGCCCAGCAGGATGCCGGTCGCCGCCTGGGTGCGGCCGGTGGTCCAGAGGTCGCGGGCGGCGCTGGTAAAGCAGATCTGCGCCCGCTCGATCAGGCCGCCGAAGACCAGGCCGAAGAGGGTGGCCAGACCCAGGACCAGGGAGACCTCGAAGCGCCAGGCGGCGAAGAGCAGCGCCACCACCAGCACGGCGAGACCCAGCCGCGCCTGGCGACGCGCGCGCCGGGCCAGTTGCCCGGCATCGGGCAGGACGGCGGCGTGGGCGGTGACCTTCAGCGGAATGCGCAGCCAGGGCAGCAGGGTCAGCTTCACGCCAAGCCAGGCGCCGGCCACCGTGGCCAGCATGAAGGCCCAGGCATGCAGCGAGAACATGGGGATGCCGGTAAAGAAGGCCGCCAGGTTGCAACCCATGGCCAGGCGGGCACCGAAGCCGGCGATGATGCCGCCGGCCAGGCCCTGGAGCAGCCGGCGGCGACTGGTGGGCCAGCGCAGGCCGACGTTGCCGGCCCAGAGGGCGCAGGCCAGGGCGCCCAGCAGCATGCCGATGATCATGACGCCATCGATGCGATCCAGGGGCGTGCCCTGCAGGCCGATCAGCCGGAAATAGCTCCAGTCCCTTACCGGGACGCCGAACCAGGCCAGCACATGGCCGCCCCAGCGGGTGAATTCGCCAGTCACGGCCCAGAAGGTTCCGGTCAGGGCGAAGTAGTAGGCCGAGGCGACGCCGAGGGCGATCAGCGTGGGCAGGGGCGCCCAGAAGCGCAGCAGATAGCGCTCGCGAAAGGCGGCTAGGGCAGACATGGTTACAACCTTGGCAGGGGCGGATTGGCGCTGAAGTCTAGTTCAAGCGCCAATCCGGTCCAGCGCAGCGGCTAGTAGCGATAGATGGCCGCCACGCCGGTGCCGCCAGGCATCCGCTCGCGCGGCAGGACCAGCACCTCGCCACCTTGCTGCAGGGCCTGGAAGCTGAGTTCGTCCAGCAGGTCGTCGGCATTGGCGCCCTCCGGCTTGGCGGGGACCAGCATGCGCCGTTCCAGGTCCAGATAGCCCGGGATATGGCGATCGGCTTCCACCAGCAGGGTGTCGACCCGGGCGTCCAGCAGGGCGCCGCCGATGTCTTCCAGGCGATCCGAGGCCAGCCCCTGGCCATGACGCTGGGCGTAGGTATCCAGCAGGTCGTCGAGTCGCTGTTCCATGCGGGGCGCCATCACCGCCCAGGCCCTGGCACGCAGGGCGTCGTTGTCCAGGGGGCCGGGATCACCGGCGATGCCTTCCGGCAAGAGATGGGGGTTCTGGCTCAGGCGGCGAAAGGCGGCCTGGTGCTCCGGCAGCGCGGCCAGCACCAGGGGCAGGCGAGCGGTGTTGCTGTGCACCCGGGTCAGGGCGCGGTCCAGGGCCAGGAAGTAGCGCTCGCGGTCGGCGTCCTGCTCGTCATGCTTGCTGATGCCGCCGGCGTTGTGCTGCATGGAGTCGCCACGCTCGCCGGCCCGGCTGAAGCCCTGGGGTAGGCCGCGCTGGTTGCCTTCGGTCAGCTCGGTGCCAAGGGCGTCTTCCAGGGTGCGCGGCACCCCTTCGCCCAGCTCCACCTCCACCAGGTTGTCGCGGTTGCCTTCGAACAGGTGCGCCTGATTGCGGGTCAGGCACAGCACCTGATAGCGATCCCGCGCCTGGGCCAGGCGCAGCAGCGGCTGCAGCTGGAAGTGGTGGTTGACCCGGGCGGTCTCTTCCAGGGGGTCCAGCACCTTGAGCACCCGGAACTGATCGCGGTCGCGCAGGATGGCCAGACCGCCGCGCGGGTAGTGCCAGAAATCGGCGTTGTCCACCAGGGTCTGCAGCGGCGCCAGCAGCGTGGCGTGATCGGCTTCGGGAAAGCGCTCGACGAGATCCGCTTCCAGCTGCCGCAACAGATTCTTGAAGCGGATGACATTCTGCTCACGCTGCGGAAAGGCGCGCTCGGTGGGCATGTAGAGAGACAGGCATGGTGGGGTCGCCTCCTTCATCCAGGTGGCGAGTGCGTGATGATCGAGGGTGTCGTTCATGGGACCTCCGGCTGCAGGAGTCGCCGTGACGCCACCGGCAGGGCGGGGTCAGGACGACCGACACCCTTTCGAAGGCCGCTCGAAAGACCCGGTTCCTCCGCTGCGCTCAGCTTCCGGATGGGTGGCGAGCGCCTGGGCGCGGGGTGCTCAGGCCCTGTTTGAGGTGTTCCACCAGCAGGCGAATCTTCGGCGAGAGAAAGCGCCGCTGCGGGTAGAGCGCCCAGACCGCGCTGTTGGGCGGCTGGCGATTGTCCAGCAGGGCGCGCAGCTCGCCACGGGCCAGATGCGGCAGCACGTAGTAGTCCGGCAACTGGCACAGACCGAAGCCACGCAGGGCGGCGTCCAGCACCGCCTGGCCGCTGTTGCAGCGCCAGGAACCCTGGACCCGGTGCAGCACCTCGCGATCGTTTTCGCGAAAGCTCCAGATATCGCTGGTGCCCACCAGGCAGCGATGGCGCCCGAGTTCCGACAGGGTATGGGGTGCGCCGAAGCGCTCCAGGTAGCTGGGCGCGGCACACAAATAGAGCTCCCGCGGCGCCAGGCGGGTCGCTACCAGGCGTGAATCGGCCAGGCGCCCCAGGCGGATGGCCAGGTCGTAGCCTTCGTGCAGGAGATCGACGGTGCGATTGGTCAGGTCCAGTTCCAGGCTGACCTCGGGATAACGGGCGAGGAAGTCGTTGACCAGGGGCACGACGAAGCGCTCGCCATAGGTCACGGCGCAGGTCATGCGGATCAGCCCCTTGGGCTGGCTGGAGAGATCGCTGACCTCGCGCAGGGCTTCGTCGCGCGCCTCCTGCAGCCGGCGGCAGTGCTGCAGAAAGGTGTGGCCGGCTTCGGTGAGGGCGACGCTGCGGGTGCTGCGATAGAGCAGACGCGCCTGCAGCCGTTCTTCCAGTCGAGCCACCTGCCGGCTCACGTGAGAGGTCGAGGTGCCGAGCCGATCGGCGGCCTGGCCGAAGTGCAGGGTGCTCGCCACGGCGACGAATTCGTCGATGCCCTCCCAGCCCATGATTGTTTCCCTGTGGCAAAAATGAATTCCAGTATGCCCGATTGTTCCAGGAATTCTGGCGTCTAAACTGGTCCTCTCGTTTTTTCGCCCCTCTGGAGTCGACCATGATCAAGTCCCGCGCCGCCGTAGCCTTCGCGCCCAACGAGCCCCTCAAGATCGTCGAAGTGGACGTCGAGCCGCCCAAGGCCGGTGAGGTGCTCATCCGCATCGTCGCCACCGGTGTCTGCCACACCGATGCCTACACCCTCTCGGGTCAGGATTCCGAAGGGGTCTTTCCCTGCATCCTCGGTCACGAGGGCGGTGGCATCGTCGAGGCGGTGGGCGAGGGCGTGACCTCGGTCGCAGTGGGCGATCACGTCATCCCCCTGTACACCGCCGAATGCGGTCAGTGCAAATTCTGCAAATCCGGCAAGACCAACCTGTGCAGCTCGGTACGCGCCACCCAGGGCAAGGGCCTGATGCCCGACGGCACCACCCGTTTCTCCTACAACGGCGAGCCGATCTACCACTACATGGGTTGCTCCACCTTTTCCGAGTACACGGTGCTGCCGGAGGTCTCGGTGGCGAAGATCCCCCAGGAAGCGCCCCTGGAAAAGGTCTGCCTGCTGGGTTGTGGCGTGACCACCGGCATCGGCGCCGTGCTCAACACCGCCAAGGTGGAAGAGGGCGCCACCGTCGCCGTCTTCGGCCTGGGCGGCATCGGCCTGGCCGCCATCATCGGCGCCAAGATGGCCAAGGCCAGCCGCATCATCGCCATCGACATCAATCCGTCCAAGTTCGACATCGCCCGTGAACTGGGCGCCACCGACTTCATCAATCCCAAGGATCACCAGAAGCCGATCCAGGAGGTCGTCGTCGAGCTGACCGATGGCGGCGTCGACTACAGCTTCGAGTGCGTCGGCAACGTCAACCTGATGCGTGCGGCCCTGGAGTGCTGCCACAAGGGCTGGGGCGAGTCGGTGATCATCGGGGTGGCCGGGGCCGGCCAGGAAATCAGCACCCGCCCGTTCCAGCTGGTGACCGGTCGCGTCTGGCGCGGCAGCGCCTTCGGCGGCGTCAAGGGCCGCAGCGAGCTGCCCGGCTATGTGCGCAAGGCGCAGAGCGGCGAGATCCCGCTGGACACCTTCATCACCCACACCATGGGCCTGGAGCAGATCAACGAGGCCTTCGAGCTGATGCACGAAGGCAAGAGCATCCGCACCGTCGTCCACTACTGATCGCCAGGCGGGCGCCCAGGGGCGCCCCCTGTCCGGGAGATGACCATGAGTCTCGAACTGCTCTCCAGCAACAAGAGTTTCGGCGGCTGGCACAAGCGCTATCGCCATCGCGCCCGCAGTCTCGACTGCGACATGACCTTCGCCGTCTACCTGCCGCCCCAGGCGGAGGCGCGCAGCGACCTGCCGGTGCTCTACTGGCTGTCGGGGCTGACCTGCACCGACGAGAACTTCATGCAGAAGGCCGGTGCCCAGCGCCTGGCCGCCGAGCTGGGCCTGGTGCTGGTGGCGCCGGACACCAGTCCGCGCGGCGAAGGGGTGCCGGACGACCCCGAAAAAGCCTGGGATTTCGGTCTGGGGGCGGGTTTCTACGTCAACGCCACCCAGCAGCCCTGGGCTCGGCACTACCGCATGCACGACTATGTGGTGGAAGAATTGCCGGCGTTGATCGAGGCCAACTTCCCGGTCTCGGATCGTCGTGGCGTCAGCGGTCACTCCATGGGCGGCCACGGTGCCCTGATCTGCGCCTTGCGGCATCCCGGTCGTTATCGCTCGGTGTCGGCCTTTTCCCCCATCGTCAATCCGCTGGATTGTCCCTGGGGGCACAAGGCGTTCTCCAACTACCTGGGCGAGGACCGCAGCACCTGGGCCGAGTGGGACGCCTGTGCACTGCTGGCCAAGGCCGAGGAGCGCCTGCCGCTGCTGATCGACCAGGGCGAGCAGGACAGCTTCCTCGCCGAACAGCTCAAGCCCCAGGCGCTGCAGCGCGCGGCGGAAGCCGTGGGGCATCCGCTGGAACTGCGTCTGCAACCGGGGTATGACCACAGCTATTTCTTCGTCGCCAGCTTCATCGACGATCATCTGCGGCATCACGCGGCGGCGCTCACGGCCCCCTGAGGGCGACGGGAGCTGTCCCCAGCCGGTAGAATCGACGCCCTGTCAGTCTCAAGGGCGTCTCTCTTCATGCGCATAGGTCACGGTTTCGACGTTCACGCCTTTGGCGAGGGCGACTTCATTACCCTCGGTGGCATTCGTATTCCCCACCACCATGGCCTGGTCGCCCACTCCGATGGCGACGTGCTGCTGCATGCCCTGGCCGATGCCCTGCTGGGCGCGGCCGCCCTGGGCGACATCGGCAAGCATTTCCCCGATACCGATCCGCGCTTCAAGGGCGCCGACAGTCGGGTGCTGCTGCGTCATGTGGTCGGCCTGGTCCGCGAGCAGGGCTGGCAGGTCGGTAACGTCGACGGCACCATCGCCGCCCAGGCGCCCAAGATGGCGCCGCACATCGAAGCCATGCGCCAGGCCATCGCCGAGGATCTGCAGGTCGAGCTGGGTCAGGTCAACGTCAAGGCCACCACCACCGAACGCCTGGGTTTCGTCGGGCGCGAAGAGGGCATCGCCGTACACGCCGTGGCCCTCCTGCTGCCGCTATGACCGAAGACCAGCTGCTCGGGCCGCGCGCCCATGGCGAGCCCTGCGGCCAGGCGATCCTCAAGGCCAGTGCCGAGGACTTCCAGGTGGACGAGGTGCTGGACATCCCGCTCAGCGGTGATGGCGAGCACCTCTGGCTGTGGGTCGAGAAGCGCGGCCTCAACACCGAGGAAGCGGTGCGCCGCCTGGCGCGCGCCGCCGGGGTGCCGCAGCGGGCGATCAGCTATGCCGGTCTCAAGGATCGCCAGGCCCTGACCCGCCAGTGGTTCAGCCTGCACCTGCCCGGCAAGGCCGACCCGGATCTCGCGGCCGCCTGCGACGAGACGCTGGTGATCCTCCAGCAGGGTCGCCACCGCCGCAAGCTGCAGCGCGGCGCCCATGCCGCCAACGGCTTCCGCCTGCGGCTGACTGGGCTCCAGGCCGATCCGGTGGCGCTGGAGGCGCGGCTGCAGGCCATCGCCGCCGCTGGCGTGCCCAATTATTTCGGTCCGCAGCGCTTCGGCTATCAGGGTGGCAACCTGGCGGACGCTCAGCAGTGCGCCCGCGAGCAGCGCCTGCCCGAGCAGCGCAATCGGCGCTCGCGCACCCTGTCCGCCGCGCGCAGCTGGCTGTTCAATCAGGTGCTGGCCGGGCGCATCGCCGATGGCTCCTGGAAGCGGGCGCAGGAGGGCGATCTGCTGGCCTTCACCGACAGCCGCAGCCACTTTCCGGCCACCGCCGCCGATCTGACCGATCCGCGCCTGGCGGCGCTCGATCTGCACCCCACCGGCCCCCTGTGGGGCGCCGGCGAGTCGCCGGTGCAGGGGCCGGCCGCAGACCTGGAGCGGCAGGTCGCAGAGGCCGCCGGAGAGCTGCCCGCCTGGCTGGCCGGTGCCGGCCTCTCGCATGAACGGCGCATCCTGCGCCTCCCCATCGGCGGCCTGACGTGGCATTATCCCGCTCCTGACATTCTGCAACTCGAATTCGTCCTGCCGGCCGGCTGTTTCGCCACCGCAGTGGTTCGCGAGCTGGTAACGCTTGGCGAGGCAGGGCAGACGGAACATCCATGCGACTTCTGATCGCCAACGACGATGGGGTGCTGGCCCCCGGTATCGCCGCGCTGCATGCCGCGCTCTCCGCCCGTGCGGACTACGAGTGCCAGGTAGTCGCGCCGCTCTATGACATGAGCGGTGTGAGCAGTGCCCTGACGCTGGACCGCCCCCTGCATCCGCAGCGCCTGCCCAATGGCTACCTGGGCGTCAACGGCACGCCTACCGATTGCGTTCACCTCGGCCTCAATGGCCTGCTGGAAGAGACGCCGGACATGGTGGTGGCCGGCATCAACCTGGGTGCCAACCTGGGCGACGACGTCCTCTATTCCGGCACCGTGGCCGCGGCCATGGAAGGACGGTTCCTCGATCGTCCGGCGCTGGCCTTCTCGCTGGTGTCGCGCAGTGCCGACAACATGGCGGTGGCGGCCGAGATCGCCGCCCGCATCGTGGCCCTGCACGAACGCTTCGATCTGCCGCCGCGCACCGTGCTCAACGTCAACATCCCGGATCTGCCGCTCGAGCAGATCAAGGGCCTGCAGCTGACCCGCCTGGGGCACCGGGCCCAGGCCAAGCCGCCGGTACGCGAGATCAATCCGCGCGGCAAGGCCGGTTACTGGATCTCGGTTTCCGGCGATGCGGTGGATGGCGGACCGGGTACCGACTTCCACGCCGTGCTGGAAGGCTATGTCTCGGTGACGCCGCTGCAGTTCGATCGCACCTTCCGCGAGGGCTTCGCCGGCCTGTCGGCGCTGACGGAGCTGCTGGCATGACTCAGGGGCAAGAGCATATGCAAAGACACGGCATCGGCATGACCTCCCAGCGCACCCGGGAGCGGCTCATCCAGCGCCTCTACGAAGAGGGGCTGTCCAACGCCCAGGTGCTGGAGGTGATCCGCCGTACGCCGCGTCACCTGTTCGTCGACGAGGCCCTGGCCCATCGCGCCTACGAAGACACGGCGTTGCCCATCGGTCACAACCAGACCATCTCCCAGCCGTTCATGGTGGCGCGCATGACCGAGCTGCTGCTCGCCGGCGGGCCGCTGGACAAGGTCATGGAGATCGGCACTGGTTCCGGCTACCAGACCGCCATCCTGGCGCAGACCGTGGAGCGGGTGTTTTCCGTGGAGCGTATCCAGTCGCTGCAGGATCGGGCCAAGGAGCGTCTGCTCGAACTCAACCTGCGCAACGTGGTGTTCCGCTGGGGCGATGGCTGGGAAGGCTGGCCGGCACTGGCACCCTACAACGGCATCATCGTCACCGCCGCCGCGCGGGAAGTGCCGCAGGCGCTGCTCGACCAGCTGGCCCCTGGCGGTCGCCTGGTGATCCCGGTAGGCGTCGACGAGGAGCAGAAGCTCCTGCTGATCGTGCGCGAGGCCGAAGGCTTCGTCCGCCACGAACTCAACGCCGTCCGTTTCGTGCCCCTGCTCAACGGACCTCTGGCCCAGTGAGAGACAGGGAACGTTACCCCGGTACCGCGCTCCAAGGCTGCCTGACGGCAGCGGCCGCTTGAGGCCGGCAGGATGGCCGGACGGTAGATGATCAGACTCTGCGGGAGGAACGGGTGAAGGCCCGAGCGCAAGGATTTCCAGGACGAGGGCGTTCAAGCTGGCTGGCGACGTTGCTCGTGGCCCTGCTGCTGACGGGTTGTTCGAGCAACGGCTCGCGAGCGCCGGTGGTCGACCGCGGTGATGGCCGCAGCAGCGTGCCCCAGGTCACCTCCGGCCAGTATCGCGTCAAGCGCGGAGACACCCTGTTTTCCATCGCCTCGCGCAACGGCTGGGAATGGCGCGCCCTGGCGGCCCAGAACGGCCTCGCCGCGCCCTATGTCATCCATGTCGGCCAGGTGATCCGCTTCGGCAATGGCGGCAGCGCCACGGGTTCCAGTCGCATCATTCGCCGGCCGGCCACGGGCTCGGCCACCCCTGTCGCTTCCGCGCCGGCACCCGGCAATCCGGTGGCGACCCCGGTACCCATTCCGCCGCCCGTGACCTCCAGTCCCACCGCCGCCACCCCGGTGGTGACCCCGAATCTGCCTGCGGCACCGCCACCGACGCCGGTGACACCTGCCCAGACGCCGACCCGTGACGTCCCCCAATCCGCCGCCGGTTGGGCCTGGCCGACGAAAGGTACGTTGATCAGTCGCTTCTCGGCCAGCAGCAGCCTAAACAAGGGAATAGACATCGCCGGCCAGGAAGGTCAGCCCGTGATGGCCGCCGCCGATGGCACCGTGGTCTATGCGGGAAATGGTCTACGGGGTTATGGTGAACTGGTTATCGTCAAACACAGCGAAACCTACGTCAGTGCCTACGGTCACAATCGTAGGTTGCTGGTTCGGGAAGGTGAGCGTGTCAAGATAGGGCAGACGATTGCCGAGATGGGTTCGACCGGGACCGACCGCGTCAAGCTCCATTTCGAGATTCGCCGTCAGGGCAAGCCGGTGGATCCCTTGCAGTTTTTGCCCAATCGCTGATTCGCTAGGCGCCGACTCGATCCCGCAGCTCTTTGGGGGCGAGTCATGGCGCATCGGCAACGTATCGATACGCCCTGGCTCGAAGCACAGACGAGCAAGGGTTACTCAAGATGATCCAGAACAAACAAGAAACCGAGTACGATCTCGGCGACGATGTCCTGCTTCTCGATTCCAATCCCTTCGGTGAGGAATCCGCCGATACCGCCATGACCAAGGCCCTGTCCGGGCGCGGCAACCAGGTCCTGCGCGGTGCCAAGCTGGCCGACTATGGCCGTGCACTCGACGCCACTCAGCTCTATCTCAACGAAATCGGCTTCTCGCCACTGCTGTCACCGGCAGAAGAGGTGCATTTCGCCCGTCTCGCGCAGCGCGGCGATCCCGCCGGTCGCAAGCGCATGATCGAAAGCAACCTGCGTCTGGTGGTCAAGATCGCCCGGCGCTACATCAACCGTGGCCTGTCGCTGCTCGATCTGATCGAAGAGGGCAACCTGGGCCTCATCCGCGCGGTGGAGAAATTCGATCCAGAGCGGGGCTTCAGATTCTCCACCTATGCCACCTGGTGGATCCGGCAGACCATCGAGCGGGCGATCATGAATCAGACCCGCACCATTCGCCTGCCAATCCATGTGGTCAAGGAGCTCAATCTGCACCTGCGCGCCGCGCGGGAGCTGACCCAGAAGCTCGATCACGAGCCTTCCCCCGAGGAAATTGCCGCTCTGCTGGAAAAGCCGGTGGCAGACGTGAAGCGGGTGATGGGCCTCAACGAGCGGATCAGCTCGGTGGACATGGTCCTCGGCCCCGACTCCGACAAGACCCTGCTCGATACCCTGACCGATGACCGTCCCACCGATCCCTGCGAACTGCTGCAGGATTCGGATCTCAACCAGAGCATCGACCAGTGGCTGCTGGAGTTGCCGGAAAAGCAGCGCGAAGTGGTGATCCGGCGCTTCGGGCTGCGCGGTCACGAAGCCTGCACCCTGGAAGAGGTAGGGCAGGAGATAGGCCTTACCCGCGAGCGGGTCCGGCAGATCCAGGTCGAGGCGCTCAAGCGGTTGCGGGAAATCTTCGAACGCAACGGCCTGTCCAGTGATTCGCTGTTCTGATCGCGCCTAGCTGAATGTCAGCCAAACGGAGCCCGGATTTTTCCGGGCTTTTTTCTGCGTGTTCTTGTAAGCCAGGGCTTACAGGCTGCGTAAGCCTGTATCGCTTGGAGCTGCCAGAAAGCATCGCTTGATCAGCGCGGGAAGACGCCAAGTGCCTGCTACATAACGTTTTTCTGTTTCCGGTCGAAGCGCGAGGCGAGATCGAAAGGTGCGCTATGGCAGATTGCCAGCCTGCGGGAGAAGCGTACTATCGGCGCTGTGTCTGGGACGACACGGATCGGCAGGATGCGGATCAGGACCACCTCAGGACGAGGTTCACCAGGACGGTGGCAGGATTACAGGGACAGGGACGAAGGGGGCGGAGCGATCCGCCCCCTTTTTTATTGCCTGGAAATTCCAGGCAAGGCCTAGCGTTCGAGCTGGGGGAGCTTGTTGGGCTTGCCATCCCACTCGGCGGCGTCAGGCAGGGCGTCCTTCTTCTCGGTGATGTTCGGCCAGATGTTGGCCAGTTCACTGTTGAGTTCGATGAAGGCTTCCTGGCCGGCCGGCACCTCGTCTTCCGAGAAGATCGCCTGGGCCGGGCATTCGGGTTCGCACAGGGCGCAGTCGATGCACTCGTCCGGGTGGATCACCAGGAAGTTGGGGCCTTCGTAGAAGCAGTCCACCGGGCAGACTTCCACGCAGTCGGTATATTTGCATTTGATGCAGTTGTCAGTGACGACGAAGGTCATCTGCTCGTTCTCCTCAGGCTAAGGCGGCGGATTCTAGCAGCATTGCCGGAACCCTCGTATCCGTTAACTCAGATACGCTTTTTCCATTCGTAGATAAGCTCCAGGGCCCGTCTGGGTGTGATGTCGTCCGGCTGCAGGCGTTCCAGTTCCTCGATGAGAGGATGGGCGGCGCTGGCGAACAGATCGGCCTGTAGCGGACGATCCTTGGCTGGCGCGCTCACCGGCAGCGGCGTACCTACCTCACCGTTGAAACTGGCCGCTTCCAGGCGGGCGAGATGCTCGCGCGCGCGCAGGATGACGTCTTCCGGAACTCCGGCCAACTGCGCCACGGCCAGGCCGTAGCTCTGGCTGGCCGGGCCGGGCAGCACATGGTGCAGGAAGACGATGCGGTCATTGTGCTCGGTGGCGTTGAGGTGGACGTTGGCCACGCTCGGCTGGCCGTCCGGCAGCACGGTCAGCTCGAAGTAGTGGGTGGCGAACAGCGTCCAGGCGCGCAGTCGCGCCAGTTGCTCGGCGGCGGCCCAGGCCAGCGACAGGCCGTCGAAGGTGCTGGTACCGCGACCGACCTCGTCCATCAGCACCAGGCTGTGTTCGCTGGCGTTGTGCAGGATGTTGGCGGTCTCGCTCATCTCCACCATGAAGGTGGAACGGCCGCCGGCCAGGTCGTCGCTGGAACCGATGCGGGTAAAGATGCGATCCACCAGCGACAGCTCGCAACTGGCCGCCGGGACGAAGCTGCCGACATGGGCCAGGAGCACGATCAGCGCGGTCTGGCGCATGTAGGTGGACTTGCCGCCCATGTTCGGACCGGTGATCACCAGCATGCGGGTGTCGTTGTCCAGGGTGACGTCGTTGGCGACAAAGGGCGTTTCCAGCACCTGTTCCACCACCGGGTGGCGCCCCTGGCCGATCTTCAGGCAGGGCTCCTCGACGAAGCGCGGCTTGTTCAGGTCCAGGTTGAGAGCGCGCTCGGCGAAGTTGGCCAGGACGTCCAGTTCGGCCAGGGCGGCGGCGCTGTCCTGCAACGGCGCCAGGTGGCCGATGAGCTCGTCGAGCAGGGCTTCGTAGAGCGCCTTTTCCCGCGCCAGGGCGCGACTCTGGGCCGACAGCGCCTTGTCTTCGAAGGCCTTAAGCTCCGGGGTGATGAAGCGCTCGGCGCCCTTGAGGGTCTGGCGGCGGATGTAGTCGGCCGGGGCCGATTCGGCCTGGCGGCTGGGGATCTCGATGAAGTAGCCGTGGACGCGGTTGTAGCCGACCTTGAGGCCCTGCAGGCCGGTGCGGGCCTTTTCCCGGGCCTCCAGGTCCATGAGGAACTGGCCGGCGTTCTCGCTCAGGGTCTGCAACTCGTCCAGCTCGCTGTCGTAGCCGCGCTTGATGACGCCGCCATCGCGGATCACCGCGGGCGGATTGTCGATGATGGCGCGGGCCAGGGTAGCGGCCAGCTCCGGATAGGTCTGGATGCTCCGGGCCAGGTCGAGCAGGTGCGGGGCGATCATCTGCGTCAGCCCCTCCTGCAGCATTGGCAACGCGGCCAGGGCATCGCGCAGGCGGGCGAGATCCCGCGGACGGGCGTTGCGCAGGCCGATGCGGGCGAGGATGCGTTCCAGGTCGCCGATGTCCTTGAGCTGCGGTTGCAGCGACTCGAAGCGATAGCCTTCCAGCAGGCAGGTGATGGCGTCCTGGCGGGCTTCGATGATGGCGCGATTGCGCAACGGGCGATTCAGCCAGCGGGTCAGCAGGCGACTGCCCATGGCGGTCTGACAGCGGTCCACCACCGATTGCAGGGTGTTATCGCGACCGCCGGCCAGGTTGACGTCCAGTTCCAGGTTGCGGCGGCTGGCGCCGTCGAGGATGACGGTGTCGTCCAGGCGCTCGTGGCGGAGGCTGCGCAGGTGTGGCAGGGCGGTGCGCTGGGTTTCCTTGGCATAGGCCAGCAGGCAGCCGGCGGCGCCGAGGGCCAGGCCCAGCTTGTCGCAACCGAAGCCCTTGAGGTCACCGGTGCCGAATTGCTGGCAGAGGCTCTTGAGCGCCGAATCGCAGTCGAAATCCCAGGGCGCCCGGCGACGTACGCCGCGGCGCTTCTCGGCGGGCAGGCCGGCGGGCCAGTCGTCGGGGATCAGCAGCTCGGCGGGATTGAGACGGTCCAGCTCCGCCAGCAGGGTTTCCCAGCCGGCCAGTTCCTGGACGGTGAAGCGACCACTGGCGATGTCCAGCACGGCCAGGCCGAACAGGCGTTCGTCGCCCAGCACCGCGGTCAGCAGGTTGTCGCGGCGCTCGTCGAGCAGCGCCTCGTCGCTGACGGTGCCGGGGGTGATGATGCGCACCACCTGGCGTTCCACCGGGCCCTTGCTGGTGGCCGGGTCGCCGATCTGCTCGCAGATCACCACGGATTCGCCGAGCTTGACCAGCTTGGCCAGGTAGCCTTCGGCGGAATGGAAGGGGATGCCGGCCATGGGGATGGACTTGCCGGCCGAGGCGCCACGGGCGGTCAGGGTGATGTCGAGCAACTTGGCGGCACGCCGGGCGTCGTCATAGAACAGCTCGTAGAAATCGCCCATGCGATAGAACAGCAGCTGTTCGGGATGCTGATGCTTGATCTTGAGGTACTGCTGCATCATGGGCGTGTGCGCGGAGAGGTCGCTCATGCGGGTGTTTCGATCCGGTTGCCTGTGGATAGCCGCGTATTGTCCATCAACTGGCGGCGTTTGTCGGCCCCGCTCGGCTCAGGGCAGCGGCATCAGGCCTGCGGCCGTTGTTCGCGGGCAGCCAGCAGCAGATCGATCTGGGTCATGAGCCTTTCCAGGGTAAAGGGCTTGGCCAGCACCTCGACGCCGGGGACCGGCAGGGGCTGACCGGGCAGGTCCGCCTCGGCGTAGCCGGTGATCAGCAGGGTCATCAGGCCGGGGCGGCGTTCACGGGCCAGGGCGGCGAGCTGGCAGCCGCTCAGCCCGCCTGGCAGGCCGACATCGGCGATCAGCAGGTCCAGCGGCGTATCCGATTCCAGCACCTGCAGGGCGGTGGCGGCATCGGTCGCCTCCAGGGTGCGGATACGGTGTTCGCGCAGGGCCTCGTCCACGAGCGTCCGCACCAGGGGTTCGTCGTCCACCACCAGTACCGTCATGCCAGTGGGATAGCGCATTGGTGAGGTGCGCAGCGTCTCGATCGACGGCGGCGGGGCGTCCACCAGGCGCGGCAGATAGAGGGTGACGGTGGTGCCCCGCTCGGGTGCCGAGACGATATGGGCGACGCCGCCGGACTGTTTGGCGAAGCCATAGATCATCGACAGACCGAGGCCGGTGCCCATGCCCACCGGCTTGGTGGTGAAGAAGGGATCGAAGGCGCGCGCCAGAACCTCGGGCGGCATGCCGGTACCGGTATCGAGCACCGCCAGGGTCACATAGTCGCCAGGCGGCAATTCCAGGGCGGCAGCCTGGGCGTCGTTGAGCCGGCGATTGGCGGTGACGATGCGCAGCGTCCCACCCTCGGGCATGGCATCCCGAGCGTTGATGCACAGGTTGAGCAGGGCGTTCTCCAGCTGGTGGGGATCGCACAGGGTGGGATTCAACGCCTCGGCCAGTTCGATGTGGATCTCGACCTGGGGACCGACCGAGCGGCGGATCAGTTCTTCCATGCCCAGCACCAGGGCGTTGGTCTGGGTGGCGGTGGGGTCCAGCGCCTGGCGGCGGGAAAAGGCGAGCAGGCGGTGAGTCAGGGCCGCGGCGCGTTCGGCGGCGCCCTTGGCGCCCGTGGCATAGCGTTCGAGATCGGTGTAGCGGCCCTGGGCGAGTCTCAGGCTGAGCATGTCGAGACTGCCGATCACGCCGGTCAGCAGGTTGTTGAAGTCATGGGCGATGCCGCCGGTCAGCTGGCCCACGGCCTCCATCTTCTGACTCTGGCGCAACTGTTCCTCGGTCTGGCGCAGGGCTTCCTGCTGCTCGCGGATGGCCGTCACCTCGCGTACCGCGGAATAGATGAGGCCATCCTGGAAGACCGAATTCCACGACAGCCAGCGATAGCCGCCTTCGCGATGCCGATAGCGATTCTCGAAGCCGAACACGGGTTCGCCAAGCGTCAGGCGTTCCAGCGCCGCCTCGGTGCGGGCGCGATCCTCGACGTGGACGAAGGCCATGAAGGGTTCGTGGCGCAGTTGCTCTGCGCTCCAGCCCAGGGTGCTGGTCCAGGCCGGATTGAGGTCCAGCAGCTGGCCTTCGAGGGTGGCCGTGCAGAGCAGGTCGGGGCTGGCCTGCCAGATCAGGTCCCGCTGCCGGGTGCGCAGGGCCACTTCTTCGCCGAGATTGCCGGCGAAGCGATGGAGGGACTCCAGGCTGCGGCGCTGGGCCGCGCAGACCATGGCCATGATGACGTTGACCAGCACGAACAGCGCATGGGACACCCAGCGTTCGGAGAACAACGCGAAATAGGCCGGGGCCTTGACGAAGAGGGTCTCGGCCAGCAGTACCGACAGCAGGGTGGCGAAGATCCCGGGACCGAGGCCGAACCAGAAGGCCCCGGCCATGATGAAGGGAATGAACAGCAGATAGGGCAGGCTGTCGATCCCCAGGCTCAGGCGAATGCCGGCCGCGACGGCGATGAGCAGGGTCGCGCCCAGATAGCGCAAGGGGGCAGGGGCGTCCCGCGGGGCCAGCTTGAGCAACCGGCCGAGCAGGATGTAAGGGGCGATGGGCACTGGCGCTAGACCTCGGGACGCGGGTCCGTCACGGTAGCGAAAGGCTGCACGAGCGGCAGGCCGATCAGGTGCCCTCGTGCCGCTCGAATTCCTCGACGGCACGCGCTACCTCGGCATTGTCCGCCGCCGTGCTGCGGGCCTGGCGCTCGAAGGCGGTGGCCAGTTCGTTGACCAGCTGCAGCAGGCGCGGGATGTCGCCGCTGCGCTCGGCATCGGCGGCCTGCTCGCGCACGCGGTTGACGAAGGCTTGGGGATCGTCGAAGGCGGTCATGGGGCATTCTCCGTGGGGATGATACTTGTCTGACCACAAATGACGGCCAAGGCTCACTCGCGCCGCTGCCAGACCTCGGGATTCACCAGATTCGCCGGTCGTTGACCGCCCAGGGCGGCCAGCAGATTGTCCACCGCGCAGTGGGCCATGGCTTCACGCGTCTCCCGGGTCGCCGAGCCCAGGTGCGGCGTAGGCACCACGTTGGGCAGTTGCAGCAGGGGCGAGTCCGCTGCCACGGGTTCCTGATCGAAGACATCCAGGCCGGCGCCGCGCAGGCGGCCTTCCTGCAAGGCCGTGATCAACGCGGCCTCGTCGATCACCGGTCCGCGCGAGACGTTGATCAGGATGGCGTGGGCCGGTAGCCGCGCGAGCTCGGCGGCGCCCAGCAGGTGATGGGTCTCCTCGCTCAGGGGCACGGTGACGCAGAGGAAGTCGCAGCTCGCCAGCAACTCGGGCAGCGGCAGGAAGCGCGCGCCGAAGCGCTCGTCCACCTCGGGCTTGGCGGCGTGGGCGGTGTAGTTGACCTGCATGCCGAAACCCAGGTGGGCGCGGCGAGCGATGGCCTGGCCGATGCGGCCCATGCCCACCAGCCCCAGGGTCTTGCCATGGACGTCGCAACCGAAGTGCGCCTCGCCCAGACTGGCTTGCCACTGGCCGGCGCGCACCCAGTCGGCCAGCTCGACGATGCGCCGCGCGGTGGCGAGCAGCAGGGCGAAGGCGGCGTCGGCCACGCTTTCGGTCAGGACATCCGGGGTGTTGCAGAGCAGGATGCCGCGCCGCTGCAGATAGGGCAGGTCATAGCTGTCGAAGCCGACCGAGACGCTGGCGATGGCTTCCAGCCGGGGCGCCAGGTCCAGCAACTCGGGCGTCAGCTTGAAGCTGGAGCCGAGCAGGCCCTGGGCCTCGGGCAGACGCTCGCGCAGCCGGGCTTCGCCGCCCGGCGCCTTGACGTCGACGTATTCCAGGTCGAAGGCCTCTTCCAGGCGCGCGGTGAGCGCCGGGGACAGGGCCTTGTAGTGGATCACCTTCTTTTTCATGGACAGCGTTTCCTCTAGTGACTGGTGGCGGGCTTGAGCGCCGCGGCGCGGGCGACCGGCTCCTGGCGCAGCAGCAGGGTCAGGACCACGGCCACCAGCAGGGCGCCACCCATGAAGCCGAAGGACGCCCCGGGACCGCCGGTCACGCCATTGAGATAGCCCACCAGGTAGGAGCCGGCAAAGGAGCCCAGGGCACCCATGCTGTTGATCAGCGCCATGGCGCCACCGGCGACGTTGCCGGGGAGGATTTCCGGGACGATGGCGAAGAAGGGGCCATAGGGGGCGTACATGCAGGCACCGGCCACCACCAGCAGGGCATAGGACCACCAGAAGTGCTGGGTGCCGAGGGCGAAGGAGCCGAGGAAGGCCAGGGCGGCGATCAGCAGCGGCGGCCAGACGAACAGCTTGCGATTCTGCAGGCGATCCGAGGCCCAGGACACCCCGACCATGGCCAGCACGGCGGCGAGGTAGGGCAGCGAGGACAGCCAGCCGGCCTGGACGATGTCCAGTTGGGCACCCTTGCGCAGGATCGAGGGCAGCCAGATGACGAAGCCATAGACGCCAATGCTCCAGCAGAAGTACTGCAGCGACAGCAGGATGACCTTGGGCGAGCGGAAGGCTTCGGCGTAGTTCTTGACCGGCTTCATGCCCTGCTGCTCGGCCTTCAGGGCTTCTTCCAGGCGGGCCTTCTCGGCCTGATCGAGCCACTTGGCGTCCTTGGGGCGCTCGTCGGCGATCCGCCACCAGATAAAGGCCCAGATCACCGCCGGCAGGCCTTCGATGATGAACATCCAGCGCCAGTCCAGGGCATGGATCAGATAACCCGAGACCACCGACATCCAGAGGATGGTCACCGGATTGCCGAGGATCAGGAAGGTGTTGGCCCGGGAGCGCTCGCGCTTGGTGAACCAGTGGCAGAGATAGACCAGCATCGCCGGCATCACCGCGGCTTCCACCACACCGAGCAGGAAGCGGATGGCGATCAGCAGGGTGACGTTGGGCACCATGCCGGTCAGGGTCGCCAGGCCGCCCCAGCCGATCAGGCTCCAGAAGATCAGCCGCTTGACGCTGCGCTTCTCGGCGTAGATGGCGCCAGGCACCTGGAAGAAGAAATAGCCGAGAAAGAACAGGGCGCCGAGCAGCGACGACATCGCCGGGGTGATGCCCAGGTCGTCGGCCATGCCCGAGGCGGCGGCGAAGCCGTAGTTGGCCCGATCGAGATAGGCCAGGCTGTAGGTGATGAAGACCACCGGCATCAGATACCACCAGCGGCGTGGAGCGAGAGAAGAGGCGTTCATGGGGTCACCTGCTTGATTGTTCTTGTAGGGGTGTAGATCAGGGTAGTTCGTGACGGTAGGGCAGTCCTTCCATGTCGCCGACCACCTGCACGGCGCGGGCGCCGATCCAGTTGCCACGGGCGACGGCGGTAGCGACGTCGAGACCGTCGAGCAGGGCGCTTACGAAGCCGGTGGCGAAGCCATCGCCGGCGCCGACGGTGTCGACCACTTCGGCCACGGGCACACCGGGGACCTCGCCCTCGGCGTCGGGCGTGCGCCAGTAGCCGCCCTCGGGGCCGAGCTTGATGGCCACGGCCTTGGCGCCACGGTCGAGGTAGAAGGCGGCGATGTCCGCCGGGGTGTCGTAGCCGGTCAGCAGGCGGCCCTCGGCCAGGCCGGGCAGCACCCAGTCGGCCAGGGCGGCGAGGTCGTTGAGTTCACGGCGCATCTGGTCTTCGCTGTCCCACAGCGACGGCCGCAGATTGGGATCGAAGGAGATGCTGCGGCCGGCGTCGCGCATGGCCTGCAGCAGGTGCCGGCTGAAGGCGCGGGCGCTGGGCGACAGCGCTGGCGGGATACCGGTGGCATGCAGGTGACGCGCCTGGAGCAGGCTGGGGTCGAAGTCTTCCTCGATGTTGAGGTGGCTGGCCGCCGAGCCGCGGCGGAAGTACTCGACCACCGGATCGCTGCCATCGGTGGCGCGAGACTTGAGCTGAAAGCCGGTGGGGTGCCGGGGATCGATCCTGAGGCGGCGGCAGTCCAGCCCCTCGGCTTCGAGGCTGGCGCGCACGAAGCGGCCAAAGGAGTCATCGCCGACCCGCGACAGCCAGGTGACCTTGAAGCCCAGGCGGCTCAGGCCGATGGCCACGTTGTTGTCGGCGCCGGCGATGCGCTTGCCGAACTGGCCGACCGTGGCCAGCTCGCCCGGTGTCTCGGCGACGAACATGGTCATGGTTTCGCCAAAGGCGAGGATGTCGATGTCAGCCATGCCGGCGCGCCTCCTGAACTTGAGCATCCAGGGTGCGCAACGCCGCCACCTGGCGACGGGTCTCGGCCAGCAGATCCGCACCCATCAGGGGAAATTCGATGGCCCGCCGCAGGCCGCTGGGGAAGTGCGTCATCAGCCCCTGCCAGGCCAGCAGGTCCGCGGCCTCCGGCGGCACAGCATGCAGGCCGCCGGCACGCCGGCGCACCGCCTTGCAATGCAGGTAACGGACGTCCGGGCCGAGCAGGCGGGCGGCCTGCAGCGGGTCTTCGTCCTGCCAGCGCCAGTTGCCGACATCGAAGGTCAGTCCCACCGGCAGCTGCGCTGCCCGCGCCGCTTGGATGAAGGCGCGCAGCGGTTCGATCCGACCACCCTGGGCGGTCTGGTCGTTTTCCACCAGCAGTTGAGGGCCCGCGTCGGTCAGCAGGGGGGCGAGCGCCGCCAGATCGGCTGCGGCGCGATAGTGCCCGAGGGACACCTTGAGCGTGTCGGCGCCCAGCAGGCGGGCCTCGGCGAGGGCGGCGGGGAGGCGCGGCGAGAGCGCGGCGTCGGTCTCGGGCCAGAGCTCCAGGGGGACGGAATAGACGCAGCCCAGGCCGGCGGCCCGGATGGCGGCGCCCAGGGCCGCGAAGTCGGAGGCCTCGGTAAAGAGTTCGGCGCGGATCTCCACATGGGAGGCTCCCGCAGCGGCGATCAGATCGAGCCAGGCGGCCTGACCCTGGGCTCGGACCCCGTCGGCGCCAAAGGCCGAGGTGGTGATGGCGATCTCCGGTGGCATTGTTGTTCTCCTGAAACCGGTTTCAAAGAAAGACGGGCAAAAAGACGAAAGGTGCCCCTAGGTTCTGGCGCGAGTCGACTGGCGGATACGCAACTCCGCGCCGAAGGTCTGCTGCACCGGAGCGCTGCGATCGCCGTCGATACGCCGCTGCAGGCGCTCGAAGGCGGCCACGCCCAGGGCATGGGTCGGTTGGGCCAGGGCGCTGATACCGCCGCCCACCAGGGGAAACCAATCCAGATCATCCAGGGCCAACAGACCGAAGCGCTCGAACAGGGGCTCGCCCAGGGCCTGCAGCGCCAGGGTGGTGGCCAGTGTCGCCACGCCGTTGGCGGTGAGCAGCGCCTTGGGACCGGGACCGGGAGCGGCGAGGAAGGTGGCGAGGGCGGTCTGCAGCGCCAGGGCATCGTCAGCCTGGGCGCAATGGGTACCACGGCAGCCGGGGTGTTCGGCCAGTGCCGTGTCGAAGGCCGTCAGGCGCTGGCGACGGGAGCTGGTGCCGTCCAGGGGTTCGCTGACCAGCAGCAGGTCGCGATAGCCCTGGCGTTGCAGGTGGGCGACCCCGGTGGCGATGGCCTGGTGGTTATCGAGGCCGACCAGATCGGCCTCGACGCCGGGCAGTTCGCGGTCCAGCAGCACCAGCGGCAGACGGCTGCCCAGCTGGCGCAGGTCGGCGGCGTGCTGGCCGAAGGTGTTCACGATCAGGCCTTCGATGCTGTAGGACTGCAGCGCGGCCAGTTGCTGGCGCTCCTGGCGGGCGTCCTGATCCGTATTGCAGATCAGCAGCGAATAGCCCTGCTGGCGGCAGGCGGTTTCGACGCCATGCATGACCGCGGTGGAGTAGGGGTTGAGCAGGTCGGCCACCAGCATGCCGATCAGGCGACTGCGACCGCGCTTGAGGCCGCGGGCCATCTGGTTGGGCTGGAAATCGAGGGCGACCACGGCCTGCTCGATGCGCGCGGCGAGGGAGTCGGACAGCAGGCGGCGATCACCGCTGATGTAGCGGGACACGCTGGCCTTGGACACGCCGGCGGCGGCGGCCACTTCGGCGATGGTCGCACGGGTGGCGCGCGGACCGGGGAGGTAGACATCGTTCATGGCGTACCGCTGTTAGATTTTTGTAGGTGCCTGAAACCGGTTTCAGTAAATCTTTTCTCACGCACGGCGGCAAGCCGGTCTAAGGTGCAGGCCGACCAGTGGTCGCCGCAGCCACTCGCTTGCCGCGGTCACCTTCTAAGTCTCTTTGCACAGGAAGCTCTCGATGGACCTCCTCGACAGCCTGGCCCAACGCCTCGGTGAAGCCCTGCAGGCGGCCGGCGCCCAGGTCACCACCGCCGAATCCTGCACCGGTGGCGGTATCGCCGAAGCCATTACCCGCATCGCCGGCAGCTCCGCCTGGTTCGAGGCCGGCTTCGTTACCTATTCCAACCGCCAGAAGACCCTGCAGCTGGACGTGCCCGAGGCCCTGTTCGAGCAGGTCGGAGCGGTCAGCGAAGAGGTGGTGACGGCCATGGCGCTGGGTGCGCAACAGCGCGCCGGGGCGCGCTTCGCCGTGGCGGTGAGCGGGATCGCCGGGCCGGGTGGCGCGGTGCCGGGCAAGCCGGTCGGCACCGTCTGGCTGGCCTGGCGCGACGGCGAGAAATTGCGCACTGAACGGCAGGTCTTTGCCGGCGATCGCGCCGCCGTCCGCCAGCAGACCCAGGTCCGCGCGCTGGAGGTTTTATTGGCGTTTCTGACCGAGGAAAAAGGCCCTCAGGTGTAGCAACCGGGGGGCGACTATGGTTTAATACTGTTCACTTATACAGGTATCCACGGCCGTCTGGCCCTTCTTTCTCCGAGAGGAATCTAATGGACGACAACAAAAAGCGTGCCCTGGCCGCGGCCTTGGGACAGATTGAAAAGCAATTCGGCAAGGGCACCGTGATGCGCATGGGCGATCACGATCGCCAGGCCATTCCGGCGATTTCCACCGGCTCCCTGGGTCTCGACATCGCCCTCGGCATCGGCGGTCTGCCCAAGGGCCGTATCGTCGAAATCTACGGTCCCGAGTCCTCAGGCAAGACCACCCTGACCCTGTCGGTCATCGCCCAGGCTCAGAAGCAGGGCGCCACCTGCGCCTTCGTCGACGCCGAGCACGCGCTGGACCCGGACTATGCTGGCAAGCTGGGCGTCAACGTCGACGACCTGCTGGTGTCCCAGCCGGATACCGGCGAACAGGCTCTGGAAATCACCGACATGCTGGTGCGCTCCAACGCGGTCGACGTCATCATCGTCGACTCCGTGGCCGCCCTGGTGCCCAAGGCCGAGATCGAAGGCGAGATGGGTGACATGCACGTGGGTCTGCAGGCGCGTCTGATGTCCCAGGCGCTGCGCAAGATCACCGGCAACATCAAGAACGCCAACTGTCTGGTCATCTTCATCAACCAGATCCGCATGAAGATCGGTGTGATGTTCGGCAACCCCGAGACCACCACCGGCGGTAACGCCCTGAAGTTCTACTCCTCGGTCCGTCTCGACATCCGCCGCATCGGCGCAGTGAAGGAAGGCGACGAGGTGATCGGTAGCGAAACCCGCGTCAAGGTGGTCAAGAACAAGGTGGCACCGCCGTTCCGCCAGGCCGAGTTCCAGATCCTCTACGGCAAGGGTATCTATCTGAACGGCGAGATCATCGATCTGGGCGTGCAACTGGGTCTGATCGAGAAGTCGGGCGCCTGGTACAGCTACCAGGGCAGCAAGATCGGCCAGGGCAAGGGCAACGCCGCCAAGTTCCTGGAAGACAACCCCGAGATCAAGGGCGCCGTGGACAAGGCGATCCGCGAGAAGCTGCTGAGCCAGCCGACCAATCAGAAGGCCGAAGTGGCCGCTGAAGAAGACGCTGACGTCGATTTCTGATCGCCGGCCAGTGCTCTAGACGACCCCCGCCCCGTGCGGGGGTTTTCGCATAAGGAGGATCACCCTTGGGCAATCCACTGGATACCACCGCTGCCATCCGTTTCGCCGCCATGGACCTCCTGGCGCGTCGCGAGCATGGCCGTGAAGAGCTGTCGCGCAAACTGCGGCGGCGCGGGGCCGAGGAAAGCCTGCTCGGTCCGGTGCTGGATCGCCTGGCCGAGGATGGCCTGCTCGACGAAAGTCGCTATCTGGAGAGCTATATCGCCAGCCGTGCCCGTTCCGGTTACGGCCCCATGCGGATCCGCGAAGAACTGGGCCAGCGTGGCCTGAAAAGAGAGCAGGTGGAAACGGCCCTGCGCGAAGCGGATGTGGACTGGCAGGCGCAGCTGGAAGAGGTGTGGCGCCGGAAGTTCGGTACACCGCCGGCCGACGCCAAGGAGCGCGCCAAGCAGGGCCGCTTCCTGGCCTACCGAGGTTATGCCATGGACGGGATCAACCGGGTGCTGAGCCGGCGGTAATGGGGACTGCCCGGGGGGCTGGACTTCGCTGTGCTCAACCCAGCTTGTAGATCCATCCCGCCCACGGTGAGTGACTAATTGCGGAAAACGAACGCTCGCACGGCTAACCCCTCTCCCTCAGGGAGAGGGTTGGGGTGAGGGCGCTTCGCGGTGATGCCGAGTGGAAAAGGCGGCGCCATTTCCCGTGCGCTTGCCAGAAAGGGATCGCGGTCAGAGCCATCGCGGCCATGGGCCGCTCCTACCGTCAACTCAGCGTCTGTAGGAGCGGCCCATGGCCGCGATGGCAACGATCAACCTCGATCGCGCAGGTTCGCGGTGAGCACATTGCAGCCCGACCTCGGGTCTGGTGTTGAGGATCGTTGGGCTTCGCTGCGCTCAACGCCAACCTCGTAGGTTGGGTTGAGACGGCTCCATCGTCGAAGCCCAACAGGGGCCCTAGAGCCTGGATTCGTTGGGCTTCGCTTTGCTCAACCCAACCTACGTGGCTGCCCAATGCTCTGGTCGATTGAGTTCGTCCACCAGTTCGCGCAGACGGCCATAGTGACGGCCGTGGAAGTCGAAGGTGAGGCGCGTCAGGTGGGCGAATTCCGCTTCGTCGGCCTCGCCTTCACCCGGGGCCAGCTGGGTGAAGCCCGGGGTCCGGCAGAGGTCGGCGAAATCCGTGGCCAGCTGCTCCAGGCAGGCAGGGGTCACGGCGTGCTTGAGACGGATATGCAGCAGGCCGTCACGCCGGCGGGTGGAGTGGTAGTTGCCGTAGAAGTGCTCGATCTCGGCCGCGGCGGCTTCCGGCGAACGCACCAGGCGCACCAGCTTGAGATCGGCGGGGAGGATGTAGCCTTCTTCCAGCAGGTTGCGCTGCAGATAGGCCAGGGTGTCGTCCCAGAAATGGCCGTCGGGGGTGTCCAGCAGGACCAGCGGCACCAGGGGGCTCTTGCCGGTCTGGATCAGGGTGAGCACCTCGAAGGTCTCATCCAGGGTGCCGAAGCCGCCGGGGCAGAGCACCAGGGCATCCGCCTCCTTCAAAAAGAACAGCTTGCGCACATAGAAGAAGTGAAAGGACAGCAGGTGATCCGTGCCTTCGATGGTCGGATTGGCGCGCTGTTCGAAGGGCAGGGTGATGTTGAAGCCGAGACTGGCTTCGGGCCCCGCGCCCTCGTGGGCGGCGCCCATGATGCCGGCGCCACCGCCGGTGATGACCATCATGTCGCGGCGGGCTAGGGCGCTGCCCAGCTCGCGGGCGAGGGTATAGAGGCCGTGATCGATGCGGGTCCGCGCCGAGCCGAACACCGTGACCTTGCGCCGCCGGCGAAAGCGCTCCAGGGTGCGGAAGGCCTGCTCCAGCTCCTTGAGCGTCTGCAGCATGATCTTGGCGTCCCAGCGCGCCGGATTGGTCTGCGCCATGCGCACCACCGTCACCAGCATCTCGCGGTAGAGGCCGAGATTGGGGCTGCCGCCCGGCAGGGCATGCGCCAGCAATTCGTCGATGCGCTGACCGAGGTCGGCGGCGCTAGGCTCCACATGGCGGGCCAGGTAGCTGTCGTCGCTGTCCTCGGTCATGGCCGCGGTCTCCGCTTACTTGCCCAGGCCGCAGTCGGCGGCCTGGAAGCGCTCGACCATGACCGGCTTGTTGGTCTGGTATTCGGTGAAGTCATAGACCAGGGTGGCGCCGCGGGCCAGCAACTGGCGATAGCCGTTGTTCTGGCAGACGCTCTCGGCGAGCTGCACCCGCACCGTGGCCGGATTCTCGCGCATGCGGGCGGCATGGGCCGGGCGGACGCTGAGGTTGTTGATCAGCTGCTTGCCTTGCACGGTGTAGCCGCGGTCGAGGATGTCCTCGTTGATGGCGCGGGGCGTGCCCTGGCTGCTTTCGGTGGCCACCTTGCGCAGCATCTGGTTGAGCTCGTGGTCCTTGAGCGACTCGGCCGCCTGGACGGTGAAGGGCAGGGCGAGGGTCAGGGCGAGCAAAGCAAAACGAGGCATCGTGTTCTCCAGCGTAGAGGAGCCCGTTTCGACCGTGGTCGCGGGCGGGGGTTCGCAAGGCGTCTGCGCAGGGTAACCTGCCTGGCCGCCGCGGGCATCCCGATCGCTCTGGTAAACTGCGCTTTTGCCCGCGAGCCCGGCATGACCCCGATCAGCGACACCCCTCTGCATGCCGTGGCCCGTCTGCGCCAGGAGCGCCTGGCGCGCAGCATCAAGCCCTTCATCGCCCGTGGCTCGCGCATGGCGCGCTGCCCGAATTGCCGCCTGGCGCCCAGCCACTGCCTCTGCGACCTGCGTCCCCTGCGCCAGACCCAGGCCGGCATGTGCCTGCTGATGCACGACGTCGAGCCGCTCAAGCCGAGTAACACCGGCTGGCTGATCGCCGATGTGGTGGCCGATACCCACGCCTTCGGCTGGAGTCGCACGGCGGTGGATCCGGCGCTGCCGGAATTGCTCGCGCAGCCCGAGTGGCAGCCGCTGCTGGTGTTTCCCGGCGAATACGCCGCGCCCGAGCGGGTAGTCGAGAGCCTGCCGCTGGCCCCCGGTCAGCGCCCGCTGTTCGTGCTGCTGGATGCCACCTGGACCGAGGCGCGCAAGATGTTTCGCAAGAGTCCCTATCTGGACCACCTGCCGGTGCTGAGCTTTCAGCCCAATGCGCTGTCGCGCTACCGGTTGCGGCGCTCCACCCGCGGCGAGCACCTGTGCACCGCCGAGGTCGCCGCCCTGTGCCTGGAACTGGCCGGTGAGGCACCGGCCGGACGCCTGCTGGAGGCCTATCTGGATGTCTTCAGCGAGCGCTACCTGGATGCCAAGCATCACCTGCCGCTGGCGGCGGACAGCCCGGCCAGCCAGCAACTGAAGACCCTGCGCGCTAGTTGACCGGCTTGACCTCGACCGGCGCCTGGCGCGGCCAGAGCTGGGCGGCGAGCATGCCGGCGAACATCAGGACGCAACCCAGATAGCCACGACCGCTGAGGGCCTCGCCCAGCAGCCAGGCACCAAAGAAGGCGGCGAACACCGCCTCCAGGGAAAAGATCACCGCCGCATGGGAGGCGATGGCGCCGCGTTGGGCGAAGACCTGCAAGGTGTAGCCGATGCCGGCGGCAATCACCCCGCCATAGAGCAGCTCGGGCAGGGCCAGGACGACCCCGGCCGACTGGATCGGCTCGAAGGCCAGCGCCAGCGCGAGGCTGAGCACGGCGCAGACGCCGAATTGCAGGATCGACAGCACCGTGGCGTCATGGCGACTGGAATAGTGACCCACCAGCAGGACATGGACACCCCAGGCCAGCGCGCCGGCCAGTTGCAGCAGATCGCCCGAGGCCACCTGGAAGTTGTCGCCGATGCTCAGCAGCCCCATGCCCACCACCGCCAGGCTGGCGCCGATCCAGGTGCCCAGGTGGCTGCGCTGGCCGAGCAGCAGCCCCAGCAGCGGCACCACGATGACATAGAGACCGGTGATGAAGCCGGAGTTGGTCACGCTGGTGAACAGCAGCCCCACCTGCTGCAGATTGATGCCCAGGGTCAGCACCAGGCCCATCAGCAGGCCGCCCTTGAGGGTGTCGCGGGTCAGGCGCTGCTGGCGGCCGCGGCGGCGCAGGAACAGCAGCAGCGGGACCAGGGTCAGGGCGCCCAGGGCGAATCTCAGGCCGGTGTAGAGAAAGGGACCGATGTGCTCCATGCCGCCGGTCTGGGCGACGAAGGCGCTGCCCCAGATGAGGGCGGTGAGCAGCATGAGCAGATCGGCACGCAGGGCGGCGCTGGGCATGGGGCATCTCTTGGGCAAAACGGCAACTGTGCCGCAAACCGCAGGGCCTTGCCTACCGTCGGCGAGCCACCCGGCCTTGCTCCCGTCCGCGCCGTTCGGCATGCTTGCGTGCAGCCCGTGCGCCAGCTTCCTGGTCGATGGGGGCGCTCACGACAACAAGGAAAGCTACACCATGGCGGCTGCCTACCAGATCCTGATCGCCGACGATCATCCGCTGTTTCGCAGCGCGCTGCAGCAGGCCCTGACCCTGGGTCTGGGTGCCCAGGCGCGGCTCACCGAGGTGGCCGACATCGCCGAACTCCAGGCCTGCCTGGCCGAGCGCACCGACTGGGATCTGGTCCTGCTCGATCTCAACATGCCCGGCGCCTATGGCTTTTCCGGACTGGTCCTCTTGCGCGGCCAGTATCCCCAGGTGCCGGTGGTGATGATCTCGGCCCAGGAAGAACCGGCGGTGGTGCAGCGCGCCCGGGAATTTGGCGCCAGTGGCTTCATTCCCAAGTCCAGCGATCTGAGCACCCTGCAACAGGCGGTCAGTCAGGTGCTGGATGGCGATACCTGGTGGCCACCGCAGGTGGAAGGCGCCGCCGCCCTGAGCGAGGAGGCCAAGGCCGCCAGTGCCGGCCTCGCCAGTCTCACGCCGCAGCAATTCCGGGTGCTCACCATGCTCTGCGAGGGGCTGCTCAACAAGCAGATCGCCTTCGAGCTGAATGTCTCCGAAGCCACGGTCAAGGCCCATGCCACGGCCATCTTTCGTAAACTCGGCGTCCGCACCCGCACCCAGGCGGCCCTGCTGCTGCAGCAGCTGGAGAGCACGTCCGGCTGATGTCCGCTGGCAGCGGCGCCCGGCGTGGGCGTGACTGCCCGCTTTCCAATTTTCCGCACCTGCCGTCCACGCGCGGCGGCGGTTCGCCCCTGCTGGATGGAGCTTTTTTCGTGATCTCTCCCTACAAAGGCAAGACCGGTCTGCGCCGGGTCATCAACGCCACCGGCTATTCCCTGGCCGGCCTGCGCACGGCCTTTCGCCAGGAAGCGGCCTTTCGTTCGCTGGTGCTGCTCAACGTGGTGCTGGTGCCCCTGGCCTTCTGGCTGGACGTGAGTCGCGGCGAGCGGGCGCTGCTGGTGGCGGTCTGCCTGCTGTCGCTGGTGGTCGAATTGTTCAACGCCGCCATCGAGGCGGTGGTGGATCGCATTTCCCTGGACTGGCACGAACTGTCGAAGAACGCCAAGGACCTTGGCAGTGCCGCGCAGTTCGTGGCCATGATCATCATCGCCGTGGTCTGGGGCATCGTCCTGCTCGGCTGAGCAGGACGAGGATCACAGGGTCGCGCCCAGGGTGGCGCCGGCTGCCGTGTCGTCCGCGGCGAGGCCCCGTTCCAGCAGGCTGGGCTGGGCCGAATGGATGACCTTGTGGATGAAGTGCAGCTTGGCGATCACCGGGGCGGGCAGGGCGAAGGGATAGAAGTCCGGCTGGCCCATGCTGCGGGACAATTCGTTGAGCATGGCCGCCAGTTCGATCCAGGCATTGGCGAAGCCGAGGAATTCGTCGTCGCTGCGGTCTTCCGCCTCGTACAGCGCCTCGCGGGTAAAGGGCTGGAAGTCCAGCTGCAGGCTGCCGGCGTTCATGCCCAGGCTGGCGGCGGTGGCCAGGGTATCCATCATGTGCAGGTAGTGCGCCCAGGTCTCCGCCCAGTCCTCCCAGGGGTGCATGGTGGCGTAGGCGCTGACGTACTGGCTTTCCCAGCCGGCCGGTGCGCCCTGTTCATAGTGGCGCTGCAGGGCTTCGCCATAGTCGGCGCGCTCGTCGCCGAAGAGGGCGCGGAAGGGCTCTTCCCAGTCGGTCCCGGCGACCAGACGATCGAAGTAGTAATGCCCGACCTCGTGGCGGAAATGGCCGAGCAGGGTGCGATAGGGTTCGTGCATGTCGGCGCGGACCTTTTCCCGGTGGGCATCGTCCGCTTCGAGGATGTTCAGGGTGATGAGGCCATTGGCATGCCCGGTGGTGGGGGTGCCGGTGGCGTCGGGGGCGAGGAAGTCGAAGGCGAGTCCGTGCTCGGCATCCACGGTCTGGGGGATCACCTGCAGCCCCAGGCCCAGCAGCTGGGCGACCAGTTGCCGCTTGGCCAGCTCCAGCTTGCGCCAGCGCTCGCCGTTGCCCTCGAAGGACAGATCCGGAATGGTGTGATTGAGCTGGCAGGCGACGCAGAATTCGTTGCCGGAATCGGCCGGCACCAGCCAGTTGCAGGCGGCCGGCGTGTCCAGGTTGGCGCAACGGCGATAGAGGCCGCTGCCGGCCTCGGGCAACTGCCAGAGACCGCCTTCGCCCGGCAGCAGCGCCGTCGGCGTACCCTGGTCCGGGGCGTAGCCCAGGGCGTTGCCACAGGCCAGGCATTCGCTGTTGGGAAAGAAGATGGCCTGGCCGCAGGTGCAGTTGGCGACCTTGCGCTGGACGGGCAGGGCGCGCAGGGCGTTGCGTTGCTGACGATTGGAACTGTAGCTTCCGAGAAAATTGCGCATGGGGGCTGATACCTGGCGAGAGCGGCCGCGTCGGACGCCGGCGGAGCGCTGGCGTCTTGCTAGCGAATTAGTAGAGCGGCCAGACCCTGGAGTTCCAGGTTGTTCGTCGCCTGGGACGACCGGCGAGGGCTCTGGGATCGGTCCCGGCACCCGCTGACGCTCCGCTGGCCGCGGTGGCCCGTGTTTGCGGTGGCGCATCCCGAGCCACACCACTACCCTAGTGACCATCGAGACGGGCGCGGGCGTTGCGGCGCCCCCGCCGCTGCGCGCCGTCCGAATCCGCTTCCGTACCCTGTCAGCCGTCCCTTGACCATGCCCCCGAACGCTTCCCGCAATGCCAGCGACATGACCGGCAGCTACCACGAACTCTGGAGTCCGCGGGGCGGCGTGCGGCCGCCCTGGCGGCGCTTCTACGGGCACCTGGCCGGGCTGCGACCCGCCCAGCTCGATCAGCGCCAGGCCCTGATCGCCCGGCAGATCCAGGAAAACGGCGTGACCTACAACGTCTACGCCGATCCCAAGGGCAGCGATCGGCCCTGGGCGCTGGACCTGCTGCCCCAGCTGATCTCGGCGGAGGAGTGGGCGCCCCTGGCCGCCGGCGTGGCGCAGCGGGCGCGCTTGCTGAATCGGGTGCTGGGCGATCTCTATGGCGAACAGCGCCTGCTGCACGAGCGGCTGCTGCCGCCGGAGCTGGTGTTCGGGCACAACAACTTTCTCTGGGCCTGCCAGGGGTTGCGTCCGCCGGGCGATACCTGGCTGCACGTCTATGCGGTGGATCTGGCGCGGGCGCCTGATGGCCGCTGGTGGGTGCTGGCCGATCGCACCCAGGCGCCGTCCGGCGCCGGCTATGCCCTGGAGAATCGCCACATCGTGGCGCGGGCCTTTCCCGAGTTGCACCGCGATCTGCAGGTCCAGCCGCTCAATGGCTACTTCCAGGCGCTGCAGCGCACCCTGAGCACGGGCCTGGACACCGGCGAGGAGGCGCCGCTGGCGGTGCTGCTGACGCCGGGGCGCTACAACGAGACCTACTTCGAGCACCTCTACCAGGCGCGGCAACTGGGCTTTCCGCTGGTGGAAGGCCAGGACCTCACGGTGCGCGACGCCTGCCTCTATCTCAAGACCCTGAGCGGGCTGAGGCGCGTCCATGCGGTGTTCCGCCGGCTGGACGACGACTTCTGCGATCCGCTGGAATTGCGCACCGATTCGGCGCTGGGCGTACCCGGTCTGCTGGAAGCGGTGCGCCAGGGCAATGTCATCATGGCCAATGCCCTGGGCAGCGGCTTGCTGGAGTCGCCCGGCCTGCTGGGCTTTCTGCCTGGGGTCTGCCAGGCCCTGCTGGGCGAGACCCTGGCACTGCCTTCCGTCGCCACCTGGTGGTGCGGGGAGACGCCGGTGCGCGAAGCGGCCCTGGCGAGGCTGGCGGAGCTGGTGATCAAGCCGGCCTATCCGGCCCAGGGCTTCGAGCCGGTGTTCGGCAAGGCCCTGGATGCCGCGGGGCTGGCCGAACTGCGCGCGCGCATCCTGGCCACGCCCCACGCCTATGTGGCCCAGGAACGCATCCAGCTGTCCCAGGCGCCGGTCTGGCAGGGCAGCAGTCTGCAGTCGCGGGCCATCGGCATGCGCGTCTATGCGGTGGCCAGCGAAGACGGCTACTGGGTGATGCCCGGTGGGCTGACCCGGGTCGCTCATGAAGGCGCCGCGGTGGTGTCCATGCAGCGCGGCGGGTCGAGCAAGGACACCTGGGTGCTGGGCGGCAGTCGCGGCGCCGCCGAGGTACCCGGGGCGCGGGTGCTGGGGGTGCGCGACCTGGTGCGCAAGGACCCCTTCCTGCCCTCGCGCACCGCCGAGAATCTGTTCTGGTACGGTCGCTACAGCGAGCGCTGCGAGGATGCCGCGCGCCTGCTGCGGATCGTCCTGAGTCGCTACCTGGACGCCGACGACGGCGGGCCGGCGGTGCAGTCGGCCATCGATCTGGCCACGGCCCTGGAATTGCTGCCCGCGGGTGGCCGGTTGGCGGAGCAGCTGCATGCCGCCCTGGGGCCGGGCGACTTTCCCAGCGGCCTGGGCGCCAATCTGCAACGGCTGCACTGGGCCGCGGCCCAGGTCCGCGGCCGGCTGTCGCCGGAGAACTGGCGTGCCATCCGCGAGGTGGAGCGCGAGGCCCATGGCCTGGGTCAGGTCGGCAGCGAGCCGGGCGAGGCGCTGCAGAGTCTCAACCGCCTGGTGATGGCGCTGGCTGCGGTGGCCGGCTTCACCTTCGACGACATGACCCACGACGAGAGCTGGCGCTTTCTGATGATCGGCCGGCGCATCGAACGGGTGCAATTCCTCGCCGGCAGCCTGGCGCACTTCCTCGAAGGCGGCGCCACTTGGGATGCGGCGGGCCTGGAATGGCTGCTGGAGCTGGGCAACAGCATCATCACCTATCGTTCGCGCTACCAGGCGGCGCCCCAGCTGATCCCGGTGCTGGACCTGCTGATGCTGCACGAGCACAACCCCTATTCGATCCGCTTCCAGCTGCATGCGCTGATCAACGCGGTGGAGCACCTGGAGCGCTATTACGGCCTGCCCCGCGATCCGGCATTGCACGATACCTACGACCGCCTGCGCCGCTTCGACCTCGGCACCCTGGAGAACACCCTGTTCGGCGACGCCGGCCGGGTCGAGGTGCAGCAGGGCCTGGCGCGCCTGCTGCGACAGATCGCCGAGGCCAGCAGCCAGCTGTCCGAACGGGTCATCTATCGCTGCTTCGCCCATGTCGACGCCGTCAGTCAGCGCACGGTATCCATGTGATGAATCAGGTTCGCTATCGCATCCAGCACGACACCCACTATCGCTACGAGGCGCCGGTATCGCTGTCGCAGCAGCTGCTGCACCTGTTGCCACGCGACTGCGCCTGGCAGCGCTGCCTGTCCCGGCAACTGGTGATCCTGCCGCAGCCGACCCAGCGCCAGGACGCCTGGGACGCCTTCGGCAATCCGCTGACCCGGCTGTCCTTCGAGCGGCCCCACGACGAACTCTATGTCGGTACCGAGCTGGAGGTGGAAGTGGACTCCCGCGCCGGTCTCGGGCTGGCGGATTCGCCCCCCTGGGAACAGGTGCGCGATGGCCTGCGCTATCCCGCCGCCCGGGTGCCGCTGGACGTCCATCACTTCCGCTTCGAATCCCCGGCGGTGCCCGTGGATGGCATCTTCGCCCGCTTCGCCGAGGACTGCTTCCCAGTGGGCCGCCCCCTGCTGCTGGGCTGCCGGGCGCTGATGGAAAAGATCCACCGCGAATTCCGCTTCGACGCCACCGCCACCCAGGTGGCGACGCCGCTGCGCGAGGTGCTGGAGCATCGCCATGGCGTCTGCCAGGACTTCGCCCACCTGATGCTGGCCTGCCTGCGCGCCCTGGGGCTGGTGGCGCGCTATGTCAGTGGCTATCTGCTGACCCGGCCGCCGCCGGGCAAGCCGCGGCTGATCGGTGCCGACGCCTCCCACGCCTGGGTCAGCGTGCATTGCCCGCTGCTGGGCTGGGTCGACTTCGATCCCACCAACGATGTCCTGCCGGATCTGGAGCACATCACCCTGGCCTGGGGCCGCGACTTCACCGACGTCTCGCCGCTACGCGGGGTGATCCTCGGCGGCGGCGACCACGATCCGGTGGTCGAGGTGACGGTGACGCCGCTGTAGCGTGCTTGGCTTGGCAAGCATTCCAGCTATGAAACACCTGCCTCCAGCGCTGTAGCGTGGAAAACGGCGCAGCCTTTTCCACCGGGACTGCGTGGCGAGTGTTGCCCTCACCCCAGCCCTCTCCCGCGGGGAGAGGGGGAGTCCGAGCAGGCGTTCAGCGCTATCTCCGAAACGCCTACCTACAGTGCTGTAGCGTGGAAAACGGCGCAGCCTTTTCCACCGGGACTGCGTGGCGAGGGTTGCCTCATCCCAGCCCTCTCCCGCCGGGGAGAAGGGGTGTTCGAGCAGGCGTTCAGCTCTGTCTCCGAAACGCCTACCTGCAGTGCTGTAGCGTGGAAAACGGCGCAGCCTTTTCCACTGGGACTGCGTGGCTAAGTTCGCCCTCACCCCAACCCTCTCCCGCGGGGAGAGGGGGTGTTCGAGCAGGCAGCTCTATCAGTCCGGGCAAGATCGCCATCAGCTGTCGCACCTGCTTGTAGAAGTAGAGGCGACGCTGACCGTGGTTATTTTCAAGATAGAACCCTAGTTAGGCCGGCCTTCGCTGGGTCGTGGCAACGGGCGACCACTCTTGCGTCTCCGCTATTTCTTATTGTCTATACAAAATGAGTATCGCCTTTCTCTGGTGCTGAGCTTCCGTAGCATCGCTATCAGCATTCTGCGTGCGCCACAGGTAGGGAGCAACTCCATATGCTTGACGAGGGATCTACTCTAGATTAAATGTATATACATTAACCGGAGAGGTCACCATGTCCGTCGCTACCCAAGCGCTGCTCTGGCGCCATGTCACCCTGTTCGATGGCCTCCAGACCTGGCCCACGCCCATGGCCGTGAGGGTGGAGGCTGGCCGCATTGTCGGACTCTGGCCGGAAGCCGACTTCCAGGCCGCGCAGGGCGAGGGGGCCGAACTGGCCAGGGAGGGCGGGGTGCTGACGCCCGGGCTGGTGGATTGCCATACCCATCTGGTCCATGCCGGCCAGCGTGCCGGGGAATTCGAGCAGCGGCTGGAAGGGACGAGCTATGCCGAGATCGCCCGGGCCGGTGGTGGCATCCTCGGCACGGTGCGCGCGACGCGGGCGGCCAGCGAGGCGGAGCTCTTCGTCGTTGCCCGACCGCGCTTGCAGGCGCTGATCGACGAGGGCGTCACCACCGTGGAGATCAAGTCCGGCTATGGCCTGACCGTGGCCGACGAACTCAAGCTATTGCGGGTCGCTCGGCGTCTGGGTGAGGCGCTGCCGGTACGGGTGATCACCACGCTGCTGGGCGCCCATGCCGTACCCCCGGAATTCCAGGGCGATGCCGAGGGCTACGTCGATCTGGTCTGTCGGGAGATGATCCCGGCCGCGGTGGCCGAGGGCCTGGCCGATGCGGTGGACGTCTTCTGCGAGGGCATCGCCTTTTCGCCGGCCCAGTGTGAGCGGGTATTCCTGGCGGCGCGCGAGCACGGTCTGCCGATCAAGGCCCATGCCGAGCAGCTGTCCAACCTGGGTGGCAGCGCTCTGGCCGCTCGGCTGGGCGCGCTGTCGGCGGATCACGTGGAGTATCTCGACGAAGCCGGGGTGCGTGCCCTGGCCGCCGCCGGTACCGTCGCCGTGCTCTTGCCCGGTGCCTTCCTGATGCTGAGCGAAAACCAGCATCCGCCGGTGGAATTGCTCCGTCGGTACGGGGTGCCCATGGCCCTGGCCAGTGACGCCAACCCCGGCACCTCGCCGCTCTATCTGCCGACCCTGATCGCGAACCTGGGCTGCACCCTGTTTCGCCTGACCCCCCGCGAAGCCCTGGCCGGCATGACCGCCCATGCGGCCCAGGCCCTGGGGCGTCCGGAGCTTGGCCGTATCCAGGTGGGTGCCCCGGCGGATCTCTGCCTGTGGGACGTCGGTCAGCCGGCCGAGCTGGCCTATGAGGTGCGTCCGGGGCGCCTGCGTCAGCGCGTCTTCGCCGGGGAGGTGCAGCATGTTCGCTGATCGCCAGACCCTGGAATGCTGGACCGGTCGTACCGATCCGGAAGCCGACGCCTTGCGCTGGCACCAGTGCATCCAGCCGCTGGCCGTGGACAGCGCGCCGGGTATGGCGCTGCTGGGTTTCGCCTGCGACGAGGGAGTGCGGCGCAACCAGGGTCGCACCGGCGCTGCCGAGGGTCCCGTCGCCCTGCGGCGGGCCCTGGCCAACGTGGCCTGGCAGCGTCAGGGCCCAGCCTATGATGCCGGTGATATCCGCTGCGCCGATTGTGATCTGGAAGGCGCTCAGACGCGCCTGGCCGGGGCCGTGCGCGGTCTGCTGGACGGCGGTCATCTGCCGCTGGTGCTGGGCGGCGGTCACGAGGTGGCCTGGGCCAGCTGGTCGGGCCTGGCGCTGCACCTGGCCAAGACGCTGCCCAAGCCGCGCATCGGTATCGTCAATTTCGATGCCCACCTGGACCTGCGCGATCCGACGCGGGGACCCACCTCAGGTACGCCCTTCGCCCAGATCGCCGCTCATTGTGCCCGCCACGACTGGCCCTTTCGCTATGCCTGCCTGGGCCTGAGCCTGGCCGCTAATACCCGCACCCTGCTCAGGCATGCCGCCGAGCTGGATGTGTTGATCCGCGAAGACCACGAGATTCGCGAGGGCAGCCTGGAGCGCATCGGCGCCGAGCTGGACGCCTTCGCCGCCGGCTGCGATGCCCTCTATCTCACCTTCGACCTGGATGTGCTGCCCGCGGGCGAGGCGCCCGGGGTCAGCGCGCCTGCCGCCCATGGCGTCAGCCTCGCCCTGTTGGAACCGCTGATCCGTCGGCTCAAGGCCAGCGGCAAGTTGCGCCTGGCCGACGTGGCCGAACTCAATCCCGCGCTCGACCAGGACGGCCGCACGGCCCGGGTCGCGGCGCGGCTGATCCATACCCTGGCACTGGACCTCTAGGGCCTGCCGCGAACAACAAGAGAGGAAGACCCCATGACCCGCTTTCGTGAAGGTGAGATTCGCGCCCCCCGCGGCACCCAGCTCAATGCCAAGAGCTGGCTGACCGAGGCGCCGCTGCGCATGCTGATGAACAATCTCGATCCCGAGGTCGCGGAAAACCCCCAGGAGCTGGTGGTCTACGGCGGCATCGGCCGTGCGGCGCGCAACTGGGAGTGTTACGACAGGATCGTCGAGAGCCTCAAGGCGCTGGGTGACGACGAAACCCTGCTGGTGCAATCGGGCAAGCCGGTCGGGGTGTTCAAGACCCACGCCGACGCCCCGCGGGTGCTGATCGCCAACTCCAACCTGGTGCCGCACTGGGCCAGCTGGGAGCACTTCAACGAACTGGATGCCAAGGGCCTGGCCATGTACGGCCAGATGACCGCCGGCAGCTGGATCTATATCGGCAGCCAGGGCATCGTCCAGGGCACCTACGAGACCTTTGTCGAGGCCGGGCGCCAGCACTACCAGGGTGACCTGCGTGGTCGCTGGGTGCTGACCGCCGGCCTCGGCGGCATGGGCGGCGCCCAGCCCCTGGCCGCGACCCTGGCCGGCGCCTGTTCGCTGAACATCGAGTGCCAGCAGAGCCGTATCGATTTCCGCCTCAAGACCCGCTATGTGGACGAACAGGCCAGCGACCTGGACGACGCCCTGGCACGCATCGCCCGGCACACCGCCGCCGGTGCCGCGGTGTCCGTCGCCCTGCTGGGCAACGCCGCCGAAATCCTGCCGGAACTGGTCCGCCGCGGCGTGCGCCCGGATATGGTCACCGACCAGACCAGCGCCCACGATCCGCTCAATGGCTACCTGCCGGCCGGTTGGAGCTGGGAGCAGTATCGTGATCGCGCCCAGACCGATCCGGCTGCCGTGGTCGCCGCGGCCAAGCAGTCGATGGCAGTGCACGTCCAGGCCATGCTCGACTTCCAGCAGATGGGCGTCCCCACCTTCGACTACGGCAACAACATCCGCCAGATGGCCCAGGAAGCCGGCGTCGCCGATGCCTTCGCCTTCCCGGGTTTCGTGCCGGCCTATATCCGTCCGCTGTTCTGCCGCGGCATCGGTCCGTTCCGCTGGGCCGCGCTGTCGGGCGATGCCGAGGACATCCATCGCACCGACGCCAAGGTCAAGGAACTGATCCCCGATGACGCCCACCTGCACCGCTGGCTGGACATGGCCCGCGAGCGCATCGCCTTCCAGGGCTTGCCGGCGCGCATCTGCTGGGTCGGCCTGGGCTTGCGTGCCAAGCTGGGGCTGGCCTTCAACGAGATGGTGCGCAGCGGCGAACTCAAGGCGCCCATCGTCATCGGGCGTGATCACCTGGACAGCGGCTCGGTATCCAGCCCCAACCGCGAGACCGAGGCCATGCAGGACGGCTCCGATGCCGTCTCCGACTGGCCACTGCTGAACGCCCTGCTCAACACCGCCAGCGGCGCCACCTGGGTCTCGCTGCACCACGGCGGCGGGGTAGGGATGGGCTTCTCCCAGCATTCCGGGATGGTCATCGTCTGCGACGGCACCGACGCCGCCGCCGCCCGTATCGCCCGAGTGCTGCACAATGACCCGGCCACCGGGGTGATGCGCCACGCCGACGCCGGCTATGACATCGCCATCGACTGCGCCCGCGAGCAGGGCCTGAATCTGCCCATGATCGGCAAAGGAGTCTGATCGATGCACACCCTTATCCTGAAACCCGGCACCCTCGATCTGGCCCAGCTGCGCCAGGCCTATCTGCAGCCGCTACGCATGGAGCTGGATCCCGCCGCTTATGCCGCCATCGACGCCAGCGTGGCCTGCGTGGAAAGCATCCTGGCCGAAGGCCGGACCGCCTATGGCATCAACACCGGCTTCGGCCTGCTGGCCTCGACGCGGATCGCGCCGGCGGATCTGGAAAAGCTGCAGCGCTCCCTGGTGCTGTCCCACGCCGCCGGCGTGGGCGAGGCGCTGGATGATGACCTGGTGCGGCTGATCATGCTGCTCAAGGTCAACAGCCTGGCTCGCGGTTTCTCCGCCATTCGCCGCCAGGTCATCGAGGCGCTGATCGCCCTGATCAATGCCGAGGTCTATCCGCACATCCCGCTCAAGGGCTCTGTGGGGGCCTCGGGTGACCTGGCGCCGCTGGCGCACATGTCGCTGGTGCTGATCGGCGAGAGCAAGGCGCGCTACCAGGGCCAGTGGCTGCCGGCCCGCGAGGCGCTGGCGGTCGCGGGCCTCGAACCCATGACCCTGGCGGCCAAGGAGGGCCTGGCGCTGCTCAATGGCACCCAGGTGTCCACCGCCTACGCCTTGCGCGGGCTGTTCGAGGGTGAAGACCTGTTCGCCGCGGCCACGGTCTGCGGCGGCCTGAGCGTCGAGGCCATGCTCGGTTCTCGGGCGCCCTTCGATGCGCGTATCCATGCCGCGCGGGGCCAGCGTGGCCAGATCGACGTGGCCGCGGCCTATCGCGAGCTGCTCACTGACAGCAGCGAGGTGTCCCGCTCCCATGCCAATTGCGACAAGGTCCAGGATCCCTATTCGCTGCGCTGCCAGCCCCAGGTGATGGGCGCCTGCCTGACCCAGTTGCGCCAGGCCGCCGAGGTGCTGGAGGTGGAAGCCAACGCCGTGTCCGACAACCCGCTGGTGTTCGCGGAAGAGGGCGACGTCATCTCCGGCGGCAACTTCCACGCCGAGCCGGTGGCCATGGCCGCTGACAACCTGGCCCTGGCCCTGGCCGAGATCGGCGCCCTGTCGGAGCGGCGCATCTCGCTGATGATGGATCGGCACATGTCCCAGCTGCCGCCCTTCCTGGTGGAGAACGGCGGGGTCAATTCCGGCTTCATGATCGCCCAGGTCACCGCCGCGGCCCTGGCCAGCGACAACAAGGCCCTGGCCCATCCGGCCAGCGTCGACAGCCTGCCCACCTCGGCCAACCAGGAAGACCATGTGTCCATGGCGCCCAATGCCGGCAAGCGACTGTGGGCCATGGCCGAGAACGTGCGCGGCATCCTCGCCATCGAGTGGCTGGGTGCCTGCCAGGGCCTGGACTTCCGGCATGGCCTGAAGAGTTCGGAACGCCTGGAAAGGGCGCGCAGCCTCTTGCGCGAGAGGGTGCCCTACTACCAGGAAGACCGCTTCTTCGCCCCGGACATCGAGGCGGCCAGCGCGCTACTGGCCAGCGGTTGCCTGAACGGGCTGGTCACGCCGCGGCTGCTGCCCAGTCTCTGAGGCGGACGCGGTCCGGCAGCCAGAACGCCGGACCGCGCGTTATCATCGGCTGTCCATTTTCCGACCTGGAGTTCGCGTGAGCAGCACGACACCCCCGCGCTACAAGGTGATCGAGGACTTTCTGCTCGAACGCATCCAGGGTGGTGCCTACCCGGTGCATCACCAGATTCCCACCGAGGAGCAGCTGGCGCGGGATTTCGCGGTCAGCCGCATGACCGCCAACAAGGCCATTACCCGCCTGGTGCAGCAGGGCTACCTGACGCGCCAGGCGGGGCTCGGGACCTTTGTCATCGAGCGCAAGGCCGAGTCCTCGCTGCACGAGGTGATGAATATCGCCGCCGAGGTGCGCGCCCGCGGGCATGTCTATTCCAACGAGGTGCTGCGCAGCGAGGCCATCGCCGCCGACGACGAGGTGGCCCTGCGTCTGGGCCTGCGGATCGGCAGCCAGGTGTTTCACAGCATCCTGGTGCACCGCGAGAACGGCCTGCCCATCCAGCTGGAGGATCGTTACGTCAATCCGCGCTGGGTGCCGCATTACCTGGAAAGCGACTTCAGCCGCCAGACGCCCAACGAGGTGCTGGTGGCCAGCTGTCCGATCAGCGATGTGGAACATATCGTCGAGGCGGTGCTGGCCACCGCCCAGACCGCACGCTGGCTGGACATCGCCGAGGGCGCGGCCTGCCTGTCGATGATCCGCCGCACCTGGTCGGACGAGCACCTGGTCAGCTATGTGCGGTTGCTGCATCCGGGCGACAGGTACAAGCTGAGCTCGACCACCCGGCATCGCTGAGGGACCTGGCGCGGGGAGGGGGGTAGGGCTTCGCGGCGCTCAACCCAACCTACGCGACTGTTCGCCCGCGTCGCTCTGCCCCCTCTCCCTTGGGGAGAGGGGTGGGGGTGAGAGGAGCGGCATCGCTGTTGGGCTTCGCGGCGTTCAACCCAACCTACGCGACTGTTCGCCCGCGCCGCTCTGCCCCCTCTCCCTTGGGGAGAGGGTTGGGGTGAGGGTGGCCCCTGCAGTCAGGGATTAGAGCTTGCTCACCAGGGCCACGGCGTCCTGTTTGGCCTGGTCGCGCGACGCCTGGTCGACTTCCGGCCCGAACAGGGTCTTTTCCACCACCACGGTGTGCATCCGATCAATGCCGACCATCTCGCACCAGGTGCGCAGATAGGATTCCTGGTGCTCCTGACGATCCAGGGCCGCGCCGCGGGCCGCGATCACCAGCGCCTGGCGACCGCCGAGCAGGCCGTTGAGGCCGCGGTCGTCGAAGGTGAACAGCAGGTCCTTCTGGCTGACCACGTCGAACAGCTGCTTGAGCTTGTAGGGGATGCCGAAATTCCAGCAGGGCACGCCGAATACCAGTACATCGGCGGCCTTGAAGCGCTGTGCCAGTGCCTTGGCCACCTTCCAGGCATGCTCCTGCTCGCTGCTGAGGGACTCGCCCTGGATGCCGGCGTACTTGGCGTCGAGGATGGGACCGTCGAATTCCGGCAGGTCGCACTGCCAGACGTCGAGGGTATCGACCTCGGCATCGGGGTGTTTGCCTTGCCAGGCCTGGATGAAGGCAGTGGCGACTTCCAGCGAGGCGGAGCGATCCTGGCGGGGCGAACCTATCACGTGCAACAGGCGAGGCATGGCAGATCCTTGGAGGATGGGGATTGCGATAACTATAAGCGTCTCGCTGGGGTGCGCCAGCGTCGGATAGGGTGTGCCGATGGATGGTCTGTGAGGCGGTTCCTGGCGTGACGATGGGTGTAGGGCGGGCCCTCACCCCAGCCCTCTCCCGTAGGGAGAGGGGGTGGTTTGGTGTGGGCGGGTGGCTACGTGCGGGTAGGGTGGACAACGGCGCAGCCTTGTCCACGCGTTCGGGGTGGGCACAGGTGGAAAACGCTGCGCGGTTTTCCACGCTACGGCTGGGTCAGGGCGAAGGCCAACAACCACCCATCCCCACCTCAGGCCGAACCGGCCTCCGTGCGCAGCGCCGGGCCGCGCAGGCCCAGCAGGGCGTCCACCACCAGGAACAGCAGCAGGCTGCCGCCCAGCACCGGCAGGCACAGGCCGAGCAGCAGGGCCGTCGCCGGGACCAGCAGACGCGACAGGGGCGACAGCTGGCGCCAGAGGGCGATCAGGCCGGGTTGCGCCGGATCGCGGCTGGGGCGGCGGCGCCACCAGAGCAGATAGCCCCAGACGGTCATCACCAGCAGGCCCAGGGCGACGACCGCCAGCACCAGCTGGTTGGCCAGGCCGAACAGCACGCCCATGTGGGCATCGATGCCCCAGCGGGTCAGCTTGGCCGGCAGCGAGTACTGGGCGAAACGCACCTGATCGACCACCTTGAAGCTGGTCGGGTCGACGGCGACGGCGTCCACCTGGGTCGGCCAGCGGCGGTCGATCTCGCTCACCGTCCAGGCCTTGTCGGCGCTGCGCCCCGGACGGATCTCCAGCTTGCCGGCGTCGATGCCGGCGGCGCGGGCGCTGGCCAGCACCCCGTCGAAGGTGGCCGGATCCAGAGCCGGTGCCTTGGCCATGTGCATGGCGCCATGGTGATCGGCGTGCTCGTCATGGGCCATGGCCGGCGCGGGTGCGGTGCCCAGGGCGGTTTTCACGCCCGGCGTGGACCAGCCGTAGTGGGCGCGCAGCACGCCGATGTTGTCGCCGGCGAAGCGCGACCAGGTCAGACCGGTGGCGGAGAGGAACAGCAGGCCACCCAGCAGCCAGACCCCGGTGCTGGCATGCAGGCCGCGCAGGCCGCGGGCCGGGCGGCGCTGGTGGCGGCGCACCAGCCACAGGGTCAGGCCGCCGAGGGCCGCGACCCAGAGCCAGGAGGCGGCCAGTTCGCTGTAGAGGCGACCGGGTTCGCCCAGCAGCAGGCTGCGGTGGAACTGGTCGATGGTGGTGCGCAGCGGCAGGATGCCGCTGGTGCCATAGACCGCCAGATCGCCGCGGATGGCGCCGGTGACCGGATCGATGAACAGCGCCCGGTGGGTGGACTCGCCCAGCGCCGGATCGTTGAACATCACCCGGGTGGTGTCGCCCTCGGCCGGCGCCGGGCGCACCGCGCCCAGGGTCAGGGTGGGGCCTACCGCGGCCTGGGCGATATGGATCTGTTCGGCCAACGGCAGGGGCTTGCCGCGGCTGGGGGTGTGCAGGGCCTCGGCATAGAGGTGGGCCTCGAGTTGCGGCGTGAGGGCATAGATCAGGCCGCTGGCGGCGGCCACCAGCAGGAAGGGACCGACGAACAGGCCGATAAGGAAATGCAGCCGCGCCAATAGCTGCAGCAGCGGCCCCGGCGTCTTGGTGGCCGGAGTGGAGGGGTGCGAAGTCATAGCGTTCACCACGAAGCGACGCGCGGCCAGCAAGGGACCACGCGCAGGATTACGAGAGAGTAGGACAGCCGTCTTTCGTCGCCGGGGTGTCAGGGCGCCTGGGGATGCAGCGTGGAGCGCCGTGCGCGCGGTGGCGGCGGCAGGGCGCTCTGATAGCGAGGACGATGAGGATCGCCGGGACGCAGCAGCCACTGCAGCACGACGGCGGCCAGCGTGGCGAGGAAGAGGGTGGCGGCGAAGACGCAGTCACCCGTGGGGGAAAGGGTGGTCACGCTGCCGCCCGGCAGGCCCGCATGCATGCCGGCCATGTCGTCCTGGGCGGTCTGGGCGTGCAGGCCGTGGTGATGCTCGTGCCCCTGGGCCAGCGGAGGCGAGACCGGCAAGGTAAGTCGCGCCAGCATCTGGCCATGGCCCAGGGCGCAGACGAGTCCGTTCAGCAGGATGCAGGCGAGCAGCATCCAGGCGAGCGAGGCGCGCGGGGAACGGACGGTTATCATGGCGGGGGACTGTATCATCGTCGCGGGCCACGCACAGCCCGGCCGGCGCGAACCTGCGCCGAAATGTCGCGGCCCTGCCGCTGCTGGAGAGACGAACAGGACCATGAGCGAAGCGCCACCCATCACCCTCGAACGGCTCACCGTGGCGGATGACGAGACGCTGGGCTTTCTGCTGGCGAGCTATCGCGAGTTGTTCGGTAGCCGAGTCGAGGCGAACGCCGTACCGCGGGATCTACAGCGCTTCGCCGACCACTATGGTGCGGATCGTGGCTGCCTGCTGCTCGCCCGGGGCGCCGCCGGAGAGCCGATCGGCAGCATCGCCTATCGACCCTACGACCGACGCTTTCCCCAGCTGGCCTATCCCGGTGAAAGGGTGGTCGAAGTGGTACGACTGTTCGTGGTGCCCCGGCAGCGGCGCCAGGGCCTGGCGCGGCGGTTGTTCGCGGCGCTACTGGCCCAGGCACGGCGCGACGCGGTCGAGCGCCTCTACCTGCACACCCATCCCTTTCTGCCCGGGGCCGAGGCCTTCTGGCTCGACCAGGGGTTTCAGGTCGTCGCGCGGGAGACGGTCTTGCCCTGGCAGACCCTTCACCTGGATCGACGCCTGGACAACTCTCAGGCGTCCGCCGGCCCCCGACAGAGCAGATAGGTGTCCATGATCCAGCCGTGCTCTTCACGCGCGGCGCTGCGCACCCGGTGGATCTCCTCGGCCACCTCCTGCAGCGGACCGGCGATGAGGAGCTCGTCCGCCGTACCCACATAGGCACCCCAGTAGATATACAGGCCGGGTTCGTCCAGGCGGCGATAGGCTTCGTGGGAATCGAGCATCACCACCAGGCTGTCCAGGTGCGCGGGGAAGCGCTCCAGGCGCCGGCCCGGGGTGATCTCCAGGGCCTGGCCGATGCGATTGAGCGGCACCCGGTGGCGCGCGGCCAGGGCCTGGACGCTGGAGATGCCGGGGATCACCTCGTAGTCGAAGTCCAGCCGGCCTTCGCGCTTGATCGCCGCCAGGATGCGCAGGGTGCTGTCGTACAGCGCCGGATCGCCCCAGACCAGAAAGGCGCCGCATTCATCGTCCGCCAGTTCCTGCTCGATCATCTCCACCATCAGCGCCTGCTTGGCGGCGTTGAGGTCGTCCACCGCCTGGCGGTAGTCGCCTTCGCGGCGACGCTCGGGGATGGGCGCGGTGACGAAGCGATAGTCCGCCTGACGGATGTGGCGGGCGCAGATGGTTTCGCGCAGGTGGATCAGGCTGTCCTTTTCCGTGCCCTTGTCGAACAGGAAGAAGGTACTGGCGCGATTGAGGGCGGCGATGGCCTGGAGGGTGAGGTAGTCGGGGTCGCCGGCGCCGATGCCGATGACTAGCAGGGTTTTCATGGGGTGGCCTCGAGGAAAGGAGCGGCGCCCAGTGTAACGGGGGATGTCACGTCCGTAGAGCCTCAGGCAATCGTCATGCTAGTTTCGACCGGTTTGCCTGCCGCCAGGCAGGGATGGACGGGATCGAGGGGGACAGGGGCGTGACGATGACGGCGAGCTGGCGACGGATACCCCAGGGGTCTGGATTCTGGGTGGAGTGAGCATGTTCATGGACATCTCTTCGGAGATGATCCACAGCCTGCTGCCGCTGTTCCTGGCCACCGGCCTGGGCCTGAGCGTGCTCTATATCGGCATTCTCGAAGGGGTGGCCGAGGCGACCGCGCTCATCACCAAGATCTTTTCCGGCGTACTCAGCGACTACCTGGGCAAGCGCAAGGACCTGGCGGTGCTGGGCTATGGCCTGGGCGCCCTGAGCAAGCCACTGTTCGCCCTGGCCAGCGGGGCCGGCCTGGTATTCGGCGCGCGCTTCATGGATCGCATCGGCAAGGGTATCCGCGGCGCGCCGCGCGACGCCCTGGTGGCCGATGTGACGCCGCCGGAGATCGGTGGCGCCGCCTATGGCCTGCGCCAGTCGCTGGACACCTTCGGCGCCTTTCTCGGCCCGCTGCTGGCGGTGGGGCTGATGCTGCTCTGGACCAACGATTTCCGCGCGGTGTTCTGGGTGGCGGTGATCCCGGCCTTCATCGCCGTGGCCCTGCTGGTTTTCGGCCTGGACGAACCCAGGGCGGCCATCGTCCAGGCGCGCACCAATCCGCTGACGCGCAGCCAGCTGCGCAAGCTGTCGGCGGCCTTCTGGCAGGTGGCGCTGCTCGGCGGCGTCTTCACCCTGGCGCGTTTCAGCGAAGCCTTCCTGGTGCTCAAGGCTGAGCAGGTGGGCGTACCCCTGGCGCTGGTGCCGCTGGTGATGGTGGGCATGCACCTAGTGTTCTCGCTGTCGGCCTATCCGCTTGGGGCGTTGTCCGACCGGGTCAGCCACCGCGCGCTGCTGGCCTGGGGGCTGATGCTGCTGATCCTGGCGGACCTGGCCTTGGCCTTCAGCAGCGGCTGGACCGGTCTGGCGCTGGGCATCGTGCTCTGGGGCCTGCACATGGGCATGACCCAGGGGCTGCTTGCCGCCATGGTCGCCCGCACCGCCCCGGCCGAGTTGCGCGGCACCGCCTTCGGCCTGTTCAACCTGGTCAGTGGCATCGCCCTGTTGCTGGCCAGCAGCATCGCCGGCGCGCTCTGGCACTTCCTCGGTTCCGCCGCCACCTTCCAGTTCGGTGCCCTGGCGGCGGTGGCTTCCCTGCTGGTGCTGGCGGCCTGTCGCCGCAGCCTGGCACCGCTGGCCAGCTAGTCGAACAGGGGGCGCAGATAGGGCGCCGTGGGGCTGGCGGGATCGTCCGCCACCGCGCGGGGCGTGCCGCTGGCGACGATGCGACCACCGGCCGTGCCGGCGCCGGGGCCGATGTCGATCAGCCAGTCGCTGCCGGCCACCACCTGCAGGTTGTGCTCCACCAGCACCACGGTATTGCCTTCGTCGACCAGGCCGTGCAGCTGGCGCATCAGGCGCTCCACGTCGGCCGGGTGCAGGCCGGTGGTGGGTTCGTCCAGCACATAGAGGGTGGTGCCACGGCTGGTGCGCTGCAACTCCGTGGCCAGCTTGATGCGCTGGGCCTCGCCGCCGGAGAGTTCGGTGGCCGGCTGGCCCAGGCGCAGATAGCCCAGGCCGATGTCGGCCAGTACCCGCAGCGCTCGCGCCACCGGGGCTTCCTCGGCAAAGAAGGCCAGGGCCTCGTCCACCGTCAGGCCCAGCACCTCGGCGATGGTCTTGCCCTGCCAGCGCACCTCCAGGGTCTCGGGGTTGTAGCGGGCGCCCTGGCAGGTGGGGCAGGCGGCATAGACGCTGGGCATGAACAGCAGCTCGACGCTGACGAAGCCTTCGCCCTCGCAGGTGGGGCAGCGGCCCTTGGCGACGTTGAAGGAGAAGCGTCCGGCGTCGAAGCCTCTTTCCCGGGCCTCAGGGGTGGCGGCGAACAGCTTGCGCACCCCGTCGAACAGGCCGGTGTAGGTGGCCAGGTTGGAGCGCGGGGTGCGGCCGATGGGCTTCTGGTCCACCGGCACCAGCCGGCGGATGCCGCCGAGACCCTCGACCACCTGGCCGGTGGTGGCGGGCAGGGCATCGCCCTCCAGCTCCGTTGCCTCGTCACTGTCCTCGGCGGCGCGCTGGCCCAGCTCGGCGCCCACCAGTTCCAGCAGCGCCTGGCTGACCAGGCTGGATTTGCCCGAACCGGAGACACCGGTCACTGCGGTCAGGCAGCCCAGCGGAAAGGCAGCGTCCAGGCTCTGCAGATTGTTGCGGGTGACCCCGGCCAGCCGCAGCCAGCCCTGGGGCTCGCGCGGTGGCCGGGTCTCGCGTTGCGGCGCGGCGAACAGATAGCGCGCCGTCACCGATTCCTCGATCTCGGCGAGACCGGCGGGCGGACCGCTGTAGAGCACCCGGCCACCGCCTTCGCCAGCCGCTGGTCCGACATCCACCAACCAGTCGGCACGCTTCATGGTGGCCAGGTCGTGCTCCACCACGAACAGCGAGTTGCCCTGGGCCTTGAGGCCGTCGAGGGCTTCCAGCAGGGATTCGCCATCGGCCGGATGCAGACCGGCGGAGGGTTCGTCCAGCACATAGACCACGCCGAACAGCTGGGACACCAGCTGGGTCGCCAGGCGCAGCCGCTGCAACTCGCCGGAAGAGAGGGTGGTGGTGCTGCGCTCCAGCGCCAGGTAGCCGAGGCCCAGGCGGGTCAGGGTCTGCAAGCGCTCCAGCAATTCGCTGGCCATGCGCTGGGCGGCCAGGCGTTTCTCCGGGGACAGATCGGGGGTGCGGCGCACGTCCGGCGCGCCGGCGTGGTCGCTGCCACCGGCGGCCTTGCGCCGGGCGCGATCCTGCTGGCCGGTCTTGGTGTCCAGCACGCGGGCATCCTTGGCCTCGTCGAAATCGCCGGCCGCGACCCGGCGCAGCAGTACGGTGAGATCGTCCAGCGGCAGCCGCGACAGCTCGCCGATGTCCAGGCCGGCAAAGGTCACCGAGAGCGCCGCCCGGGTCAGCCGCTTGCCATGGCACAGCGGGCAGGTCTGGCCGATCATGAAGCGCGCCGCGCGCTGCTTCATCTTGGCACTCTGGGAATTGGCGAAGGTGTGCAGCACATGGCGCCGTGCACCGGTATAGGTGCCCTGGTAGCTGGGCTCGGCCTTGCGCTTGAGCGCGGCGCGGGTCTGCTCGGGGGTGAGGCCGGCATAGACCGGCACCGTGGGTTGTTCCTCGGTGAAGAGGATCCAGTCGCGCTGCTTCTGCGGCAGGTCGCGCCAGGGGATGTCGACGTCATAGCCCAGGGTGACCAGGATATCCCTCAGATTCTGCCCGCCCCAGGCGGTGGGCCAGGCGGCGATGGCGCGCTGGCGGATGGTCAGCGCGGGGTCCGGCACCATGGAGGCCTCGGTCACCTCGTAGACCCGGCCCAGGCCGTGACACTTGGGGCAGGCGCCCTGGGGCGTGTTGGGCGAGAAGTCCTCGGCATAGAGCATCGGCTGGTCGGCGGGATAGCGCCCGGCGCGGGAGTAGAGCATCCGCACCAGACTGGACAGTCCGGTCACGCTGCCCATGGACGAGCGACTGCTGGGCTGGCCGCGCTGCTGCTGCAGGGCCACCGCCGGCGGCAGACCCTCGATGGCTTCCACCTGGGGTACCCCGACCTGGTCGATCAGTCGCCGCGCATAGGGCGCCACGGATTCGAAGTAGCGGCGCTGGGCCTCGGCGTAGAGGGTGCCGAAGGCCAGCGACGACTTGCCCGAGCCGGACACCCCGGTAAAGACCACCAAGGCATCGCGAGGGATGTCCACGTCGACGTTCTTCAGATTGTGCTCGCGGGCACCGCGGACGGAGACGAAACCGGGACGGGGGGAGGAGGGCATGGGCGAAGTACAGCCTTGTTCAGGAACGTGCAGAATCGGACCTTGCGAGTTAGTAAGAGTCTCCGTTCAGCTCGAATTTATGGTCCGGGAAAGCCTCGAATCGCTCCAGTCCGTCCCAATGGCTGACCACGATGGGAAACTCTCTGGGGTCCAGCAGGCCAATTTCCTCCAGACGATAGGACATCTTGCCGAAGTTGCAGGCGGCACAGGTCACGATTAGGTTATCCAGCTCGTTGGTACCGCCTGCGGAATGGGGCACGACATGATCGTACTGAGCCCATAACGCCTGGAAGCCCGCATGCTGGGAGGCATTGGTCCTGCCCCAGCTGACGGCCTCGGGATACAGCGCGACCGCCTTCTTCCGAATTTCCGCGCGAATCACGGGTAGTCCACAGAAACGGCAATGAAAGCCGTCGCGCGCATGAAGGCTGCGGATCTGGGCGTTGGTGGGCATCCTGGCTTTGACAGGCATCGTGATAGGTAAGGGCGGCAACTTGGTCACCGTCACGTAGGGGCTGGCTCGGCCCCAGATGGACTCCAGCCATTGCCGCGAAAGCTGACAGTCAGCGAGCGTGAACAATCTTGCTGCGTCCATTGCATAGCCCGCGTGGTGTGCGGATACCGCAGCGTCCAGATAACGTGCGACATCGAAGAGCGCGGGAATGGGCGAGCGAAAGCAGCGTTTCATGGTTACTACCTTCGGCCCGCCCGACATCTACTCAAGGTGCCCTTCTGAATGAGCAATGACAAAGTACGAAGTATCACTGGGCCATGATTTCCCGATAACGTCTCGAGTATTCCTCATAAGACAACCCTTGACCTTGAAGAGCCTGGATCCGGGCCTCCTTGGACGAGAGGCTAGGCGCCGATATGGAAGCGGGTGCCTGGTACTTGCGGACGAGCTCGCCGGCACCGCGGGGAAACAACTCGTTTGCAAGCTGGTTGATTTTGTTTTCGGCGTTGATGAACTTGTCCGGTCGACCCGAGCCCCAGCGTGAGTCGTATATAGCCTGGCCAATTTGACGTCCATTCTGAAACACGCGGATATCCGCGAACTTCATGTACAGCGCCAGATCCCAACCCCACGTTCCGGTATAGGTGGTGGAAAGGTCGCACTCGGCGGGGTTCGAACCAGCAGGTAGTGGCCTGACCTTGAATCCTTTCCGTTCCAGGGCATCGACATAGGTCGTATTGAAGCCCGATCTTAGCCCTGCCGCAGGGATAGTACAGATCTCAGAAGAGCTCGCCCCGGACAGCTCGGCCGGAGCCACCTGCTGTTTTATGCTGCAGCCGCTAAGCAAAGCAGCGAAGAGAATGACCGTCCTTTTCACTGAAACCTCCTTGTAAAAAATGGAAGTTTAAGTGCGGCATGACATTGTCTGCCGTAGAAACTGGCAGGACGGGCAAAAGGAGGGGAAGAGTGGTAGCGATTGCCAGAGGTCTCACTACCACTCTCTTGGATCGCTTACGGTACAAGGACCGCAAGTCGTGCTCCGCAAGTGGCCACGTGACGTGCCAGTCTGGAGATTTGGCCCCTACCTGATCAGTCCTGCGCATGCTCCAGCGCATAGGCGCGGCAGTGGGCGAGGTAACCCATTTCGTGGGCGCCTACCAGTTGCACCACGCTGCTCCATAGCCAGGAGGGGGCATCCAGGGTGCGGGTGCGGTTGCGTTGCAGGTCGCTCATCCACTCGACGCGGGTGGCCAGGTCCATCTGCCGGGCGTGGGCGCGTCCGACCACGCGGGCCAGGTAGGCGGCGGCGCTCATGGCTTCGCGGGCACTGAGTTCGTCCAGCTCCAGCTTGAGATCCTGGGGCAGCAATTCGCGGATGAAGAAGGAGTGGTCGAGCATGCGCACCGCCAGCATGCGATTGCCCAGGGCCGGGGAGAGCTGGCGGGCGCCTTCCACCACGCGCTTGCCGTTGTCGCGGGGCATGGTGGCATGGGCCACGCGCGGAGCGGCGGCGGCCACCGCCTGCTTGACGTCGATCAGGCAGTAGTCCTGGTCGTCGCCGTCGTCCACGCCCAGCAGCACGGCGTAGCGCCGCAGCCCCAGGGAGCTGCAGCCCTTGACCCAGTAGGCGCTGTCGAGCAGTTCGACGCGGCTGTCGTGGCTGCGGCCCTTGAGCGAGGTCACCAGGGCATGGATCCCGGGCGTCTCGCACAACTCGGCGATGGCCTTGCGCTCGTCCTTGCTCAGCTGCCAGAAGTGCTTGCCCAGCGGCAGCTTGGGGCGGGTGTTTTCCATGCGCTCCCTGGCCAGGTGCTTCCAGGTACGCTGCACCGCGCTGCGCATCCCGGCCTTGACCTGAGCGGGGCGCGGGACCTCGCGCTCGAGATCGTCTTCGAAGGCCACCTCGTAGCCGCGCATCATCTCTTCGAGCATCCGCGCCGTGGTCACCCCCGGCAGGTCGGAGCCGCGCGCCGCCGTGGCCAGCGACAGCGCCAGGCGCACCAGGTCATGGGCCGGATTGCCGACCACGGTCTGATCCAGGTCGCGGATGTTGACGTCGGTGGAGCCGTGCAGATCGCCGGTGGGGCCCAGGTTGCCGGCATGGCAGTCGCCACAGATCCATACCGCCGGCCCATTGGGCAGGTTGCGGCCGGGCTGGCTGTGCAGCCACTCGTAGAACTGCACCGTGCTGCCGCGGACGTAGGCGTGGGCGGAGCGAGCCATTTTCAGATTGCGCAGCTGGTTGAGGCGGGGCAGACGATCGACGGGACGCGGGGTTTTCATGCAGGGCGCAGGCCTTGAGGGAGACGCCTTTGTGACCGTTGCGCCTGGCAAATGTTGCAGGGTGTTTCGGTGGGCCTCTCCCGGCCAGACGCCGGGGGAGGCTGCTCAAGGTTCTCGCGCGAACGCCCCGCCTCTGGCGCTAGCAGCGGAACTGCCCGATCTGGCGATTCAGGTCGTTGGCCAGGGCGTCGAGGGACACTGCGGTCTGCACCGTCTCGCCGATGGCTTCGCTGTTCTGCTGGGCCATCTGCGCCAGGCGCTCCACGGTACGGGCGACGTCGTGGCTGGCGGCGGTCTGCTCGCGCAGGGCCAGGGAGATCTGGTTGACCACCCGCACCACCTTGTCCGAGGCGGTGTTGATACTGACCACCGCCTCACCCGCCTGGTTGGCCAGGTCGACCCCGCCGTTGACCTGGCGCACGCCCACTTCCATGTCGCTCATGGCGGCCTGGGTCGCCGCCTGGATCTTCTCGATCATGGCGGCGATCTCCTGGGTGGAATTGGTGGTGCGTTGCGCCAGCTGGCGCACCTCGTCGGCCACCACGGCGAAACCGCGTCCCTGTTCGCCGGCCCGCGCCGCCTCGATGGCGGCATTCAGCGCCAGCAGGTTGGTCTGGTCGGCGATGCCCTTGATCACGCTGACGATGGAGGAGACCCGCTCGGAATGCTCGCCCAGTTCGCCGATGCGGGCGGCCGAGGACTGCACCGTGCCGGCGATGGATCTCATGCTGTCCACCGAGGCCTGGATGGTCTGGCCACCGTCCTGGGCCAGTCGGCCCGACTGGCTGGAGAGGTCGTGGGCTTCCCCGGCGTTGTCGGAAACGTGGTTGATGCTCACGGTCAGCTCTTCCACGGTAGCCGCCATGCTGGAGGCGGCGCTGGACTGTTCCTGGGCAGCGGCGGACAGCTGCTGGGAATTGGCCGAGATGCTGTGGGAGGCGGCCACCAACTGGTCGGTGCCCTGCTTGATCCCCTGGATCATGCCGCGCAGCTTGTCCTGCATCTGGCCGAAGGCGGTCAGCAGCTGGCCCAGTTCGTCGCGTCCGCCAGTGGGAATCGGCGAATCCAGCTGGCCGGCGGCGATGGTGCGGGCGATGGCGACGGTCTGGTTGAGCCGCCCAACGATGGTACGGGTCAGCGACCAGGCGATGCCCAGCGCCAGCAGGGCGGCGAGGATGCCACCACTGATGAGGATCGCCATGGCCTGCTGCTTGGCGTCGGCCATCGACTGGGTCCGGCTGTCCAGCAAGGCGTTCTCACGGGTCTTGATCTGCGCCAGCAACTCGCGCATGCCATCCATCCTGCCCTTGTCCTGGGCGGTGGCGATGCGGGCGGTCAGGGCATCCAGCGGCTGGGTACCGGCATTGACCTGCCGGCGCAACGCCAGGATCTGCTGGACGGACTCGCTATTCCACTGCTGCTTGGCCTGGCCCAGCTGGGCCAGGTCGGCCTGCTGGGCGGGGTTGTCGCGAGTGAGCTGAGTCAGCTCCTGCAACTGCTCGGCGAAGCGCTGCTCACCCCTGTTCAGGGGTTCGAGAAACTCTTCCTTGCCGGTCAGGGCGAAACCGCGCATGCCGGTTTCCATGTTGACCAGCGCCAGCAGGGCCGCGTCCGAATCCTGCAGGACGTGGTAGGAATGAATGTTCTGCTGAACCGCCAGATTGACCTGGTTGAAGCCCTGCCGGGCCGCCAGGATCAGCGCCAGGATGATGACCAGAATGGCACCGAAGCCGAGTCTGAGTTTGTTCGCGATGGTCAGCTGTTGCAGCATGGGAAGGCCTCACGCGCCAGGTTGTCGACTCACGCCCAGGGGGCAACGTTTTGGGAGTACAGCGAACGAGCGGAGGGAAACGCGACTGATCCGTGTCTTGCGTGGACGGCAGGGAAGCGTGGCTCCTGGTAGTGCAGGTATCGCGGGTGACTCCGCTCGTGCCGCTCCTTGCGGAACGGGTGCCAAAAAAGGCTGGATTTCCGATCAAGAGTGGCAGGCTAGAGCCTCCGAGCCTGGTCTTTGAGCGGTCACACCTGAAAAAGTTTTATGTGACGCAATAAACATTTTTGCGCTTCGGGGCAGCCCCTGATGACGGGACGGGCGAAGGGCCGAGACGAACAGCGAGCGGTCAGGGCGCCAGCTGAGCCAGCCGCCGGGCCAGGGCTACGGCTTCCGCCGCGCTGGCGACATTGGTGAAGCCCAGCAGCAGGCCCTGGGCACTGGGCGTCTCCAGATACCAGCGAGACAGGGCCTGGACCGCCAGGCCGTCGGCCTGGGCGGCCTCCGCCCAGCGGCGATCGTCGCCCTGGGTCAGGCGTGCCAGCAGGTGCAGGCCGCCGGCCTGCAGGTCGATCCGCATCGCGTCGCCCAGCGCGCTCGTCAGCGCCTCGGCCAGCCACAGGCGGCGCTGCCGATAGAGGCTGCGCATGCGATTGAGATGGCGGGCGAAATGCCCTTCTTCGAGAAAGCTCGCCACCGTGCCCTGCAGCAGCAGGGGAGCGTGGTTGTGCAACCGATCGGCGCTGCGACTGAAGGCGGCGACCTGGGCGGGCGGCACCACCAGGTAGGCGAGGCGCAGGCCGGGAAACAGCACCTTGCTGAAGGTACCGGTGTAGAGCACCCGTCCCCCATCATCCAGACTCTTGAGCGCGGGCAGCGGCTTGCCCTGATAGCGGTATTCGCTGTCGTAGTCGTCCTCGATGATCCAGGCGTTCTGCCGCCCCGCCCAGTCCAGCAGTGCCAGCCGCCGGGGCAGGGCGAGAGACACGCCCAGCGGGCTCTGGTGACTGGGGGTGACCAGGGCGCAACGGGCGGTCGGTGCCCGGGCGAGGCCAGCGGCGACATCCAGTCCCGCCGCGTCCACCGGAACCGGCACCAGTTCCAGGCCGGCGTCCTGCAATGCCCGGCGGGCGATGAAATAGCCGGGCTCCTCGAACCAGCAGGCAGCACCCGGCGCCAGCAGCGTCTGCACGATCAGATCCAGGCAGGCGCGATAGCCCGCGCAGACGAACACCTGCTCCGGACGACAGGCGATCCCGCGGGACAGGCCGAGGTAGGTGGCGAGGGCGGCGCGCAAACCGGCGTGACCCCGGGCATCGGGATAGACCAGACCCTCCAGTCCCTGGCTGCGCAGTTGCCGCGCGGCCAGGCGCGTCCAGAGCTTGCGCGGGAAGGCGTCCAGCGCCGGCAGACCCAGCTGCAGCGGCAACGGCGCGCCGCCGGCATGGGTTGCCGAGGCGGTCGGCACGGAGGGTACGGCCGCTGGTGGAGCGGTCGGGCGACTCCACTGCGGCGAGACGATGGTCCCGGCCGGACCGCGCGGCAGTAGAAAGCCTTCGGCGATCAGCTGCTGGTAGGCCATTTCCACCGTGCCTCGGGCCACGTTCAACTCCGCCGCCAGGGCGCGCACCGCCGGGACCCGGTCACCGGGCCGCAGCCGGCCCTCGTCCAGCGCCTGGCGAAAGCGCTGGTAGAGCTGGCGATAGAGCGGCAGGGCAAGGCGGCTGTCGAGGGCGCCGTTCAGGGTCATGGCCTGGTCGTTTGTAGCTTTCTTGGCTCTATAGCCTAGGCCATTGGCGGCCTAGAGTGGCGGCATCTTTCGTGGAGACCCTCACCATGGCCCTGACCTTCCAGCCACTGCCGCCCGATCATCCCCTGTGCCAGGCCAGTCTGCCGCTGATGCAGGTTCTGCGCCCCCATCTCGCCGACGCCGAGCGCTACCAGGCGCAACTTCAGCGCCAGGCGGCCCAGGGTTATCGGCTGCTGGCCGCCCTGGCGGAGGGCGAGGTGGTCGGCCTCGCCGGTTACCGCGAGCTGGAAAATCTGCTCTACGGTCGTTTCCTCTATGTGGACGATCTGGTGGTGGCGCCGGCTCGCCAGCGCGATGGCCTGGGGGCCCGCCTGCTGGCAGCGGTCCGTAGCGAGGCCCTGGAGCGCGGCTGCTCCCATCTGATCCTGGATACCGGGCTGCATATGCCCCTGGCCCAGCGCTTCTATTTCCGTCAGGGCCTGCTCGCCCGTGGCCTGCATTTCGCCGAGCGCCTGAGCGGAGAGGTGCCGGCATGAAGACCGTCCTCTACCTCAACGCCAGTCCGCGCCCGGCCGCCTCCCAAGGGCATCGGCTGGCCGGCGAACTCCTGGCTGCCCTGCGCCAGGGCTATCCCCGCCTGCAGGTACTGGAGCGGGATCTGGCTACCGCGCCGCCGCCACCGCTGAGCGCCGACTATGCCGAGGCCCTGACCCGGCGTACGCCCCCGGAGGCGCCGGTATTCGCCCTGTCCGAAGCCCTCATCGGCGAGCTGGAGGCCAGTGACCTGCTGCTGATCAATACGCCGTTGCACAACTTCACCCTGCCGGCGGCGCTCAAGCTGTGGCTGGACTTCGTGCTGCGCATCGGCCGCACCTTCGAGTCCACCGCCGAGGGCAAGCGCGGGCTGCTGGCCGACCGGCCGGTCTATCTGCTGGTCAGTTCGGGCGGTCATCACCGCGGGCCACGCGCACGGCAGCCGGATTTCCTGACCTCCTACGTGCGCCATGCCCTGGGCACGCTCGGGCTGTTCGACCTGCACTTCAGCTATCTGGAGGGCCTGGTCGGCGACCCGGCTGAGGTGGCCGACACCCTGGCTAGCGCCCGTGAACAACTCTCCCGCGAGGTGCCCTTCCGCCATCTCGCCCACCCTGTGACCACGACCCTGGAGTAAGCCATGAGCCAACTACGACTGCCGTTTTCCACCCTCTCGCCCGCCGCCTATCAGGGTCTGATCGCCACAGGCCAGGCCCTGGCGCAGAGCGCCCTCGGCCTAAAGCTGGTGGAGCTGATCTACCTGCGCATCTCCCAGATCAACGGCTGCGCCTTCTGCCTGGGCAAGCACGCCGAGACCCTGCGTGGGCAGGGCGTCAGCCAGGCCAAGCTGGATCGCCTGGCCGGCTGGCGCATCAGCGAGCTGTTCGACGCCCGCGAGCGCGCGGCCTTGGAATGGGCCGAAACCCTGACCGCCGTCGCCGAGAAGGGCGCGCCCGATGTGGCTTACGAACCGCTCAAGGCGCAGTTCAGCGACGCGGAAATCGCCGACCTGACCTTTGCCGTGGCGCTGATGAACGCCTTCAACCGGCTCGCGGTGGGCATGAAGCTCTAGCCGGTGACGCGGCCAAGGGGCGCGGCCGGAGGCGAAAGGATCAGCCGAAACCCGGACGAACCGCGCCGAAGTACCCGATGAATGGCAGGTACGGGTGCCAGGTGAATTCCACCCGAAGAACGCCAGGCGCTGGCGCGCTCGACCTTCCTGCCAGGCCAGTGTCGGCGGGCTGCCGGTGGCCTGCCGAGCCCCGCCATGGGGAGCGGATTTCACGCCCGCGAAGTCTGTCTTCGCGGCGCCGATTCGCGGTGGCTGCGCTTTTGACAGCTCTAGAATGCTGTGCTTGGGTTCTTTGGGCCATGCCGACATAGGTCTTCATATGACCAGACTAACTTCGGCGGGGCGCCCTCGCTGTCAGGAGTTTCCTGCAGGGCAAGGTGGCGTAGCAGGTGGAGCCGTGGCTCGCCGGGCCGTTCGAAGGCCAGCCCGGACCCCCTTCACTTCGTTCCGCTCTCGAATCCCTGGTCGAAGGCGGCTCCCATGGAATACCTGCGGCAGATCTTGAATCAGGCACCGGAACTGGCCCTGTTCCTGTCCCTGGCCATCGGTTACTGGGTCGGCAGCATCCAGTTCGGCAAGTTCCAGCTGGGTGGGGTCGCCGGCTCGCTGCTGGTGGCGGTGGTCATCAGCCAGATCGGCATCAGCATCGACAACGGCATCAAGTCGGTGCTCTTCGCGCTCTTCATCTACGCCGTAGGCTTCGAGAGCGGACCGCAGTTCTTTCGCTCCCTGGGTCGGCAATCGTTGCGCGAGATCGTCCTGGCCGCGGTGATGGCGCTCAGCGGCCTGCTGACCGTAATCGCCTGCGCCCGCCTGTTCGGCCTCGACAAGGGCATCGCCGCGGGGATCGCCGCCGGCTCCATGACCCAGTCCGCCATCATCGGCACCGCCAGCGCCGCCATCGCCAAGCTCGACTTGCCGCTGGAGCAGATCCAGACACTGCAGGGCAACGTCGCCGTGGGCTATGCGGTGACCTACATCTTCGGCTCCTTTGGCGCCATCATCCTCTGCGTCAATGTGCTGCCCTGGTTCATGCGGCGCAGCATCCGCGACGATGCGACCCAGGCCGAGGCCGAGTTGCTGGCCGGGGCCAAGGTCTATGGCCCGGGGGAATTGCCCGCCATCCCGCCGCTGGTGGGACGGCTCTATCGCATCGACCAGGCGGCCGGCCAGACCGTGGCACAGCTGGAGGTCAGCGACCAGAGCGATCCCCAGGCGGCCCTCACCATCGAGCGCATCAAGCGCGGCGGCGCCCTGGTCGGGGTGACCCCGACGACGGTGCTGGAAGCTGGCGACGTGGTGCTGGTGGTGGGGCGGCGCGCCGGGGTGGTGGCCATCGCCGGGCGCCTGGGCGCCGAGTTGCAGTCCTCGCCCGACATGGACGTGGTGGTGGTGCAGCGCGATGTCAGCCTCGACAACCCGACCTTCGTCGGTCGCCGCGTGGCCGAGATCCGCCAGGCCGCCAGCCAGGCCCTGCGCCACGGCGTCTACGTGGTTGGCGTGAAACGCGCCGGGCGGCCCCTGGCGCTGGAGCCCGATACCGTCATCGAGGCAGGCGACCTGGTCACCCTCTATGGCACCCCGGACGACATCCAGAGAGTCGCCCAGCAGGTCGGCTCCATCATCGTTCCCAGCGACAAGACCGACTTCGTCTTCCATGGCTTCGGTCTGGCCGTCGGGCTGCTCATCGGCCTGGTCGTGATCCGCCTGGGCGCCATCCCCCTGACCCTGGGCAGCGGCGGCGGGGCGCTGATCGCCGGCCTGGTCTTTGGCTGGTATCGCAGTCGCCACCTGACCCGCGGCAACCTGCCGTTGCCGGCCTCGACCCTGTTGCGCGACCTTGGCCTGGCCGGCTTCGTGGCGGTGGTGGGACTGCAGTCCGGACGCCAGGCGGTGGAGACCATCGCCACCCAGGGCCTCTCCATCTTCCTCATCGGGGTGATGGTCTGCGTGGTGCCCATCGTCATCACCATCCTGGTCGGTCGCTATGTGCTGCGCTACCGCAACCTGGCGCTGTTCGCTGGGGCCGTCGCCGGAGCGCGCAGTGCCAACCCCGCCTTCGGCGAGGTGCTGGACAAGGCCGGCAACTCGATCCCCACGGTGCCCTTCGCGGTCACCTACGCCCTGGCCAACGTGTTTCTCACCCTGCTCGGGCCACTGGTCGTGGCCTTCGCCTAACCGAAGGAAACAAGTCATGAGCGAAGTTCAAGACGATTACGCCCAGTACGCCAAACTGAGTCCGTTCGAACTCAAGGACGAACTGATCAAGCTCGCCTCGGGCAGCGAGAACCGCCTGATGCTCAACGCCGGTCGCGGCAATCCCAACTTCCTGGCCACCCTGCCGCGGCGGGCCTTCTTTCGCCTCGGCCTGTTCGCCACCAGCGAGGCGGAACTGTCCTATTCCTACATGCCTCACGGGGTCGGCGGCCTGCCGCAGATCGATGGCATCGAGGCGCGCTTCGAGCGCTATACCGCCGAACACCGCGACCAGCCCGGCGTGCTGTTCCTGGCCAAGAGCCTGAGCTATGTGCGCGACCAGCTGGGCCTGTCGGCCTCGGCCTTTCTCCACGAGATGGTGGAAGGCATCCTCGGCGCCAACTACCCGGTGCCGCCGCGCATGCTCAAGATCTCCGAGCAGGTGGTCAGCCACTACATCGTCAAGGAGATGATCGGCGGCTACGTGCCCGCCGGCTCGGTCGACCTCTTCGCCGTGGAGGGTGGCACGGCCGCCATGACCTACATCTTCCATTCGCTGCAGCAGAACGGCCTGGTCAAGCGGGGCGACAAGGTGGCCATCGGCATGCCGGCCTTCACCCCCTACATCGAGATCCCGGAGCTGGAAGAATTCGGGCTGGAGCAGGTGCACATCCACGCCGATCCCCAGGCGAACTGGCAGTATCCGGACAGCGAACTCGACAAGCTGCGCGATCCGACGATCAAGATCTTCTTCTGCATCAACCCCAGCAATCCGGCCTCGGTGAAGATGGATGACCGCAGCCTGGCCACCGTCGCCCGCCTCGTCGCCGAGGCGCGTCCAGACCTCTTCATCCTCACCGACGATGTCTACGGCACCTTCGCCGACGACTTCCGTTCGCTGTTCGCCACCTGCCCGCGCAACACCCTGCTGGTGTATTCCTTCTCCAAGTATTTCGGTGCCACCGGCTGGCGCCTGGGGGTGATAGGCGCGCACAAGGACAGCATCTTCGACCAGGCCCTGGCCGAACTGCCCGAGGCGACCAAGGCCTCCCTGGATCGCCGCTATGGCAGCCTGCTGCCGGACGTGCGCGGCCTCAAATTCCTCGATCGGCTCGTCGCCGACAGCCGCACCGTGGCGCTCAACCACACGGCCGGGCTCTCCACGCCGCAGCAGGTGCAGATGGTGCTGTTCGCCCTGTTCGCCCTGATGGACGAAAGCGACGGCTACAAGACCGAGCTGAAAAAGCTGGTGCGGCGCCGTGAAGCCGCCCTCTATCGCGAACTGGGCGTCGCCCCGGAGAACGATCCCAACGCCGTCGACTATTACACCCTGCTGGATCTGGAAGACCTGGCGCGCAAGCTCCATGGCGACGCCTTCGCCACCTGGGTGAAGGCCAAATTCAGCAGTGGCGACCTGCTGTTCCGCATCGCCAGGGAGACCAGCATCGTGCTCCTCCCCGGCAAGGGCTTCGGCACCCAGCAACCGGCTGCCCGGGTGTCCCTCGCCAACCTCAACGAATACGAGTACGCCAACATCGGCCGCTCGTTGCGGGCCATGGCGGAGCAGTATTTCGCCGAATTCGAGGGGGAGGAGGGAGGCGCCCAGCCGAAGCCCTGAGTGGACTCGTGCCTGATCACCCGCGGGGCCAGGCGCGGGCTATACTGAGCCTCCCGACACGACCCCTCAGGACGCAGCATGGCCACCGATACCTCGAAGCTGGATCGAATCCTCGCCGAGACCCAGCGCGAGCGCGAACGCGGTTACCGCGACAAGGCGCTGAAGATGTATCCCCACGTCTGCGGTCGCTGTGCCCGCGAATTCTCCGGCAAGCGCCTGAGCGAGCTGACCGTGCACCACCGTGACCACAACCACGACAACAATCCCCAGGACGGCTCCAACTGGGAATTGCTGTGCCTGTACTGCCACGACAACGAGCACAGCCGCTACACCGATCAGCAGTATTTCAGCGACAGTTCCCTGAGCTCGCCCAAGGTGGCCCAGGCCACCCACAATCCCTTCGCCGGACTGGCCGGGCTGCTGAAAAAGGACTGAGGGTACCGAACGCCGATGCGCCCTGGCGGGTTAAGCCGACCTTAAGCCGCGCTATCTACCTTTTCAGGCCTGATGCCGAGAAGGGAGCGAGCAGGGATGAGACGTTCGACGCCTGCGCCACGGCTGTCCAGGGTCGTCCTGGCGCTGCTGGCCGCGAGCTGGGTGACGGAGGCTGTGGCCGACATGACCGTCATCCGCGGGGAGGGCGGAGCGGCCACTGCCGACACCGCCTCGGTGTACTTCAACGGTGGCATCAGCGATCGAGCGGTCAGCTCCCTGCTGGCCGCCCTCAGCGACATCGCTTTCAAATACCCCGCCGTCAAGAACGTCAATCTCTATCTCAACAGCCATGGTGGCGACCTGGAGGCGGGCTATGTGGCCTACGAATTCATCCGTCACTATCCGCTGCATCTAAACACCATCAATGCCGCCGCGACGGACTCTTCCGCCACGCTGATCTACTGCGCGACCGAGGATCGCTATGCCGCGCCGTTGTCCACCTTTCTCCTGCATCCGGCCGCGACGTCCATCGCCGTCAACGGCTACATGAAGCCCGACCAGGCCAGGCAGGCCTTCGAGGATGCGGAACGGGCGAACCTCAAGTTCAGTGAGATCTACAAGGGCTGCCTCAAGCTGGCGCCGGAGGAGCTCACCACCCTGCTGTCCTCCGAGAGCAACAGACGGCGCCTGGGCTACGATGCCGCCAAGGACATCGGCCTGATCAACCGAACCCCTGAGCAGTTGCCACGCGGCCTGGACCGGGCTACCTACTTCGTCACCGACGGCGGGGGGCACTGACCGCAGCGCTGCCGACGCAGGCCTATTCAGTGAGCGGGCACCGTCCCGTCGCGGGTCTGCAACGCCTCTTCGAGAAAGTCGATGAAGGCGCGCACCTTGCCGGTCAGCGCCGAACGTTCGGCGATATCAGGTGGCGATGCCTGCGGCGTTCGTCTGCGTGCTGCTGGCCGGCGGTTACCCGCGTTCGTGCCGGGCCAGCCAGGCCAGGACCGCGAGCCAGCAGACGCCCGTGGCGTAGTTGAGGCGCTGGTAGAGGCCGAAGCCCTGGCCGTCGGTGACCGCTCCCGCCATCAGGGCCGCGGTGACCAGCGCCAGCGCGGTACAGAGGATCGACAAGCAGGCAAAGCCCGGCGAGGCCAGCAGGCGCCTGCCAAGCCAGCCCCAGAGTGCGCTGGCCAGGGTTAGCGACAGGAACATCACCAGGCCCGCCAGGTTGTGCAGCGTTTGCGAGCGCGAGGGCTGCACCGGGGCGCAGCCCTGATCGCAGGGAAAGACGCCGGTGGCGAAGCTCGCCAGGCCATGCAGCAGGATCAGGGCCGCACTCAGGCTGGCCAGGCGCGAACCGCGAAAGCGCCGGGCCAGGCCCAGGGCCACCAGCACGAAGAGCACGCCGAGCGGCAGGTTATTGATCCAGGCGGAAAAGCCCTGGGTAGGCGCATCGATGGCGCCCAACCGACTCAGGGCGTGGTCGACATGGCTATAGCCGGGATAGGCCAGGGCGGTCAGTCCTACACCGATCGTCAACCAGACAGGAATCACCAGACCCAAGCCCAGCAGAACCCGGTCGACCCTGTTCAAGGTGGACGTCCTCTTCATCATGGCTCGCGCTTCCTTGGTCTTCAGGTCCGCTCATGCTAGGAGGCGCTGGCCGGCGAGCGTTACGGATTTTTTTGCAAGGCAGCTTGCCCAGGCGTCATCCTGTGCCGCCCCGCCGCCAAGGATGACCGCCGATGACTAGACGCCTGCCCAGCACCACGGCGCTGGTGGCCCTGGAAGCGGCTGCCCGCCATCTCAGCTTCGCCAGGGCCGCGCAGGAGCTGGCGCTGAGTGAGGGCGCCATCAGCCGGCAGATCGCCAAGCTGGAGGCTGCGGTGGGTGTCCGGCTGTTCAATCGGATCGGCAATCGCGTCGAGCTCTCCGCCGCCGGTGCCGGCTATGCCGCCCATATACGCACGGCACTCGCCGACATCGAGCGCCATACCCAGCAGCTGATCGCCCAGGCCCGCGGCGCCACGACGCTGGAGATCGGCGTCATCCCGACCCTGGCCGGTCGCTGGCTGATCCCCCTCCTGGCGCGTTTCTACGAGCGCCATCCGGAGATCCAGGTCAACCTGCGCGAGCGGACGCAGCCCTTCGCCCTGGAGGACAGCGGCCTGCATGCCGCGATCAACTACGAGCATCCGGCCTGGCAGAGCCTGAGGGTGCAACGGCTGTTCGAGGCGCAACTGGTCGCGGTCTGTCATCCGCGGCTGGCCGATCATCCGCCGGCCAGTCTGCCGTTGTTGCACAAGCGGGAGAGTCCGCACAGCTGGCGTCGTTATGCCGCGCTCACCGGACTGCCCTTGGGTGCCCAGGTGACCGGCCCTACCTATGATCGCTATTCGCTGCTGATCGAGGCCGCCAAGGCCGGTTTCGGCATGGCTCTGGTGCCCCAGCGCTACATCGAGGAAGACCTGGCCACCGGCCGCCTCCAGGCGCCCTGGCCGGTCATGCCCGAACTGCGCGAGCGCTATGTGCTGGTGACCCGTCCCGCGGAGGCCGTCGATCCGACGCTGGCGCTTTTCGAGCGGTGGTTGCTGGAAGAGGCCAGCCTGGAGTAGGGGAGTTGCTACCCGAGGGTGGAAAAGGCTGCGCCGTTTTCCACCCTACGCGGGACGCACCGGGTGTGCCCCCTCTCCCTGGGGGAGAGGGTCGGGGTGAGGGATCTGCAGGTTGGTTTACAGCGAAGCCGCTATCGCAGCGGTTCGTCCGCGTGGAAGAGGCTGCGCCGTTTTCCACCCAGCGCGGGCCACAGCCACACCGGGTGCGCCCCCTCTCCCTGGGGGAGAGGGTCGGGGTGAGGGAAGCCCCGGCGCCAGACCTACACCTTGAAGCGCGCCGTCATCTCCTGCAGGCGCACGCCGATGCGGGCCAGCTCCATGCTCGAGGAAGCCGTCTCCTCGCTGGCGGCCGCGGTCTGGTCGGAGATGTCGCGGACGTTGGTGACATTGCGGCTGATCTCCTCGCCGGCCGAACTCTGCTGCTCGGCGGCGCAGGCGATCTGTTCGTTCATCGATTCGATGTCCTTGACCGACTGGGTGATGCGCTTGAGCATCTCGCCCGCCTCGCGCGACAGGCCGACGCTGCTGTCGGTCAGCTGCACGTTGTGGTCGAGCACCGTCGCCATGCGGTCGGTGCTCTGGTGCAGGCCGGTGATGAGCTGGGCGATCTCGTCCGTCGAGGAGCGGGTGCGCTGGGCCAGGCCGCGGACCTCGTCGGCGACCACCGCGAAGCCGCGCCCCGCCTCGCCGGCGCGGGCGGCTTCGATGGCGGCATTGAGCGCCAGCAGGTTGGTCTGTTCGGAAACGGCTTTGATCACGTCGAGCACGCCGCCGATGCTGTCGGCATGGCCGCGCAGGGTGGCCATGGCGGCCTTGGTCGATTCCATTTCCCGGGCCAGCACCTCGATCTGGTCGACCGCCTTGCTCACCGACTGCTCCCCTTGCTGGGCCTGCCGACTCGCTTCCAGTGCGGACTTGGCGGCATTCCCGGCGTTGCGCGCCACCTCGTGGGTGGTGGCGGTCATTTCCTGCATGGCGGTGGCGATCTGGTCGGTCTCGACCTTTTGCGATTGCACTCCAGCACTGGTCTGCTCGGTGACCGCCGACAGCTGCTCGGCGGCACTGGCCACCTGAACCACCCCGTCGCGCACCTCGCCGATCAGGCGCCGCAGGTTGCCGGTCATGCCTTGCATGCTGGTCTGCAGGGCGCCCAGTTCATCCTTGCGAGTGACCTGCTGCTGATGGGTGAAGTCACCGTTGGCAACCTGCTTGGCCAGGGTCACGGTGTCCTGCAAGGGCTTGACGATGGAGCGGGTGATCAGCCAGGCACAGGTCAGGCCCAGGGCGATGGCGACGGCCAGCCAGATCAACAGCAGCTGACGGGCGCCGGCCACGTCGGCCGCGCGGAATTCCTGCTGGATGGCGGTGAGCTTGTCGGCGATGCCGAGCAGGGTGGTGATGGTGGTGGTGATGCCACCCTGCGCCTGGTCCACCTGCGCCTGCGCCGCCACCAGCTGGTCGAGACGCTGCCCGTAGGCGGTGATTTCACCGACCAGCTTTTGCACGGTCTCGGTCGGCAAGGCCGTGGTGCCGAGCGCCTTGGCCTGGGTGAGGGTGGCATTGACGGAGGTGCGTGCCGTCTGCTCAGTGTCCTTCCCGGGTAAGCTGGCGTAGCCACGGAAATCGACCCTCATCCGCTGCACACCGATGAACAGCGCCGCCAGCTGCTGGCGATCGGCCTGGCGGCCGGTCTCGCCATTCGCCTCTTCGGCCAGTGCCAGCAGCTGGGCATTGGCCGCCTCTGCCGCATTGCTGGCGATCTTGCGGATGGATTCCCGCTCGCGGGTGGCGGTGATCGTCTGGTTGTAGAAGTCGCGATAGCGTTTGAGCGCGGCCCCGGCCTCGTCGAGCAGGGCCTTGTTCGCCGGGGAGTTGAAGTGCGGGACGATGGCCTGCAACTGGCCTTCTGTCTTGTCCAGGGCGGCGAGCCACTTGGCCGCCTGGGCGTCATCGGCCTTGGTGAAATACACCAGTCGCTCGATGCGCATGTCGCGGGCCAGGGTGCTGTAGCCGGCGATATCGTTCATGCGCTCGCTGCGATCGCGCAGGGTATCGGTGGCCGACCAGCCGGTGTAGGCCACCAGCAGGATCATGCCGATGAGCAGGGCGAAGCCAAGGCCCAGCTTGGCCCTGACGCTTATATTGCTTAGTGGATTCCAGCCAACTTGCTGCATGTGGACTACCTGGATAGCGGAGCGTTGGAAGGTGCGGGTCCGGGGACCTCGCGCCTCGTGCTTCGCGGTTACGGCAGCCTCTGTCGATTCGTCAGCCGGCCGGCAGAAGCCGGCGGCGCGAAGGGGGCGCTTGGCAGCTTGTGCGGGTAACCACGGATTGACCCCAAGGACTCTTTGCGGGTACCGAGCCATCTGCCGTCGGGTCCCGACCCGCGACCTCGGCGAGGGCAGGGCGCTCGTCAGGACGGCTAGAACTCATCCACCGCGGTGCTTAAGGGTTGCTTAATAGAACTCGAATCGCCGCGATATTCGAGTCCGGACGATAGGCTGTGTGATTACCCGGATAGCCGGCAGGGTTTTGTGTGGTCCCACATCGTATCTGTTTGTTTTTTCAGGCTTTTTCTGCCTATTAGTTTGACGATATGGCGCCAGCTTGGATGGCGGAAAGGACTAACTGGCTGCTTCGGGCGCCATGAAAAACGCCCCGACCTGGAGGCCGGGGCGTCGTAGGGATCGCCGGGGCTAAGCGATCAGACCGCCGCGCTGCGCTCCTTGATGTCCTGGTGCAGGATGCGGTCGTTCTCGGAGTAGTCCACCGGGCAGTCGATGACGTGGACGCCGGGGGTGTCCAGGCAGTGCTGCACCAGCGGCGCGAAGGCCGCCGCGCTTTCCACGCGATGGCCGTGGGCGCCGTAGCTTTCGGCGTAGCGGACGAAGTCCGGGTTGCCGTAGTCCAGGCCGAAGTCCTCGAAGCCCATCTGCGCCTGCTTCCAGCGGATCATGCCGTAGCCGTCGTCGCGCAGGATGATGACCACCAGGTTCATCTTCAGGCGCACCGCCGTTTCCAGCTCCTGGCTGTTCATCATGAAGCCGCCGTCACCGCACACCGCCACGATGGGGGTGTTGGGGTGCACCAGGCGCGCGGCCATGGCCGACGGCAGACCGGCGCCCATGGTGGCCAGGGCGTTGTCCAGCAGCACCGTGTTGGGCATGTAGGCCTTGTAGTTGCGGGCGAACCAGATCTTGTAGATGCCGTTGTCCAGGGCGACGATGCCGTCGGACGGCAGCACGTGGCGCAGATCGGCCACCAGGCGCTGCGGATAGACCGGGAAGCGGTCGTCGGTGGCGCCTTCGGCTACATGGGCCTCGTTGGCTTCGCGGATGGTCAGGAGGCGGTCGAAGTCCCAGGTGGGCTGGACCTCGATGCGCTCCTTGATCTCCCAGATGGCGTTGGCGATGTCGCCGACCACCTCGACCTGGGGGAAGTACACCGGATCGACTTCGGCGGAGCGGAAGTTGATGTGGATGACCTCGGTACCGCCGCGGGTCATGAAGAACGGCGGCTTCTCGATCACGTCGTGGCCGATGTTGACGATGAGGTCGGCGGACTCCAGCGCACGGTGCACGAAGTCACCGGCGGAGAGGGCGGCGTTGCCCAGGAAGCGCGGATGGCGCTCGTCGACCACGCCCTTGCCGAGCTGGGTGGTGACGAAGGGGATGCCGGTCTTCTCGATCAGCTGGCGCAGGACGCGCGCGGTCATCTTGCGGTTGGTGCCGGCGCCCAGCACCAGCACCGGGCTGCGGGCGTTTTCCAGCTTGGAGACGGCGGCGGCGATGGCCTTGGCTTCGGCGACCGGACGACGGCTCAGGCTCGGCGGGACCGGCAGGCTCTCGGTGTGCTCGTCGGCGATGTCTTCCGGCAATTCCAGGTGCACGGAGCCGGGCTTTTCTTCCTCGGCGAGGCGGAAGGCCTCGCGGATGCGCGACGGGATGTTGTCGGCGGAGGCGAACTGGTGGGTGTACTTGGTGAGCGGCGCCATCATGCGGCACACGTCGAGAATCTGGAAACGCCCCTGCTTGGATTTCTTGATCGGCTTCTGGCCGGTCAGCATCAGCATCGGCATGCCGCCCAGGTAGGCGTAGGCGCCGGCGGTGACCAGGTTGGTGGCACCTGGACCGAGGGTGGAAAGGCAGACACCGGTCTTGCCGGTGAAGCGGCCGTAGGTGGCGGCCATGAAGCCGGCGGACTGCTCGTGGCGAGTCAGGATCAGCTTGATCTGCGAAGAGCGACGCAGGGATTCCAGCAGGTCCAGGTTCTCTTCGCCGGGAATGCCGAAGATGTATTCCACACCCTCGTTCTCCAAGCAGCGAACGACCAGATCGGAGGCCTTCATCATGAGTGTTGTATTCCTTGTAGGGTGGATGGCGAGCGCCTGAGGCGCCTCCTCTATGAGGCGCGGCGATCACTGTACTCAGGAACGGCGAAACATTTCAAAACAAGGAACCACCCAGTTTTACTTCTGTGACGAATGGCCGCAGCGGAAACGATTCAGGCGATGCAGCGCTGTAGCGACGCCCGGGCGCGGCGCAGTTGCAGACCGGCGAACAGCAGGCCCAGCGCGGCGATCACCAGGGCCGGTTGCAGGTCGCCGGCGAAATGACTGCTGGCCGCGCCGAGCAGCGGACCGAGCAACTGGCCGCTGGCGAAGCTGGCGGTGAGCACCCCGGCGTTGCGTTGCGGCGTGGCCGGTGCCAGCTCGCGACCGTATTGCATCACCAGCTGCATGCAGGCGAGGAAGGGACCGCCGCAGAGCAGCACGCCGAGGAACAGCGCCAGGCTGCCCGGCAGGAGGCAGAGCAGTACGCCCGCGGCCTGCAGCCAGAGGGTCACGATCAGCCAGCGCCGGGTATCGGTGCCCGGGCGTCTCAGGCTGACCAGCACCACGCCCAGGGCCGCGGCCAGGCCGTAGCCGGGCCAGAAGAGGTCGGCCTGCCACTGGCCATGGAAGCGGCTGGCGGCCATCTGCGAAAGAAAGGTCGCCGGCAGGATGTAGCCGACGCCCACCAGGCCATAGGCCAGGATCAGGCGGTTGAAGGCCGGGGAACGCTTGGCCGGCGCTGCGGCGGTGGGTAGCGGGGTGGCCGGACCGCGCCGTGGCAGCAGGGGCAGCAGCGCCAGGGTCGCCACGCTGGCGAGCAGGCCGTAGCTCAGCCACAGCTGATTGGAGCCACCGCCCAGGCGATTGCTGACCAGGGCCATCAACCCGCTGATGAGGATGCCCACCCCGGGACCGGTAAAGACCAGGGCGCCCAGGCGCGGCCGGCCGGCTTCGGCGGCCAGGGGCTGGCTGAGACCGGTCACCATCACCAGCACCCAGGCGCTGGCCAGGCCGGTGCCGAAGCGCAGCAGCGCCTGGGCGGCCAGGCCATCGGCCAGCAGCGACGCCAGGGTCAGGCCGGCGCAGAGCCAGAGGCCGCCGACCAGCCGCGCATGGGTCCGGCGGGCGAAGAGCGCATCCAGGGCGCCCAGCAGATAGCCCAGGTAGTTGGCCGCGGCCAGCAGGCTGGCGCCGGTGAGGTCGATCTGGCCTTCGGCGATCAGGTGCGGCAGGGCGGGGGTGAGGGCGAAGCGGCCGATGCCCATGGCGGTGGCCAGGGCGAGCAGGCAGGCCAGCAGGCGGGTGGTGGCGGTCATCGCAAGACTCCAGTAGCGAGCGGATGGGTACAGCCTAGGCCTTGAAGTTAATCAATAAAAACGAATAATAAAGAAGTAGATGTTCAGCTAAAGAGAAAGGTGGTGATCCTTGGAATTCGCAGAGCTACGCATCTTCCAGGCGGTGGCCGAGGAGGGATCCCTGGTGAAGGCCGCCGAGCGGCTCAACCGGGTGCCGTCCAATCTCTCCACGCGCCTGCGCCAGCTGGAAGACAAATTGGGGGTGGAGCTGTTCCTGCGCGAACGCCAGCGGCTGCACCTGACCGCCGCCGGCCACCGGCTGCTGGACTACGCCCATCGCCTGTTCGCCCTGGCCGACGAGGCGCGCAGCGCGGTGCAGGGCGGCGAGCCGGCCGGTACCTTCGTGCTGGGCTCCATGTTCAGCACCGCGGCCATCCACCTGCCGGGGCTGCTGGCGCGCTATCACCAGCGCTATCCCAAGGTGAATCTGCAGGTGCACAGCGGCCCCAGTGGCGAACTGGTCGAGGGCCTGCTGGCCGGTCGCCTGGACGCCGCCCTGGTGGACGGCCCGGCGCCCGACGCGGCGCTGGAAGGCCAGCCCTGGTTCGAGGAGCGCCTGGTGCTGATCACCGGACTGGAACTCGGTCCGGTGCGTTCGCCCGCCGACGTGGCGGGGCGCCCGGTGTTCGGTTTTCGCGCCGGCTGCTCCTATCGTCGCTACCTGGACACCTGGTACGCCGCCGCCGGGGTGCCCAGCGGACCGGTGATGGAGATCGAGTCCTACCACAGCATGCTGGCCTGCGTGATCACCGGCGGAGTGGCGCTGATGCCGGAATCCATGCTCGACAGCCTGCCCGGTCGCGAGCGGGTGCAGCGTCACGAAATCCAGGCACGCTTCGCCCGGGCCACCACCTGGCTGATGTGGCGCAAGGGCCGCGAGGGGGCCAATCTGCGCAGTTGGCTGGAGTTGCGCGAGAGCCTGCAGACCGACCGCGAAGCTGTTGCTTTGGTGTGATGATTACCCGATCCTAGGCGGCGGTTTCCTACCGTCTACCGAGGACGATCATGATAAGAATAGCCATCGTCGGTTTGGGCAAGATCGCCCGTGACCAGCACCTGCCGGCGCTCGCCGCCAATCCCGAATACGAGCTGGTCGCCGTGGCCAGCCGCAATGCCCAGCTCGACGGCGTCGCCCACTATCCCAGCCTGAGCGCGCTGCTCGAAGACGGTCCGGCGATCGACGCCGTGTCGCTTTGCGCGCCCGCGGCGGTGCGCTACGAACAGGCCCGCGAGGCCCTGGCGGCGGGCAAGCACGTGATGCTGGAGAAACCGCCGGGGGCGACCCTGAGCGAGGTGGACGCCCTGGCGCGCCAGGCCGAGGCGGCCGGTCTTTCGCTGTTCGCCACCTGGCATTCCCGCCATGCTCAGGGCGTGCAGCCGGCGCGCGCGTGGCTGGAAGGCAAGCGCATCCAGGCGGTCCGGATCGAGTGGAAGGAAGACGTGCGCGTCTGGCATCCGGGTCAGGCCTGGATCTGGGAACCGGGCGGCATGGGCGTCTTCGATCCGGGCATCAATGCCCTGTCCATTGTCACCGCCATCCTGCCGCGGCCGTTCTTTCTCAAGGAGGCGACGCTGCAGGTGCCCGGCAACTGCCAGACCCCGGTGGCGGCGCAACTGGCCTTCGTCGACAGCGCCGGGGTGCCCATCGCCGCCGACTTCGACTTCCTGCAGACCGGGCCCCAGACCTGGGACATCCACGTCGACACCGATGCGGGTCGCCTGACCCTGAGCAAGGGCGGCAGCGAGCTGTACCTGGACGGCCAACTGAGCCACCAGGGCCCGGACCAGGAATACGCCGGTCTCTATGCGCGCTTCGCCGAGCTGGTGGCGCAGAACCGCTCCGACGTCGACGTGGCCCCGCTACGCCATGTGGCCGACGCCTTCCTCTATGGCCGACGCGAGACGGTGGCGGAGTTTCACGAGTAGGGCCTCCCTCACCCCAGCCCTCTCCCGGAGGGAGAGGGGGCGCCACCTCGGGCTCGTGTAGGTTGGGTTGAGCGCAGCGAAGCCCAACAGGGATGGCTTGGCTTGTTGGGCTTCGACGGTGGAGCTGTCTCAACCCACCTACGGTACGGCTTCCCTCACCCCAGCCGTCTCCCGGAGGGAGAGGGGGCGCCACCTCGGGCTCTTGTAGGCTGGGTTGAGCGCAGCGAAGCCCAACAAGGGTGGCTTGGCCTGTTGGGTTTCGACGGTGGAGCTGTCTCAACCCAATCTACGGCTCGGTGGCTTCCCTCACCCCAGTCCTCTCCCGCAGGGCAAGGGGGCGCCACCTCGGGCTCGTGTAGGTTGGGTTGAGCGCAGCGAAGCCCAACAAGGGTGGCTTGGCTTGTTGGCTTCCCTCACCCCAACCCTCTTCCCAAGGGAGAAAGGCGCTCAGCCCCGGCGTAGGGTGGAAAACGGCGTAGCCTTTTCCACGCGGGCTGGCTCGATGCTCAACGCCGCTCCAGCAACACCCCACTCTCCATGTGGTGCGTCCAGGGGAACTGGTCGAACAGGGCGCAGCGGGTGATGCGGTGGGTGTCCTGCAGCTGGGCGATGTTCTCGGCCAGGGTCTCCGGGTTGCAGGAGATGTAGAGGATGCGCTCGAAGCGGCGGGTCAGCTCGCAGGTGTCCGGATCCATGCCGGCGCGCGGCGGATCGACGAAGACGGTGCCGAAGTCGTAGCTCTTGAGATCCACGCCGGCCAGGCGCCGGAAGGGGCGGACCTCGTTGAGCGCCTGGGTCAGTTCCTCGGCGGAGAGCCGCACCAGGCTGACGTTGTCCACGCCATTGCTGGCCAGGTTGTGCAGGGCGGCGTTGACCGAGGTCTTGCTCACCTCGGTGGCCAGCACCTTGCGGACCCGGCTGGCCAGCGGCAGGGTGAAGTTGCCGTTGCCGCAATAGAGCTCCAGCAGATCGTCCTCGCGCTCGCCCAGGGCGGTATGGGCCCAGGTCAGCATCTTCTGGTTGACGGTGCCATTGGGCTGGGTGAAGCCGCCCTCGGGTTGCAGATAGCTATAGGTCTTCCCGGCCACCTCCAGTTCTTCGAGCACATGGTCACGCCCGATCACCAGGCGCTGACCGCGGGAGCGACCGATCAGACTGACACCGAGGTCGGCGGCCAGGCGCTCGGCGGCGGCCTGCCAGGCGGCGTCCAGCGGGCGGTGGTAGGCCAGGGTGATCAGCGCATCGCCGCTCAGGGTGGTGAGGAATTCCACCTGGAACAGCTTGAACGACAGCGCCACGTCCGCCTGCCAGCCGGCCTTGAGCCGGGGCATCAGGTCGTTGATGCGCTGGCTGGCGATGGGGAAGTCCTCGATGAGGATCGGCGTGTGCTTGTCGCCCGGGGCGAACATCGCGTAGTGGCGCTCTTCGTTCTCCCGCCACAGGCGGAATTCGGCGCGCAGCCGGTAGTGCTGCAGCGGCGAGGCGAAGACCTCCGGCTCGGGCGCCTGGAAGGGCGCCAGCAGGTCGCGCAGGCGACCGGCCTTGGCATCGAGTTGGGTCTGGTAGTCGGCGGGGGCGAAGGAAGGCTGGGACATGGTAGATCCGGAGAGACGATAAGGCGGGGAAACCCTCGGGACCAGGGCCCCGAGGGTGAAGGGTCAGGCGTTGAACCAGCCCAGCTTGATGACGAACAGGATCGACAGCACGATCAGCGCCGAATTCAGCTCGCGGGTACGGCCGGACAGCAGCTTGATGACCGTCCAAGTGATGAAGCCGAAGGCGATGCCGTTGGCGATGGAATAGGTCAGCGGCATGGCCAGGGCGGTGACCAGCACCGGGGCGGCGGTGGTCAGGTCGTCCCACTCGATCTCGGCCAGGCCCGAGGTCATCAGCACGGCGATGAAGAACAGCGCCGGGGCGGTGGCGAAGGCCGGCACGCTACCGGCCAGGGGAGCGAAGAACAGCGCCAGCAGGAACAGCACCGCGACCACCACGGCGGTGAGGCCGGTACGACCCCCGGCGGAAACGCCCGCGGCCGATTCGATGTAGCTGGTGGTGGTGGAGGTGCCCAGCAGCGAGCCGAACATGGCGGCGGAGCTGTCGGCGATCAGGGCGCGGCCCATCTTCGGCAGATGGCCGTCCTTGCCCATCAGGCCGGCGCGCTTGGCCACGCCGATCAGGGTGCCGGAGTTGTCGAACAGGTCGACGAACAGGAAGGCGAAGATGACGCTGATCAGGCCGACGTCCAGGGCCCCCCGGATGTCCAGCTGCAGGAAGGTCGGTGCCAGCGACGGCGGCATGGAGACCAGGCCGCCGAAGGTGCTGACGCCCAGGGCGATGGCGATCACGGTGACCACCAGGATGCCGATCAGCACCGCGCCGGTGACCTTGCGCGCCTCGAGCACGACGATCAGGAAGAAGCCGAGGATGGCCAGCAGCGGACCGGGTTTGGACAGGTCGCCCAGGCCCACCAGGGTCGCCGGATTACCCACCACGATGCCGGCGGTCTGCAGGGCGATCAGCGCCAGGAACAGGCCGATGCCGGCGGCGATACCCGAGCGCAGCGGGAGCGGGATGCTGTTGATGATCCATTCGCGGATGCGAAAGATCGACAGCAGGAAGAACATCAGCGCCGAGAGGAACACCGCGCCCAGGGCCACCTGCCAGGTATGGCCCAGGTGCAGGACCACGGTGTAGGTGAAGAAGGCGTTGAGGCCCATGCCGGGGGCGAGGGCGATGGGGTAGTTGGCGATGAGTCCCATGAGCGCCGAGCCGATGGCGGCGGCCAGGCAGGTGGCGACGAAGATCGCGCCCTTGTCCATGCCGGTCGCGCCGAGGATGCTCGGGTTGACGAACAGGATGTAGGCCATGGCCAGGAAGGTGGTCACCCCAGCCAGCAGTTCGGTGCGGACAGAGGTGTTGTGGGCCTTGAGTTGGAAGAGTCTTTCCAGCATGGGATGCCTCGTGCGCGCCGGTCTGATCGGAAAAAACGGCGCGCATCATAACAGGTCGGTTAACACGGGTAAGGCACTAAGACTTACCCCCAAATCGGCATCGGGTCGAGCACTGTCCGGTCGGTCAGCTTTTCGCGGTGTGGCCGCTGACCGAATCGCCTGCGTTGCGGGCCAGGCGGAAGGCATCCAGGGTGCTCAGGATGCCGAGCACGGCCACTATGCAAAAGGCTAGCCGGAAGTCCGACAACTGCGGATCGAGGTGGCCGTGCCACTCCATCGAGGCGCGCAGCAGCAGGGCGGCGATGGCCACGCCCAAGCCCATGGCCAGCTGGAAATTGGTGCTGAACAGGGTGGACGCATGGCTCAGCTGGGGTTTCGGAATGTCGGCGAAGGCCAGGGCATTGCTGGCGGTGAATTGCAGCGAGCGGGACACGCCGCTGGCGAACAGCAGCAGCACGATCAGCGGCAGCGGCCAGTCCGGGGTGAGCAGGCCACATGCCAGCAGGCTGAGCGCGCTGAGCACGCCGTTCATGGTCAGGATGGCGCGCAGGCCGAAGCGGCGCATGGCGGCGGTGGTGAAGGGCTTGGCCGCCAGGTTGCCAGCGAACAGCGCCAGGAGCAGCAGGCCGGCCTGGAAGGCGTCCAGGCCAAAGGCCAGCTGGAACATCAGGGGGAGCAGGAAGGGTGCGGTGGCGATGGTGACGCGGAACAGGCCGCCACCGAGGATGGCGGCGCGGTAGGTGGGAATCCGCAGTGTGCCAAAATCGATCAGCGGACGTTCGATCTTCGTCATGTGACGCACCGCCTTGGTGCCGAGGATCAGCCCTATCCCCATCCAGGCCAGGTTGCTGCCCAGGCTGCCGTGGTTCTGGCCGAGCCGTTCGACGCCCCACATGAAGGCGACGCAGGCCCCGCCCAGCAACAGGAAGCCGCGCCAGTCCAGCGGATGGCGCTGGGTCGGCAGGTCGGCGGGCACCAGGCGCCAGGCCAGCAGCAGGGCGATCGATCCCAGCGGCAGATTGAGATAGAAGATCCAGCGCCAGTCGGCATAGGTGGTGATCAGGCCGCCCAGGGGCGGGCCCAGCACGGGGGCCACCAGGCCCGGCCAGGTGATGAGGGCGATGGCGCGCACCAGTTCGTGCTTTTCGGTGACCTGCAGCACCACCAGCCGCCCGACCGGGACCATCAGCGCGCCGCCGAGCCCCTGGAGGATGCGCGCGGCGATGAATTGCTCGAGGGAGAGGGCCATCCCGCACAGCAGCGAGGCCAGGGTGAAGACGCCAATAGCCAGGGTAAAGACCGGTCGTGGACCGAAGCGCTCGGCGATCCAGCCGCTGACCGGGATGCCTACGGCAATGGCCAGCAGATAGGCGCTGATGCCCAGGTTTAGGTCCACCGGATCACGGCCGAAAGACGCCGCCATCGGCGGCAGGGCCGTGGCGATCACGGTGGCGTCGAGGTTTTCCATGAAAAAGGTAAAGCTCACCAGGCCGGCGAGAATCTTCCAGCGTTCCATGGGGCAGCGCCTCAGGCCAAGGGGTGGGCTACTCTGCCTGAGGTGCTGCAAGGCGCGCCAGCCCTGGCTTGCCGATAAAAAGTCAAAGGATTTGCCACCGTCTCTCGAACAGGCTGCTAAAGTCCAGAGGAGACAGGTTCGCTAATCGTCATCGCCATGAGGAAGCCGTTGCATGAAGGACGTGATCGATAGCCACATCATGGCCATGGCGGAAGCCCGGCGGCTGCTCGAACGGGGTAGCCAGGCCAAGCGCCAGCATCAGCGCTATTTCCTCAACTTCCTGACCCTGCGTCAGGAGGCCTCACTCCTCAGCCAGCAGTCCTATCGTCTGAGTTGCTCGCTGGACGCCTTTTCCACCCAGCGCTCACGCCAGTTGCCCCCGGTGCTGACCCTGGTAAAGGCAGACCGGGACGAATGCCAGTAAGGCCAAAGGCGTAGCCGTAGGTATTCGTGGAGCTTTTCCGCTGACCCCGGGGTCAAAACCTCGAATGCAGAGGAGAAACACCCCCATGATCAAGCAATCGCTGCTCTCTCTGGCCCTGGGTACCGTCGTCCTGACCGGCGCCCTGCAGGCCCAGGCCGCGCCCGAGGCCATGACCCCGGTCAAGCCCGCTGCCGACAAGGCGGCTTCGGAGCCCACCAGCTCGCAGTACCAGAACAAGGTCAACAAGAAGGATGCCAATCAGAGCGATGATGCCGTCACTCATGACCCTGATCATCCTACCTTTGAACTCGAAGAGGGTGGCCGGGCGCCGCGCAAGTACATCCGCGACGAGTACGTGATCAAGGACTTCAAGAAGCACGGCCTGGAGCAGCCGGGCGAAGACAGCCAATGGGTCAAGATCGGCTCCGACTATGTGCTGATCAAGCGCAGCAATGCGGTGATCGACAAGATCGTCAAAGCCAAGCAGTGATCCACCATGGCCGGGGCCGATTCTCGACCCCGGTGGTATTCGGGGTGTCCAGGCGGCATGCTGAGGCACCCTTTTCGGAGTTTTTTGCATGACCAGTGAAATTCGCGTCGTCGCCATCCTGCAGGCCAAGCCCGGCCAGGCCGCAGCCGTCGAGAACGCCCTACGCGCCATCGTCGCCCCTTCCCGCGCCGAGGCCGCCTGCCATTTCTACACTCCGCACCGCGATCCGAGCCACGAGGGTCGCTATGTCTTCATCGAGCGCTGGGCCAGCCGCGAGGCCCTGGCCGAGCACGAGGAGACCGCGCACTTCAAGCAGCTGCTGAGCGATCTCGACGGCCTGCTCACCGAGGCGCCCCAGGTGATGATCCTGGAAGAATTGCCGCTGGCCTGAGCCGGGCGACATAGCGCTGTCATTTGCCTGAGTCACCCTGGCCTCTTTTCGTGGAGGCCTGGATGAATCCCTCTCGACGTCAAGCGCTGGGTCTGCTCGGTCTGGGTCTGAGCGCGCCCTGGTTCGCCGGGTGCAGCGCGCGTGAACCGCAACCGGATCCCTTCACCCTGGGCGTCGCCAGTGGCGATCCCGCTGCCGATGGCTTCGTCATCTGGACCCGCCTGGCGCCGGATCCCCTGGCCGAGGATGGCCTGGGCGGTCTGCATGCCCCGGTCGAGGTGCAATGGGAAGTCGCCCTGGATCCGGGGCTGCGCCAGGTGGTGCAGAGCGGTACGGTCCTGGCGCAGCCCCGGGCGGCCTTCAGCGTGTCCATCACCCTGGTGGGTCTGCTGCCGGGGCGACCCTATTGGTACCGCTTCACCGCCCTGGGGCATCAGAGTCGCATCGGTCGCGCCCTCACGCTGCCGCCGCCGGCCAGCGCGCCGCAGCGACTCAAGCTGGTGGCTGCCTCCTGCTCCCACTATGAGAAGGGCTTCTTCAGTGCCTATCGGCACATGGCCGAGGAGCAGCCGGACCTGGCGCTGTTCCTTGGCGACTACATCTATGAATCCAATGTGCCGCTGCTGCTGCCAGCGGTCCGCCGCCACGGCCTGCCGGAGGCCCGCGACCTGGCCAGCTATCGGCGGCGCCATGCCCTGTACCGCACCGATCCCGATCTGCAGTACCTGCATGCCAATGTCACCAGCCTGCTGACCTGGGACGACCACGAGGTGCAGAACGACTATTCCGGTCCCTGGTCGGCGGATCCCCGGGTCAGTCTGGCCGCCTTCGCCGCGCGACGGCAGGCGGCCTACCAGGCTTTTCGCGAACACGCCCCGCTGCGCGCCTGGCGCACCCAGGGCAGCGCGCTGCGCCTCTATGACCGGTGGCGCTTTGGCGACCTGGCGGAGATCCATCTGCTCGATGGCCGGCAATACCGCAGCGAACCGGCCTGCGCGACGACCAGGACCCGCGGTGGCCATCTGGTCGCGCCGGATTGCCCGGGCCTGCGTGATACCACGCGCAGCATGTTGGGGCGGGCGCAGGAGGATTGGCTGCTGGACGGCTTTCGCCATAACGGTACGCAGTGGAACCTCATTGCCCAGGACCTGCTGCTGGCACCCCTGCGGCAGCGCCTGCCGGATGGCGATCCGGCGCGCTGGACCGATGGCTGGGACGGCTATCCGGCCACCCGCGAGCGCCTGCTGGCGGCCATGGCCGCGAGTCGCCTCGCCAATCCGGTGACCCTGGGCGGGGACATCCATTCCTTCTGGGTGACGGATCTGCACCGCGATCCGGAGGACGAGCGGAGCCCGGTGGTGGCGAGCGAGTTCGTCGGCACTTCCATCACCTCGGACGGACCGGATTACCGACGCTTCCAGGCGCTGTTGCCGGAGAATCCCCAGGTGCGTTTCTTCGACAGCCGGGAGCGTGGCTATCTGGCCTTGGAGCTGACGCGGGAGCGGCTGCAGGTGGATCTGCGCACCATCAGTGACCGAACGCGCCCGGATGCCAGGCGCGGCACCCGGGCGAGCTTCGTGGTGGAGGCGGGACGGCCAGGGGCCGTCCCGGTCTAGCGGATCAGACGAACAGCGACAGCAGCATGATGAAGGCCAGGGCCACCACCGAGAGGATGGTTTCCATCATCGACCAGGTCTTGAAGGTCTCGGCCACGGTCATGTTGAAGTACTGCTTCACCAGCCAGAAGCCGGCGTCGTTGACGTGGGAGAGGATCACCGAACCGGCGCCGGCGGCCAGCACCAGCAACTCCTTGTTCACCCCGGGGATCAGCGCCACCACGGGGGCGACGATGCCGGCGCCGGTGATGGTCGCCACGGTGGCGGAACCGGTGGCCACGCGGATCACCGCCGCCACCAGCCAGGTCAGCAGGATCGGCGAGATCTGCGTCTGCACCGCCAGATTGCCGATCACCTCACCCACGCCGCTGGCCACCAGCATCTGCTTGAAGCCACCGCCGGCGCCGACGATCAGCACGATGGCCGCCACCGGCGCCAGGCTCTGGTCGAGCAGCTTGACGATCTTCTCGCGGGAGAAGCCGCAGGCGGTGCCGAAGCTGTAGAAGCTCAGCAGCAGGGCGGCGAGCAGGGCGGTGATGGGGTGGCCGATGAAGTCCATCCAGATGCGGAAATGGTTGTCGGCGGCAAAGAAGATGTCGGCGAAGGCCTTGAGCAGCATCAGGATCACCGGCAGCAGCACGGTGAAGACGGTGATGCCGAAGCCCGGCAGGTTGCGGTTGTCGGTCTCCTGGGCGATCTGGGCGACCAGCTCGGGATTGGCCGAACCGGGGATGCGCTTGGAGATCCAGGCGCCAAAGATGGGACCGGCGATCATGGCGGTGGGCAGGCCGACGATCAGACCATAGAAGATGGTCTTGCCGATGTCGGCACCGAACACCCCGACCGCCAGCAGCGGACCCGGGTGCGGCGGCACCAGGCCGTGCACGGCGGACAGGCCGGCCAGCAGCGGGATGCCCAGCTTGACCAGCGACAACCCGGTACGGCGGGCGACGATGAACACCAGGGGCGCCAGCAGCACGAAGCCGATCTCAAAGAACAGCGGGATGCCCACCAGGAAGGCGGCGAACATCATCGCCCAGTGCACGCGTTTGATGCCGAAAGCGCGGATCAGCGTCTGGGCGATCTGGTCGGCGCCGCCGGAATCGGCCATCAGCTTGCCGAGCATGGTGCCGAGGCCGAGCAGGATGCCGACGAAGCCGAGCACGCCGCCGAAGCCGTCCTGGAAAGATTTCATGACCTTTTCCACCGGCATGCCGGAGGTCAGGCCGAGAAAGCCCGAGGCGATGGTCAGGGCGATGAAGGGATGGACCTTGAACTTGGTGATCAGGAGCACCAGGCCGACGATGGTGACCGCGGCGTCGAGCAGAAGGAAGCTGTTGTGGTCCATGCCGAACATGGCGCCTCTCCTATTGTTGTTGTGGGCGTTGCGGGTGGTTGGATTGGGTAGCGCTGTCTCGTCAGGCCGGCTGGGCCAGGCGAATCGAGGTGTTCCACCAGGCCGACACCTGGGTGCCGATGGCGGGCAGGGTATCGCGAGCGTCCACTACCAGCGTAGCCGGTTCACCGTGGGGTGCTTCGAGGGTGGCGAACTGGCTGTCGATCAGGCTGGCGGGCATGAAGTGCCCCGGGCGATTGGCCACGCGCTGGGCGGCGGTCTCGCGGGTCAGTTCGAGAAAGACGAAGCCGAGACCGGGCACGGCCTGGCGCAGCTGGTCGCGATAGCGGCGCTTGAGTGCGGAACAGGTGAGTACCGGGCGTTCGCCCGCGGCCACGGCAGCGGCCAGTTCTTCACCGAGGCGGGTCAGCCAGCCGGCGCGATCCCCGTCGTCGAGGGGGATGCCGGCGCTCATCTTGGCGATGTTGGCGGCGGGGTGGAAGGCGTCGCCTTCGATCAGGCGGCCACCGTCCTGCTCGGCGATGGCCGCGCCGACGCTGCTCTTGCCGCAGCCTGCGACGCCCATGACCACCAGCGCGGGAATGGGAGTGTTCATCGTCACCTCCGGTCTGGAGACAGCGCTACCCCGAAAAGCGAAAAAGGCAGCGGCTTCCAGTTCTTGTCGATCTTGTTAGGCCGAATGCCGACGCGGTGCGGAAGGCCACGTCAGGCTTGTAGTGTCTGCTGAGACAGCGCTACCTTAGGCGCGTTCTCCGTCTCTGACAAGCCTGAAACCATAACAATGAATCGAACGGGTTCTCGTAGTTCCGGTCGGCCCACCCTCACCGAGGTGGCGCTGCAGGCCGGTGTTTCCCCCATCACGGCCTCGCGTGCCCTGCGAGGTGTCGCCAGCGTGGCACCGGAGCTGGTCACCCGCGTGCAGGAGGCCGCCGCGCGCCTTGGCTATGTCACCAATCCGGCCGCTCGTGCCCTGGCCTCGGCCCAGGGGCATTCGGTGGTGGTGCTGGTGCCCTCGCTGTCCAACCACCTGTTCATCGAGCCCCTCGAGGCCATCCACGAGGTCCTGCGTCCCCGTGGCCTGGAGGTGCTGATCGGCAACTACCACTACGATCCCGAGGAAGAGGAAAAGCTGATCCGCAACTACCTGGCCTATCAGCCCCGGGGACTGCTGCTGACCGGCTTCGACCGCACCGACGCCGCGCGCCAGCTGCTGGCGGCCAGCGGGGTGCCGCGGGTGCACATGATGGAGCTGGATCCGGCGGGGACGGTGCCCAGCGTCGGCTTTTCTCAGCGCGCCGCCGGGGCCGCCGCGGCGCGGCATCTGCTGGCGGCCGGACGCAAGCGCCTGGGCTATGTGGCCGCCCAGCTCGACCCGCGGGCACTGGCCCGAGGGGAGGGCTTCCGCGAGGTGCTGCGCGAGGCGGGCTGCTATGACCCGAGTCTGGATGTACTGGATCCGCAGCCGTCGTCCGTGGGGCTGGGCGCCCGACAGTTTCGCGAGCTGCTGGCCCGCCGCCCGGATGTCGACGGCCTGTTCTTCTGCAACGACGACCTGGCTCAGGGCGCGCTGTTCGAGGCGCAGCGGCTGGGCATCGCCATCCCCGAACGGATCTCGGTGCTGGGCTTCAACGACCTGCCCGGCTCGGCGCACACGGTCCCCCGGCTGACCTCCATCCAGACCCCCCGCGCCGCGGTAGGGCGCCAGGCCGCGACCCTCCTGCTGGGGCTGCTCGACGGCCGCAGCCAACCGACCTGCGTGGACCTGGGATTCGAGTTGGTGAGTCGGGAGAGTGTATAGGGCTTTGGCTTGGGTCGATCGTGACCACGGCGGTCCGTCGATGCAGCCAGAACGGTATGACTTTGCTTATCGCGGCCATGGGCCGCTCCTACCGGGCTTGACGCTTCTGTAGGAGCGGCCCATGGCCGCGATAAGGTTTTGCTCCGACAACGAATAATCCATCTTCTGGCATCCATCAGCTCCGCGGACCGTCATAACCGCGATCGCGGTGCAGCAGGTCTTACCGCAACGCCTTGGCCAATATCCGCGACTGCCCCCGGAAATCCTGACGGGCGTAGAAGGCCTGGGCGTCCTCGTTGAATTCCATGACCTCCAGGCGCAATTCGTCGACGTCGTTGTCCCGCGCCCAGGCTTCCACTGCGTCCAGCAGCCGGGCACCCACGCCCAGCCGTCGGTGGCAGGCCGACACTACCAGGGTGCCGATCCGGCAGAGGATCAGCGGCTGCAGAAAGGAAATCGAGCGGGTGTCGGACAGGCGCGCGGTAACGAAGCCGACCATTTCGTCACCGGCCTCGGCGACAAACAGCACCCCGTCTTCCGGCTCCAGCTGGGCGGCCCAGTAGTCCTGGTCGCGCCAGCCGCCGGAGGGCTCGGCGAAGGTCGCCGGGGCCTGCCGGTGATGCTGCTCGGCGAGTTGCTCGGCCAGCCGGCAGACGGCGGCGAGATCGGTGACGAAGGCGGGACGGATACGCAAGAGCGGTGCTCGCAAGAGGAGTCGGCCGTTCACCTTACGCCGCGCTGCGCGGGTCAGGAAGCCTTGGCATCCAGCTGCCGGTACCAGTCGGCATAGGGGGTGTTCCTGGCCATCCGCCGGTTGTAGTCGGGCGCGCCATCGGTCCACCAGACCGGTCCGCGCTCGCCCAGGGCGTGCTTGGCGGCGTCCACCGCGGCGCGTGCGCTGCGCAGGGCGGCTTCGTCACCCTGACGCTTGGCCACGCCCACCTGACGGCGGGCATCCATCAGTTCATGGGTCAGCAGGTCGCGGCGGTCGGCGGGCAGGCTGGGGTCGGTGCAGCGCCAGAGTCGGCCCCTGACCACGAAGTAGCGTCCGTCCGGGGTGGTGGGATAGCGCATGGCAAGGGCCCCTTGGTCAGTCGTCGATGTCGAGCAGGCCGCGGCAATCCGGATAGTTCGAGCAGGCCCAGAATTCCCGGCCCTGGTGGCGACCGCTGCGCGCGCGGCGGCGGACCATGGGCGCCTGGCATTCCGGGCATTCCGGCGCCAGGGGCTGGCTGGGCGCTGCGGTTCGCTGGCGCGGACGGCGCCCGCCGAACACGGCGTCGCGCACGGCGGTGGCGGAATAGCGCGCCGCCGCCGGGATCTCCACCAGGCGCAACTGGGCGGCCTCGCACACTGCGCGGACGAAGCGGTCGCGCTGCTGGCGATGGCGCTGCAGGTGCGACCTGTCGTTGAGTTCGACCACGGCGTGCACGGCGAGGTCGTCGCGGCGGCAGATGGCGAAGTCGAAGTGCTTGCAGTTGATGCGATTCTGCGCGATCAGATAGCGGCGGCGATCGCGCAGCGGCAGGGTCTGGACCACATCGGCGATGCGCACCTTGCCGAACACCCGGTAGTCGTCGCCCACGGCTTCGTCGAGCACCGCGAGAAAGGCCTGTTCGGCGGGGGTGAAGAGGGCTTCGACCTGGCGATAGGGAAAGGCGGCCTGGCGCCGGCGCTGCCACCACCACAAAGCCCCCAGAAACAGCAGTCCGGCCGAAACCAGCAGGGGCAGGTAACGCTCGTACATCTCGAACTCCAACAGCGGGGCGCCATGATAGTGAGTTCCGGCGCCGGACAGCAGCGGTGGCGACGAAGCGTCAGTCGCGCCGCGGGAGTTGCCGTTGCAGATCGTCCAGCCGCAGCAGGGTCACCGACTTCAGACAACTCAGATACTGCAGCTGCTGCATGGCGCCCTGGAATCCGCGCGTCGCGTCAGCGCAGCGGGGGGCGCGGTCGCTTTGCCAGAGCTGCTGCAGCTGTTCGAAGGCGGGTCGTTGCGCAGCGGAGAGCGCGGCCAGGCGGCGGCCGTAGACGTCGGCCAGCCGGGCTTCGGCCAGGGCCAGATCCCCGGCGGCGCAGGCCGCCAGCTGCGCCTCGCTGCCCTGGCGATCGCAGTCGGCCGGGGGCTGCTCGGCGGCCAGGGCGGCGGTCGAGAGCAGCAGGGCGAGCAGGGCGGACAGGCGACAGGTGTTCATGCAGGCTGACTATTGCAGGGGCGGACCGCCTAGACTGCCGTAAAAGCGCGGCTCTCACCAGGCGCCGCCGGTCTCCTGCGGCTCGCCCTGGGTCTCGCGGAATTGGCGGATCTGCACCAGCAGCCAGTCGATCCAGCGCTGTACCGGCGCGTCCACCGGGCCCTTGGGCAACACCAGGAAGTAGGCCTGGGTCGACAGCTGGTTGAACCGGTCCGGCAGCGGGCGGACCAGGGCGCCGCTGGCCAGCAGGCGCTGGGCCAGCACGCAGCCGCCGAGGGCCACGCCCTTGCCGGCCGCGGCCTGTTGCAGGGCCATGCCACTCAGCGAATAGCGCGGACCGCGCAGACTTTCGCCCAGGGGTACCTGCTGGCTGGCGAACCAGTCCTGCCAGGCGTTGAAACGGCTGCTGGGCCGGCCCGAACGCCAGCCGCCGGGCCATTCGGCATGCAGCAGCGGATAGGCCAGCAAGGCGGCGGGTTCTGTCAGTGGCGTCGGGATCAGCGTCGGGCTGCACACCGGAAAGATCCATTCGCGCAGCAGCAGGCGCGTCTCGCCGTCCTGCCAGTCGCCCCGGCCATAGCGGATCGCCGCCTGGGCACCGCCCTCGGTACCCAGCGGTACGATGGCGGAGGAGGCATCGAGAAAGACCTCGATATCCGGATGCTGGCGCTGGAAGTCTTCCAGGCGCGGCAGCAGCCATTCCTGGCCAAAGGTGGGCGGCGCACTGACGGTCAGGACGCTGCTCTTGACCCGCGCCCGGGCGACGGCGCGGGTCAGGCCGTCGAGGTGCGGCGCGATCTCCGCCGCCAGGGCGCGCCCCTGGACGGTGAGGCGCACCCCCTGGGCCAGGCGCTCGAACAGCGGCTGCCCCAGCTCTTCCTCGAGCAGGCGGATCTGCCGGCTGATGGCGCCCGCGGTGACGTGCAGCTCGTCCGCGGCCTTGGCGAAGTGCTGGTGTCGCGCGGCGGCGGCAAAGGCGCGCAGGGCGTTGAGGGGGAGGGCGGTGGTCACGGCAGCCTCGGCTTGTCTGAAAAGTGCCTGCGCTCGGTCATGCTGCGTTAAAAACCGGCTGGATCGCCAGCCCGGTCGGAATACTCATTTACCACTCGTAAACTCCGCTTGCTCACCGATTTTTGCCTTGCCTGACCTTCGCTCGGCGACTTCTCAGACAAGCCTTAGTTTTCCTGAGCCTGACGCCCATTAAACATCGTTTGTCTGACCTGTTCAGCCACCTTCACCATGCAGGCTCACTTTTTCCTGGAGCGACGCTCATGCGCAAGGAGCTGGATCTCCCCGCCGTGCTGGTCATGCTGGTGCTCTGCCTGGTCTGGGGCCTGCAGCAGACGGCGATCAAGGCCATCGCCGAGCAGGTGGATCCCCTGCTGCAGATCGGCTGGCGCTCGCTGCTGGCGGCCGGGCTGCTCTATGGCCTGGCGCGCTGGCGCGGCATCCGCTGCCTGGGCCGCGACCAGACGCTGCTTCCCGGGCTGCTCGCCGGGTCGCTGTTCGCCCTGGAATTCCTCTGCATGGCGGTCGGCCTGAAATACACCAGCGCCGCGCACATGGTGGTGTTCATCTACACGGCGCCGCTGTTCGCCGCCTGCGGCCTGCACTGGCTGGTGCCCGGGGAGCGGCTGTCGGGGCGGCAGTGGCTGGGCATGCTGCTGGCGGCCACTGGGGTGGTCTGCGCCTTTCTGATCGGCAAGCCGAGCGGCGGCACCAGCTGGCTGGGCGATCTGATCGGTCTGGCTGGCGGCGCCGCCTGGGGCGCCACCACGGTGCTGATCCGCCGCAGTGCCCTGGCCGAGGCGCCGCCGCTGCGCACCCTGTTCTATCAACTCGGGGTGACCGGGGTGGTGCTGCTGGCGCTGGCCCTGCCGCTCGGCAAGCGCCTGGATCTGGCCGGGCTGGATTCCCTGGCCTGGTCGAGTCTGGCCTTCCAGGTGTTCATCGTCGCCGGCATCAGCCTGCTGGGCTGGTTCGTACTGCTCAGTCGCTATCGCGCGGCGCCCCTGGGCGTGCTGACCCTGCTGACGCCGCTGTTCGGTGTGCTGATGGGCGTCTGGCTGCTGGGCGAGACCCCGGGACCGGGATTTCTCGCCGGCGCGGCCCTGGTGCTCAGCGGGCTGCTGATCGTCAGCTATCCTTCCCGCTCGCGAGTCGCGTCCCGCTGACTCGCCTGGCCCTGAGCATCCGATGTCGTCCACCTCGCTGAATCCCTGGTTGCTGCGCCTCATTCCCCTGGTGTTCCTGGCCCTGTGGTCCGCCGGCTTCGCCGTGTCCAAGGTAGGTCTGGCCTATGCGCCGCCCTTCACCCTGCTGGCGATGCGCTATGCGCTGGCCTTCAGCGTGCTGCTGGTGGCTTTCCTGGTCCTGCGTCCCCCGCTGCCACGAACGCGGCGGGAATGGGCGAATCTCGCCGTGGTGGGCTTTCTGATCCAGGGCGTCTATTTCGGCATGAGCTATGGCGCCCTGGTGCTGGGCGCCTCGGCCAACGTGGTGGCCATGGTGGCCTCGCTGCAGCCGATCCTGGTGGCCCTGGGCGCGCCCCTGCTGGTCGGTGAGCGGGTGACGCCGCTGCAATGGCTGGGGCTGGCCCTGGGGCTGCTCGGCGCCATCGGGGTGATCCTGGCCCGGGCCAGCGTCGCCGTGGAGTCCGTCCCGGGCATCTTCCTGGCGGTCGGCGCGCTGCTGGGCATGACCAGCGCCGTGCTCTACGAAAAGCGCCTGGGCGTGGCCCAGCATCCGGTCACCAACAACCTGGTGCAGTACAGCGTCGGCCTGGTCTGCTGCGCGCCGGTGGCGCTGCTGTTCGAGCACAATCCGGTGCACTGGGCGCCGGCCTTCATCGGCGCCCTGGCCTACCTGGTGCTGGCCAACTCGCTCCTGGCCATCAGCCTGCTGGTGTGGATGATCCGCGCCGGCGAGGCGGCGCGGGTCAGTGCGCTGTTCTTTTGCGTGCCGCCGGGCGCCGCCCTGAGCGCCTGGCTACTGCTCGGCGAGACCCTGCCGCCGCTGGCCTGGGTGGCCATGGTGATCGCCATCGGTGGGGTGCTGCTGGCGACACGGGCCGGGGGCAAGGCGGCGCGCTGAACCGCGCCGCCCGCCGTCAGGCCGTCTTCAGCCCGGCCAGCACCTTGTCCACCGTCAGCGGATAATCGCGGATGCGCACCCCGCAGGCGTTGTAGACGGCGTTGGTGAGCGCGGCCCCGGCGCCGCAGATCCCCAGTTCGCCGACGCCCTTGATCTTCAGCGGATTGGCCTTGTCGTCCACTTCCGGCAGGAAATGGGCTTCGATGGCGGGAATGTCCAGGTGGCAGGGGTAGTGGTAGTCGGCCAGGTCATGGTTGACGAAATGCCCGTGGCGAACGTCGATCACCCCGTCTTCGTGCAAGGCGCTGCCCACCCCCCAGATCATCCCGCCAAGCATCTGCGAATGGGCGGTCTTCTCATTGAGGATGCGGCCCGCGGCGAACACCCCGAGCATGCGCCGCAGGCGGATCTCGCCGGTGAGGGCGTGCACCCCCACCTCGGCGAAGAAGGCGCCGTAGCCCTGCTGGGAATAGTCCTTGAGGGTCTGGCCCGGCTTGATCTCGCCGATGGCCTGGAGATCGTGCTGGCGCGCCAGTTCGGCGAGGTCGCGACTGCCGTTGTCGGCGATCAGCCGACCACCGACGAAGCGGGCACTGGCCGGATCCAGGCCCGCCGCCTCTGCCGCCTTCAGCCGTAGATTCTCGCAGGCGACATAGACCGAGGAACCGGAACTGGCGGCGCCAAAGGAGCCACCCGACCCGGCTCCGGCCGGGTCGTCGCTGTCGCCCAGCAGCACCTTGACCCGCTCCACCGGCAAGCCGAGGGACTCGCCGGCGATCTGCGCCAGGATGGTGTAGGTCCCGGTGCCGATGTCGGTCATGGAGGTCTTGACCGTGGCCGAGCCATCGGCTTCCAGACGCACCCCGGCCTGGGACGGCCTGAGCATGTTGGCGCGACTGGCTGCCGCCATACCCATGCCGATCAGCCAGTCGCCCTCGCGCACCTGGCCGGGCGTGGCCTTGCGCTGGCTCCAGCCAAAGCGGCGGGCGCCGTCCTGCATGCACTCCACCAACTTGCGGGAAGAGAAGGGGATGTGCTTTTCCGGATCCTGGCTGGGCTCGTTGCGGATGCGCAGCTCGATGGGATCGAGACCGAGCATGACCGCCAGCTCGTCCATGGCGCCTTCGCTGGCGAGCATGCCCACGGCTTCGCCGGGCGCCCGGCAGGAGCCGGACTCGGGCAGATCCAGCTCGACCATGCGGTGCGCCACCAGGCGGTCGTCGCCAGCATAGAGGGTGCGCGAAGACAGGCCGGTGGGTTCGTAGTAGGTGAGGCCGCGGGCGGAATGGGACCAGCCTTCATGGGCCATCGCCTGGATACGGCCCTCGCGGTCGGCGCCCAGGCGGATGCGCTGGATGGTGGCCGAGCGATGGTCGGTGATCTGGAACATCTGCTGGCGGGTAAGGGTGACCTTGACCGGCCGGCCGATGGCGCGAGCGGCCATGGCGCCGATCAGGGCGTCGGCATAGATCGGCAACTTGCCACCGAAGCCACCACCGATATAGCGCGCCACGATGCGCACGTTTTCCTTGGGCAGCTGCAGGGTATTGGCCACGCAACTCTGCGCCTGCTCGACGAACTGGGTGGAGCAATAGATGGTCACCCGGTCGCCGTCCCACTGGGCGAGGCTGGCGTGGGGCTCCATCTGCGCATGGATGTGGTAGGGCGTGGTATAGCGCTCGTCGAGCTTGATCGGCGCCCGGGCAAAGGCGGCGTCGACATCGCCCGAGGCGGTATCGGTGGGCTGATCGGCATCCGGCGGCTTGACCGCCTGGCCGAGGTTGGCGGCGAGATCGAAGACGCCCGGTTCGGCCGCGTAGTCGATCTCCACCAGAGCCGCTGCCAGGCGCGCCTCCTCGAAGGTCTCGGCCACCACGAAGGCCACCGGCTCGCCGAAATAGCGCACCTGGTCGCTGTCGAGGTAGGGCTTGGGCCGGGTGAAGCGACCGCTGTTCTCCGGCTCGCGGGCGGCCTGGCGCGGCGCGTTGCGATAGGTCAGCACGCTGAGCACGCCCGGCGCGCCCTCCGCGGCCGAGGTGTCCAGCCGGCTGATGCGGCCCTTGGCGATGGTGGCCCCGACGATGAAGCCGTAGGCCACGCGATCGTTGCGGAATTCGAAGCTGTAGGGCGCCTGGCCGGTGACCTTGAGCAGGCCGTCGACGCGGTCGATGGGCTTGCCGATCAGGCCGCCGCGATTCTCGTCGATCAGGTTGCGGCCGGCGGGTTCATTCATTTCCATGCTGCTGTCCTCAGGCCTGTTGGCGAGCGTCGGCCACGCCGGCGCGCAGGATGCGGCGGGTCAGCTCGAGCTTGAAGTCGTTGTGGCCATAGCCACGGGCACCGGCGAGCAGGGCATCGCCCACGGCCGCCAGATCGCTGTCCACGGCCTGGCCGGCAAAGGCCTGGTCGGCCGCCGCCACCCGCCAGGGCTTGTGCGCCAGGCCGCCGAAGGCCGCCCGACCGCTGCGGATGCGCGGGCCGTCCAGCTCGACGATGGCGGCCATGGACACCAGGGCGAATGCATAGGAGGCACGGTCGCGCACCTTGCGATAGACCTGGATGCCGGGCGGTGGCGGCGGCAGGGTCACGGCGGTGATGAGTTCGCCGGGTTGCAGCACCGTCTCGATCTGCGGGGTGTCCCCGGGCAGGCGATGGAAATCGGCGAGGGGGATGCGCCGGGTGCGGCCATTGGCTTCGCGGGTCTCTACCGTGGCGTCCAGCACCCGCATGGCCACCGCCATGTCGGAGGGGTGCACGGCGATGCACTGATCGCTGGCGCCGATCACCGCGTTCATGCGATTGAAGCCGCCCAGGGCCGCGCAACCACTGCCGGGCTGGCGTTTGTTGCAGGGCATGGCGGTGTTGTAGAAGTAGGAGCAGCGGGTGCGCTGCAGGAGGTTGCCGCCGGTGGTGGCCTTGTTGCGTAACTGCGCCGAGGCACCGGCCAGCAGCGCGCGGGAGAGCACCGGATAGCGTTCGCGCACCCGGGCATCGGCGGCCAGGGTGGAGTTGCGCACCAGAGTACCGATGCGCAGGCCGCCATCCGCGGTGGCGCTGATCTGGTCCAGCTGCAGGCGATTGATGTCCAGCACCTGGCTGGGGGTCTCGATCTCCAGCTTCATCAGGTCCAGCAGATTGGTGCCGCCGGCGATGAAGCGACTGCCGGCCCGCGCACCCTGGCGGCTGGCATCGGCTTCGGTCTGCACGCGCTGATAGTCGAAGACTCTCATGCCTGGCCCCCCGCCATCTGGATGGCCGCGACGATGTTGGGATAGGCACTGCAGCGGCAGAGATTGCCGCTCATGCGCTCGCGGATCTCTTCCTCGCTCAGCCGCATCGGTCCGTCGAGGCGCTTCGAGACGTGACTGGGCATGCCGGCCTTGACCTCGTCCAGCAGGGCCACCGCCGAGCAGATCTGCCCCGGGGTGCAATAGCCGCACTGGAAACCGTCCTTGGCCAGGAAGGCCGCCTGCATGGGATGCAGGCGCTCGGCGTTGCCCAGGCCCTCGATGGTGGTGATGGTGTCGCCTTCGTGCATGGCCGCCAGGCTCAGGCAGCTGTTGATGCGCTGGCCGTTCACCAGCACCGTGCAGGCGCCGCACTGGCCATGGTCGCAGCCTTTCTTGGTGCCGGTGAGGTGCAGGTTCTCGCGCAGCGCATCGAGCAGGGTGGTGCGGCTGTCGACCCGGAGCCGGCGCGCCTCGCCATTGATCTGCAGGGTCAGCGGCAGCAGTTGCGGCAGGCGGGCGGCGATGGCCTGGGGCGTCAGGGGCGCGCCACCGCTGGCCTGGGCGAAGCCATAGCCGGGTATGGCGCTGGTCGCTACCAGCACCGCGGAGGTGCCGAGGAACTGACGCCGGGACAGGCGCCAGCGTGCATCGGAGTCGGAAGCCATGGTCGGATTCTCATCGTTGGGGGCACATCACGGGAGTTCTGATGACTGCCCCAGAACCTATGGGGTTCAGGCCACTGGGCCGCTGGCGTAGCGAAGCGCCATACCAGATGTGTCCTGACCAGGGCGAAACCCTCTGACACGGGCTTTCCAACGCTTCGCTGAACAACCTTCAACGTGACGTTGAATACCGCTGGGCAGGGGTGCTGAACCGCTTCCGGTCGGGCGCAGTCCCTTACCTGAGGTGGCCTTTCGCTGTCACCGCCTGATTCCGACCACGGGGGCAATCTGCACCCCGCGGCTTTAACCGTGAGGTCCGCCATGAACGCCACCCCCGCGCGCCAGCTCCAGCCCCTGGCCGAACCCGAGTCCCATACCATCGCCCTGACCCTCAACGGCAAGCAGCTGCAGCTGGCCGTGGAGCCCTGGACCACGCTGCTCGATCTCTTGCGCGACCACCTCGATCTGACCGGTACCAAGAAGGGCTGCGATCACGGGCAGTGCGGCGCCTGCACCGTGCTGGTCAACGGCACCCGCATCAACAGCTGCCTGGCCCTGGCGGTCATGCAGGACGGCGCCGAGGTCACCACCATCGAGGGCCTGGCCCAGGGCGACCAGTTGCACCCCATGCAGGCCGCCTTCGTCGCCGAAGACGCCTTCCAGTGCGGCTATTGCACCCCGGGGCAGATCTGCTCGGCGATCGGCATGCTCAAGGAGGGCCATGCCCACAGCGAGGCCGAGGTGGCCGAGCAGATGAGCGGCAACCTCTGCCGCTGCGGCGCCTATCGCAACATCCGCGCCGCCATCGAGCGGGCGCGTCCGGATTGTCAGCAAGGGGAGGGCCGCGAATGAACCGCTTCGGTTATGCCAAGCCCAACGCCGTGCCCGACGCCATCCGCCAGCATGGCCCCCAGACCCATTTCATCGCCGGTGGCACCAACCTGCTGGATCTGATGAAGGAAAACGTCGAGCGCCCCGAGCAGCTGATCGACGTCAACGGCCTACCCCTGCGCGAGGTCGAGACCACCGCCGAAGGCGGTCTGCGCATCGGTGCCCTGGTCAAGAACGCCGAGGTCGCCTATCACCCCGAGGTACAGCGGCGCTATCCGCTGCTGGCCAAGGCGATCCTCGCCGGCGCCTCGCCGCAACTGCGCAACATGGCCTCCACTGGCGGCAACCTGCTGCAGCGTACCCGCTGCTACTACTTCTACGACGTGGGCACCCCCTGCAACAAGCGTGAGCCCGGCTCCGGCTGCGGTGCCCGCGAAGGCCAGAATCGCATCCACGCCATCCTCGGCCACAGCGGGCAGTGCATCGCCACCCATCCCTCGGACATGTGCGTGGCCCTGGCCGCGCTGGAAGCCCGGGTCGAGGTAAGCGGTCCGAACGGCGAGCGCGTCATCGACTTCGCCGACTTCCATCGACTGCCCGGCGACACCCCCGAGCGCGATACCAACCTCGCCGCCGATGAACTCATCACCGCCGTGACCCTGCCGGCCGACAGCCTGGCGGCCAACAGCGCCTACCTGAAGATTCGCGACCGCGCCTCCTATGCCTTCGCCCTGGTCTCGGTGGCAGCCGCGCTGGAACTGGACGGCGAGCGCATCAAGCAGGTCCGCGTCGCCCTGGGCGGCGTGGCCCACAAACCCTGGCGTCTGCCAGAAGCCGAGCAGGCCGTCGTCGGTCAGATGGCGGACAAGGCGGCCTTTGGCCACTTGGCCGATCGCCTGCTGCAGGGCGCCCAGGGCTTCGCCCACAACAGCTTCAAGATCGAACTGGCCCGGCGCGCCATCGTGCGTGCCCTTACCGAAGCCGCCGGAGGTACCCTGCAATGACCGTCGTCCATCTGCAAAAAGCCGTTCCCCGCGTCGACGGTCCGCTCAAGGTCACCGGCCGGGCGCTCTATGCGGGCGAATTCAGCGTCCCTGATCTGGCCTTCGGCTTCGTGGTCAATGCCACCATCACCAAGGGTCGCCTGCTCGACCTGGACGTCAGCGAAGCCCTGGCCCAGCCGGGTGTGCTCGAGGTGCTCAGCCATCTCAACCGACCCAAGATGGCCAGCTACGACGAGAGCTACACCGACATGGACGCGGCCGACGGCAAGCCCTTCCGGCCGCTGTACAACGATCGCATCCTCTACAGCGGCCAGCCCATCGCCCTGGTGGTGGCCGAGACCTTCGAAGCCGCGCGCCACGCCGCCTCGCTGATCCGGGCCCAGTACAGCGAGGAAGACCATGCCACCGACCTGGCCCAGGCCCGCAGCCAGGCCCACGAAGCGCCCATGGAATTGCCGGACAACCGCGGCGACGCCTCGGCGGCCTGGGCCGCGGCGCCCGTACGGATCGAGGCCGAGTACCACTCCGCGGCGGAATTCCACAACCCCATGGAGATGCATGCCTCGACCGTCATCTACCACAAGGACGGCAAGCTGACTGTGCATGACAAGACCCAGGGCGTGCAGAACAGCGCCCAGTTCGTCAGCAACATCTTCGGCCTGGGCGAGGGTGACGTGAAGGTCATCTCGCCCTTCGTCGGCGGCGCCTTCGGCTCCGGTCTGCGTCCCCAGTACCAGCTGGTGCTGGCGACCATGGCCGCGCTGCAACTCAAGCGCTCGGTGCGGGTGACCCTGACCCGCCAGCAGATGTTCACCTTCGGCTATCGCCCCGAGACCTACCAGCAACTCAAGCTGGCCTGCGACAGCGACGGCAAGCTGCAGGCCATCGATCACAGCGCCCTGGGCATCACCTCGCGCTTCGAGGACTTCACCGAAATGGTGCTGGTCTGGTCGGCGTCGCTTTATGCCTGCCCCAACGTCAAGCTGGCCTATCAACTGGCCGCGCTGGACGTCTACACCCCCCTGGACATGCGCGCCCCGGGCGCGGTGCTGGGTGTCTATGCGCTGGAAAGCGCCATGGACGAACTGGCCTATGCTGCCGACATCGATCCGCTGGAATTGCGCATCCGCAATTTCACCGACACCGATCCGGCCAAGGGCAAGCCCTATTCCAGCAAGGAACTGCTGGCGTGCTACCGCCAGGCCGCCGAGCGGTTCGGCTGGGAGCAGCGCAGCATGGCGCCACGCTCCATGCGCGACGGCAACCAGCTGGTGGGCTGGGGCATGGCCACCGGGGTCTGGGAAGCCATGCAGCAACCCGCCACCGCCAAGGCGGTGATGAACATCGACGGCAGCCTGGTGGTGGCCAGTGCCACCTCCGACATCGGCACCGGCACCTACACGGTGATGACCCAGATCGCCGCCGAAAACCTCGGCCTGCCGCTGGACAAGGTCACCTTCAAGCTGGGCGATTCCACCCTGCCCAAAGCGCCGCTGGAAGGTGGTTCCTTCACCGTCTCCTCGGTGGGCACCGCGGTGAAACTGGCCTGCGACCAGCTGCGCCAGCAACTGCTGGATGCGGCCAAGGAGATGGACGACTCGCCGCTGGCCAAGGCCGAACTGGACCAGGTGGTGTTCGCCGATGGCGGCATCAGCCTCAAGACCGACCCGGCCCAGCGCGTCGACTTCACCGCCATCCTCAAGGCCTCTGGCTCGCCGTCCATGGAAACCCTGGCCAGCGCCGAACCGGCGGAGGGGCGCGACGACTACGCCACCGGTACCCACTCGGCGGTGTTCGTCGAGGTCAAGGTCGACGAAGACTTCGGCAGCGTCCAGGTCAGTCGCGTGGTCACCGCCGTGGCCGCGGGTCGCATACTGAACCTCAAGACCGGCGAGAACCAGGTGGCCGGCGGCATCGTCTGGGGTATCGGCATGGGCCTGCAGGAAGAGGGAATGATGGATACCTCCGAAGGTCGCTGGATGAATCACAGTCTCGCCGAGTACCACTTCCCGGTGCAGGCGGACATCCAGCAGCTGGAGGTGATCTTCGTTGAAGAGAAGGACGAGATCGTTAATCCGCTGGGCGCCAAGGGTATCGGCGAGATCGGTATCGTCGGGGTGGCGGCCGCCATTGCCAACGCCATCTTCCACGCCACCGGCAAGCGCGTACGCGATCTGCCCATCACCCTGGACAAGGTATTCGCCGACGAGTTGGTGCACTAGGACGAGGTTGGGGCCATGTTGGGCTCCGACGATAAAGCTCCCCGCGCTGAACCACCCCCTCTCCCTCTGGGAGAGGGTTGGGGTGAGGGGAACCAAACATACCGCTGGACCAGGTGACGTTGGACTTCACTCCGCTCAACCCAACCTACCCCAACCCGTCGCTACTCCCTGAAACGAAAAAGGCCCGCCTCCAAGAGGCGGGCCTTTTTCAGGCAGTCGGTAAAAAGATCCTTCGACTCACTCGGCGTGCGACGCGCCTTCGTGTTCGATCTGCTCCTTGTATTCCAGGGCAGCGGCTTCGCTCTGGTAGACGCCGACCAGTTCCCCTTCCTGCTTCACGTCCCACAGATGCATGCCCAGGCCACGGGCTTCGCGGGACATATGGTCTTCGTCACGTTCGGTTACGGTAATGGTCATGCTGAATCTCCTTGGTCGAGCCCGCGCTACGGCAGGGCTTGAAAACCCATACTAGAGCGTTTCGCTTCCGGACCAAGGCGTATCTCGGCAACAAGTCGTTACAATTTCTGCGACAATCTGTCGCGCTTGCGGTTGTCGTCTCGCGGCGTTGGTATCGCGGCCATGGGCCGCTCCTACACCTTTATGGATTTTGTAGGAGCGGCCCATGGCCGCGATAGGAGAAGAGGCACACTGCCTGAAGAAGGCTGCTGGATACCCACTCGCCTGTCACCAGGGGCAGCCATCACACCTGCGTGGGCGCATAAAAGAAAACGCCCTCCGAAGAGGGCGTTTTTTGCCCGCAGACCAGATCAGTTGGCGCCCTTCACCGTGCGCCCATTGACCGTGCCTTCCTTGAGGCTGGTCTGGTATTCCTTGCCGTCGCTCTCCTGCTGGTAGAGACGCACCAGCAGATAGTCCCAGTCCTTGGCGAACCACAGCTCGGTCTTGCGGCTGCTCTTGGTCGGGTCGCGCACGCGCTCGACCTTGATGGTGTCGAGCAGGCCCAGCGGGGTGCGGATGCGCTCCGGGCCGATGACGCGGAAGTCATAGGTGTCGATGCTGTCGCCGTCGACGATCTGGTAGCTCATGCTCTTCTTGCCGTCGGCCACGTCCTGCTGCAGCTTGAGCTGGTAGGTGGACTTGTCCAGCAGACCGCGATCCAGGGTCAGGCTGACCGGATCATCCTTGTCCTTGCCGGTGACCTTCTTGCCGGCCCAGTCGAAGGTCAGCTCGCTTTCGCGGCTCTTGCCCAGGCCGCTGCGCTTGTACTGGTAGGTATCCGGCAGAAAGGCCTCGCCTTCGCGGCGGAAGGTGCTGGATTCGTTGAGGCCGGCGACCAGCATGGAGGCTTCGAACTTCAGCTCCCAGCGGCCATCGGCTTCCTTCTGCAACGAGCGCTCGGCCGAGCCGCTGACCGGCATCTGCTTCCAGTCGGCGGTGTAGCTGGCCGTGAACGGCTGCAGGTCGAAGGCAAAGGCCGAGGCGCTGCAGAGGGTGGCCAATAGGAACAACAGACGTCGCATCAGTTTCTCCTTGGATCAGGAAGGGGAGGCCACGGCCGTCAGCGACGGCAACTCGGCCCCGGTAGGCGGCAGCGCCTCGCCGTCGAGCTCGGCACCCAGGGTACCCAGCCGCAGACGGCCTTCGGCGAACAACCGCACGGCCACAGGATAAAGGAGGTGCTCGGCGGCGTGTACCCGTGTCGCCAGGCTCTCCGCCGTATCTTCGGAACGTACCGGCACCCGCGACTGCAGCACGACCGGACCGCCATCCAGCTCTTCGGTGACGAAGTGCACGCTGCACCCGTGCCAGGCATCGCCGGCATCGAGGGCGCGCTGGTGGGTGTGCAAGCCCTTGTAGAGGGGCAGCAGCGAAGGATGGATATTGAGCAGGCGACCCTGGTAGCGCCGCACGAAGCCCGGCGTGAGGATGCGCATGAAGCCGGCCAGCACCACCAGATCGGCGCCCTGGGCGTCGATGGCGGCCGCCAGGGCCGCATCGAAGCCTTCGCGATCGGCATGCTCGCGGTGATCGATCACCTGGGTGGCGATCCCGGCCTGCCGGGCCCGCTCCAGACCATAGGCCTCGGCGCGGTTGGCGATCACCGCCGCGATCCGCACGGGCGGCGTCGCGGCGTCGATCAGGGCTTGCAGGTTGCTGCCGTGGCCGGAGATGAGCACCACCACGGCGCAGTCGGCTTGACTCATCCGTGCTGTTTCAGATTGTTCAGCACGACCTGGTCGGCGCCTGCGGCGGCCTGTTCGATGCGGCCGATGACCCAGGGTTGCTCACCCTCGGCACGCAGCACCTGCAGGGCGGCTTCGACCTGCTCCTGGGCCACGCAGATGACCATGCCCACGCCGCAGTTCAGCACGCGGTGCATCTCGGTCTCGTCGACGTTGCCCTGCTGCTGCAGCCAGTCGAACACCGCCGGACGCTGCCAGCTGGCCACGTCGAGCACCGCCTGGGCGCCTTCGGGCAGCACGCGCGGGATGTTGTCCAGCAGACCGCCGCCGGTGATGTGGGCCATGGCCTTGACCGTGCCGGTGTCCTTGATCAGCTTGAGCAGCGGCTTGACGTAGATGCGGGTGGGCGCCATCAGCAGCTCGGTCAGCGGCTGGCCGTCGAGCTGGATGTTCTCGATGTCGGCACCGGCCACCTCGATGATCTTGCGGATCAGCGAATAGCCGTTGGAGTGCGGACCGGAGGAGGGCAGGGCGATCAGGGCGTCGCCGGTAGCCACCTTGGAACCGTCGATGATCTCGGACTTCTCCACCACGCCGACGCAGAAGCCGGCCAGGTCGTAGTCTTCGCCTTCGTACATGCCGGGCATCTCGGCGGTCTCGCCGCCCACCAGGGAGCAGCCGGCCTGTTCGCAGCCGGTGCCGATGCCGGTCACTACCTGGGCAGCGACGTCGACGTTGAGCTTGCCGGTGGCGTAGTAGTCGAGGAAGAACAGCGGCTCGGCGCCGCAGACCACCAGGTCGTTGACGCACATGGCGACCAGGTCGATGCCGATGCTGTCGTGCTTGGCCAGGTTCATGGCCAGGCGCAGCTTGGTGCCGACACCGTCGGTGCCGGAGACCAGTACCGGCTGGCGATAGCCTGCCGGGATCTCGCACAGGGCACCGAAGCCCCCCAGGCCGCCCATGACTTCCGGGCGGGCGGTGCGCTTGGCGACGCCCTTGATGCGTTCTACCAGAGCCTCACCGGCGTCGATGTCTACACCGGCGTCCTTGTAGCTCAGCTGGGGTTGTTTGCTCATGAATCCTGGCCTTTGGCTAATGGCGAAACGAGCCGGCTGGCGCCAGCCGGCAATGAGGCGGGCGATTTTACCAGAAGCCGTGCCAAAGCACGCGGCCCGCCGCGGCCTCCGGTCCGGGCGGCGATGGCACCCGGCCAGCCTGCCGTGGTCTGAGCCAGATCGCCTGCCCGTTCGCCGGGCGGGCAGTCTCCGCCGCAACCTTCTGCGCGGCCCGCGACCCAGTGCCCTTGCTCGCGGGTCAGGCGGCTTTTAAGGTATGCCCCTTGCCCCTTCTATGGAATCGCCATGCGCCGTCTCGTCCTTCCGTTGCTCGCTTCGCTGCTGGTCCTGAGTCCGCTCGCCCGCGCCGAGGTGGTGGACAACCTCTACCAGGTCCGCGAGCCGGTGACCTCGCAACAGCCGGACGAGCGTAATGCCGCCCTCAAGCGCGCCCTGCAGGTCCTGGCCGGGCGCCTGACCGGCAACCCCCAGGCCGGCCAGACCCCGGCGCTGGCCAGCGCCCTGGCGGCGCCCGAATCCCTGATCAGCCAGTACGGCTACGACGCCGGTCCGCCGGAGGTGCTGGTGGTCAACTTCGATCCGGCCGCCACCGAGCGGGCCCTGGGTCAGGCGGGTCTCTCGGTATGGGGCGCCAATCGTCCGGTGGTGATGATCTGGTGGCTCAACGACGCCGACAGCGGGGCGACCCTGGTCGGTGACGGCCAGCCCGCCAGCACCGGGGTCCAGCGCGGCGCCCAGCGCGCCGGTCTGCCGATCCGTCTGCCGCTGGCCGACCTCAACGAACAACTCGCCGGCACCGCCGCCAACATCGACGCCAGCGATCCGACCGCCCTGCGCCAGGCCTCCGAGCGCTACGGCGCCAATGCCCTGCTGGCCGTCCACGCCAAACCCCAAGGCAATGGCTGGCAGGCCCAGTGGCGCCTGTGGAACAACGGTGCCGCCGAACAGGGCAGCAGCCAGGCCGCCGATCAGGATGCCCTGGCCGCTGCGGTGCTGCAGGATGTCGCCGCGCGCCTGTCAAAGAAATTCGTCTCCCGCCCGGGCACGACCCAGCCGCTGACCCTGGTGGCCGACAATTCCAACTTCGAACGCTATGCCCAGCTGCAGAAGGTACTGGAGCCCCTGTCGAGCCGGCTGGTCAAGGTCGACGGCACCCAGCTGACCTACGACCTCACCGCCAATCCGGACCAGTTGCAGGCGCAACTCGGTCTTGCCGGTCTGCAGCCCGCTACGGCGCCGGCCGCTCCGGCACCGGCGACCCCGGCTGCACCCGTCGATGCCACGGCTGCTCCGACCCCGCCCGCGGCCCCGCCGGCGTCAGCCGCGCAACCGGCGCGAACCACCCTGTATTTCCGCTGGCCATGAGGGCTGACACCTAAGACTGAAGCGGCTGCTGCGAGGGGCCCGGGATTTGGTTAGACTTGGCGCCCTCGCGAAACTGCCAAGAGCCGTTCGAGCCGGCATGATGCCTTTACAGCTGCCCCTGGGCATTCGTCTGCGTGACGACGCCACCTTCGTCAACTACTACCCTGGCGCCAATGCCGCGGCGCTCGGCTATGTCGAGCGTCTCTGCGATGCCGATGCCGGCTGGACGGAAAGCCTGATCTATCTCTGGGGCGGCGCGGGTGCCGGTCGCAGCCACCTGATGCAGGCCGCCTGTCACCGCCTGGAAGAACTGGGCGAGCGCGCCATCTACCTGCCCATGGGCGAACTGGCCGACTACGGCGTCGAGCTGTTCGACAACCTCGAACAGTGCGAGCTGGTCTGCCTTGACGATCTCGACGCCCTGGCCGGGCAGCGGCGCTGGGAAGAGGCGCTCTTCCATCTGTTCAATCGCCTGCGCGATGCCGGCAAGCGACTGCTGATCTCCAGTACCGCCTCGCCGCGGCAATTGCCGGTGCAGCTGGCCGATCTCAAGTCGCGCCTGACCCTGGCGCTGGTCTTCCAGTTGCGCCCGCTGTCCGACGAAGACAAGCTGCGCGCCCTGCAACTGCGGGCCTCCCGCCGCGGCCTGCACCTGACCGACGAGGTCGGTCGCTTCATCCTCTCGCGCAACACCCGCAGCATGGACGCCCTGTTCGACATGCTTGAACGCCTGGATCAGGCGTCGCTGCAGGCGCGACGCAAGCTCACCATTCCCTTCGTCAAGGAAATCATGGGCTGGTAGCCGCGCCGGCTACCGCTACTACTTCTTCTGCAAGCGACCCGCCAGGGTCGCCAGGCGCTTGCCCAGGGCCCGGCACAGCGCCGTCTCCTGCTCGTCCAGCGCGCGCTTGCCATCCGCCCCGGCGAAATGACTCGGCCCATAGGGCGTACCGCCCCCCTTGGTTTCCAGCAGGGCGCTCTCGCTGTAGGGCAGGCCGGTGATGAGCATGCCGTGGTGCAGCAGCGGCAGGGCCATGGACAGCAGGGTGCTCTCCTGGCCGCCGTGCAGACTGGCGGTGGAGGTGAAGACGCCGGCGGGCTTGTCCACCAGGGCGCCGGTCAGCCAGAGGCTGTTGGTGCCGTCGAGAAAGTACTTCATGGCGGCGGCCATGTTGCCGTAGCGCGTCGGACTGCCCAGGGCGAGGGCCGCGCAATCGCGCAGGTCGTCGAGGGTGGCGTAGACCGCGCCCTGCTCGGGTACCGCCGGGGCGACGGCGGCGCACTCGGCGGAGACCGCCGGCACGGTACGCAGGCGCGCGGCCATGCCGCCCATCTCCACCCCGCGGGCGACCTGACGGGCCATCTCGGCGGTGGCGCCATGGCGGCTGTAGTAGAGCACCAGGACATAGGCTTCGGGGGTCATTGCAGGATCTCCAGGACACGCTCGGGGGGACGACCGACGACGGCGCGTTCGCCGCGCACGGCGATGGGTCTTTCGATCAGCTTGGGATGGGCGGCCATGGCCGCGATCAGGGCTGCGTCGTCCAGCGCCGGATCGGCGAGGTTCAATTCGCGATAGGCGTCCTCGCCGGTGCGCAACAACTGACGCGCTTCCAGGCCCAGCTTGGCGAGCAGCGCGCGCAGGGTGGCGGCATCCGGCGGCGTTTCCAGGTAGGGCACCACGGACACGGCTAGCTCGCGGCTTTGCAGCAGCTCCAGGGCCGCCCGCGATTTCGAGCAGCGCGGATTGTGATAGAGGACGATTTCACTCATGGGCTGATCCATAGAAGGTAAGATGCCCATTGTAGCGGGTTGGCGAGGACTGCCGCGCCAGCCCTTGACCGTGCCTTTCGAGGAACCGCCAATGCCGGCCCGCTTGCGTGAACTGCTGTCCTTCGTTCGCTACCTCGCCGACCGCTTCATCGAAGACCGCGCCCCCAACAATGCCGCGGCTCTCACCTATACCACCCTGTTCGCGGTGGTCCCGGTGATGACCGTCACCTTCGCCATGCTCTCGGCGATACCCGCCTTCCAGGGCACGGAAGTGCAGATCCAGGCCTTCATCTTCCGCAATTTCGTGCCCTCCACCGGGGCGACCCTGGAAGAGTACCTGCGCAACTTCATCGAGCAGGCGCGGCACCTGACCTGGCTGGGCGTGGCCCTCCTGGCGGTGACGTCCTTCTTCATGCTGGTGACGGTGGAAAAGACCTTCAACGACATCTGGCGGGTACGCATTCCGCGGCGCGGGGTCTCCAGCTTCCTGCTCTACTGGGCGGTGCTCAGCCTGGGGCCCCTGCTGCTGGGCGCCGGCTTCGCCATGAGTACCTATCTGGCCTCGGTGGCCCTGGTGTTCGGCTCCTACGGCATGTCCGGCGCCCAGGCACTGCTCAAGGTCACGCCGCTGCTGTTCAGCATCGCCGCCTTCACCCTGATGTATGCCGCCGTGCCCAACACCCGGGTCCCGCTGCGCCACGCGCTGATTGGTGGGGCACTCACCGGGGTGCTGTTCGAGGCGGCCAAGAGTCTGTTCGGCCTCTATGTCTTCTATTTCCCCGGCTACCAGCTGATCTATGGCGCCTTTGCCACGGTGCCGCTGTTCCTGGTGTGGATCTATGTCTGCTGGCTGATCGTGCTGCTCGGCGCGGAGGTGGTCTGCAGCCTGTCCACCACCCATCACTGGCGCCGCGCACCGCTGCCGGCCTTCTTCATCCTGCTCGCCGTGCTGCGCGCTTTCCTGGAACGGCAGCAGAGCGGTTCCAGTCTGCACCTGGGGCGGCTGCACCAGGCGGGCTGGAAGCTGCCGGAGCATGAATGGCATGCGGTGCTGGCGTTCCTGCAGCAGGAACGCCTGGTGTGCCAGAACGACAGCGGCCACTGGGTGCTCTGCCGCGACCTGCATGGCTATGCGCTGCTGGATCTGCTGGATCGCGCGCCCTGGGCACCGCCTGCGCCGGATTGCTGGCCGCCTGCCGAGCGCTTTCCCGGTGACTGGTATCCGCAGTTGCAGGAGGCCTTCGCGCGGCTGCAGGCACAACGTCATGAACTGCTCGCCGGAAGCGTGGCCCAGTGGCTCAAGGTCGCGCCGGTGCTGGAAGAACGAGGAGCCCCGCGATGATGGCAAAATCGGCACGTCATGGCCTGATCAGTGGCTGCGTCCAGGGCGTCTACTATCGCGAGAGCACGCGGCAGGAGGCGCAGCGACTGGGCGTCACCGGCTGGGTGCGGAATCTGGCGGATGGCCGGGTGGAATGCCACCTGGAAGGTTCGGTCGAGGCGCTCGCCCAAATGGAGCTCTGGCTCTGGCAGGGACCGGCAGCGGCCGAGGTGACCGGGGTGGAGCTGGAGGAGGTGGCCTGCGCAGGCCTGACCGACTTCCAGGTCAGGCGCACGGACGCCTGACCTGGAGCGGTAGCCCTCAACGGGCCTTGAGGAAGCCTACGATCTCGGCCAGGGCGACGTTCTGGCTGTCGCTGTCGGTACGGCCCTTGTATTCGACCAGGCCTTCGTTGAGACCGCGCTCACCCACCACCAGGCGATGGGGAATGCCGATCAGCTCCATGTCGGCGAACTTCACGCCAGGGCTGGTCTTCTTGTCACGGTCGTCCAGCAGCACATCGAAGCCGGCGGCCTTCAGCTCGGCATAGAGGCGATCGGTCGCTTCCTTCACCGCGGCATTTTCGTACTTCATTGGCACCAGGGCGATCTGGAAGGGCGCCAGGGCAGCCGGCCAGCGGATACCGCGCTCGTCATGGTTCTGCTCGATGGCGGCGGCGACCACACGGGACACCCCGATGCCGTAGCAGCCCATGGTCAGGGTGGTGGGTTTGCCTTCCTCGCCCAGTACCGACAGCTTCATCGCCTCGCTGTACTTGGTGCCCAGCTGGAAGATATGGCCCACTTCGATGCCGCGCTTGATCACCAGGGTGCCCTGGCCATCGGGGCTCGGATCGCCGGCCACCACGTTGCGCAGATCGGCGACCTGGGGCAGCGGCAGATCACGCTCCCAGTTCACGCCGAAGTAGTGCTTGTCTTCCTGGTTGGCGCCGATGCCGAAATCACTCATCAGGGCGACCGAGCGATCGACGATGCAGGGGATCGACAGATTCATCGGGCCCAGGGAACCGGGGCTGGCGCCGATGGCCGCGCGGATCTCCGGCTCGGTGGCGAACACCAGGGGGCTGGCGACTTCCGGCAGGTTGGCCGCCTTGATCTCGTTGAGTTCGTGATCGCCACGCACCACCAGCGCGACCAGGGTGCCTTCCTCGGCGCCACGCACGACCAGGGTCTTCACGGTCTTTTCGATGGCCAGGCCGAATTTCTCCACCAGATCGGCGATGGTCTTGGTGTCGGGGGTATCGACCAGACGCAATTCCTCGGTGGCGGCGCCGCGCGCGGTTTCCCGCGGCAGGGCCTCGGCCTTCTCGATGTTGGCCGCGTAGTCGGAGCTGTCGCTGAAGGCGATGTCGTCTTCACCGGAGCCGGCCAGCACATGGAATTCGTGGGAACCGCTGCCGCCGATGGAGCCGTTGTCGGCCTGCACCGGACGGAAGTTCAGACCCAGGCGACTGAAGACGTTGCAGTACGCCTGGTACATGGCGTCGTAGGTTTCCTGCAGCGACGCCTGGTTCAGGTGGAAGGAATAGGCGTCCTTCATCACGAACTCGCGGCCGCGCATCAGGCCGAAACGCGGGCGGATCTCGTCGCGGAACTTGGTCTGGATCTGGTACAGGTTGATCGGCAGCTGCTTGTAGCTGTTCAACTCGTTGCGCATCAGGTCGGTGATGACTTCCTCGTGGGTCGGGCCCACGCAGAAATCGCGCTGATGACGGTCCTTCAGGCGCAGCAGCTCGGGGCCGTACTGCTCCCAGCGACCGGACTCCTGCCACAGCTCGGCGGGCTGGATCGCCGGCATCAGCACTTCCAGGGCGCCGGTGGCGTTCATTTCCTCGCGCACCACGGCTTCCACCTTGCGCAGCACGCGCAGGCCCAGCGGCAGCCAGGTATAGAGACCCGAGGCCAGCTTGCGGATCATGCCGGCACGCAGCAGCAGCTGGTGGCTGATCACCACGGCATCGGAAGGGGTTTCTTTGAGGGTGGACAGCAGGAACTGGCTGGTACGCATGGCTAGGCGGTCTGTCGGCATCGAGACGGGACCGGCATTGTACGGCGGGGTGGGGCAGGGCGTACAGGGACGCGGGTGGCGCCGACCGGAGGCCGGAAAAGAACAGCCCGGCGAATGCCGGGCTGCTGGATCGTGCGAGTGACGCTGGCCTCTATTAGAGGATGTTCAGCGGGTACTCGGTGATCAGGCGGAACTCGTTGACGGTGCCGCCGGTGCTGGCGTCGCCACGGTGCCAGGCTTGACGGACGCGGAAGGACAGGTCCTTGGCCGGGCCGCTCTGCAGGACGTACTTGGCTTCGACGTTGGTCTCGCGCTCTTTGTCGCCATCCTGATACAGGCCCGCGTAGGCGGTGCTGCCCTTGGGCGCGTCGATGTCGTGACCGTAGATGTAGCGGGCCATGAAGCTCAAGCCGGGTACGCCCAGGGTCGCCATGTTCAGGTCGTAGCGCGCCTGCCAGGACTTCTCGCCGGAGGCGTTGAAGTCGGAGTACTGGATGGAGTTGGCCAGGAAGATACTGTCGCCACCGTTGCCGGTGCCAGCACCCTTGCCACCCACGCCGACGTAGTCGAACGGCGAGTCGCTGCTTACGCCCTGGTAGGCCAGGGTGAAGGTGTGGGCATCGATGCTGTAGGCGGCGGCCAGCGAGTAGGCGTTGTTGGTGAAGTCGCCCAGCTTGGCGCTGCCAGCGTCCTTGGTGTAGTAGTAGTTGAAGTCGAAGGTCAGCGCCTGGTTGGCTGCCAGCGGCTGCACGAAGTTGACGTTGGCGTAGTACTGGTTCCACAGATCTTCCAGACGGCCGTAATACAGCGACGCGTTCAGTTGATCGTTGATCTTGTACTTGCCACCCAGGTAATCGGCGGAACTGGTGGTAAACGCAGGAGCGTAAGCCGCGCCCATGTTGCCGTCGTGGTAGGTGTTGGTGCGGTCACGGGCAGCGGTGATGTGACCCGCTTCCAGGAACAGGTTCTCGATTTCTTCGCTGGTCAGCATGAAGCCGGTAGCGGTCTGCGGGAACAGACGGCTGCCACCCACGGCGAAGACCGGGGAGGTGGGCTGCACGTTGCCGTACTTCAGGACGGTGTTGGAGACGCGCAGTTTGACGGCGGCGCCAGCGGTGGAGTACTCGTCCTTGTTGCGACCGTCGCTGTCGATCTGCAGGTTGCCGGAGCCGACGTGGCCGCGGCCGCCGTCCAGTTTCAGACCCAGGTAGCCGAAGGCGTCCACACCGACACCTACGGTTCCCTGGGTGAAGCCCGATGCGTAGTTCATCAGGAAGCCATGGCTCCAATCTTTACGATCGTTGGCGCCGTTCTTGAGATCCCGGTTGAAGTAGTAGTTACGGTTCAGCAGGGTCAGCTTGCTGTCCTCGACAAAGCCCTTGGATTCGGACTGCTGGTCGGCGAAAGCCAGTTGAGTGGTCCCTGCGGCTACGGCCAGGGCGAGAATGCTCCACTTCATCGCTTGCATCAGAAATGCTCCTTTGGGTTGAAAGTCAGCCATCGTGTCAGCCGTGGCTGTTTGTTCTAATGGCGGCACATATAGCACCTCTCTCGGAGGGGCGATAGGCTTCATCAAAATTTTGCGTGTGATGAGCGGATTAACCGTGACTCTTAAGAAAGCTCTTTAAGAGTTCCCGTCCGATCGTCGTACCCGGATCGTGATAGCAAAAAGCGTGCACAAACGCTCAATCCCTGAGCCCGCCTGTCTATCGCTGCTCCGCTTCCCAAGCAATGGGCAGTTTCGGAAGGGTTGGTTGCACCTTTGTGACACCAAAGGTTTCACTTGCACAAAGCTGTGCACACTTTTAGTGCCGACAGGTGTTGGCAGGAGATGAGATGTTCCAAATAGACCCACGGCTGGCCGAAGATACCCTAGAAGTGGCGTCCTTGACGCTGTGTCAGGTATTGCTGCTGAACGACAGGCGCTATGACTGGCTGGTGCTGGTACCCCGGCGCGAAAGTGTTACCGAGATCCTCGACCTGTCACCCCAGGATCAGGCACAACTGTGGCGAGAGGTGACACTTGTTGCCCAGGTGTTGCGCCACGCGCAGCCGGATCTAAAATTGAACATCGGTGCTCTGGGCAACGTCGTCAGGCAATTGCACCTGCACGTCCTGTTGCGGCAGGAGGGCGATCCGGCCTGGCCCGGCCCGGTATGGGGGCACTCGCCACGCGAGCCCCATACCGCGGAAGCCGGCCATGCCGCAGCGGAACGCTGGCGGGTGCTGCTCGCGGAGGAGACACAGGCATGACCCTTGAAGACCGTATCGCCGACCTGGAAATGCGCCAGGCCTTCCAGGACGACACCATTCAGACCCTCAACGACATCATCGTCGAGCAGCAGCGGGCGCTGGATCGCTGCGCGGCCCAGATTCGCGTCCTGGCCGAGCGCCAGGCCGAGCTGCAGAGTTCGGGTGGCGGTGGTCTGCCGGACGAGGCGCCGCCACCGCACTATTGAGATCCGTTCCGCAGCTGAATCTTGTTGTCGCCCTGACGTACGTGCATAGCTGTCTTTGTTGGCTACTCTAGCCGCACTGCATCTTTGCACTTTTTTGGTGCAGTCCGGCCTCGTCCCTGTGGAACTCGCTCCGGGAGAGGCCTGTCCTCTGCGGAGCGAAGCCCACAGCACCTTCAGGACGGAGTACGGTTATGGCGTTTTTCACCGCTGCCAGCCAAGCGGATTTCCAACAACAACTCAAGAATGCCCTCGCGGCCCATGTCGAAGGGGATACCCTCGAACAGCTGGAGCGCTTCACCGCCCAGTTCTTCGGCATCGTCCCGCTGGAAGAACTCACTCAGCGTCGGCTCTCCGATCTGGTCGGCTGCGTACTGTCGGCCTGGCGTCTGCTGGATGTCTTCGATCCGTCCGAGCCGCGGGTCCAGGTCTTCAATCCGGACTACGAACGACACGGCTGGCAATCGAGCCACACCGTGGTGGAGGTGCTGCACGCCGATTCGCCGTTCCTGGTCGACTCGGTGCGCATGGAGCTCAATCGCCAGGGCTACAGTGTCCATACTCTGCAGAACAGCGTCCTCAGCGTGCGCCGGGATGCCCAGGGTCGTCTGCTCGAGTTGCTGCCCAAGGGCCAGCAGGGCGAAGGGGTGACCCGCGAAGCCCTGATGTTCCTCGAGATCGACCGCTGTGCCGCAAGCAGCGAGTTGCGCACCCTGGAGGCGGCGCTGCAGGAGATCCTCGGTGAAGTGCGCCTGACCGTCGGCGACTATGCCGCCATGAAGACCAAGGTTGCCGACCTGCTGAGCTGGCTGGATCGGCGTCCGGCCGGCGTGGAGGAGGGCGAACTGGCCGAGGTCAAGGCCTTCCTCGACTGGCTGCGCGACGACAGATTCACCTTCCTCGGCTACGAGGAATTCACCGTCGAGGGCGACGGCGAGACCGCGGTGCAACGCTATGTGCCCGACTCCCTGCTCGGCCTGTCGCGGCGCCTGCGCGGTCGCCCCGAGACCGCCGAGATCACCCTGTCCGGTGAGCCGCTGCGCTATCTGCGCGAACCGGTGCTGCTGTCCTTCGCCAAGGCGGCCGACCCGAGCCGGGTGCATCGCCCGGCCTATCCCGATTTCGTTTCCCTGCGCGAAGTGGACGCCAGTGGCCGGGTGGTGCGCGAGCACCGCTTCATGGGTCTCTACACCTCCAGCGTCTACAACGACAGCGTGCGCGAGATTCCCTATATCCGCCGCAAGGTCGACGAGGTGCGTCGCCGCGCCGATTTCGACAGCAGCGCCCACCTGGGCAAGGAACTGGCCCAGGTCCTCGAAGGGTTGCCGCGGGACGATCTGTTCCAGACCCCGGTGGACGATCTGTTCAGCACCGCCATGGCCATCGTGCAGATCCAGGAGCGCAGCAAGGTGCGCGTCTTCCTGCGCCGCGATCCCTATGGCCAGTTCTTCTATTGCCTGGCCTATGTGCCGCGCGACATCTATTCCACCGAAGTGCGCCAGCGCATGCAGCAGATCCTCATGGATCGCCTGCATGGCACCGACTGCGAATTCTGGACCTTCTTCTCCGAGTCCGTGCTGGCGCGGGTGCAGTTCATCCTGCGCGTCGATCCCCTGCAGCCGCAGGATGTCGATCCGGCGCGCCTGGAACAGGAAATGGTGCAGGCCTGCCGCAGCTGGAAGGACGACTTCGCCAGCCTGATGGTGGACAGCTTCGGCGAAGCCCAGGGTACCTCCATCCTCGCCGACTATCCGCTGGGCTTCCCGGCCGGCTATCGCGAGCGTTTCGCGCCGCACCTGGCCGTGGTAGACATGCGCCACCTGTTGGCGCTCAGCGACGAGCGCCGTCTGGCCATGGGCTTCTATCAGCCGCTGACCCAGACCGGCGACAACATCCTGCACTGCAAGCTCTATCACGCCGATACCCCCCTGGCGCTGTCGGACGTCCTGCCGATCCTGGAAAACCTCGGGCTGCGCGTGCTCGGCGAATTCCCTTACGAGCTGCGCCATCGCAATGGCCGCCGCTACTGGATCCATGACTTTGCCTTCACCACCGTGGCCGGCCTGGAGCTGGATCTGCAGCAACTCAACGACACCTTCCAGGACGCCTTCGTCCAGGTGGTGGATGGGCAGGCGGAAAACGACAGCTTCAACCGTCTGGTGCTGACCGCCGGGCTGCCCTGGCGGGACGTCGCGGTGCTGCGCGCCTATGCGCGCTACCTCAAGCAGATCCGCATCGGCTTCGACATCGGCTACATCGCCGCCACCCTCAACGCCCACGTCGACATCGCCCGGGAACTGGTGCGGCTGTTCCGCATGAAGTTCTACCTGGCGCGGCGCATGACCAGCGAAGACCTGGACGACAAGCAGCAGCGCCTGGAGCAGGCCATCCTCAGTGCCCTCGACGATGTCGCGGTACTCAACGAGGACCGCATCCTGCGGCGCTACCTGGACCTGATCAAGGCGACCCTGAGAACCAACGTCTTCCAGACCGACGCCGCTGGCAAGCCCAAGGCCTATTTCAGCTTCAAGCTTGATCCCAAGGCCATTCCCGAGCTGCCGCGCCCGGTGCCGCGCTATGAGATCTTCGTCTACAGCCCGCGCGTGGAAGGGGTGCACCTGAGATTCGGCAACGTCGCCCGCGGCGGCCTGCGCTGGTCGGATCGCGAGGAAGACTACCGCACCGAGGTGCTGGGCCTGGTCAAGGCGCAGCAGGTCAAGAACTCGGTGATCGTCCCCGTGGGCGCCAAGGGCGGCTTCGTGCCGCGGCGTCTGCCCACCGGCGGCTCCCGCGACGACATCCAGGCCGAGGCCATCGCCTGCTACCGCATCTTCATCAGCGGTCTGCTGGACATCACCGACAACCTGAAAGACGGTGAAGTGGTCCCGCCGGCTGCCGTGGTGCGCTACGACGGCGACGACCCCTATCTGGTGGTGGCCGCCGACAAGGGCACCGCGACCTTCTCCGACATCGCCAACGGCATCGCCCAGGACTATGGCTTCTGGCTCGACGACGCCTTCGCCTCCGGTGGTTCGGCGGGTTACGACCACAAGAAGATGGGCATCACCTCGCGGGGCGCCTGGGTCAGCGTGCAGCGCCACTTCCGTGAGCGCGGCATCGACGTCCAGACCGATCCGGTCACCGTGGTGGGCATCGGCGACATGGCCGGCGACGTCTTCGGCAACGGCCTGCTGCGTTCGCGCAGCCTGGAGCTGGTGGCAGCCTTCAACCACCTGCACATCTTCATCGATCCCAATCCGGACGCCGAGCGCAGCTATGTCGAGCGTGAACGGCTGTTCAACCTGCCGCGGTCGAGCTGGACCGACTATGACGCCAGCCTGATCTCCCAGGGTGGTGGCATCTTCCCGCGCAGTGCCAAGCGCATCGCCATCAGTCCCGAGATGAAGGCGCGCTTCGATCTGCAGGCCGATCACCTGACGCCCAACGAGCTGATCAACGCCCTGCTCAAGGCGCCGGTGGATCTGATCTGGAACGGCGGCATCGGCACCTACGTCAAGGCCAGCTTCGAAAGCCATGCCGACATCGGCGACAAGGCCAACGACGCCCTGCGCGTGGACGGCTGCGACCTGCGCGCCAAGGTCATCGGCGAGGGTGGCAACCTGGGCATGAGTCAGCTGGCGCGGGTGGAGTTCGGCCTGCACGGCGGCGCCTGCAACACCGACTTCATCGACAACGCCGGCGGCGTGGATTGCTCCGACCACGAGGTCAACATCAAGATCCTCCTGGGCGACGTGGTCTCCGCCGGCGACATGACCGTCAAGCAGCGCAACACGCTGATGGGCGAGATGACCGACGAGGTCGGCGAACTGGTGGTCGCCAACAACTACATGCAGACCGGTGCCCTGTCGCTGGCGGAATACCGGGCGCGGACGCACCTGGCCGAATACCAGCGGCTGATCGTCGACCTCGAAGGGCGTGGCAAGCTGGATCGCACCCTCGAATTCCTGCCCAGCGACGAGGTGCTCGCTGAGCGCGCCGCCAAGGAGCAGGGACTGACCCGGGCCGAGCTGTCGGTGCTGATCTCCTACAGCAAGATCGACCTCAAGGAGCAATTGCTGGCCTCTTCGGTGCCGGACGACGAATACCTTGCCCGGGACATGCAGGGTGCCTTCCCGCAGCGCCTGACCGAGCAGTTCCCCGAGGCCATGGCGCGCCATCGCCTGAAACGCGAGATCGTCGCCAACCAGATCGCCAACGACCTGATCAACCACATGGGCATCACCTTCGTGCAGCGCCTGTGCGAATCCACCGGCATGAGCGCGGCCGATGTCGCCCGCGCCTATGTGGTGATGCGCGACGTCCTGCACCTGCCGCACTGGTGGCGTCAGGTGGAAGCCCTGGATCATCAGGTGCCGGCGGAGTTGCAGCTGCGCCTGATGAGCGAGTTGATGCGACTGGGCCGGCGGGCGACCCGCTGGTTCCTGCGCAGCCATCGCAGCGGCCTGGATGCCGGCGCCGTGGCGGCCTTCTTCGGGCCGCGCATCGCCGCCCTGGGGGTGCGTCTGGACGAACTGCTGCAGGGCGAGCCGCGCCAGGACTGGGAAGAGCGCTTCCGCGCCTATACCGAGGCGGGCGTGCCCGAGCTGCTGGCGCGGGTCGTCGCCGGGACCAACCACATCTATACCCTGCTGCCGGTGATCCAGGCCGCGGAGGTCACCGCCCAGGATCCGCTGGAAGTGGCGGCTACCTGGTTCGCCGCGGGCGATGTGCTGGACCTGGCCTGGTACCAGCAGCAGCTCAACCAGCTGCCGGTGGCCAATGCCTGGCAGGCCCTGGCGCGCGAGGCCTTCCGCGACGAGGTGGATGTGCAGCAGCGCGCCATCACCATCGCCATGCTCAACCTGAGCGAGGCGCCAAGCGATCCGGAAGCGCGGCTCTCGCTGTGGCTGGAGCGCCATCGGGCAGCCGTGGAGCGCTGGCGGGGTCTGCTGGTGGATCTGCGCAATGCCAGCGGTCAGGACTATGCGATGTACAGCGTCGCCAGTCGTGAACTGGCGGATCTGGCCAGCAGCAGCGCCTGAGGCAGGCGCTGCCCACGAATGGCGTTCGTGGGCAGCGTCGTCTGACAGGGCATGAAAAAGGGCGGCGTACCCTTGGGTACGCCGCCCTTTTTCATCGTTCGGATTCGATCAGGGCTGGGGCTGCGTCGAGGATGCCTTGAGGGCGCTCAGCCCCTGCAGCAGGGCCTGGTGAAAGCGCTCCGGCGCCTGCATCTGGGGCGCGTGGCCCAGGTCCTCGAATTCCACCAGGGTCGCCCGGGGGATGCGTCGCGCCGCCGCCTTGCCCAGTTCGGGATAGTGACCCAGCTGCGCCTTGATGGCGGCCGGCGCGGCGTCCTTGCCGATGGCGGTGGTATCTCGCTGGCCGATCATGAGCAGGGTGGGCATGCGCAGTCGGGCGAATTCGTAGACCACCGGTTGGCTGTAGATCATGTCGTAGATCAGGGCCGAGTTCCAGGCGACCCTTTCCTTGCCGGGGCCGTTGTTGAGACCGGCGAGCATCGTCACCCAGCGTTCGTAGGCCGGGGACCACTGGCCGGCGTAGTAGGTGCTGCGCTCATAGTCGCGGATGCCGTCGGCGGAGGTCTTCAGTTCCCGGGCGTACCACTGGTCGACGCTGCGATAGGGTACGCCCAGGGCCTTCCAGTCCTCGAGGCCAATGGGGTTGACCAGCACCAGCTGTTCGGTGGCCTCGGGATAGAGCAGGGCGTAGCGGGTCGCGAGCATGCCGCCGGTCGAATGGCCGATCAGGGTCGCCCGGGCGATGCCCAGGTGGTCGAGCAGGGCCCGGGTATTGGCGGCCAGTTGCTGGAAGCTGTACTGGTAGTGGGCTGGCTTGCTGGATTTGCAGAAACCGATCTGATCCGGGGCCACGATCCGATAGCCGGCAGCGCTCAGCACCTGGATGCTCTGCGCCCAGGTACCGGCGCAGAAGTTCTTGCCGTGCAACAGCACCAGAGTCCGGCCGTTCGGTTTTCCGCTCGGCGCGACGTCGAGATAGGCCATCTCCAGCGCCTGGCGCTGGGAGTCGAAGCTGAAGGTCTTGACCGGATAGTCGTAGTCGAAGCCTTCGAGACGTTCGCCGTAGAGGGGCTCGGCCTGACTGAGCGGACTCAGCAGCAGGGCGGCCAGGGGGAGGGCGCGGCGCAAGGACATGGGCAGGATCCTGGGGCTAAACCAGCTCCGACCGAAGGCCGACGGAGAAGATTCCAACCCGCGGCGAGACAGTGTCGCCGCGCATGTCGCTCTCCAGGCTGCGCGCCGTTTCGCTTCGCCTCCTGCCCAGGGTCTGATAGTCTGAATGACCTTTGTTTCCGTTTCGGCGCACCGCTTTCCCTGCGCTTCTTTCCGATCACATGAGGTTCCCGGTTTGGCGCTCGAGTCACCCTCCAAGACGCAGCCCGACGCTCTGGCCGATTGCGCCAACGAGCCGATCCATATTCCCGGCAGTATCCAGGAACATGGCTTCCTGTTCGCCGTGGAAGAGCCGGATCTGCGCATCGTCCAGGCCAGTGCCAACGTCCGCGAGTACCTCGGGGTCGCCGTGGAGGAGGTGCTGGGTCGCACCCTCGGCGAATTGCTGCCGGAACGGGATCTGCCGGCCATGCTCGGTGCCCTGACCCAGGAAGAGCAGAACCCCATCTATCAGGGCGATGTGACCCTGGGACCGCGGCAGCAGACCTTCGCGCTGTTCATGCACCGCTTCGGCGGGGTGCTGATCGTCGAATTCGAGGCGCCGGTGGACAGCCGCCTTGGCCTCAATACCCTCTATCCCATGGTGCGGGTGTTCATCGAACAGCTGCATCAGGCCGAAACCGTCGACGCCATCGCCAAGCTCGCGGTGCGCGAAGCCAAGCGTATTTCCGGTTTCGACCACACCATGATCTATCGCTTCGACGAGGACGGTCATGGGCAGGTGCTGGCCGAGGAGTGCGATCCCGGCGTACCCAGCTATCTGGGCCTGAGATTTCCCGCTTCGGACATTCCGGCCCAGGCGCGTCGCCTGTACCTGGCCAACCGCATCCGGGTGATTGGCAACGCCTACTACCAGCCCTCGCCGTTGCAGCCGCAGACCAATCCGCTGACCGGGCAGCCGCTGGATCTCAGCTTCGCGCAGCTGCGCAGCGTGTCGCCGGTACACCTGCAGTACATGAGGAACATGGGCACCCTGGCGTCCATGTCCATCTCCATCGTGGTCGGTGATCGCCTCTGGGGCCTGGTGCTCTGCCACGACCGTCAACCCCAGCGGGTGTCCTTCCAGACGCGTACCGCCTGCGAGCTGTTCGGCCGGGTGCTGTCGCTGCAGATCGATGCCGCCGAGACCCATGCGGAATCCGATCGCCGGCTGGCGCTGCGCCAATCCATGGTGCAGATGCTCTCGACCATGGCCGACCGCGACAGCGTCTGCCAGGGACTATTGGAGCTGCCGCAGGTCTTCCTGGATTTCGCCCGGGCGCAGGGCGCCGCCATCATCTCCTCCGACGGGACCGAGCTGATCGGCCAGGTACCGCCGCGCGAGGTGGTGGACAGCCTGGTCGAGTGGCTGTCGGTCAACGTCAAGGACCACTTCGTCACCGACAACCTGGCCAAGGATATCGCCGAGCTCCCCCAGCTGGCCCAGCATGCGGCCGGGGTGCTCGCCGTCCCCATTTCCGAATTGCATTCACACTACCTGATCTGGTTCCGCAGCGAGCTGGTGCAGGTGGTCAACTGGGCCGGCCGGCCGACCAAGCAGGAAGGCAGCGACGGGCGCCTGTCGCCGCGGCAGAGTTTCGTGCTCTGGCAGGAGACGGTGCGCGGGCTGTCGCTACCCTGGTCGCCGCTGGAGCTGGAAAGCGCCATCGAATTGCGCAACGCGGTGCGCGGGATCGTCCTGCGCAAGGCCGAGGAGATGGCCGAGCTGGCCGAGGAGCTGCAGCGCAGCAACAAGGAACTGGCGGCCTTTTCCTACAGCGTGTCCCACGACCTGCGGGCGCCGCTGCGCCACATCGCCGGCTATGCCGAGCTGCTGGGCGACATCGAGGGCGGCAAGCTGTCGGACCGGGGGCGGCGCTTCCTGGAGAACATCGGTTCGTCGGCACGCTTCGCCGGCAGCCTGGTGGACAACCTGCTGAGCTTCTCGCAGATGGGGCGGGCCGCGATCCGCTATTCCGACGTCAATCTCACCGCCCTGGTGGAAGCCATCCGCGAAGAGATGGCGCCGGACTATGCCGAGCGGCAGGTGGAGTGGCACATCGGCCCCCTGCCTGTCGTCATCGCCGATGCCGCCTTCGTCCATCTCGCCTTGCGCAATCTGCTGGCCAATGCCATCAAATACAGTCGCTACGAAGAGCCGGCGGTGATCGAGATCGGCACCTTGCCGAGCGATTCCGAGGACATCATCTTTGTCCGGGACAACGGCGTCGGTTTCAACATGGATTACGTAGGCAAGCTGTTCGGCGTCTTCCAGCGCCTGCACCATGCCGATGAGTTCGAAGGGGTCGGCATCGGTCTGGCCAGTGTCAGACGCATCATCGAGCGCCATGACGGTCGCGTCTGGGCCGAGGGTGCCATCGGCGAGGGCGCGACCTTCTATTTCGCCCTTCCCAAACAACGACCGTCGCCGGTACACAAAAGGTAGTTCTATTCATGCTCAAACCCATTGTGCTGGTCGAAGACAATCCGCACGATCTGGAGCTCACCCTGGTGGCTCTGGAGCGCAGCCAGTTGGCCAACGATGTCGTGGTTCTGCGTGACGGCGCCGAAGCGGTTGATTACCTGTTGCGCCGCGAGCCCTATGCCGATCGCGAGCCGGGCAATCCCGCCGTGATGCTGCTGGATCTCAAGCTGCCCAAGGTCGATGGCCTCGAGGTGCTGGACCTGGTGCGTGGTACCCCGGAGCTGTGCAGCATCCCCGTGGTCATGCTGACGTCGTCGCGGGAGGAGCCCGATCTGGAAAAGGCCTACGAACTGGGCGTGAACGCCTACGTGGTCAAGCCGGTCGAATTCCGTGATTTCGTTGCCGCGATCAGTGACCTCGGCGTGTTCTGGGCCGTACTCAACGAGCCGCCGCCAGGATCGCGCCGTGTCGCCAGGCGCATTGGCCGTTAGCGAGTGAAGATAAGTGCATCCGTATCCAGTCATCCGCGACCGGCAGATATGCGCGACCCGGCTCCCCTGAGCGAACAGATCCAAGGCCGACGTCCGTTTATGCCCCTCTCGAAACAGATCAAGATCCTCCTGGTAGAGGACAGCAAGCTCGACGCCGAGCTGATCCTGATCGAGCTGGAAAGGCACGGCTTCGAGCTGCAATCCAAGATCGTCTACGAGCGTACCGGTCTCACCCTGGCCCTGAGCCAGCAGACCTACGACATCATCCTTTCCGACATCATCCTGCCGGGCTTCTCCGGCGCCGAGGCGCTGCGCGTGGCGCGGGCGCTGGCACCGGAAACGCCCTTCATCTTCGTCTCGGGCATCTTTGGTGAGGTGCACGCCGTGGAGATGATGCGCCTGGGTGCCAACGACTATGTGCTCAAGCAGAGCATGGAGCTCCTGGCCAAGGCCGTCGAGCGGGCATTGCTGGTGGTGCACGAGCGCCGCGAGCGGCGCCGCGCCGAAGAAGCCCTGCACAGCCTGGAGGTCAGGTCCCGCCTGGCGATGGACGCCTCCCGGCTGGGCATGTGGGAGTATCTGCCGGCCAGTCGTACCCTGGTCTGGGACGAGCGCTGCAAGGCCATGTTCGGGCTGCCGGCCGATGCGGTGGTCGATCTCGAGGTCTTCGAACGGCTGTGCGGCAGCGATGGCCTCGAGCGCTTTCTGCATACGGTCCGCCAGGCGAGCGCCGATGAGCGCGACGACGACTACCGCAGCGAATACCGCATTCGTCTGGACAATGGCGCCCAGCGCTGGGTCGAGACCCGCGGCCAGCCCTTCTTCGACGCCGGCGTCTGCACCCGCTTTCTGGGCGTGATGCTCGACATCACCCAGCAGCGCGATGCCGCGGAAAAGCTCGAGCGGCTCAATGTCAGTCTTGGCGAGCGTGTCGAAGAGCGTACCCGGGAGCGCGATCGGACCTGGGACCTCACTCGCGATCTGCTGCTGGTGTGCAAGCCCGATGGCACCCTGGTGGCGCTCAACCCGGCCTGGGAAGAAAATCTGGGCTGGTCGCGGGTGGAGTTGCTGGACTCCTCGCTGCTGGCGCTGGTGCATCCCGACGAGCGCTTCATCACCGACAACGAACTCAAGCAGCTGGCCACCGGCGCGACCAGCCAGCGTTTCGTCAACCGCATCCGCCATCGTGACGGCAGCTATCGCTGGATTTCCTGGACGGCGGTACCGGATGCCGGCATGACCTATTGCTCCGGGCGCGACATCTCCTCGGAAGTCCTGGCGATGGAAGAGCTGGCGGCAGCGAACCGCCAGCTGCGCGAGCAGATCGACGAGCGCGAGCGGGTCGAGGCGACCCTGCAGCAGATGCAGCGACTGGAAGCCGTGGGGCAGCTCACGGCGGGCGTGGCCCATGACTTCAACAACCTGCTCACCGTGGTGCTCAGCAGCGCCAGCTTCCTCGAGCGCGACCTGACGCGCCTGGCGGCCAGCGACAAGACCCAGGGGCGGGTGCAGAACATCCGCGAAGCGGGCGAGCGGGGCGCTAAGCTCACCGCCCAGCTGCTGGCCTTTTCCCGTCGCCAGCGGCTGGCGCCCAAGCCGGTCAAGCTCAACGAAACCGTCGAGGGCATGCTGGAGCTGCTGCGCAGTACCATGGGCGGCAGTGTCTGGATCGAGACCCACCTGCGCGCCGATTGCTGGCACGCCCTGGTCGATCCGACCCAGATCGAACTCATCATCCTCAACCTGGCGATCAATGCCCGGGATGCCATGGCGGTCGGCGGCACCCTGCGCCTGAGCACCTCCAATCAGACCATCAGCGAGCCGCCGCAGCGTCCCGAGGAACCCGAACCGGGCGAATACGTGCTGCTGGCGGTGCAGGATTCCGGTACCGGGATGAGCGAAGAGGTGCTGGCCAAGGCCTTCGAACCCTTCTTCACCACCAAGGAGGTGGGCAAGGGCTCCGGTCTGGGCCTGGCCCAGGTGTTCGGCTTCGCCAAGCAGTCCGGTGGCGGGGTCCGCATCGAGACGCAGGTGGGCAGTGGCACCACGGTGCTGGTCTATCTGCCGCGTACCGAGGCGGAGGATGCCCAGGATCCGATCGGGCTACCGGCCCTGGGTCGCGACGAGCAGGCCGCCGAGCGCCGCATCCTGCTGGTCGACGACGACCACGCGGTACGCAACGTGACCGCTGCCCTGCTGGCCGATCTCGGCTATCAGGTGGTGGAGGCCAGCAATGGCTTCGCCGCCCTGAGTGCGCTGGAGCGCGATCCGCAGATCGATCTGCTGCTGGCGGATTTCGCCATGCCCGGCATGAACGGTGCCGAGCTGGCCCGCCAGGTGCGCAAGCGGCTGCCGCAGTTGCCGGTGGTCTTCATCACCGGCTATGCCGAACTGGGCGAACTCGATCCCGAACAATCCTTCATCGTTCCCAAGCCCTTTCGCGAGGCCGACCTGGCAGCCCGGCTGCAGGCCGCCCTGCGCGGCGAGAAGCCCCAGCCTTCGCCGCTCTGAAGGCCGGCGCCAACTTGAGGTATTTGCGTGTCCTCCATCCGTGAAATGTTGCGCGCCGAGGGCGGTGCCCTGCACGAGCAGGTCGATGCGACCTTTGGCCGCTATGCGCTGCAGACCCGGCTGCATTACACCGCCTTTCTGCAGGCCCATGCCCAGGCTCTGATCGGTCTGGAAGACCTGCTGGAGCGCTCCGGCATCCAGCGCCTGCTGCCCGACTGGGCTGAGCGTCGCCGCACCGGGGTGCTGGCAGAGGATCTGCAGCGCCTGGCCGCCGAGCAGCCCGAACCCGTAGTCCTCGAGCGCCTGCTCGACGAAGGCGAGTGCTGGGGGGTGGCCTATGTCCTCGAAGGGTCTCGGCTGGGGTCGCGAATGCTGGATCGCCATGCCGGCGAGAGTCCCGACGAGGCGGTGCGCGACGCCCGGGCCTATCTGGGTCACGTGCCGCCCAAGGGCGCCTGGCCAGGCTTTCTGCAGCGTCTGGATGAGGCGGGCAGCGATGCGCGCCTGCATCCGGCGATGCTGGCCGGCCAGCGGCTGGCCTTCGAGGTCTTTCTGGCGGCGGGGCAGCGACATGCGCCGGCGGTAGCCGCCCCCTGAGCGGTTTCTAGAGCGCCTGCAGGTAGCCGATCACCTCGGCAGCGCCCAGGCGTTCGAGAATCTCGCTGAGGACCCGGGTGCTCGCCACCTCGCTGGGCAGCAGCAACCACTCCAGATCCTGGCCCGGGGCGGGCAGTGGCAGGCGCGCATAGTCGAGCTTCAGGCCCAGCAGCACCTGGATGAAGTCGGGGTGGTTCCAGACCGCATTGGGCAGGGCATAGACTGCGAAAGCCTCCTGCAGGCGGTCGATGGCCGCCGGATCTAGGCGCAGGCACTGGATCTGCGCCGGCACCTCCACGGCGATCCCGCGGATGCGGGCGTAGGCGATGATGCTGGCGAAGGCGAGGGTGGTGGCCGTATCGTTTTCCAGGAACAGTCGGGTACCTCGCCAGCTGGCCTGGCGCAGACGCAGGGGCTGTTCCGCAGACACATTCGGCAAGGTGCGATAGAGCGCCGCCTGGAAATCCCGATAGCCGATGATCCGCACCTGCTCGCGCGCTGCGGGCAGGGCGGCCAGTTCCTCCAGCTGTATCGCCGTATCGAGCGTGCTGTCGCCGAGGCGCTGGCAGAGGCCATCGATGGCACGCAGGTCGAGGGCGGCGGCCTGCAGCGTATCGGCGACCACCAACTGACTGAGCAGGGCATGGGCGTGGCCCTTGATCTCCTGGGTCGGTCCGGACAGGGCGGCGCGGGGCAGGCCGAGCAACAGGTGCAGCGGATGGCCTTCATCCCACCAAAGGCTGTCGGTAGGCGCGGGCAAGGGGACGAAGGCGTCGGCCAGGCGTTCCAGGCAACGCTGGATCCGGCGGCTGGCCAGGGAGGGATGCAGATGCAAGGCCAGCGAAGACCAGGGGCTGCCCAGGAGGTTGGCACTGTTGCTCATGAGGTCTCCGGGGCGGATAGGAACTGCACGACCGAGTCTAGCGTGGCAAAGACCGCGCTATCGTCAAATGATTCCCGAAAGGTAGGATCTTTTGTGCGAGTGACCGTTCGCCTCCGGAGCGAGCGACGTATGGCCGGTGGCAAGCCTGTATAATGCGCGCTTTCCGAATCGCCTGTGAGTCCGCCATGTACGACGCGCTCCGTCCTCTGCTCTTCAAAATGTCTCCCGAAGGATCGCACGATCTGGCGCTGGACCTGATCGGTGCCGCGGGTCGTCTGGGCCTGACCGGGCTCGGCCGGCGGCCGGGTCGGCTACCGGTCCAGGTCATGGGCCTGGAGTTTCCCAATCCGGTGGGCCTGGCCGCCGGACTCGACAAGAACGGCGCCGCTATCGACGGCTTCGCCGGCCTGGGTTTCGGCTTCATCGAGATCGGTACCGTGACGCCGCGGCCGCAGCCGGGCAATCCCAAGCCGCGGCTGTTCCGCCTGGAGCAGGCCGACGCCATCATCAACCGCATGGGTTTCAACAATGCGGGCGTGGATGCGCTGATCGAGCGGGTCAAGGCCGCACGCTTCCGGGGCGTACTGGGGATCAACATCGGCAAGAATGCCACTACTCCGGTGGAGCGGGCGGTGGACGACTACCTGATCGGTCTGGACCGGGTCTATGCCCATGCCAGCTACATCACGGTGAACGTCAGCTCGCCCAATACGCCCGGCCTGCGCAGCCTGCAATTCGGCGACGCGCTCAAGAGCCTGCTGGAAGCCCTGCGCCAGCGCCAGGAAGACCTGGCGGTCCAGCACGGCCGCCGCGTGCCCATCGCCATCAAGATCGCCCCGGACCTGACCGATGAAGAGATCGTGCTGACCGCCCAGGCGATTCGCGATGCCGGGATGGACGCCATCATCGCCACCAACACCACCCTGGGCCGGGAAGGGGTGGAGAATCTGCCCTATGCCGCCGAGGCCGGCGGCCTGTCGGGCGCCCCGGTACGCGAGAAGAGCACCCATGTGGTGCGGGTGCTGGCTGGTGAGCTGGGTGGTCGGCTGCCGATCATCGCGGCGGGCGGGATCCTGTCGGGCGAGGATGCGGCGGAGAAGATCGCGGCGGGTGCCAGTCTGGTGCAGCTCTACAGCGGCTTCATCTATCGCGGACCGGCCTTGATCCGCGAAGCCGTGGATGCCATTGCAGCAGCGCGCCCCTGAGGGGGAGGGGGCTCGCTGGGAGCCCCCGTGGGACCGGGTCCCTGATCCTGGGAGAGGATCTGACTGGAAAACAACCAGAACGCTATGGGAAGCCCTGGGCTTCCGCTAGTGAAATCGAATTAGCCTACGGCTTGAAGTTGATTCATGCGTTGAAGACCGGCGGTGCCTACGTAGCCGTCCCATTGGTCGCTACGGCCCTCACGCCAGCCATTGAGCCAGGCCTGCCGGACGGCGTCCTGGGTGAAGGGGCAGAGGTCCCGCGATTTGCCCACGATGCCGTGCTGATAACCACGCTGGAAAGCTCGTTCCATTGGATCACGCTTGAGTCTTCTCATAGGGTAGTGCCCTCGTAGGTTGACTTGCAGATTGTCCATGGCCCGTTGCAGGCCTGGATGCCAGAGCCGGCGTCCTGACATCCGCCCCGCACCTTCGCGCTGCGGGTGGTCAATTACTAACCAATGGCGCTCTGGCTGGGAACGACCTTTTAGCTATAAGCCGTAATCAAATCGAAATGAAATGGCGATAAACCGCCGCTGGAATGCCGTCACTGCGGCTTGTTGAGACGCAGTCAAACTTTCACGGAAGGGGCTGTCCTCATCGGTCAATCCGACCAAAGGCAGAAAGTTCCTTGCGCTAACCTATGGATTCAACGATGTCCGCGATGCAACAACTCATCCTCACCTGTCCCAAGGGACTCGAGACCCTGCTGTTGGAAGAGGCCCAGGGCCTCGGTCTGCAGGAAGCCCGCAGCCAGACCGCGGCGGTGCGCGGCGAGGCCAGTCTCGCGGATGCCTACCGCCTGTGCCTCTGGTCGCGCCTGGCCAACCGGGTGCTGCTGGTGCTGGCGCGCTTCCCGGTGGAAGACCCCCAGGGGCTGTACCTGGGCGTGCACGGGGTGGAATGGGAAGAACACCTGGCGCCCACCGGCACCCTGGCGGTGGGCTTCAGCGGCCAGGGCGCGGGCATCGACAACACCCATTTCGGTGCCCTCAAGGTCAAGGACGCCATCGTCGACCGCCTGCGCGAGCGCACCGGGCAGCGGCCCACGGTGGACAAGGTTGCTCCGGATCTGCGCGTCCACCTGCACCTGGAGCGCGGCCAGGCCATCCTCTCGCTGGATCTCTCCGGTCAGAGCCTGCACCAGCGCGGCTATCGCCTGCAGCAGGGCGCGGCGCCGCTCAAGGAAAACCTGGCGGCCGCGGTGCTGATCCGTGCCGGCTGGCCGGCCCTGGCCGCGACCGGTGGCGCCCTGGCCGACCCCATGTGCGGGGTGGGCACCTTCCTGGTCGAGGCCGGCTTGATGGCGGCGGACATCGCCCCCAACCTGCGCCGCGAGCGCTGGGGCTTTTCCGGCTGGCTGGGCCATGTGCCCGCCCTCTGGCAGCAACTGCACCAGGAGGCTGAAGCGCGAGCCACTGCGGGCCTGGCCAGGACGCCGGCCTGGATTCGCGGCTACGAAGCCGATCCGCGGCTGATCCAGCCGGCGCGCAACAACATCGAGCGGGCCGGGCTGTCCGAGTGGATCAAGGTCTACCAGGGCGAGGTCGCCAGCTTCGAGCCGCGTCCGGACAAGGGCCAGACCGGCCTGGTGATCTGCAACCCGCCCTATGGCGAGCGCCTGGGTGACGAAGCCAGCCTGCTGTACCTCTACCAGAATCTCGGCGAGCGCCTGCGCCAGGCCTGCCTGGGCTGGCGTGCAGGGGTCTTTACCGGCGCGCCCGAGCTGGGCAAGCGCATGGGCATCCGCAGTCACAAGCAATACGCCTTCTGGAATGGCGCCTTGCCCTGCAAGCTGCTGATGTTCGAGGTGGAGACCCGCCAGTTCGTCACCGGCAGTCGCAGTGGCGAACGCCCGGCCAATGCCCAGGCCGCGGAGCCGGCCAAGCTCAGCGAAGGCGGGCAGATGTTCGCCAATCGGCTGCAGAAGAATCTCAAGCAGCTCGGCAAGTGGGCCCGCAGCCAGGGCGTGCAGTGCTATCGCCTGTATGACGCCGACATGCCCGAGTACGCGGTGGCGGTGGATCTCTATGGCGATCGCGTGCACGTGCAGGAATACGCACCGCCACGCTCCATCGACCCGGACAAGGCCCAGGCGCGCCTGCTCGACGCCCTGGCCGCCATTCCCCAGGCGTTGAACATCGATCCGTCACTGGTGGTGGTCAAGCGCCGCGAACGGCAGAGCGGCACCAAGCAGTACGAACGCCAGGCCGCCCAGGGTGAATTCCTGCAGGTGGAAGAAGCGGGCGCCAAGCTGCTGGTCAACCTCACCGACTACCTGGATACCGGACTGTTCCTCGATCACCGTCCGCTGCGTCTGCGGCTGCGCCAGGAAGCCCAGGGCAAGCGCTTCCTCAATCTGTTCTGCTACACCGGCGCCGCCACGGTGCAGGCGGCAGTGGGCGGTGCACGCAGCACCACCAGCGTCGACCTCTCGCGCACCTACCTGGACTGGGCCCGGCGCAACCTGGCGCTCAACGGCTTTTCCGAGCGGCACCGCCTGGAACAGGGCGACGTCCTGCACTGGCTGGAAAACGATCGCGGCGAATACGATCTGATCTTCGTCGACCCGCCGACCTTCTCCAACTCCAAGCGCCTGGAAGGGGTGTTCGACGTCCAGCGCGATCATGTCGCCCTGCTCGACTCGGCCATGGCCCATCTGAGCCGCAACGGCGTGCTGTATTTCTCCAACAACTTCCGCAAGTTCGAACTGGATGCGAGTCTCGCCGAGCGCTATCGCGTCGAAGAGATCAGCGCCAGCACCCTGGATCCGGATTTCGCGCGCAATCCCAAGATCCATCGCGCCTGGCGGTTCAGCCTGCAATGAGGTCAGCCGCCTGAACTGCCGCTGAACGGGTCGGGCATCGAGCCGTTCAGCCTGTGAACCGGCGCAATCCAGCCTTTTCCCACGAACGCCCCAGCAGCCCGTGCCGTCCACAATGACGGCGCAGCGCTGGGTCGTGCCTGGCGGGACGAGGAGGGAAAGGTTCTACGATGCTGGTTTCACTGCAGGCTCTCAGGGCCCTGGCCGCCTGGCTGGTGGTCTTTCATCACTTCATGCAGGTGTTCTTCGATTTCCACGCCGACAGCCTCGGTGGCCATCTGCTCTCCACCCGGGGACAGGTCGGGGTCGACATCTTCTTCGTGCTCAGCGGCTTCGTGATCCACCTGTCCACCGCGGGCCGACCGCTCAGGCGCAGTACCTTCCTCTGGCATCGCATCGCCCGCATCGTCCCGGCCTATTGGCTGTACACCGCGGTGACGGCGCTGATCCTCTATCTCGCCAGCGACGTGATGCCCATCTATGGCGTCGCCACGCGCGAACTGCTGCTTTCGCTGTTCTTCATTCCCAGCGAGAATCCGGCGGGCTTCGGCCACTATCCGATCCTGCCGGTGGGCTGGACGCTCAACTTCGAGATGCTGTTCTACCTGCTGTTCGCCCTGTCCTTCGGCGTGGCCGAGCGCTGGCGCATCGGGATGGTCAGCCTGCTGGTGATCCTGGTCAGCCTGGTGCTGGCCCGCGAGTCCTTTGTCAGCAGCTTCTATCGCAATCCGATCATCTTCGAATTCCTGCTGGGCGTGAGCCTGGCGGCGCTCTATCGCCGTGGCGCCCTGCGCGGCCCCAAACCCCTGGCCCTGGTGGCGGCCCTGGCGGCACTGACCTGCCTGGTGGCCTTTCCCGCCGATCATCCCTGGCGCCTGCTGACCTGGGGCGTGCCCAGTGCGGTACTGGTCGGCGCCTGCGTGATCCTCGAACCCTGGTTCGCCGGCTCGCGGCTGTGCAAGGCGCTGGGGGACTGGTCCTATTCGGTCTATCTGGTGCACGTGATCGTGCTCTGGCTGGGCGACTACTGGCTGCACCAGCAGTGGGGATTCAGTCCCTATCAGACCCTGGCGGTCTGCCTGCCGGTGATCCTGCTGCTGGCCTGGGCCAGCTACGAGTGGATCGAGCGCCGCCTGTCGCGCACCCTGCGCCAGTTGGGCGAGCGCCTGGCCGGGCGGCGTCCGCAGTGGGTGGCCGGTCAGTAGGCCGCGCGTTCCGCCGCGCTGAGTTCGGGCATCAGCGCTCGACCTTCCGCCGAGGAACGCTGCGCCGCTTCCAGCAGGGCCATGAGGGCGCAAGCCTGGGCCGGGCTGACGGGATTGCCGGCGCGACCGGTGAGGGCTTCGACCAGGGCGAGGTAGTAGCGACGGTGATCGCCCGCCGGCGTCGGCAGCGCTTGGCGCTCGCCGCTGGCGTCGATCAGCCAGCCCGGATCCGGATCCTGGCCCCAGTCGGGACCACCGGGGCGCACGCCGGCCTTGAGCGCGTCCTCCTGACGATCCGCGCCTTGCTTGATCCAGCTGGCCGCGGTGCCCTGCGCCAGAAAGCGCGGCACGCCACCGGCGGCCAGCATCCCGGCTCTCAGGGTCACCTGGCGAGCGCCGTAGTCCAGCTGCACCTGGAACCAGTCGTCGGTGAGGGCGCCGGGTCGTTGCCGCACCAGCTGCGCATGCAGGCGCTCGGGCAGGCCGAACAGGCAGAGCGCCTGATCCAGCAGATGGGGACCGAGATCGAACCAGAGGCCACTGCCGGGCAGCGCGGCTTCGCGCCAGCGCGTCCGCACCTCGGGACGAAAGCGCTCGATACGGGATTCCAGGCTGGTCAACTCACCCAGGGCGCCGCTGGCCAGGACTGCCTGCAAGCCGAGGAAATCGCTGTCCCAGCGACGATTCTGGAACACCGACAGCAACCGGCCGGCCTGTTCGGCTTCCTCGACCAGTTGCCGGGCTTCGGCCAGGGTCACGGTAAAGGGCTTGTCGACCACCACGTGCTTGCCGGCGGCCAGGGCGGCGCTGGCGAGAGGCGCATGGGTCTGGTTGGGTGAGGCGATCACCACCAGGTCGATGGCCGGATCCCTCACGGCCGCCAGGTAATCCGCGGTGACGCGCACCTTGGGCAGATCGGCCTGCACACGCGCGGCATCCCGCGACGCCACCAGCTCCAGGGAGAGCCCAGGGATGGAGCTCAGCAGGGGGCCATGAAAGGTCTGACCGACGAAGCCGTAACCGATCAGGGCGACGCGAAAGGGGGAGGGCATGGGGCTTCCTTGTGCCGGGGTGGAAAACAGCGAGGCCGCTCAGGGAGCGGCCTCGGTTGAAAGCTAGCGTCTAACGGCGCATCACTTCAACTGGTGATCGTGAGCCAGTTGCTCCCGTTCGAGGAATTCGTCCTGCCGCAGCGAGTCCTGGAATTCTTCGGAATCTTCCAGGGCCAGGGGGTCATTGAGTTCACCGCCCGACAGCCGCTTCTTTTCCAGCTTGCCGGAGAGGTTGCTGATGGCCCGGTGCAGCTTGTCGGCTGCGCCATCCACCGCCTGTTCCAGGGATTCGGCCTTGTGCGTCACCGAAAGCGGCTGATGGCCCTTGATGCGGGCCTCCATCTGGCACCGCTTGTCCTGGGCGCCCGATTTGCCGGCGTTCTCGTCGTTGAGGTGCACCTCGACGCGGGTCAGGAGTTCGTCGAAGCGATCCAGGCGGTCTTCCACCACGGACGCCACCCAATTCTGCAAACCGGCGCTGCCTTCGATGTTGTGGTCACTGTTGACTTGGACTTGCATGCGGCTTCCTCTTTTTGACGGGCCTGACCATTGGATGAGGCCGGTCAGGCCGAGGTTCAAGGCTGTTCGTCCGGTGTGCGTGTCACCCGATGTTTCCTTCTGGCAGTGTCTAGGGGCGTCGTAAGGTTCGGAACACGACGTTCAGGTCGCGGTCGCTGGCGTTTTGCCCTTGTCCACTGATAATGCGCGACCTTTCATCGTCCGTCGCAGTGGGGATCGTCAATGCCAGATGTGCTCACCCGTGGCCGCAATTTTGCCCGGCGGCTCTGGCTACCCCGTGCGATTGGTCTGTTGCTCAGCCTGAGTTGCATCGTCTCGGTGCAGATCACCCAGCCGGTGTCTCTCTGGCTGTGGATCCTGCTCTTGGCCAATGCCCTGTGCTGGTCGCCGCTGGCCTACTGGCGCGCCGTTCGCGCGCGCGATCCCTATCGCGCCGAGCTGGGCAATCTGCTGCTGGATTGCGGCTCGGCCGGCTTCTGGGCGGCGAGCATGGGCTTCAATCTCCTGCCTAGCGTGACCCTGCTCGCCATGACCGGTCTGAACATGCTCGGCGCCGGCGGCCTGGCGTTCTGGCGCCGGGGACTGCTCGCGCAACTGGCGGGCATCCTGGTCGGTCTCGTGGTGCTGCGCCATCCGGTCGCCATCGAGACCTCCACCGCGCAGATCTATGCCTGTCTGCCGATGATCATCGCCTATCCCTGGGCCCTGGGCCTGGTGAGCTTTCGCCTGGCGCAGCAGTTGTCGCGGCGCCAGCAGGAGCTGGAGCTGATCAGCAAGCAGGACGGCATGACCGGGCTGCACAACAGAACCCACTGGGATCAGTTGGTGCAGCGAGAATTCGCCCGCTGCAAACGCAGCGGCGCCGCGGCCAGCCTGGTGATGATCGATCTGGACAACTTCAAGCTCATCAACGACCGCTTCGGCCATCAGGCCGGCGACGAGATGCTGCGCCAGTTTTCCGGTCTGCTGGCGCGCACCATCCGCACCAGCGATCTCGCCGGTCGTTTTGGCGGCGATGAATTCGGTATCCTCTTGCCCGACACCTCGCCCGAGCGGGCCCTGGACCTGATCCGGCGGCTGCAGGAGCGTCTGCACGACATGCAGGCAGGCGGCCCCGGCGATCGCCAGAATGTGCGCGTCGGCCTGAGCTGCGGCATCGCCGGTTTCGACCGCGCCTACGATGACGTCGCCCACTGGCTGCAGGCGGCCGACTTCGCTCTCTACCGCGCCAAGGCGCAGGGCCGCGGGCGGGCGGAGGTGGCCGATCCCCAAGGAGTGCTGGCATGACCCCGGCGATAGAACTGCTCAAGAAGAGCCAGGTGCCCCACGAGGTGCTGAGCTACCACCATGACCCCAAGGCCGCCTCCTACGGCCTGGAGGCCGCCGAGAAACTCGGTCTGGCAGCGGAGACGGTGTTCAAGACCCTGCTGGCGGCAAGCGAGAAACAGGAATTGCTGGTGGCCATCGTGCCCGTCGCCGGCACCCTGGATCTCAAGGCCCTGGCCCAGGCGGCCGGGGTGAAGAAACTGGAGATGGCCAAACCCGACCAGGCCCAGCGCAGCACCGGCTACCTGGTGGGCGGCATCAGCCCCCTGGGGCAGAAGAAGCGGCTGCGCACCTTCATCGACGACTCCGCGGCGGCGTTGCCGAGCATCCATGTCAGTGCCGGGCGCCGGGGGCTGGAAGTGGCCCTGGCCCCGGCGGACCTCGCCCGCTTGCTGGACGCGCCCTTCGTGCCTATCGGCAAGGCCTGAGCGCCTGCCTGTCGGGTAGGGTGGAAAACCGCGTAGCGTTTTCCACGCGCCATCAGGCTGGTGGTGGACAAGGCTGCGCCGGCGTCCACCCTACGACGGGTGGGTTGCCGAAATTCAGCAGGGTGGAAAACCGCCTGGCGTTTTCCACCCCATCCGCCCGCTAGGCGATCCCGTAGCTCTCGCGCAGTTGCTGCCGATAGCGCTGGTAGGCCGCCTCGTACTCGGCGACCCGCGCCGGGTCCGGTTCGGCGCGGCTGGCCGGATCCAGGTGCACGCAGCGTTCAGTGAGGCTGTCGAGCGACTCCGGGCGGCCCTGTTCGCGACTCCAGCACCAGGCGGCCTGCAAGGCGCCCCCCAGGGCCGCGGCTTCGCCGTGGACCGGGCAGACCACCGGGGTGTTCATCAGATCGGCGATCAGCTGCCGCCACACCGGGCTCCTGGCGCCGCCGCCGATGAGTCTGAGGGTGTCGCCGGGCATGCCCAGGTCGCGCAGCAGATCGAAGCCATATCTCAGGGCGAAGCTCACCCCCTCGACCACCGCCCGGCACAGATTGGCGCGGGTCAGGTTGGTGGCGGTAAGGCCATGCAGGCTGGCGGTGGCGGTCGGCAGCGCCGGGACCCGTTCGCCATTGAGGAAGGGCAGCATCAGTACCCCTTCCGCGCCGATGGGCGACTCCGCCACCAGACGGGTGAATTCCGCCAGGTCCAGGCCGAGCAACTCGCGGATCTGGCCGCTGGCATTGGTCAGGTTCATGGTGCAGATCAGCGGCAGCCAGCCGCCGTTGGACGAGCAGAAGCCCGCCACGGCGGGATGGTCGCTGATGCGAGGTTCGTCGGAATACCCATAGAGGGTGCCCGAGGTGCCCAGGCTCAGGGTGATCTGGCCGGCGCGGCTGTTGCCGGTGCCCAGGGCGCCCATCATGTTGTCGCCGCCGCCGCTGGAGACCAGCGCCTGGGGATTGATGCTCAGTTGGCTGGCGACCTCCGGCCGCAGCCGTCCGACCGGCTGGTCGGCTTCGATCAGCACCGGCAGGGCGCGCTCCAGACGCCCACTTGGATCAATGTGGCGCAGCAACTCCAGGTCGTACTGGCGCGTCCTCACATTGAAATAGCCGGTGCCTGAGGCGTCGCCGTACTCGGCCACGGCGCGTCCGGTCAGCCAGAAATTCAGGTAATCGTGGGGCAGCAGCACCTGGGCGATCTGGTCGAACACCTCCGGGTGCTGCTCCTTGGTCCAGAGCAGCTTGGATACGGTGTAGCCCGGCGCGATGGCCAGGCCCAGGCGCTCGATGGAGCCATCGACGCCGCCCAGATGCTCCAGCAGGCGCTGGTTTTCCGGGGTGGACTCGGTGTCGCACCAGAGCTTGGCCGGCCGCAGAACCTTGCCGCTGTCGTCGAGCAATACAAGACCATGCTGCTGGCCGGAGACGCCGACGCCGAGGATGTCCTGGCCATCGCTGCCGGCCTGCGCCAGGGCGGCGCGGGTGGCCGCCACCAGGGCCCTAATCCAGTCCGCCGGATTCTGCTCACGGCGGCCGTTGGCGGCCTCGGTCAAGGGGTGAGGCGCACTGCCTTCGCCCAGTACCACCCCGCGCTCGACATCCAGGATCACCGCCTTGGTGCCCTGGGTGCCGCAGTCTATCCCGAGAAACTTCATGCCTGGCCGCTCCTTGTTGTTGTTTGGGCTCGTATTGATCATCGACGCTGCCCAGGCAGCTTTTTGCCAAGGCTAGTCGCCGAGCAGGGTCTGCAAGGTGGCGCTGACCCCATGGGTACGCAAGTTGTACAGCTGCCGCTCGAAGGCGGCAACGAAGGCCGCGGATTTCGGGATGTGCTTACCGAAGATTTCCTCGGCGCCCAGCAGGCGCTCGGTGAGATTCTTCTGATCCCGCACCAGTTCTTCGCAGTAGTTGGCGCGCGGATCGGGGATGCGATAGGTCGCTCCGGTCTCGTCCACGCCCCGCAGATAGACCGCCCAGGCGGCCACCACCAGGGCGGCGCGATCCAGGTCCTTGCCGTCCTCGATCAGCCGGTTGATGGTCGGCACGGTGAATTTGGGAAACTTCGACGAACCGTCCGAGCAGACCCGCTCCAGCTGGTCGGCGATGGCGCGATTGGAGAAGCGCTCGATCAGGGTGTCCTTGTACTGGTCGAGATCGATGCCGGGCACCGGGGCCAGCTGCGGCGTCACGTCCTTGTCCATGTAGGTGCGGATGTAGCGCACGAACAGCGGGTCGGCCATGGTCTCGTGGACGAAGCGGTAGCCCTTGAGGAAGCCCAGGTAGGTCAGCGCCAGGTGGCTGCCGTTGAGCAGCTTGATCTTCATTTCCTCGTAGGGGGTGACGTCATCGGTGAACTGGACGCCGACGTCTTCCCAGGCCGGACGGCCGGCGACGAACTTGTCTTCCAGCACCCACTGCAGGAAGGGCTCGCAGACCACCGGCCAGGCGTCCTCGACGCCGTGTTCGGCCAGCAGCGCCTCGCGATGGGCGGTGCTGGTCATGGGGGTGATGCGATCGACCATGGCGTTGGGAAAGCTGACGTGCTCGGCGATCCAGCCGTGCAGCTCTTCATCCACCAGGGCGGCGTAGGCCAGCAGGGCCTTGCGGGTGACCTGCCCGTTGTGCGGGAGGTTGTCGCAGGACATCACGGTGAAGGGCCCGGTGCCCTCGGCGCGGCGCTTGGCCAGGGCCGCTAGCAGGAAGCCGAAGACGCTGCGCGGATCGCCCGGATGCTGCAGGTCGTGCTGGATCAGCGGCAGCTTGAAGTTGAATTCGCCGGTGCTGTCGTCCATGCAGTAGCCGCCCTCGGTGATGGTGAGGGAGACGATGCGGGTGCTGGGATGGGCCAGCTTGTCGATCAGCGTCTGGGTGCCGTCCTCGGCCAGCAGCATGCCGCTGATGGCGCCGACGACGCGCACCTCGGTGTCCGGCTCGTCGGCCAGCACCACCTGGGTATAGAGATAGTCCTGGCCGGCCAGGGCATCACGCATGGCGCGGTCTTCGGCGCGCAGGCCGACGCCGCAGATGCTCCAGTCCAGGTCGCGCCCCTGGTTCAGCAGGGCCTCGGTGTAGATGGCCTGGTGCGCGCGGTGGAAGCCGCCGACGCCGATGTGGACGATGCCCTGGCGCAGCTGGCAGGCGGCGTAGCCGGGCTTGGCGATGTAGTCGGGCAGTTGTTCGAGGTGCTGGCGATTGAGTTTCACGATGGCGATCCTGCAAGGCGGTGCCCCGGGCGCGCGTAGGGCGCCGACGGGGCAGGAAAGGGGAGAGGGGTCAGGCGGCTTTGCGCAGCAGCGGCGCCACGGCGCGGCCCTGCTCGTCGAACAGGTGGCAGAAGTCGACGTCCAGGGCCAGGCGCTGGCGTTCACCGTAGGCCACGGCGCAATCGCCGGGGACGCGCACGGTCAGCGGCTCTTCGGCCTCGGTGACCATGTGGCAATAGGTGTCACTGCCCAGGCGCTCGGCCACATCGCTGATCACCGGCAACTGGCCGTCGGCGGCCAGGCGCAGGTGTTCCGGACGAATGCCCAGGGTCACCGGGCTGCCGACCGCCAGGTCGTCGCCGCGGCGCGGCAGGTGCAGGCGCGGACCGGCCGCCAGCTCCACCTCGACGCCCTGGGCGTCGGTGGCCGCCACCTTGCCCTTGAGGAAGGCCATCTTCGGCGTACCCAGGAAGCCGGCGACGAAGAGGTTGGCCGGATGGTGATAGAGCTCCAGGGGCGAGCCGACCTGCTCGACGCGGCCGCCGTTGAGCACCACCACCTTGGTCGCCAGGGTCATGGCTTCCACCTGGTCGTGGGTCACGTAGATCATGGTGGCCTGCAATTCCTGGTGCAGGCGCGCCAGTTCCAGGCGCATCTGCACGCGCAGGGCGGCGTCCAGGTTGGACAGGGGTTCGTCGAACAGGAAGATCTTCGGCTGGCGGACGATGGCGCGGCCGATGGCCACCCGCTGGCGCTGGCCACCGGAGAGCTGGCGCGGCTTGCGCTCCAGCAGCGGCGTCAGCTCGAGGATGCGGGCGGCGTCGGTGACCTTGCGCTCCACTTCCTGCTTGTCGATCTTGGCCAGGTCCAGGGCGAAGGAGAGATTCTTGCGCACGCTCATGTGCGGATAGAGGGCATAGGTCTGGAACACCATGGCCAGGTCGCGCTTGGCCGGCGAGACCTCGGTGATGTCGCGACCGTCCAGTTCCAGGGTACCGCTGGTGACCTCTTCCAGGCCGGCGATGAGCCGCAGCAGGGTGGATTTGCCGCACCCGGACGGGCCGACGAAGACCACGAATTCGCGGTCGTTGATGTCGAGGTCGACGCCCTTGATGATTTCCAGCGAGTCGAAGCCCTTGCGCAGGCTGCGGATTTTCAGATTGGCCATGACAGGAGTCCTCTTGTTCTTATTTCACCGCGCCGAACGACAGGCCGCGGACGAGTTGTTTCTGGCTGATCCAGCCAAAGATCAGGATGGGTGCGCAGGCCAGCGTCGAGACGGCCGACAGCTTGGCCCAGAACAGTCCCTGGGGACTGGAGTAGGAGGCGATCAGCGCGGTCAGCGGGGCGGCGTTGGACGAGGTCAGGTTCAGCGACCAGAAGGCCTCGTTCCAGCAGAGGATCAGCGACAGCAGCATGGTCGAGGCGATGCCGCCCTTGCTGATCGGCAAGAGCACCCGGACGATTTCCTGGTAGGTGGTGGCGCCATCCAGGCGCGCCGCCTCGAGGATGTCCTTGGGTATGTCCTTGAAGTAGGTGTAGACCATCCAGACCACGATCGGCAGGTTGATCAGGGTGTAGACGGCGATCAGCAGCAACCGGCTGTCGAGCAGTTCGAACTGCTTGGCCAGCAGGTAGATGGGCACCAGCACCCCGACCGCCGGCAGCATCTTGGTGGACAGCATCCACAGCAGTAGGCGCTGGGTGTTGCGGGTCTCGTGGAAGGCCATCGAGTAGGCCGCCGGCAGCGCCAGCAACAGACTGAGCAGGGTGGCGCCAAAGGAGATCACCACCGAATTCAGCGCGAAGTGGAAGTAGTCGCTGCGCGCCTGGATGGTCAGGTAGTTCTCCAGCGTGGGCATGAAGAAGAATTGCGGCGGGGTGGCGAAGGCGTCGATCTCGGTCTTGAAGCTGGTCAGCACCATCCAGAAGATCGGGAAGAACAGCACCAGGGCCACCAGCCAGGCGAGCAGGCCCAGCAGCAGGCTCTGCAGGCGCCGGGATTGCTTGAGCGTCAGCATGTCAGGGTCCTCACTGTTGGGTCAGGTTCTTGCCAAGCATCCGCACCAGGATGATGGCGGCGATGTTGGCGATGAGCACGGCGATCAGGCCGCCGGCGGAGGCCAGGCCGACGTCGAACTGCAGCAGGGCCTGGTTGTAGATCAGGTAGGCGAGGTTGGTGGAGGCGAAGCCCGGACCGCCACTGGTGGTGGTGTAGATCTCGGCGAACACCGACAGCAGGAAGATCGTCTCGATCATCACCACCACGGCGATGGGCCGCGCCAGGTGCGGCAGGGTTAGGTGCCAGAAGATGGCGACCGGACCGGCGCCGTCCAGGCGGGCCGCTTCCTTCTGCTCCTGATCCAGCGACTGCATGGCGGTCATCAGGATGAGGATGGCGAAGGGCAGCCACTGCCAGGACACGATCAGGATGATCGACAGGAGCGGGTGGGTGGCCAGCCAGTCCACCGGGGTGGCGCCGAACAGTTTCCAGATCGCGGCGAGGATGCCGGAGACCGGATGGAAGATCAGGTTCTTCCAGATCAGGGCGCTGACCGTGGGCATGATGAAGAAGGGCGAGATCAGCAGGACGCGGACGATGCCGCGACCGAAGAATTCGCTGGCCTCCAGCAGCGCCGAGATCAGCACGCCGAAGACCACGCTGATCAGCAGCACGCTGCCCACCAGCAGCAGGGTGTTGGTCATGCCGGGCCAGAAGCCGGCATCGGTGACGAAGTATTCGAAGTTTTCCAGGCCGACGAAGGCGTGCTCGCCGGGGTAGAGCAGGTTGTAGCGGATCAGCGAGAACCAGATGGTCATGCCCAGGGGCACCAGCATCCACACCAGCAGCAGGGCCACCGAAGGACTGATCAGGAACCAGCCGGGACCGGCGCGACGGCGTTGACGACGGGCGGGAGCGGCAGGGGATTCGACGACGGGCGTCTTGAGGGTGGAGGTCTGCATGGCGATGCTCCGCAAGGCAGTGGGCCGTGACGAGGCGCTGGCGTCTCGCGACGCCAGCGACGGATCAGGCAGGGAAAGCCGCTAGGCCGGAGGCCGCGTGGTGCGGACCCCGGGCTCCAGCGCTACTTGGGATAGCCGGCGCGCTTCATTTCCCGGGCGGTGGACTGCTGCGCCGCCTGCAGGGCCTGCTCGACCGACATCTGCCCGGTGAGGGCCGCGGCGAACAGCTTGCCCACCGAGGTGCCGATGGCCTGGAACTCGGGAATGGTCACGTACTGGATGCCCACGTAGGGCACCGGCTTGGCCGAGGGATGGGCCGGGTCGGCGTGCTGCAGCATGTCCAGCGAGACCTTGGCGAAGGGCGCCGCGTCCATGTAGGCCTGGCTGTAGGTGGACTTGCGGGTGCCCGGCGGCACGTTGGCGATACCGTCGGTGTCCGCGACCAGCTTGGCGTAGTCCTTGGAGGTGGCCCAGGTCACGAAGGTCTTGGCGGCGTCCTTGTGCTTGGAGGAGGTGGGGATACCCAGCGACCAGGCATACAGCCAGGACGAGCCCTTGTCGGTGACCTCGCGCGGCGAGCCGGCGAAGCCGACGCTGTCGGCGACCTTGCTCTGGCTCTTGTCCATGGTGAAGGAGCCGGCGACGCTGGCATCGACCCAGATGGCGCACTTGCCGGTGTTGAACAGCGCCAGGTTTTCGTTGAAGCCGTTGCTGGAGGCGCCGGGCGGGCCGTACTTCTTCATGTTGGTGACATAGTAGTTGGCCGCCGCTGTCCATTCCGGACCGGTGAATTCCGGTTGCCACTTCTCGTCGAACCAGCGCGCGCCGAAGGCGTTGGCCATGGTGGTGACCAGGGCCATGTTCTCGCCCCAGCCGGCCTTGCCTCTCAGGCACAGACCGTACTGGTCCTTGTCCGGCTGGTGCAGCTTGCCGGCGAATTCGGCGATCTGGGTCCAGGTGGGCTGGGCGGGCATGGTCATGCCGGCCTGCTGGAACAGATCCTTGCGGTAGTAGGTGATGGAGCTTTCGGCATAGAAGGGCAGCGCATAGAGGGTGCCCTTGACCGATAGGCCTTCGCGAACCGACGGGAAGAGGTCGTCCAGGTCGTAGTTGGCGGGCAGGTCCTTCATGGGCTCCAGCCAGTTCTGGGCGCCCCAGAGGCCGGTTTCGTACATGCCGATGGTAAGGACGTCGAACTGGCCACCCTGGGTGGCGATGTCGGTCGTCAGACGCTGACGCAGCACGTTTTCTTCGAGCACCACCCAGTTGAGCTTGATGTCGGGATGCTGGTCTTCGAAGGTTTTGGACAGCCGCTGCATGCGGATCATGTCGCTGTTGTTGACGGTGGCGATGGTGACCGTTTCGGCGGCCTGGAGGGCCAGCGAGAAGGTCAGGCCTGCAGAGAGGGTAACAGCGGACAATAAAAGCGCTTTTGGTGTTGTTTTCATCTTGCACTCCGCGTCCTGTGCAACTGCAGCAGACGCTTTTCTTGTTGTTGTAACCCACCACGCGGCCGGCTGTGACGGCCTTTGCAGCGGAAGCCACGGACCGATTACAGCCCGTTGCCGCCCGGGAAACAAATGCTGGAAGACACCAAAATCGGTATTTTTTTGCACATCCCTGCAGGGCTGCGCGGGACCGCCGCCACGGCCAGGGGCTCTGCCTAGAGGCTTTCCGCCTTGACCTTGGTGATGCCGTCTTCGCGATAAAGCTGCAAGGTTCCGGGCGTGGATTCGATCACCCGCTCGTTTTCGATGAGAAAGGAATAGACCGGCGTCGCGCTGCCCGGCGCGCGCAGGTTGCGGTATTCGTAGACCATCAGACGATCGAGCTGCGCGACCCGCTGGGGTGCGCCGAAACTCTGCCGGAGCTGTTCCTGGGTACGGCCGCCGAATTGCGACGGATCGGCCGGGGGCGGGGTGGGAGCCGAGCTGCAGGCCGATAGGGCGGCGAACAGGAGAAAGGACAGGCGTTTCATGACGGCTCCGCATGCAGGTTGAAAGGGCAGAGGAGTTGAGCTGCCCGTAGAACCAGACGGACCTGCAAAAACGCGATTCATTCCCCGCGCGGTATCAAAAAGCATACGAAAGGGAAGCCATCCGTCGACATCAATCCAACGGACTAGAATACCCAGCGTTGCTCTTGAGCAAAGGTCTGATGGTCGTTAAGCCAGCGGGCGCTATTGACTGGCTGCCGACTGTCACGCAGCTGGGCGTCAACTTTGGTAGGGATGGCATCGGTACTCAAGAGGGGGACCTGAAGGGTGAGGTCCGCCAGCTTGAGCGGGGGTATCGCAGGGAGGGAGGCTGCTTCGCCATTGAGGGCGGCAAAGGTCACGACGACACTGGCCAGAATACGAATTCCCATTCCTTGGGTCTCCTGGTAGATCCGAAGCGCGAATCTACCATTCCACTGCCTATTTGGTTCCCGGTTAATCCGACGTTAAAGCGCAGTTGTGATCCTGTTCGTCATTCTGTTTTCGAGCGGATCACACGACTGACAAGGCGATGGCGCGTCACTTAGGCGACGGGTACCGCGTCGCGGTGCTTGGCCGCCAGATAGGCGAACAGCGGCGGGCAATCCGACACCAGGCTGACCAGGGTCTGGCCGGCGGCGGGCTCTTGCCGTAACAGCACCTTTTCACCCCGGGCATTAAGATAGAGGGTGTATTCGGGGGTGCTGGATTGGGCGATGAATCCCTCGCCCATCAGCGCACTGCCCAGGGCCATCCGCTGCGGCAGCTCGCAGACACCCTGCCACTGAAAGGCGCGGATACCAAGGTTTTCCAGGGTTTCGGCGACGGCGCAGTCGATGCTCAGCGGCGGATGATCGAACAGCGGAAATTCGCGCGACAGCAACTCGAGGTGGCGTTCCAGACATTCGAAATGCTGTCTGGGTATCAGTCGCCGCAATTGCTGCAGCTGACCATTGCCGTGGAATAGCGAAGTTTGTGCGGTCATGGCGTCCTCCCGGTACAACGAGCTCTCACTAGTTCTGACGGCCGCGCGCGGATTTGGTGCGGTCCGCCGCTGCATTTCGCCGTCCTGACTGCCAATACCCGACAGCCTGCGCTCCCGAGATGACACGGCCATTACCAGGGGCCTCTAGTCGGACCTTTGCCGACATCGGCCAAAAGTGGCCGGGGTGCCGCCGCGGCCTGACAACGGTCCGCTGCAACCCTGGTGTGCGCCAGGCTCGCGACTATTCTTTTCCTCAGGCGGAACTGGCACCCTGGCGCCTTTTCCTCATTCCAGGAGTGTCCATGACCGCCATCGCCCCCGCCATCGCTGAACGCTACCGCGCTGTCCAGGACATCGCCCGGGAGGCGGCGCAGCTCGGCCTCGACTTCTATCGTCGGCGCGCGGCGCTGCAGGTGGACCACAAGGGCAGCGACCTGCAGGACGTGGTGAGCATCGCCGACAAGACGCTGGAGGACCTCATCCGCCAACGCCTGAGCGAACGCTTTCCGGAAGATGGCCTGCTGGGCGAGGAGGGCGGTGCCACCGACCTCTCCGCGCCCTACCTCTGGGTCATAGATCCCATCGACGGCACCGCGCCCTTTCTCAACGGCCTGCACAACTGGTGCGTGTCCATCGGCCTGATGCACGAGGGCGAGCCCTTGCTCGGCGCCATCATGGATCCGAATCACGACGAACTCTTCCATGGCCTGCGCGGGCACGGCGCCTTCGTCAACGACCAGCCGCTGCGCGTCCATGCGGCCACCGAGATCCGCCAGGGCCTGACCGGACTGGGCACCACCCACAGACGCGGCAAGGAACACTTCCTGCCGTTCGTGACCGGCCTGCTGGCCGAGGGGGGGCAGTTCTTCCGCAATGGCTCGGGCGCGCTGATGACCGCCTACGTCGCCGCCGGCCGGCTGATCGGCTACTACGAGACCCTGATCCATGGCTGGGACTGCCTGGCGGGCCTGGTCCTGATCCGGGAGGCGGGCGGTCGTCACAACGCCTTCCTGCGCAACGATGGCCTGGTCAATGGCAATCCGCTGCTGGTGGCGGCGCCCGGGGTCTACGACCAGCTCGCCGCCCTGGTCGGACCGTCGCTGGACGGTTGAACGGGAAGAGTCAGGCGCTCGCGGATTTCAACACCCGGAGGAAGACCTATGACAAACCGAGCCAAGGCAGTGCTCGTGGCGGCAAGCCTGCTGCTACCTGGCGTGGCAGTTGCAGCCGACGGGGGCTGCGCGGCGAAACGTCTCACGCTGGAACGGCAGATCGCCCAGGCTCAGGCGCAAGGCGATGCCGGACGGCTGGCAGGATTGCGGCGAGCACTCGACGCGGTGCAGGCGCACTGCACCGATACCGGCCTGCGCCAGCAGCGGCTGGAAGTCATCCAGGCCCGCAGTCGCGAGGTGGCCGAACGGGAACGGGATCTGCGCGACGCCCAGGCCAAGGGCGACGCCGACAAGATCCGGGTGCGGAGCAGAAAGCTGGCCGAGGCCCGCCGTGAGCTGGAAGAGGCCCGCGCCAGGGCGAGCCGCTGATCGAACTCAGCGCCTCTCCTTGCGATAGATACTCGGCTTCCAGTAGTCCTTGAGCAGCAGATGCAGCGGCCCGCGCCAGCCACGCTTGCGCAACTGCCAGGCGATCAGCACGTTCATGATGCCGTGCCCCAGCAGCAGCACCGAACCATGGCGTTCGGCCAGTTCGATGAGGCGATCGGCCGCCTGGCCGGCACGCACCGAGGAGCTGCCGATGGATTCGGTGTGGGCGGCGAAACCCAGGAACCAGGCGGATCTGAACAACAGGCGCCAGGCCTTGACCGGCAGCCGCGGCGCATCCAGTTCCAGATAGGGCAGATGGGCTTCGGCATAGCGGTCATCGACCGGGCTGCCGGAGCGTCCCAGCAGGTACTCGAGCGAGCGCACGCAGCGGCCCAGGGGGCTGCTCACCACATAGCCCGCTTCCTGGGCCAGTCGCCGCGTCTCCGCGGGCTCCAGGCCGGCGGGCACCGGGGCTTTCTGGTAGCGCGCGACCCAGTCCTTCATCTCCCGCGGGGTGCAGCGAGCCTTGCTGGAAAGATCGGGTTTGCCGTGACGCACCAGAATGATCTGCATGAAAAGGTTACCTGGGAAAGATGCTCACTAGACCACTGCCCGTGCCGTTCGTCTCGCTGGGTCGTGATGGCATGGGTAGTGGCCAGGTGCCATTCGTACTACTTTGCGTGCCGCTTGGCTTGTTTATCTGGTAGAAGGTGATTGGGTTCACGAGTCTGGAGCCCTGACCGCTGCGCAGCAGGCCGCTTCAAGATGCCATCCGAGGTCCTGCCGGCAATCCGTCGCCCCAGCGACGGCCACGCCTTTCCATCCAGGGACCAGGAAAGCATGAAGACAACACTGTTCGCATTGGCGCTGCTCGGGCTGCAGCTGCTGGGATCCCCGCAGGTCACGGCCGCGGAGGAGGAGCACGTGGCCCTGATCAAGAGCGTCTCCGGCAGCGTCAAGGTGCTGCGCCAGACCGCCAGCCTGGACGCCCAGGCCGGTACCACCCTGCAGGTGGCCGATCGCCTGCAGGCCGGCCCGGATGCTACCGCGGCCATCGTCTTTCTCGACGGTACCCTGCTCACCCTGGGCAACGGCGCCGACGTGCAATTGCGTGACTATCTCTTCGAACCCAAGAGCAGTCGGTACGGCTTCTCGCTGTACCTGACCAAGGGCTCCGCCATCTATTCGTCCGGCAAGATCGGCAAGGTCGCGCCCGACACGGTCAAGATCGAGACGCCGACCGCCACCATAGGCGTGCGCGGCACCCGCTTCCTGGTCCAGGCCCAATGACTGCCCTGATCGCTGTCGCGTCCCCTGGTCGTCTGCTGCTGAGCGTGCTGCTGTCCACGCTGCTGCTGGGCGGCTGTGCCAGCCCTCCACCACCGCAGACGCGGGTGATCCTGATGCCCGACGCCGATGGGCATGTCGGCGCCGTCTCGGTGACCAGCCCGGCGGGCCGCCAGGCCATCGACCAGGGGTTCGCCGAGGTCACGGTGGCCGGCCCGGGTCAGGCGCCGACCGCGGCCCAGGCGGTGGCCCAACCCCTCTTCGAACAGCAGCATCGTCAGGTGCTGGCGGCGCAGCCGTCGCCGCCCAAGACCTTCATCCTCAATTTCCTCTCCGACAGCATGGAGCTCACGCCGCAGTCCAAGGCGCTGCTGCCCGAGGTGCTGGAAACGGCACGGCAGCGCATCCCCACCGAGATTTCGGTATTCGGCCATGCGGACGGCTCGGGTGCGCCTTCCTACAACCTCGACCTCTCGGGGCAGCGTGCCCGCAAGGTGGCCGGTCTGCTGCAGCGACTCGATCCCAAGTTGCGCATCAACGTCGAATTCTTCGGCGATACCGTGCCCCTGGTTCCGACCCGTCCCGGCAAATCCGAGCCGCGCAATCGGCGTGTCGAAATCCTGATTCTCTAGGGTCGCGGGCATGAACTCCGTTGCGACCCTGCTGCGCCGGCGCGCGCCCTGGATGTTCCTGGTCAGCCTTGGCCTGTCGCTGGCCTTCGGCCTCGCCGCGCTGTTGCAATGGACGCCACTGCAGTACCTCGATCGCCTGGCCTACGACCAGCTCAGCCGCCTGGCGGCCAGCAACGAGGACGCCCGCGACGTCCAGGTGGTCAGCATCGACGAGGCCAGCCTGGCGGCGCTGGGGCAGTGGCCCTGGCCGCGCTATCGGGTTGCCCAGCTGCTTTCCCGGATCGCCGAGGCCGAGCCGGCGGCGATCGCCGTGGACGTCCTGTTCAGCGAGCCGGACCGTACCTCGCTCAAGGCCCTGCAACAAAGTTTCCAGGACGACTTCGGCATGCACCTGAGCTTTTCCGGTGTGCCGCCGGAGTTGCAGGACAACGACGGCTATCTCGGTTACGTCATGGGGCAGACGGGCGCCGTCGGCGCCCATTTCTTTTTCCTCGATCTGCAGCAACCCGTCGCTGCCGGGCTAAGGCCAGGGGTGGGCTTCAGCGGCGCCCTCGACGCCCTCAGGCTGCCCAAGGCCAGCGGCGCGCTGGACAGTGTGGCCCCCATCGCCAGCCAGACGCGCTTCAGCGGCTTCATCAATAGCCAGCGCGACAGCGACGGCATCCTGCGGCGCGTGCCCCTGCTGCTCAGCTATCAGGGCATCATCCATCCGAGTCTGGCGCTGGCCGCCACCCTGCGCGCCCTGGGGCTGAACGAGGGCGTGGTGGAGACCGGCCTGGCGGGTCCGGTGCTGCGGCTTGGCGACCGCCGCCTGCCGCTCGACCGCGAAGGCCAGGCGCTGCTGCGGCTGCACGGCGCCGCCGAACACTATCCGGAGGTCTCGGCCCTGGCGGTGCTCAGCGGCGCGGTGGCACCGGCCACGCTCAAGGACAAGGTGGTCTTCGTCGGCGTCTCGGCTGCAGGCTTCAACGACCTGCACGCCACGGCGCTGGGGCAGACCTTTTCCGGCGTCAGGCTGCAGGCGGCCCTGACCCAGGACCTGCTGGACGACGCCCTGGTCCGAATCCCGCAATTCGCCGGCGTGCTGCAACTGGCGTTGTGTCTGCTTGGCGGTCTGCTGCTGTCCGCCGGCTTCTTCTTCAACCGCAGCCAGCGGCGCTTCGTCCTCCTGGCGGCGGCGTCGATCGTCCTGCCGCAGCTGCTGGGCGCCTGGCTGTTCGTTCGCCATGACGTCTTCCTGCCGCTGGCCGCACCCCTGGTGCTGGTAGGGCTGCTCACGGCCCTGGCGCTGGTCACGCGGATCGTGCTGGCGCGCCAGCACGAAGAGCGCTGGCGCCGGCAACTGGAACGCTCGCGCCAGGTCACCATCGAGTCCATGGCGGCGGTGGCCGAAACCCGGGATCCCGAGACCGGCGCCCATATCAAGCGCACCCAGCACTATGTTCGCGCCATCGCCGAAGAGCTGCGCCGTGCCGGCCAGGCGCCGGAATTGCTCACGCCGGACTACATCAAGCTGCTGTTCCTGTCCGCGCCCCTGCACGACATCGGCAAGGTCGGGGTGCCGGATGCCATCCTGCTCAAGCCCGGGCGGCTGACGCCGGAGGAGATGCAGGTGATGCAGCGGCATGCCGAATTCGGTCGGCAGATCATCCTCAGCACCGCCAGCCACCTGGAGGATGACAACTTCCTCGCCCTGGCCGCCGAGATCGCCAGCACCCACCACGAGAAGTGGGATGGCAGCGGCTATCCCAACGGACTGTCCGGTACCGGCATCCCGCTGGCGGGGCGGATCATGGCGGTGGCCGATATCTACGACGCCCTGATCAGCCGGCGCTGCTACAAGGAGCCGTTCAGCCACGAAGACTCGTTGCAGATGATGCGCGAGATGCGCGGCAGCACCTTCGATCCCCTAGTGCTCGACGCCTTCCTGGCCATCGAGCCGCAGATCTGCGCCATCGCCCAGCGCTTTCACGATGAAGGGGTGGGAGGGACCCGGCGCCTGGTTTGACCCCTTCCTCTTCCTGCCGCCTGGCTCCTCGATTCCTGGTGCCTTCTCCCTCTCGCCGGCATCCAACTCGTCCTCCGGCTGGTTTGCCTACTGCTGCACAAGGCGGGGAGGGCAGCCGCTCATTTCTTGAAACATTCCCTCGAAAATCGCCGAATCAGAGCGATGGAAGGCTGGCGTCTGCAAATCCCCGTCCTTGACGGCTTCGCGCGGGCAAAGCATAAGTTTGCGGTCGCTTATGATATTAATTTGCATTTACAGATGCATCCAGGTTGCATAGCCTGCGTTCCGCCGCGCAAGACGGCATCGGATACCGGTCCCTGGAAAATCTCCAGCGAGTCCTTACGTGGGGTACGGACGGGTCGGTGTTTCCCTAGAGGACGACCAACGACATGCAGCTCTTCTCCCTTCGCCTCATCGCGCTTTCCGTCTCCCTGGGCGTGGCGACCCTCGCCCAGGCCGCTCCCGTGGCGTTGTCGCAACCGGCGCAGCCGCTGGCCGATGCCTTGCAGAGCTTCGCGCGCGCCAGTGGCCTCCAGGTGAACTACGATCCCGCCGCCCTGGTGGGCAAGCGGGCACCGGCACTGGCGGGGCGGATGGAGCCGGATGTCGCCTTGCAGCGCCTGCTGGCGGGCAGCGGCCTGGCGGCCTCGGTCAGCGGCTCGGTCGCGACCGTCGCCCCGGTGGCCACCCAGGCCGCTGCCGGCAGCGTGGCCCTGGATACCACCACCATCAGCGCGGACGATGGCTCCCTGACGGGTCGGACGACCACCGAAGGGACCCGCTCCTACACCACCGGCGCCATGAGCACCTCCACCGGCCTGCCGCTGTCCATCCGCGAAACGCCCCAGTCGGTGAGCGTCATCACCCGGCAGCGCATGGAAGACCAGGGCATGACCGATCTCAACGATGTGGTCCGCTACGCCCCGGGCGTGACGCTGAACAAGTTCGGCGGCGACCGCCAGGAATTCCTCTCCCGCGGCTTCCGCATCGACAACATCATGTACGACGGCCTGCCCACCACGGCCGGGACCTTCACCCTCGACACCCTGTCCTCGGCCGACCTGTCCATCTACGACCGGGTGGAGGTGGTGCGTGGCGCCACCGGCCTGATGACCGGCGCCGGCGATCCTTCGGCCACCCTCAATCTGGTGCGCAAGCGCCCGACCGCCTTTCCCCAGGTCAGCGTCACCACCAGCGCCGGCAGCTGGGACCGCTACCGTACCGAGGTCGACGCCTCCAACAAGCTCAATGAAGCCGGCACCCTGCGCGGTCGCGCCGTGGCCGCCTACGAAGACGGCAACAGCTTCCAGGACGTACGCGAGCGCAAGCGCCAGACCTTCTATGGCGTCCTCGAAGCCGATCTCAGCGACACCACCACCTGGACCATCGGCGCGTCCAAGCAGCGCGAAGACAAGACCTCCGACTGGGGCAGCCTGCCCAGCGGCCCTAATGGGGAAGATCTGCACCTGTCGCGCTCCACCTTCCTGAGCGGCGATTGGGCTTACTGGGATCAGGACACCTACACCCTGTTCTCCGACATCACCCACACCTTCGACAACGGCTGGAAGGCCAAGCTGGCGGCGCAAAAGTCGTGGGCCGAATCCGATACCTTTTCCAATTATGTGACAGCTTTCCCGTATACATCTGTCAGCGATCTCGGCACCGCGTCGGGTGCCTATGTGACCGATGTTGATCAGACCAACGTAGACCTCTCGCTAAGTGGTCCCATCACTTTACTGGGGCGGGAGCACCAGTTGATGACTGGTCTCAGTCGGCGTGAAGACAAGTTCTATCAACGTGGCGGTTATTCCGGCGTTACTCCGGTCGACATTTACAACTTTCAGCCTGGCAGCATAGTCAAGCCGGACAAAGGCAGCCTTTCGCCTTATGCCAGCAAGAACACCACCACGGAGGAAGCGGTATACGCCGCGGCGCGTTTCAATCCACTCGACCCACTGCACGTCATTATTGGCGGTCGGATAAGCTGGTTTGACTACTCAGGGTATATCGCAGGTAGCAATTACAGGACTGATACCGATTACAAGGCGACGCGCGAAGTCACGCCCTATGCCGGCATCGTCTACGACCTGAACGACATCTATTCGGTCTATGCTAGCTACACCGGGATCTTCAAGCCACAGAGCGAACAGGGTAGCGGGGGCTCAGTGCTGGCGCCGACGAAAGGCAAAAGCTATGAGGTAGGAGTAAAAGGTGCTTATCTCGACGGTGCATTGAATGCCTCTGTTGCACTGTTCGAAACTATCCAGGAAGGCCGAGCTTATCAACTGACCCCTCAGCCACAAGAGTGTCAAGAGCAGAGTCGTACTTGTTATGACTCCGCTGGTGAAGTCCGCAGTCGCGGCATTGATGCGGAAATATCTGGCCAACTGGCACCTAATTGGCAGGCGTCTGCAGCCTATACTTTAGTACTGAGCGAATTCACGAAAGACGTTACCTACGAAGACCGCCGCTTCGCACCTGAGCAGCCCAAGCACCTGTTCAAGGCTGCTACTAGCTACCAGTTGACCGGTAACCTGAGCAAATGGCGCATCGGTGCCGATTTGCTAGCCCAGAGCGAGACCTTCAAACGGGTGGGTAACGGTGAAGCAAAGCAAGATAGTTACTCCGTGGTTGGCTTGATGGCGGGCTATCGCTTCAATGACCACTGGGATGGCCGTGTCAACTTTAACAATGTCTTCGACGAAAGATACTGGCAAGGCCTCTCTAACGGCACAGGCATGGGCACCTACGGCGATCCCCGCAACGTCATGCTCAGCCTGAAGTGGACCCTCTGATCCAGCTATCGGCTTAGCCGCTCCTAGCGTCGCCCTTGTCCCATCCCCCGGACCTGGGCGAAGCTGCGGACTTCCGCCAAGGAGTGCCGCCCATGTCCAGTTCCACCATCCATCTGGAACGCTATGCCGACCGCCATGCCGAGGGTCTCGCTGCCCTCTATGGCGATCCGGCCGTGGCGCGGCAGGTGCTGCAGCTGCCCTATCAGAGCGCCGAACAATGGCAGCAGCGTCTGAGCGGCGAACGCGAAGGGCGGATAGGATTGGTCGCCCTGCAGCAGGGGCGGGTGGTGGGCAGCGCCAGTCTCGAACAGCAGCCGCGCATTCGCCGCCAGCACTGTGGCGCCCTTGGCATGGGCGTGGCCCGGGATTGCCAGGGGCAGGGCATAGGCACCCAGCTGCTGACGGCCCTGCTCGACCTCGCCGACAACTGGATGAATCTGCAACGGGTCGAGTTGACCGTCTTCAGCGACAACGAGCCGGCCCTGGCGCTCTATCGCAAGCTGGGTTTCGAAGAAGAAGGGCTGCTGCGTCGCTATGCCCTGCGCGATGGGCTGTTCGTCGACGCCTACAGCATGGCGCGCTTCAAACCCTGATCGCGGTGTATGAGAGAAACTTGAGTTCACCACAAGAAACCTGAGTTTGTTTCATGGGTGATGCGCGACGACAATCTCCACCCTGTCAGGTGGAGGTGTGCGATGGTCAAGATTCATTCCCAGGGTTCCGCGCGGTGCGAGCCACAGGGTGACGCGTCCCTGGCGACGCTGGCGCCTCTCGACGATTGCGACCGGGCCGCCCTGATCGCCCAGGGACGCCAGCAGCGTCGGCAGGCCTGGCGCGCCCAGCAGGCCGCGGGTTGTGAGTGGCTCGCGGTAGGCGACTTCGGCTGGGGCGATCGGGTTCTGGCGCATTCGTATCTGGTCGGCGCCGCCGCTCGGACCGAGGCGGCAGACGATCATCTATTCGCCGGCTCCTGTCAGGCCCCGGTATTCACCGCGGACCAGTCCTTTGCCATCGGCTGGGAGCAGTTGTTCGAGGAGGTCGCCGAGGCCCAGGCGCTCGGCCTGGTGGCCAAGCCGGTGATCCTCGGACCCCTGAGCTATCTATGGCTCGGTCGCTCGCTCGATCCGGCCTTCGATCGCCTCGAACTGCTGGAAGCGTTGCTGCCGGTCTATGGCGAGATCTTCGCGCGGTTGGCTGCCCAGGGCGTGGAATGGATCCAGCTCGACGAGCCTCTGCTGACGCTGGAACTGCCGCTGGCCTGGCGTACCGCCTTCGAAAGGGCCTACAACCTGCTGCAACGCGAACCGCTGAAGAAGCTGCTGGGCGTGCGTCATGGCGAATTGCTCGACAACCTGGGGCTGGCTGCCGGTCTGCCGGTGGAAGGGCTGCATGTCGACTGGCCGCGGTCGGTCCAGGCTCAGCAGGGGCTGCTCGATCGGCTGCCGGCCTACAAGACGCTGTCGCTGGGCCTGGTGGAAGACACCGAAGCCGGGCCGATCGGCCAGCAGCGGCGGCTGCAATTCGCCCGTCAGGTCGGCGAGCGCCTGCAGGAGCGCCTCTGGCTGTCGCCCGCGGCCTTTTCCGGAGCTGTCGACACGGCCCAGGCCGCGGCACTGACAGCCGAATTCAGCACGCTGGTGCGAACCGCTCGCGAGGCCGGGGTGGACACGCCGCTAGCGCCCAGGGAACAGCCCTGGTCGGCGATCGAGGCGGCCCTGGCCAAGCTGGGCGCCGCCCAGTCCGGTCTGGTGTCGTCCTGAATCAGCGGTGGGCGGTCAGCAACAGACCGCCTGCGCCGGCAAAGAAGGCCCCGGTGGCCTGATTGAGGCGGCGCACCCCACGGGGCCCGCGGATGAAGCGGCGGATCTGGCGGCCGAACAGGCCATAGATCACGGCCGCGACCAGCTCCGCGAACAGATGGGTGCCACCCAGGTAGACGAACTGCTGGGTCGTCGGCTGAGTGGGATCGATGAACTGCGGAAAGACCGCGGCGAACAGCAGGATCGCCTTTGGATTGCTGATGCCGATGAGGAATTCCTGCAGCATCAGCCGGTGCAGCGCCCGCGGTTGCGCCGCGCCGCTCTCGGCCAGGTCCAGGCCGTCGAAGGCCCGGCTGCGCCAGCTCTTCACGCCCAGGTAGAGCAAATAGAGCGCGCCGATCCACTTGATGACGGTAAAGGCCGTCTCCGAAGCCAGCAGCATGGCGCCCAGGCCCACCGCCGAAATCACCAGGAAGATCACGAAGGCCACGTCGCGCCCCAGGGCCGCCAGTCCCGCCGTCACCGCGCCATGGCGGATGCCGTTGCCGAGCGAGCAGAAGTTGTTGGGGCCGGGGGTCAGGGCGATGAGCAGGGCGACCGGAAAGAACAGCAGGGCATCGACGAGGTTCATGACGGTCGCCTGGTGCGCCGCACGGGCGCCGAAGAGGAGGGGTGGTCGACTATTTAAACCGTCTTTCCACGCCTTTCTCCACCAGAATCTTCGCCGAGATTTCCTCCACGGAAAAATGCGTGGTGTTGATGAAGGAGATGTTCTCGCGACGGAACAGACTCTCCACCTCGCGCAGTTCGAATTCGCACTGGGCGAAGCTCGCATAGCGACTGTTGGGCCGACGCTCGTGACGGATCGCCGCCAGCCGCTCGGCATCGATGGTCAGGCCGAACAGCTTGTCCTTGTAGGTCTTCAGCGAGGCGGGCAGCTGCAGGCGCTCCATGTCCTCTTCGGTCAGCGGATAGTTCGCTGCGCGGATGCCGTATTGCAGCGCCATATAGAGGCAGGTGGGCGTCTTGCCGCAGCGCGAGACCCCGACCAGGATCAGATCGGCCTGCGCATAGTGGGTCGTGCGGGCGCCGTCGTCGTTTTCGAGTGCGAAATTGACGGCCTCGATCCGCTCCATGTAGTGACTATTGTGCATGATCGAATGTGACTTCCCTACCGAATACGAAGATTCGGCGGAAAGTTCCCTTTCGAGCGGGGATAAAAACGTGGAGAAGATGTCGATCATGAACCCGTTCGACTGGTCCAGAATGGCCCGGATGTCACGGTTGACGATGGTATCGAAGATGATGGGTCGCGCACCGTCCTGGACGGCGGCGGCATTGATCTGCTGTACCATCGCCCTGGCCTTGTCCAGCGTATCCACGTAGGGGCGGGTGACCCTTCTGAAGGTGATGTCCCCGAACTGGGCCAGGAGGCTCTGACCGAGGGTTTCGGCCGTGATGCCGGTACCGTCGGAAATGAAAAAGGCGGTTCGTTGCATGGAGGGACGTCCTGGTGGCGTACGGGGCAGGGATCGCTGCACTGTAACCTACCGCCGTCCACTGTCCATGGGGCGAGCGCCGAGGCGTACTGCTTTCCCACAAAGACACAAGATGGAGAGAAGACCTTGGACGAGTATGTAATTTCACTGGAACAGCTTGGCGTGCACGACGTCGAGCGCGTGGGCGGCAAGAACGCATCCCTCGGCGAGATGATCGCCAACCTGGCCGGCGCGGGCGTCTCCGTACCCGGCGGGTTCGCCACAACGGCCCAGGCCTATCGCGACTTCCTCGAGCAGAGCGGCCTGAACGATCGCATTCACGCGGCCCTCGACGCGCTGGATGTCGACGACGTCGTCGCCCTGGCCAAGACCGGCGCCCAGATCCGCCAGTGGGTCATGGACGCGCCTTTCCCCGAGCGCCTGGACGCCGAGATCCGCCGGGCCTTCGCCGAGATCTCGGCGGGCAACCCCAATCTCGCCGTGGCCGTGCGCTCCTCGGCGACCGCCGAAGACCTGCCGGATGCCTCCTTTGCCGGCCAGCAGGAAACCTTCCTCAACATCCGCGGCGTCGACAACGTCATTCGCGCGGCCAAGGAAGTCTTCGCCTCCCTCTTCAATGACCGCGCCATCGCCTACCGCGTCCACCAGGGCTTCGATCACAAGCTGGTCGCCCTGTCCGCCGGCGTGCAGCGCATGGTGCGTTCCGAGACCGGCGCCGCCGGCGTGCTCTTTACCCTGGACACCGAATCGGGCTTCCGCGACGCGGTTTTCGTCACCGCTGCCTATGGCCTCGGCGAGACCGTGGTGCAGGGCGCGGTCAACCCGGACGAATTCTATGTCCACAAGCCCACCCTGGAAGCCGGTCGTCCGGCCATCCTCAGACGCAACCTGGGCAGCAAGGCCATCAAGATGGTCTATGGCGAAGAAGCCAAGGCCGGTCGCTCCGTGCGCACCGTCGATGTCGAACCGGCGGATCGCGCGCGTTTCTCCATCACCGACGCCGAGGTCACCGAACTGGCCAAGCAGGCGCTGATCATCGAGCGCCACTATGGTCGCCCGATGGACATCGAGTGGGCCAAGGACGGTGACGACGGCAAGCTCTACATCGTCCAGGCCCGTCCCGAGACCGTGAAGAGCCGCGCCAGCGCCACCGTCATGGAGCGCTACCTGCTCAAGGACAAGGGCCAGGTGCTGGTGGAAGGCCGCGCCATCGGCCAGCGCATCGGCGCCGGCAAGGTCAAGATCATCCGCGACGTCAGCGAGATGGATCGCGTCCAGCCCGGTGACGTCCTGGTCTCCGACATGACCGATCCCGACTGGGAGCCGGTGATGAAGCGCGCCAGCGCCATCGTCACCAGCCGCGGCGGTCGTACCTGCCACGCCGCCATCATCGCCCGCGAGCTGGGCATTCCGGCGGTGGTCGGCTGCGGCAACGCCACCAGCCTGCTCAAGGATGGCCAGACCGTCACCGTTTCCTGCGCCGAGGGCGACACCGGCCTGATCTACGAAGGCGAGCTGGACTTCGACATCCGCCAGAGCTCGGTGGATGCCATGCCCGAGCTGCCGTTCAAGATCATGATGAACGTCGGCAACCCCGACCGTGCCTTCGACTTCGCCCAGCTGCCCAACGCCGGCGTGGGTCTGGCGCGCCTGGAATTCATCATCAACCGCATGATCGGCGTGCACCCCAAGGCGCTGCTCAACTACGACAGCCTGCCCTTCGAGGTTAAGGAGAGCGTCGACAAGCGCATCGCCGGCTACTCGGATCCGGTCGGCTTCTATGTCGAGAAGCTGGTGGAGGGGGTCTCCACCCTGGCCGCCGCCTTCTGGCCGAAAAAGGTCATCGTGCGCCTGTCGGACTTCAAGTCCAACGAATACGCCAACCTCATCGGCGGCAAGCTTTACGAACCCGAGGAAGAGAACCCCATGCTGGGCTTCCGCGGCGCTTCCCGCTACATCAGCGAGAACTTCCGCGATTGCTTCGAGCTGGAATGCCGCGCCATGAAAAAGGTGCGCGAGGAAATGGGCCTGACCAACGTCGAGCTCATGGTGCCCTTCGTGCGCACCCTGGACGAGGCGGCGCGGGTGGTCGAGCTGCTTGGCGAGAACGGCCTCAAGCGCGGCGAGAATGACCTGCGCGTGATCATGATGTGCGAACTGCCCTCCAACGCCCTGCTGGCGGACGAATTCCTCGAGCACTTCGACGGCTTCTCCATCGGCTCCAACGACCTGACCCAGCTCACCCTGGGCCTGGATCGCGACTCCGGCATCATCGCCCACCTGTTCGACGAGCGTAATCCGGCGGTCAAGAAGCTGCTGGCCAATGCCATCGCCGCCTGCAACCGGGCCGGCAAGTACATCGGCATCTGCGGCCAGGGTCCTTCGGATCATCCGGATCTGGCCAAGTGGCTGATGGAACAGGGCATCGAGAGCGTCTCGCTCAACCCCGACTCCGTGCTCGACACCTGGTTCTTCCTGGCCGAAGGCAACGCCTGAGGCCAGGGATCGCCCCGCCGGCCAGCGGCGGGGTGATCCTTTCCAGGATTAATCCCTCTCATTCCCCACGAAGGTAGCGCCTGCGCCCTGTCTCGGGCCACCTTCGCCGGATCGCCTGGCCACCGTGGTCGCGATCCCTGCAAGAGACCCCAGATGCAGCAGTACGACAGCGATGTGGAACAAGGCCTCATCTATGGCTATCTCCTCGATGGTCGCGGTGGCGGACGACGCCTGAGTCGTCGGGAGCTGGCGGAGGTGGAGCCGAGCCCGAGCGAGGTGCTCTGGCTGCACTGGGACCGTAGCGTCCCCGAAGCTCAGGCCTGGCTCCGCCAATCCAGCGGCCTGAGCGAATTCGCCTGTGACCTGCTGCTGGAAGAGGCGACCCGCCCGCGCCTGGTCAATCAGCCCGACGACAGCCTGCTGCTGTTCCTGCGCGGGGTGAATCTGAATCCCGGCGCCGTGCCCGAGGACATGGTGTCGCTGCGGGTCTTCGTCGACAAACGTCGGGTGATCTCCCTGCGCATGCGACCCATGAAGGCCGCCGCCGAGGTCCAGGAGGACCTGGAGGCGGGCATCGGTGCCCAGAGTGCCGAAGACCTGGTGCTCTACCTCGCCAGCTACATGACCAGTCGGGTCGACGACCTGGTACGTGGTCTCTCCGATCAGCTCGACGGCCTCGAGGAACAGGTCGACCAGGACGAGGGCAGCCTGCCCGATCACGCCCAGGTGCTGACCCTCCGGCGCCGCGCGACCGGGCTGCGCCGGTACCTGGCTCCGCAGCGCGACATCTATGGCGATCTCGCCCGCGGCAAGCCCGCCTGGTTCGTCGAGGCGGCCAGCCAGGGCTACTGGAGCGAATTGCACAACAGCCTGGTGCGCAACCTGGAAGAACTCGAGGTGATGCGCGAGCGGGTCGCGCTGCTGCAGGACGCCGAGCAGCGGGCGACCACCGACAAGACCAATCGCACCCTCTATCTGTTGGCCATCATCACCGGCTTCTTCCTGCCCATCAGCTTCATCACCGGTCTGCTCGGGATGAACATGGGCGGCATGCCGGGTTCGTCATCCGCCTTCGGCTTCGTGGCCGCCTGCCTGGTGATCGGCGCGGTGGCGGTCTTCCAGGTCTGGCTGTTCCGTCGACTGCGCTGGCTGTGACCCGTCCCCACCTCGCTGCGTCAAGAGGAAACGACCAGCGAGGTGCTTATGCACGATCCCTTCGAAGCGTCCCTCAAGGCGCTCCTCAATACCCCGGCCAATGCTCAGGACGAGGAGGGCGACGACCAGGCCCGCTTGCATCGCGTGCTCAAGACCGCCAACCGTCAGGTTGGCGCGGGCGCACTGTTCGATCTGATCGGGCGGCACTGGGCCTCGGCGCTGCTGCTGGCACTGGGCAACGGTGCCCCTCACCTGAAGCCGCGCACGCGCCGTACCGCGCGTCGCGAATCTCTCCCGGAGATACTGAAGTAGATGGAATTCGATATCTGGACCCAGAGTCTGCTGTCCGCCATGACCACCCTGTGGAGCAAGGTGGCCGGCTTCATTCCCAACGTCTTCGGCGCCCTGGTGGTGATCCTCGCCGGCTTCGCCGTCGCCAAGATTCTCGACACCGTGTTGTCGAAGGTCCTCGCCAAGCTCGGCCTGGATCGCGTCCTCGCCGGAGCCGGGGTGACCAAGCAACTGGCCAAGATCGGCATCCGCATGCCGGTCACCACCCTGATCGGCCGGATCGTCTATTGGTTCGTCCTGCTGGTGTTCCTGGTCTCGGCCGCCGAGTCCCTGGGGCTGCAGCGCGTGTCCTCGACCCTGGACGTCATGGCGCTCTATGTGCCCAAGATCTTTGGCGCCGCCCTGGTGCTCATCGTTGGCGTGCTGCTGGCGCAACTGGTCAGCGGTCTGGTGCATGGCGCCGCCGAAGGCGTCGGCCTGGATTACGCGGCCGGCCTGGGGCGCCTGGCCCAGGGACTGGTCATCATCATTTCGATCTCGGTCGCGGTCGGTCAGCTGGAGATCAAGACCGAACTGCTGAACCTGGTCATCGCCATCGTGCTCACCGCCTTCGCCCTGGCGGCGGCCCTGGCCCTGGGGCTCGGCAGCCGTGGGCTGGTGTCGCAGATCCTGGCCGGCATCTATGTGCGCGAACTCTATGAAGTCGGCCAGTGGGTGACCCTGGTGGACGTCGAAGGCGAGATCGAGGAAATCGGTACCGCCAAGACTCTCATCATGACCGAAGAGGGCGATATCGTTTCGGTTCCGAACCGTCTATTGCTGGAGGCCCAGGTGCGCAGCCGCTGACAGGCGACGCGGAGATGGCTATCATGCCCGCCACTTTTTGGTAGCCAACTCCGTCTTGAACAAGCCTGCCCCTCATGCCTACGACCCGACCACGCTCAGTGACGAAGAGCTGGTCCAGCGCGCGCATGGTGAACTCTTCCACGTGACGCGAGCCTACGAAGAACTGATGCGCCGTTACCAGCGCACCCTGTTCAACGTCTGTGCCCGCTACCTGGGGAACGACCGGGACGCAGACGATGTCTGCCAGGAGATCATGCTGAAGGTGCTTTACGGTTTGAAGAATTTCGAGGGGAAATCGAAATTCAAGACCTGGCTGTACAGCATCACCTACAACGAGTGCATCACTCAGTACCGCAAGGAACGCCGCAAGCGGCGGCTGGTGGAGGCATTAAGTCTGGATCCGATGGAGGAAGCCTCCGAGGAAAGGGCGCCGAAGCTGGAAGAAAAGGGAGGGATGGATCGCTGGCTGGTCCATGTGGGTCAGGTCGATCGGGAGATCCTGGTGCTGCGCTTCGTCGCAGAGCTGGAGTTTCAGGAGATCGCCGACATCATGCACATGGGCCTCAGCGCCACCAAGATGCGGTACAAGCGGGCACTCGACAAACTGCGTGACAAGTTCGCAGCTGAAGTTGAGGGCTGACCGGATGTGTCAGCCGTAAGTTTTTGAACTTCACGAAAACTTGTTGTCGAAGCCTCCGGAGATTGCCGGAATTAGTACCACTAAAATGGGGATACAAAGGATGAAACTGAAGAGCACCTTGGGCGTCGTGATCGGCTCCCTGCTGGCAAGCGCCTCGCTGAGCGCCCTGGCACAAGGTCAAGGCGCCGTCGAGACCGAGCTGTTCGGCAGCCGTCTGTTCACCGACAGCCAGCGCAACATGACCAACGCTGACCTGTACGGCGGTTCCGTTGGCTACTTCCTGACCGACGACGTTGAGCTGGCGTTGTCCTACGGCGAGTACCACAACGCCCGTGGCGACCACGACCTGGGCCACAAGAACATCAAGGGCAGCCTGGCCGCTCTGGACGCCTACTACCACTTCGGTCAGCCCGGCGTCGGCCTGCGTCCGTACGTATCCGGTGGCTTCGCTCACCAGTCCATCAGCAACCGCGACATCAACGAAGGTGGTCGTGATCACTCCACCTACGCCAACCTGGGTGCCGGCCTGAAGTACTACTTCACCGAGAACCTGTATGCCCGTACCGGCGTACAAGCCAACTACAACATCGACTACGGCGACACCGAGTGGAGCGCTGCTGTAGGTGTTGGTCTGAACTTCGGTGGTTCCACCAAGAAAGAAGTCGCTCCGGCTCCGGCTCCGGCCCCCGTTGCTGACGTCTGCACCGATTCCGACAACGACGGCGTTTGCGACAACGTCGACAAGTGCCCGAACACCCCGGCCAACGTCACCGTTGACGCTACCGGCTGCCCGGCTGCCGCCGAAACCGTTCGCGTCGAGCTGGACGTGAAGTTCGATTTCGACAAGGCCGTGGTCAAGCCCAACAGCTACGCCGACATCAAGAACCTGGCTGACTTCATGCAGCAGTACCCGCAGACCTCGACCACCGTTGAAGGCCACACCGACTCCGTCGGCACCGACGCCTACAACCAGAAGCTGTCCGAGCGTCGTGCCAATGCCGTGCGTAACGTCCTGGTCAACCAGTACGGCGTGCAGGGCAGCCGCGTGAACGCTGTCGGTTACGGTGAGTCCCGCCCGGTTGCTGACAACGCCACCGAAGCCGGTCGCGCCGTCAACCGTCGCGTAGAAGCCGAAGTCGAAGCTCAGGCCAAGTAATCCGCCTGATCCAGACTCCAAAAAAGCCCGCCTAGTGCGGGCTTTTTCATGCTTGGCATTTCTTGTGCCCGACTCCAGCCGGGTGCTGCAGGCATAAAAAAACCCCGCCGAGGCGGGGTTCTTCCTGGCGGATCGATCAGCCGCGATCGTCCGGGATGTCGCGCTGGGCGACGCCGGTGTACAGCTGACGCGGCCGGCCGATCTTGTAGGGACCGGACAGCATTTCCTGCCAGTGCGAGATCCAGCCGACGGTCCGCGCCATGGCGAAGATCACGGTGAACATGCTGGTCGGAATGCCGATCGCCTTGAGGATGATGCCGGAATAGAAGTCCACGTTCGGATAGAGGTTGCGCTCGACGAAGTAGGGGTCCTTGCGGGCCAGTTCTTCCAGGCGCATGGCCAGTTCCAGTTGCGGATCGTTGATGCCCAGCTCGGCCAGGACTTCGTCGCAGGTCTGCTTCATCACCGTGGCGCGCGGATCGAAGTTCTTGTAGACGCGATGGCCGAAGCCCATCAGCTTGAACGGATCGTTCTTGTCCTTGGCCTTGGCCACGAACTTGTCGATGTTGGCGACATCGCCGATCTCGTCCAGCATCTTCAGTACGGCTTCGTTGGCACCCCCGTGCGCCGGACCCCAGAGGGCGGCGATGCCGGCGGCGATACAGGCGAAGGGGTTGGCACCGGAAGAGCCGGCCAGGCGGACGGTGGAGGTGGAGGCGTTCTGCTCATGGTCGGCATGCAGGATGAAGATGCGATCCATGGCGCGGGCCAGCACCGGGCTGATGGGTTTCTCCTCGCACGGGGTGTTGAACATCATGTGCAGGAAGTTTTCCGAGTATCCCAGGTTGTTGCGGGGATACATCATCGGCTGACCCATGGAGTACTTGTGCACCATGGCTGCCAGGGTCGGCATCTTGGCGATCAGGCGCATCGCCGAAATCTCGCGGTGCTGCGGATCGGTGATGTCCAGGGAGTCGTGGTAGAAGGCCGACAGGGCGCCGACCACGCCGCACATGATGGCCATGGGGTGCGCATCGCGACGGAAGCCGTTGAAGAAGTTCTTCAATTGCTCGTGAACCATGGTGTGGTTCTTGATGGTGTCCACGAACTGCGCCTTCTCTTGCGCGTTCGGCAATTCACCCTTGAGCAGCAGGTAACAGGTCTCGAGGTAGTCGGATTTCTCCGCCAATTGCTCGATCGGGTAGCCGCGGTGCAGGAGGATGCCCTTGTCACCATCGATATAGGTGATCTTGGACTCGCACGAGGCGGTGGACATGAAGCCCGGGTCGAAGGTGAACACACCAGTGGAGGTGAGGTTGCGAACATCGATCACGTCCGGGCCAAGGGTGCCGGACATAACGGGCAGGTCAACCGGATCCGCTCCCGAGATGATCAACTGCGCTTTCTTGTCAGCCATTAGGCCTCCTTATTTTGCTTTGAAATCATCAATAAACCCTCCACTCAGGGCCTCGCCCACTATAGAGGGATAAATTTGAAAGTCAATTTACGAAAATATCACCCTAAAGGCTCTTTCTGGGCGGATTGTGCGGCGAAAAGACATTAACACGCAGGCTTCTGAATATCAGCTGGCGACGTCGGAATCGGGCATCCGCGTTTGTCATGAGTAGGCTAACTGTCTATAATTCTCGCCCGACCGTACCGGGTCGGCGAGCTGATGCCGAGCGGTCGAGACGCCTCCGACAGGAAGCGTGTAGCAGATGTGGAATCTCCTATAACTAGCCCGACCGCAATTGGGCCCTCAGTGTGAAAGAAGCCGTGAATAGCAAACGACCTGTAAACCTAGATCTCAGGACCATCAAACTACCTATCACAGCTTATACCTCGATTCTTCACCGTATCTCCGGCGTCATCCTGTTCCTCGGCATCGCAGTCATGCTCTATGGCCTGCACCTGTCGCTGGGTAGCCCGGAAGGCTTCGGCCAAGTGAAAGCTTTTCTGGCCTATCCGCTGGTCAAGCTCGTGATCTGGGGTCTGCTGTCTGCATTGCTCTACCACCTGGTCGCCGGCATTCGGCACCTGATCATGGATGGTGGCGCCGGCGAAACCCTGCAGGGCGGCAAGCTGGGTGCGCAGCTCGTGCTGGTCATTTCCGCAGTTCTGATCATTCTGGCAGGGGTTTGGGTATGGTAACCAACGTCACCAATCTTTCGCGTTCCGGTCTCTATGACTGGATGGCTCAACGGGTCTCGGCAGTCGTCCTCGCGGTCTACTTCCTCTTTATCATCGGCTACCTGATCCTTCACCCAGGGCTCACCTTCGAGCAATGGCACGGCCTGTTCTCCCACACCCTGATGCGCATCTTCAGCCTGCTGGCGCTGGTGTCCATCTGCGTTCATGCCTGGGTTGGTATGTGGACCATCTCCACCGACTACCTGACCACCATGGCGATCGGCAAGGGTGCTACCGCCGTGCGTTTCCTCTTCCAGGCGGTATGCGGGTTCGCGATGTTCGCGTTCTTCGTCTGGGGCGTGCAGATCTTCTGGGGTGTTTGATCTATGTCCACAATTCGTCATATTTCGTTTGATGCCATCATCGTAGGTGGCGGCGGCGCCGGTATGCGCGCTGCGCTGCAACTGGCCCAGTCCGGTCACAAGACCGCAGTGATCACCAAGGTCTTCCCGACCCGTTCCCACACCGTGTCCGCCCAGGGCGGCATCACCTGCGCCATCGCCTCGGCCGACCCGAACGACGACTGGCGCTGGCACATGTACGACACCGTCAAGGGGTCGGACTACATCGGTGACCAGGACGCCATCGAATACATGTGCTCCGTAGGCCCGGAAGCGGTCTTCGAGCTCGAGCACATGGGTCTGCCGTTCTCCCGCACCGAGCAGGGCCGCATCTATCAGCGTCCCTTCGGCGGTCAGTCCAAGGACTACGGCAAGGGCGGTCAGGCCGCGCGTACCTGCGCCGCGGCCGACCGGACCGGTCACGCCCTGCTGCACACCCTTTATCAGGGCAACCTGAAGAACAACACGGTATTCCTCAACGAGTGGTACGCCGTGGATCTGGTGAAGAACCAGGACGGCGTCGTGGTCGGCGTCATCGCCATCTGCATCGAGACCGGTGAGACCGTCTACGTCAAGTCCAAGGCCACCGTGCTGGCCACCGGCGGTGCGGGTCGTATCTATGCCTCCACCACCAACGCCCTGATCAACACCGGTGACGGTGTCGGCATGGCGCTGCGCGCCGGCGTGCCGGTGCAGGACATCGAGATGTGGCAGTTCCACCCCACCGGCATCGCCGGCGCCGGGGTACTGGTCACCGAGGGTTGCCGTGGTGAGGGTGGCTATCTGATCAACAAGCACGGCGAACGCTTCATGGAGCGCTATGCGCCCAACGCCAAGGACCTGGCCGGCCGCGACGTGGTCGCCCGTTCCATGGTCAAGGAAGTGCTGGCCGGCAACGGTTGCGGTCCGGACGGCGACCACGTGCTGCTGAAGCTGGACCACCTGGGTGAAGACGTGCTGCACAGCCGTCTGCCCGGCATCTGCGAACTGTCCAAGACCTTCGCTCACGTCGATCCGGTCGTCGCACCGGTGCCCGTGATCCCCACCTGCCACTATATGATGGGCGGCATCGCCACCAACATTCATGGCCAGGCCATCACTCAGGACGCCAACGGCAACGACAAGATCATCGAAGGCCTGTTCGCCGTGGGCGAAGTGGCCTGCGTGTCCGTGCATGGTGCCAACCGTCTGGGTGGCAACTCGCTGCTGGACCTGGTGGTCTTCGGGCGTGCGGCTGGTCTGCACTTGGAGAAGGCGCTCAAGGAAGGCATCGAGCACCGCGGTGCTTCGGAAAGCGACCTGGAAGCCTCGCTGCAGCGCCTGTCCGGCGTCAACGAGCGCACCACCGGTGAAGACGTCGCCAGCCTGCGCAAGCAACTGCAGACCTGCATGCAGAACTACTTCGGGGTGTTCCGCACCGGCGAGTACATGCAGAAGGGCATCGCCGAGCTCGCCGACCTGCGTGAGCGCATCGCCAAGGTCAAGATCAACGACAAGAGCCAGGGCTTCAACACCGCCCGTATCGAAGCGCTCGAGTTGCAGAACCTGCTGGAAGTGGCCGAAGCGACCGCCATCGCCGCCGAAAACCGCAAGGAGTCTCGTGGTGCTCACGCCCGTGAAGACTTCGAAGAGCGTGACGACGAGAACTGGCTGTGCCACACCCTCTATTTCCCCGGTGAAAAGCGGGTCAGTAAGCGTGGAGTCAACTTCGCGCCCAAGACCGTACCGATGTTCGAACCCAAGGTTCGGACTTACTAAAGGTGACCACCATGTTGAAAGTCAGCGTTTATCGTTACAACCCGGATCAGGACGGCCTGCCGTCCATGCAGGAGTTCCAGGTCGATACCGGTGGGAAGGACCTCATGGTGCTGGACGTCCTGGCTCTGATCAAAGAGCAGGATGAAGGCTTCTCCTACCGTCGTTCCTGCCGCGAAGGCGTGTGCGGTTCCGACGGCATGAACATAAACGGCAAGAACGGCCTGGCGTGCATCACGCCGCTGTCGGCCGTGGTCAAGAACGACAAGCTGGTCGTGCGTCCGCTGCCCGGCCTGCCGGTCATCCGTGACCTGGTCGTCGACATGAGCATCTTCTACAAGCAGTACGAGAAGGTGAAGCCGTTCCTGCAGAACGAGACCCCGGCCCCGGCCATCGAGCGCCTGCAGAGCCCGGAAGACCGCGAGAAGATCGACGGTCTGTACGAGTGCATTCTCTGCGCCTGCTGCTCGACGTCCTGCCCGTCCTTCTGGTGGAACCCCGACAAGTTCCTCGGCCCCGCTGCGCTGCTGCAGGCCTATCGCTTCCTGGCCGACAGCCGTGACACCAAGACCCAGGAGCGCCTCGCCGCCATGGACGATCCTTTCAGCGTGTTCCGCTGCCGGTCGATCATGAACTGCGTGGCGGTCTGTCCCAAGGGGCTGAACCCGACCAAGGCCATCGGCCATGTGCGGGCGATGCTGCTGCAGAGCGGTACCTGATCCACGTCCCGCCCGGCCTGTTGTGCCGGGCGGGTTCGTTAGCGACCTTGATAGCTTGATTCAACCAATGTCCATTCAGGGATACCCGGAACACGATCCGGGCATTGGCGCAGCCGTAGTGAGGCCAGGTCTCGCGTCGAGACGGGTCATCGGCTGATGCTATCTCTGCCGAAGGGGTGAACTAGATGCACGAAAGTCAGATGCAGCAACTGTGGGACAGCGCTCACCTGTCCGGCAGTAACGCTGCCTATGTGGAAGAGCTCTATGAGCTGTTTCTGCACGATGCCAACGCTGTGCCGGAAGAGTGGCGCACCTACTTCCAGAAGCTGCCTGCGGTCACTGGCAATTCGCCGGACGTCGCGCATTCCGCGATCCGCGACCATTTCGTGCTGTTGGGCAAGAACCAGCGGCGAGCTCAACCGGTCTCGGCCGGTACCGTCAGTTCCGAACACGAGAAGAAGCAGGTCGAAGTCCTGCGTCTGATCCAGGCGTTCCGTCTGCAGGGCCATCAGGCTGCCCAGCTCGACCCCCTGGGTCTGTGGAAGCGTCAGCCACCTGCCGATCTGCTGCTCAACCACTATGGGTTGACCGACGCCGATCTGGATACCACCTTCCGTACCGGTGAATTGTTCATCGGCAAAGAGGAGGCAACTCTCCGCGAAATCAGGGATGCGCTGCAAGAGACATATTGCCGCACGGTTGGTGCGGAGTTCATGCACATCGTCGATTCCGAGGAGCGCCGCTGGTTCCTGCAGCGCCTGGAAAGCGTCCGTGGCCGCCCGCAATATTCGCCTGAAGTCCGCACCCATCTGCTGGAGCGCCTGACCGCCGCCGAGGGCCTGGAAAAGTACCTGGGCACCAAGTACCCGGGCACCAAGCGTTTTGGTCTGGAAGGGGGCGAGAGCCTGATTCCGCTGATCGACGAGATCATCCAGCGTTCCGGTTCCTATGGCGTCAAGGAGCTGGTGATCGGCATGGCCCACCGTGGCCGCCTGAACGTGCTGGTCAACACCCTGGGCAAGAACCCGCGCGATCTGTTCGACGAGTTCGAAGGCAAGAAGCTCGTCGAGCTGGGCTCCGGTGACGTCAAGTACCACCAGGGCTTCTCCTCCAACGTCATGACCCAGGGCGGCGAAGTCCACCTGGCGCTGGCGTTCAACCCCTCGCACCTGGAGATCGTCTCTCCGGTGGTGGAAGGTTCGGTCCGTGCCCGCCAGGATCGCCGCGGCGATCGCACCGGCGACAAGGTCGTACCCGTGGCCATCCACGGCGACGCCGCCTTCGCCGGCCAGGGCGTGGTCATGGAAACCTTCCAGATGTCGCAGACCCGGGCCTACAAGACCGGCGGTACCCTGCACATCGTCATCAACAACCAGGTGGGCTTCACCACCAACCGCCAGGAAGATGCGCGCTCCACCGAGTACGCCACCGACGTCGCCAAGATGATCCAGGCGCCGATCTTCCACGTGAACGGCGACGATCCCGAGGCGGTGCTGTTCGTCACCCAGCTGGCGGTCGACTACCGCATGCAGTTCAAGCGTGACATCGTCATCGACCTGGTCTGCTACCGCCGTCGCGGCCACAACGAGGCCGACGAGCCGAGCGGCACCCAGCCGCTGATGTACCAGCAGATCGCCAAGCAGCGCACCACCCGCGATCTCTATGCGGATGCCCTGACCCAGGCCGGCGTCGTTACCGCCGAGCAGGTCCAGGCGCAGTTCGAAGCCTATCGCGGCGCCCTCGACGAGGGTCGCCACGTGGTGGCCAGCCTGGTCAAGGAACCCAATCGCGACCTGTTCGTCGACTGGAAGCCCTACCTGGGCCATGCCTGGACCGCGCGTCACGACACCGGCTTCGACCTCAAGACCCTGCAGGACCTGGCCAACAAGCTGCTGCAGATTCCGGAAGGGGTCGTGGTCCAGCGTCAGGTCGGCAAGATCCTCGAGGATCGGCAGAAGATGACCGCCGGCGGCCTGCCGCTGAACTGGGGCTTCGCCGAGACCATGGCCTACGCCACCCTGCTGCACGAAGGCCATCCGATCCGCATCACCGGTCAGGACGTCGGTCGTGGCACCTTCTCGCACCGTCACGCGGTGCTGCACAACCAGAAGGACGCCGTTCCCTACGTGCCCCTGCAGCACCTGGCCGAGGATCAGCCGTCGTTCGAGATCTACGATTCCTTCCTTTCCGAGGAAGCGGTGCTGGGCTTCGAATACGGCTATGCCACCACCACGCCCAATGCGCTGGTGGTCTGGGAAGCCCAGTTCGGTGACTTCGCCAACGGTGCCCAGGTCGTCATCGACCAGTTCATCACCAGCGGCGAGATCAAGTGGGGTCGTCTCTGCGGCCTGACCATGCTGCTGCCCCATGGCTACGAAGGCCAGGGTCCGGAGCACTCCTCGGCTCGTCTGGAGCGTTACCTGCAGCTGTGCGCCGAGCAGAACATCCAGGTCTGCGTACCCACCACGCCGGCACAGATCTACCACCTGCTGCGTCGCCAGGTGATCCGCCCGCTGCGCAAGCCGCTGGTGGTGCTCACGCCCAAGTCGCTGCTGCGCCACAAGCTGGCCATTTCGACTCTGGAAGACCTGGCCCATGGCTCCTTCCAGACCGTGATCAACGAACTGGATCAGCTCGATGCCCAGCAGGTGAAGCGCCTGGTGCTGTGTAGCGGCAAGGTCTACTACGACCTGCTGGAAAAGCGCCGCAGCGAGAATCGCCAGGACATCGCCATCGTGCGTCTGGAGCAGCTCTATCCGTTCCCGGAGGACGACCTGGCCGAGGTACTGGCCGGCTATCCGAACCTGGAGCGCGTGGTCTGGTGCCAGGAAGAGCCGATGAACCAGGGCGCCTGGTACTGCAGCCAGCATCACATGCGCCGCGCCGTGTCCGGTTACAAGCAGGGCCTGGGTCTGGAATACGCCGGTCGCGATGCGTCCGCCGCGCCGGCCTGCGGCTATGCCTCCATGCACGCCGAGCAGCAGGAAAAACTGCTGCAAGATGCTTTCTCCGTTTGATTCGCCACGCGACTACTAGAGATCACTAAGGAAATTCATAGAATGGCTATCGAGATCAAAGCCCCTACCTTCCCGGAATCGGTCGCTGACGGCACCGTCGCCACCTGGCACAAGAAGCCCGGCGAAGCGGTCAAGCGTGACGAACTGCTGGTCGACATCGAGACCGACAAGGTCGTGCTGGAAGTCGTGGCACCTGCCGATGGCGTGCTGGCCGAAATCCTGAAGAACGAAGGCGATACCGTGCTGAGCGAAGAAGTCATCGCTCGCGTGGAAGAGGGCGCCGCTGCCGCCGCTGCTCCGGCTGCCCAGCCGGCCGCTGCCAGCGCTCCGGCCGCCGCCCCGGCTGCCGGTGGTGAAGAGGATCCGATCCTGGCCCCCGCCGCGCGCAAGATCGCCGAAGAGAACGGGATCGACCCGGCTACCCTGGTCGGCACCGGCAAGGGCGGTCGCATCACCAAGGAAGACGCCGTCGCTGCCGTCGAGGCCAAGAAGTCCGGCGCCGCCGCTCCGGCTGCCAAGCCCGCTGCCGCTGCCGCTCCGGTGGTGACCGCCGCTGGCGACCGCACCGAGAAGCGCGTGCCCATGACCCGCCTGCGGGCCAAGGTCGCCGAGCGCCTGGTCGAAGCCCAGTCCAGCATGGCCATGCTGACGACCTTCAACGAGGTCAACATGAAGCCGATCATGGACCTGCGCTCCAAGTACAAGGACATGTTCGAGAAGAAGCACAACGGCGTGCGCCTGGGCTTCATGTCCTTCTTCGTCAAGGCCGCCACCGAGGCGCTCAAGCGTCAGCCGGGCGTCAACGCCTCCATCGACGGCAACGACATCGTCTACCACGGCTATCAGGACATCGGCGTGGCCGTATCCAGCGACCGTGGCCTGGTGGTTCCGGTGCTGCGCAACGCCGAGTTCATGAGCCTGGCGGAAGTGGAAGGCACCATCGCCGACTTCGGCAAGAAGGCCAAGGCCGGCAAGCTGACCATGGAAGACATGCAGGGTGGCACCTTCACCATCTCCAACGGTGGTGTCTTCGGTTCGCTGCTGTCCACCCCCATCGTCAACCCGCCGCAGACTGCGATCCTGGGCATGCACAAGATCCAGGAACGCCCCATGGCGGTGAACGGCCAGGTAGTGATCCTGCCGATGATGTATCTTGCGCTGTCCTACGACCATCGCCTGATCGATGGCAAGGAAGCCGTGACCTTCCTGGTCACCATGAAGGACCTGCTGGAAGACCCGGCTCGTCTGCTGCTGGACATCTGATCCGGCTCTCGCGGTGCGGGGCAGGGGCCGCGCACCGCTTCAAGTTTTCCTGCCTGAAGCTGCTCCAAGGGGATTAGTGTATGAGCGACAAATTCGACGTAGTGGTGATCGGCGCCGGCCCTGGTGGCTACGTGGCCGCCATCCGCGCCGCGCAGCTCGGTCTGAAGACGGCCTGTGTCGAGCGCTACAAGGGCAAGGAAGGCAAGGTCGCCCTGGGCGGCACCTGCCTGAACGTGGGTTGCATTCCCTCCAAGGCGCTGCTGGACAGCTCCTACAAGTACCATGAGGCCCACGAGGGCTTTAAGGTCCACGGCATCGACGCGCCGAACGTCACCATCGACGTGCCCACCATGATCGGCCGCAAGGACCAGATCGTGAAGAACCTCACCGGCGGCGTGGCCACCCTGTTCAAGGCGAACGGCGTGACCCTGCTGGAAGGCAACGGCAAGCTGCTGTCCGGCAAGAAGGTCGAAGTCACCGGTCTGGACGGCAACGTCCAGGTGGTCGAGGCCGAGAACGTCATCCTGGCGTCCGGCTCGCGTCCCATCGACATCCCGCCGGCTCCGGTGGACCAGAAGGTCATCGTCGATTCCACCGGCGCCTTGGAATTCCAGAGCGTGCCCAAGCGTCTGGGCGTGATCGGTGCCGGCGTCATCGGTCTGGAACTGGGTTCGGTCTGGGCCCGCCTGGGCGCCGAAGTCACCGTGCTGGAAGCCCTGGACAAGTTCCTGGTCGCCGCCGATGAGCAGGTGTCCAAGGAAGCCTACAAGATCCTCTCCAAGCAGGGTCTGAACATCCGCATGGGTGCGCGCGTGACCGGTTCCCAGGTCAACGGCGAAGAAGTCACCGTGCACTACACCGAAGCCGGTGAAGAAAAGCAGATCACCTTCGATCGTCTGATCGTCGCCGTGGGCCGTCGTCCGGTCACCACCGACCTGCTGGCCTCCGACAGCGGCGTGGAAAGCGACGAGCGTGGCTACATCTACGTCGACGACCATTGCGCCACCAGCGTGCCGGGCGTGTTCGCCATCGGTGACTGCGTTCGCGGTCTGATGCTGGCCCACAAGGCCTCGGAAGAGGGCGTGATGGTCGCCGAGCGCATCGCCGGTCACAAGGCCCAGATGAACTACGATCTGGTCCCCTCGGTGATCTACACCCACCCGGAAATCGCGTGGGTCGGCAAGACCGAACAGGCCCTGAAGGCCGAAGGCGTCGAAGTCAACGTCGGCACCTTCCCCTTCGCGGTCAGCGGTCGTGCCCTGGCGGCCAACGACACCGCCGGCTTCGTCAAGGTCGTGGCCGATGCCAAGACCGATCGCGTCCTGGGCGTCCATGTGGTCGGCCCGAGCGCGGCAGAGCTGGTGCAGCAAGGCGCCATCGCCATGGAGTTCGGCACCAGCGCCGAAGACCTGGGCATGATGGTGTTCTCGCACCCGACGCTGTCCGAGGCGCTGCACGAAGCGGCCCTGGCGGTGAACGGTCATGCGATCCACGCAGTGAATCGCAAGAAGCGGTAAGAGATTTACGGAACCACGGGGTCGCCGACCGCCGTGGGGCCCTGAGGGCTCCACCGCAGGAAGGCGCCTCGGACCCTTGCGAGGGCAGGGGTCACAGGTGGCGCGGTGCCCGCGACCGTCCGGAGGACGGCACGGATAACGCACAGCGTCTAATGCGCAATACCCAACGAAGACGGTAGACAAGCATGAATCTCCACGAGTATCAGGGTAAGCAGCTGTTCGCTGAATACGGCCTGCCCGTTTCCAAAGGCTACGCTGTCGACACCCCCCAGGAGGCCTACGAGGCTTGCGGCCGTATCGGCGGCGACGAGTGGGTCGTCAAGGCCCAGGTACATGCCGGTGGCCGTGGCAAGGCCGGTGGCGTGAAGCTGGTCAAGAGCAAGGAAGAAGCCAAGGAATTCGCCGCCAAGTGGCTGGGCCAGCGTCTGGTGACCTACCAGACCGACGCCAACGGTCAGCCGGTCAGCAAGATCCTGGTCGAATCCTGCACCGACATCGACAAGGAGCTCTATCTGGGCGCCGTGGTCGATCGTTCCAGCCGCCGCATCGTGTTCATGGCGTCCACCGAAGGTGGCGTGGACATCGAGAAGGTCGCTCACGACACTCCGGAAAAGATTCTCAAGGCCACCATCGATCCGCTGGTGGGCGCTCAGCCCTACCAGGGTCGCGACCTGGCCTTCCAGCTGGGCCTGAAAGGTGACCAGATCAAGCAGTTCACCCAGATCTTCGTCGGTCTGGCCAAGCTGTTCCAGGACTACGATCTGGCCCTGCTGGAAGTGAACCCGCTGGTGATCAAGAAGGACGGCAACCTGCACTGCCTGGATGCCAAGATCAACATCGACAGCAACGCCATCTACCGTCAGCCCAAGCTGCGCGCCTTCCACGACCCGTCGCAGGACGACGCCCGTGAAGCCCATGCGCAGAAGTGGGAACTGAACTACGTGGCCCTGGAAGGCAGCATCGGCTGCATGGTCAACGGTGCCGGTCTGGCCATGGGTACCATGGACATCGTCAACCTGCACGGCGGCAAGCCGGCCAACTTCCTGGACGTTGGCGGCGGCGCGACCAAAGAGCGCGTGACCGAAGCGTTCAAGATCATCCTGTCCGACAGCAACGTGAAGGCCGTTCTGGTGAACATCTTCGGCGGCATCGTGCGCTGCGACATGATCGCCGAAGGCATCATCGGTGCCGTGAAGGAAGTCGGCGTGAAGGTGCCGGTCGTGGTTCGCCTGGAAGGCAACAACGCCGAACTCGGTGCCAAGGTCCTGGCCGAAAGCGGCCTGAACATCATCGCGGCAACCAGCCTGACCGACGCTGCCCAGCAGGTCGTCAAGGCCGCGGAGGGTAAGTAATGAGCGTCCTGATCAACAAAGACACCAAGGTCATCTGCCAGGGCTTCACCGGTAGCCAGGGTACCTTCCACTCCGAACAGGCCATCGCCTACGGCACCCAGATGGTCGGCGGCGTGACCCCCGGCAAGGGCGGCTCCACCCACCTCGGCCTGCCGGTGTTCAACACCGTCAAGGAAGCCGTGGAAGCCACCGGCGCCGATGCTTCGGTGATCTACGTTCCGGCTCCCTTCTGCAAGGACTCCATCCTGGAAGCGGCCTTCGGCGGCATCAAGCTGATCGTCTGCATCACCGAGGGTATCCCCACCCTCGACATGCTGGATGCCAAGGTGAAGTGCGACGAGCTGGGCGTACGCCTGATCGGCCCGAACTGCCCCGGCGTCATCACCCCCGGCGAGTGCAAGATCGGCATCATGCCCGGTCACATCCACCTGCCGGGCAAGGTCGGTATCGTGTCGCGTTCCGGCACCCTGACCTATGAAGCCGTGAAGCAGACCACCGACGCCGGCTTCGGCCAGTCCACCTGCGTGGGCATCGGCGGCGACCCCATCCCGGGCTCGAACTTCATCGATATCCTGAAGCTGTTCCAGGAAGATCCGCAGACCGAAGCCATCGTGATGATCGGCGAGATCGGCGGTAGCGCTGAAGAAGAGGCCGCGGCCTTCATCAAGGCCAACGTGACCAAGCCGGTGGTGTCCTACATCGCCGGTGTCACCGCACCGCCCGGCAAGCGCATGGGCCACGCCGGCGCCATCATCTCCGGCGGCAAGGGCACTGCGGACGAGAAGTTCGCCGCCCTGCAGGACGCCGGTGTGAAGACCGTGCGTTCCCTGGCCGACATCGGCAAGGCCCTGGCCGAGCTGACCGGTTGGGAAGTCAAGAAGGCCTGAGCCTGACTGACTGTAAAAAGGCCGCCTTCGGGCGGCCTTTTTCATGGGCGCTGCGATGACGCCTCATCAGCTGCCGGCTGCCTTTTCGCCGGTAATTCGTTAGGATGGCAACCTTCCGCTCCAACGGCCACACCGTGGCCCCACCAAGACCTGCTCCCATGAGGGCGGGCTGCCTCGTTTTCCTCATTGCTGGTACTGCCTTCCATGAAAGCTTTGCAAAGCCGGGATATCCTGGCCCTTGGATTCATGACGTTCGCGTTGTTCGTCGGCGCGGGCAACATCATCTTTCCCCCGATCGTCGGCCTGCAGGCGGGCGAGCACGTCTGGAGCGCCGCCCTGGGCTTTCTGCTGACCGCGGTCGGCCTGCCGGTGCTGACGCTGATCGCCCTGGCGCGAGTCGGCGGTGGCATGGACGCCCTGAGCAAGCCGCTCGGCCAGACCGCCGCCCGCACCCTGGCAATCGTCTGCTACCTGTCGGTGGGTCCGCTGTTCGCCACGCCGCGCACCGCCACGGTGTCCTTCGAGGTCGGCGTTGCGCCGCTGCTGGGCAATGGTCCGATCCCGCTGTTCCTCTACAGCCTGGCCTACTTCCTGGTGGTGCTGGTGGTCTCGCTCTATCCGGGACGCCTGCTCGACACCGTGGGGCGCTTTCTCGGTCCGCTGAAGATCCTGGCGCTGGCGGTACTGGGCGGTGCGGCGCTGTTCTGGCCGGCGGGCGGACCTGTCACGGCGGCGCCGGACTACGCCTCGCGGGCGCTGTCCCAGGGCTTCGTCAACGGCTACCTGACCATGGATACCCTGGGCGCCCTGGTGTTCGGCATCGTCATCGTCAACGCCATTCGTGCCCGGGGCGTGACCGCGCCGCAGCTGCTGACGCGCTACACCATCATCGCCGGTCTGATCGCCGGCGTCGGGCTGGTGCTGGTCTACCTGAGTCTGTTCCAGCTCGGCGCCGGCAGCGGGGTGCTGGTACCCCATGCCAGCAATGGCGCCGAGGTGCTGCATGCCTATGTGCAGCATACCTTCGGCAGCGTCGGCAGCGACTTCCTGGCGGTGCTGATCACCCTAGCCTGTCTGGTCACGGCGGTGGGCCTGACCTGCGCCTGCGCGGAGTTCTTCAGCGAATTCCTGCCATTCAGCTATCGCAGTCTGGTGGTCCTGCTGGCGGCCTTCTCGCTGCTGGTATCCAACCTGGGGCTGACGCAGCTGATCCAGATCTCGGTGCCGATCCTCACCGCCATCTATCCGCCCTGCATCGCCCTGGTGGTGCTGAGCTTCTTTACCGCCCGCTGGGCGGCGCCCGGGCGCATCCTCGGCCCGGTGCTACTGGTGGCCCTGGCCTTCGGTATCCTCGATGGCCTGCAGGCCGCGCACCTGACGGTGCCCTATCTGAGTGGTGCCGTGCAGTGGCTGCCGCTGGCCGACTCAGGCCTGGGCTGGCTGTTGCCGGCCGTGGTGGTGGGTCTTGCCGCCCTCGTCCTGGAAAGTCTGAGACGTGGCGGGCGCGCGCCCGAGAGTGAAGCCGAGCCGGATCCTTCGCGCTCCTGAATCGGTCGCCCACAAAAAAGCCCGCAGCAGCGGGCTTTTTTCATATCCGATCGGCTTACGGCTTGGGCTGGGTAGCCGGCGCGGTGCCGTTGGTGGTCCCGGTAGCCGGGCTCACCGAGGTGGCTTCGCCTTTGGATTGCTCCTTGGCAGCTTCGTTGGCAGCTTCGTTGCGCTGCTCGGCAGCCTTGTTGCTCTGCTCAGCGGCTTTGTTCAGGTTTTCCTGGGCTTTCTGTTCGGTCTTGGCAGCATCCTGAGCCTTGTTTTCGGAAGGCTTGTCACAGGCGGCGAGGCCGAAGGCGGCAGTGAAGAGCAGGGCGATGGCAAAGGGCTTTTTCATGTGTTTTCTCCTTATGAACTACACGACAGCCGTTCGAACGCACCGTTAAAAGTTAAGTTCCGCGTCTAGCTCCAGCATCGCGCAAATTCCTACCTGCATCGCGAACCGAGCGCGCCAAGGTTGAAATGTCACCGCGCGCCCCCATCTCCGCGACATCGCCAGGCATCTGGTGCGTACCTATCGATAGCGGAGTTCGTAGCATGAGTGTGGAGACTCAAAAGGAAACCCTAGGCTTCCAGACCGAAGTGAAGCAGCTGCTTCACCTGATGATTCACTCGCTGTATTCCAACAAGGAAATCTTCCTGCGCGAATTGATTTCCAACGCCTCCGACGCGGCCGACAAGCTCAGATTCGAGGCCCTGTCCAAGCCCGACCTGCTCGAAGGCGGGGATACGCTGAAGATTCGCCTGAGCTTCGACAAGGAGGCCGGCACGGTCACCCTCGAAGACAATGGCATCGGCATGAGCCGCGAAGAGGTGATCGCTCACCTCGGCACCATCGCCAAGTCCGGCACCGCCGATTTCCTGAAGAATCTCAGCGGTGACCAGAAGAAGGATTCCAACCTCATCGGTCAATTCGGCGTGGGCTTCTATTCGGCCTTCATCGTCGCCGACCAGGTGGATGTCTACACCCGTCGCGCCGGCCAGCCGGCCGCCGAGGGCGTGCATTGGTCGTCCAAGGGGGAAGGGGAGTTCGAGGTCGCGACCATCGACAAGCCCGAGCGCGGTACCCGTATCGTGCTGCACCTCAAGCCCGAGGAAATCGAATTCGCCGATGGCTGGCGCCTGCGCAACGTGGTCAAGAAGTATTCCGACCACATCGGCCTGCCCATCGAGCTGCCCAAGGAGCAGCAGGGTGGCGAGGACGAGCAGCCGGCCGCAGCCGAGTGGGAAACCGTCAACCGCGCCAGCGCGCTCTGGACTCGTCCGCGTACCGAACTCAAGGACGAGGACTACCAGGAGTTCTACAAGCACGTCGGCCATGACTTCGAGAATCCCCTGACCTGGAGCCACAACAAGGTCGAGGGCAAGCTCGAATACACCTCGCTGCTGTACGTGCCGGCCCGCGCACCCTTCGATCTCTACCAGCGCGAAGCGCCCAAGGGCCTCAAGCTCTATGTGCAGCGCGTCTTCATCATGGACCAGGCCGACCAGTTCCTGCCGCTGTACCTGAGATTCATCAAGGGTGTGGTGGATTCCAACGACCTGTCGCTCAACGTCTCCCGCGAGATCCTGCAGAAGGATCCGGTGATCGACTCCATGAAGTCGGCGCTGACCAAGCGCGTGCTGGACATGCTGGAGAAGCTGGCCAAGAGCGAGCCGGAGAAGTACCAGTCGTTCTGGGGCCACTTCGGCCAGGTGCTCAAGGAAGGTCCGGCGGAAGACTTCGCCAATCGCGAGAAGATCGCCGGTCTGCTGCGTTTCGCCTCGACCCACAACGGCGACGATGCCCAGAACGTGTCCCTGGCCGACTACATCGGCCGGATGAAGGACGGTCAGGATAAGATCTACTACCTGACCGGCGAGAGCCACGCGCAGATCAAGAACAGCCCGCACCTGGAAGTCTTCCGCAAGAAGGGTGTCGAGGTGCTGCTGCTGACCGATCGCATCGACGAGTGGCTGATGAGCTATCTCACCGAATTCGACGGCAAGCATTTCGTCGACGTCGCCCGTGGCGATCTGGATCTCGGCAAGCTGGACAGCGAAGAAGACAAGCAGGCCCAGGAAGAGGTCGCCAAGACCAAGGAAGGCCTGGTCGAGCGCCTCAAGCAGGCCCTGGAGGCCCAGGTCAGCGAAGTCCGCGTTTCCCATCGCCTGACCGATTCGCCGGCGATCCTGGCCATCGGCGAGCAGGACCTCGGCTTGCAGATGCGCCGGATCCTGGAAGCCAGCGGCCAGAAGGCCCCGGATTCCAAGCCGATCTTCGAGATCAATCCGCAGCACCCGCTGATCGAGAAACTCGATGGCGAGCCCGACGAGGACCGCTTCGCCGACCTGTCGCACATCCTGTTCGATCAGGCAGCGCTGGCCGCGGGCGACAGCCTCAAGGATCCCGCCGCCTATGTCCGCCGGTTAAACAAACTGCTGGTGGAATTGTCCGCTTAACAACGAAGAAGCCCGCCTCGGCGGGCTTCTTTCTATCCACCTTCTGGAGGACCCCATGGTCGAAGTCACTGTAAAACCCGTCGCCTACGAAATCGATGGCCAGCCGTTCGAGAGCCAGCTGGTGTATGCCACCAGCGGCAATCCCACCCGCCCGGGCGTGCTCCTGGCGCCCAACTGGATGGGGGTATCCCATGGCGCCGTCGAGCAGGCCAAGGGCCTGGCCGAGGCCGACGGCCTGGCCTACCTGGTGGTGGATTTCTATGGTCGCAACGTGCGTCCGCAAAACGCCGACGAAGCCCTGGCGGCCATGACGCCGATCCGCGGCGATCGCGCGCTGCTGCGCCAGCGCATGCAGGCGGCCTATGCGGCCCTGGTCGCCCAGGCCGAGACGGCGGCGGTGGATGTCCATCAGATCGCCGCCATCGGCTTCTGCTTTGGTGGCTGCGCGGCGCTTGAACTGGCCCGTGACGGCGCGGCGCTGAGCGCCGTGGTGACCTTCCACGCCAATCTGGATACGCCCAACCCGGCCGATGCCGACCGGATCACCGGCCCGGTGCTGGTGCTGCACGGCGCCTCCGATCCGCTGGTGCCGGACGAGCAACTCACTGGTTTCCGCCAGGAGATGGATGCCGCCCAGGTGGACTGGCAACTGCTGAGCTATGGTGGCGCGGTGCATTCCTTCACCGATCCCGAAGCCAACAATCCGGGCAAGCAGCAGTACCACCCGGTGGTGGCCAAACGCGCCTTCCTGGCGATGCACAACCTGTTCGACGAAGTCTTCGCCCAGGGCTGAGGGCTTTCGCAGCCTGCCTGCCGGGACCCGGATCGGGGCCGGCAGGATCAGCCGCGGATGACTTCCTGGGTGAAGTCCAGCGGACCGCGGCAGCGCCGGCACAGATAGCGCCGTCCCTTGCGCACCAGCGCGTGACGCTGGGCGGTGAATTCGAAGCGGCCGTCGGGGCAGTTGCAGCGATACAGGTACAGGGTGCGTGCCCGTTGCGGCAATTCGTAGGTATGGCAGCGATCCGGCGGCAGGCCATAGACCCCGCGCATGATCAGCTGCCACTCCTCGCCATGGGGGCGGATGCCGCCACCGAACAGCTGATGCGCCACCAGATGCGCCACCTCGTGGGCGACGGTCTGCTCGAGGAAGTGGGCGCGATTTTCCTGATAGAGCTGCCGGTTGAATCTCAGCCGATTCTCGGTGAGATGGGCGACGCCGGCGCGCTGGCCACGCAGGGCCAGGCTGACCTCGGGGCGAGGGAAGCGGCGTTTGAAGAAGGCCTCGGCCTGCCGATAGCAGTCTTCGACCCGGGCTGTGAGTTGTTCAGGCATGGGCAACCTCTGGCGAGGCGGGTGATTATGCCGAAGCCTGTGCCTGCGCCCTAGCGTCCGCGGTCGGCTGGTGGCCGTAGTGCCGCCTCAGCGTATCCATGGCGGCATTGATGGCCTGCAGTCGGCCGGTGCTGCCACCGTGATCGGGGTGATGACGGCTGGCGAGCTGGCGATAGCGGCGGCGGATCTGGCCATAGTCCGCCGAGCGATCGAGTCCCAGCAGGCGCAGGGCCTCCAGCAGTTCGGACTCACCGTTGACCAGTGCCCAAAAGTGATTGAGCAGGTTGGCCACGTCTTCCGGGGTGGTGGTCTCCAGCTGGGTGACATCGAGGTAGTAGGCGCGTAGCGGATCGGCCACCACCAGCCCGGCACGGGCGCGCAGATAGGGGCGCAATTCGATGCGCAGGGCGCTGATGACCAGTTCGGCGCGCTGCTCGGCGCGGAGTTGATCGCGCAGTCGATAGAGGGCGTTGAAGACGCGGAAGTGCAGGCGGAAGAGTTCGTAGTTGTCGGTCACCGGGCGCGGCGGGATCAGCGGTGATCCCGCCCGGCGCAAGGCCTGCAGCAACTCGTACTCCGACAGGCTGGACTGGGCCCTGAGCAGTTCCTGGTGGAGCGCCGTCATGAGCGCCTGGGCTTCGCTCATGGCTGCCGGTCGCCATGGACTGACGTTCGGGGTAGGGCGGCGGACGCTTTGCGCGTAAAATGCCGGCCTTTCGTTTTTTCCTTTCGCGGATTCATCCATGGGCACCCTTTCGGTCAACCAGAACAAGCTGCAGAAACGCCTGCGCCGTCTTACCGGCGAAGCCATCGCCGACTACAACATGATCGAGGACGGCGACAAGGTCATGGTCTGCCTGTCCGGTGGCAAGGACAGCTACACCCTGCTCGACATGCTGCTCTACTTGCAGAAGGTCGCACCGATTCGCTTCGAGATCGTGGCGGTCAACCTCGACCAGAAGCAGCCGGGCTTTCCTGAACACGTTTTACCTCAGTACCTGAAGGAACTGGGGGTCGAGTACCACATTCTGGAACGTGATACCTATTCCGTGGTGAAGGAAAAGATTCCCGAGGGCAAGACCACCTGTTCGCTGTGCTCGCGCCTGCGGCGGGGCATCCTCTATACCTTCGCCGACGAGATCGGCGCGACGAAGATGGCGCTCGGCCATCATCGCGACGACATGGTAGAAACCTTCTTCCTCAATTTGTTCCATGGCGGCACGCTCAAGGCCATGCCACCCAAGCTGCGCGCCGACGACGGGCGCAACGTGGTGATCCGTCCGCTGGCCTATTGCAACGAGAAGGACATCGAGGCCTACGCCGTCCTGCGCGAATTTCCCATCATTCCCTGCAACCTCTGCGGCTCCCAGGAGAACCTGCAGCGCAAGGTGGTCAAGGAGATGCTGCTGGAGTGGGAGCGCAAGACGCCGGGGCGTACCGAGATCATGTTCCGCGCCCTGCAGAACGTGGTGCCCTCGCAACTGGCCGATCGCGAGCTGTTCGACTTCGCCAGTCTCAGGGTCGATGACAGCGCCACGCCGCGCTTCGTCCAGGTGATGAATCTCTGATGCGGGACTACGCCTGGCTGCTCGAATACGCTCTCAATCGCTGCGGCTCACGAGCGGCCCTGGAGGCACGGCTGCCGCAACCGGTGGACGCCGCCACCCTGGCGTCCGTGGGCGATGACCGCTATCTGTCGCTGCTGACCCGGCGCATCTTTCGCGCCGGACTCAAGCACAGCCTGGTGGACGCCAAGTGGCCGGCCTTCGAGGAGGTCTTCTTCGGCTTCGATCCGGAGAAGGTGGTGCTCATGGGCGGCGAGCGTCTGGAGCGGCTGATGCAGGACGCCCGTCTGATCCGCCACCTGGGCAAGTTGCGCAGCGTGCCGATCAACGCCCAGATGGTGCTGGACTTCCAGCGCAGTCACGGCAGCTTCGGCCAGTTGCTGGCCGAATGGCCGACGCAGGACATCGTTGGCCTCTGGGAGCTGCTGACCAAGCGTGGCAATCAGCTCGGTGGCCTGTCAGCGCAGCGCTTCCTGCGCATGGCCGGCAAGGACACCTTTCTGGCGACCGACGACGTGGTGACGGCACTCAAGGCGCAGAACATCCTCGACAAGGCGCCCACCGCCAAGCGTGATCGGCAGAAGATGCAGGAGGCCTTCAACCTCTGGCAGGAACAGAGCGGCCGCCCGCTCTGCCAGCTGTCGGTGATGCTGGCCCTGACGGTGAATCATTGACCGACGCCCTGGTGCGTGCTCAAGGCCTGCTGCAGCGGGCCGGTCGGGTGCTGTTCATCACCGGGGCGGGGCTGTCCGCCGATTCGGGACTGCCGACCTATCGCGGCCTGGGCGGGCTGTACAACGGCCTCACCGAAGAGGGCATCCCCATCGAGGCGGCGCTCTCGGGCAGCATGCTCCGGGAGCGTCCGGAGCTCTGCTGGCGCTACCTGGCGCAACTCGGCCGGGCCTGCGCCGCGGCCAGGCCCAATGCGGCGCACCAGGCGATCACCGACTTCGGCGTCTGTCACCCCGGCAGCTGGGTGCTGACGCAGAACATCGACGGCTTTCATCGGCAGGCAGGCTTTCCGCCAAAGCGGCTGATCGAGATCCATGGACAACTGGAGCCGCTCGCCTGCATGAGTTGCGCGCAGACGGTCGCAGATGCCCAAGATCGCCTGGCCGGTCCGCTGCCGCCGCGCTGTCCCGCGTGCGGCGGCATCCTGCGGCCACCGGTGGTGCTGTTCGAGGAAGCGCTGCCGGCCACTGAGCTGCAACGTCTGCAGGAGGCGATGGAGGAGGGCTTCGACCTGGTGATCGCCGTCGGCACCACGGCCGCCTTCGGCTATATCCAGGCGCCGATTGGCCAGACCCTGGCGCAGGGTGGTGACCTCATCGAAATCAATCCGGACCGCTCGTCGCTGAGCGGCTTGGCGACCGTTCAGATCAAAAAAAGGGCCGTAGACGTCCTTCCTCGGCTTTTGAGTCACATCGAAGGCTAAAAAAACTTGCCATCTGTGATCCAGGTCGGCAAGGTGTCGAAACTTTGAGAAAACGACACGGTCGTGCCCATGCCAAGGAAACGCTTCGCACCCCTCGTGCCCCTGTCTTTTGTCTGTCTGCTCGCCGCCTGTGCGAGTGCGCCGCAAAGTCCTGACACCGCCGTTGCCCCTGATCAGTCCTCTACCTCCCGGACCTTCCAGACCGCCTCGCTGCATGGTCTGGGTGGTGCTGGCAACGGTTCCGCCGCGGTGGAGACCGAGAGCGCTCAGCAACGTCCGGTCTTCCCCCATACCCAGTCGCCGCATCAACTGGATTGGGATCGCGAGGTCGGTCCGCGCCAGGCGCTGCCGAATCTGGCGGACCAGATCCTCAATCGTGCCACCCAGCTGGTGGGCACGCCCTATCGCCGCGGCGGCAGCACCCTGGCCGGTTTCGATTGCAGCGGTTTCGTCAATTACGTCTTTCGCGAGCGGGCCGGCATGACCCTGCCGCGCTCCACCCGCGAGATCATCGATCTCGAAGTACCGGTAGTCAGCAAGAACGATCTGGAACCTGGCGATCTGTTGCTGTTCAATAGCAACGGCCGTGGCCGGGTCAGTCACACCGGTATCTACATGGGCGAGGGCAAGTTCATCCATTCCTCCAGTCGCCGCAGCGGCGGGGTGCGGGTGGACAGCCTGGACGACCAGTACTGGAAGGTGAGTTTCCTGGAAGGCAAGCGCGTATTGCGCTGAGGCGTATCGCCGCGATCTTCGCCGGTGCGCTTCGAGGACCCGTCGAGGCTGCGTGGCAGGCCGACGGTGATCGATGGATAACTAAGGATGTCTCCAATGCCGCATGCGGCTCGCCTCGGATTGTATTGCGCCTTCGTGCTGCTGGCCGCCTGTGCCGGCAGGCCGCCCCAGGCACCCGCACCGGTCGCCCCGGTCGTCTCCCGCCCCCTGCTGGAAAGCCAGGCCCAGGCCGCCAACGATGTGCTCTTTCGGGCCATTGGCCTGGTCGGCACTCCCTATCGCTACGGCGGCAATACCCCGGCGGGTGGCTTCGATTGCAGCGGGCTGATCGGCTACGTCTATCGCGATGCGGCCGGGGTGACCCTGCCGCGTTCGACCCGCGAGATGATCACCCTCGGCTCGCCCAATGTGGCGCGCAATGCCCTGCAGCCCGGTGATCTGATCTTCTTCGCCACCGCCGGTGGCCGTCAGGTCAGCCATGCCGGCATCTACGTCGGGGAAGGGCGCTTCGTCCATGCACCGCGCACTGGCGGGACGGTGCGCCTGGACAGCCTGGCCAAGCCCTATTGGCAGAACAGCTATCTGCAGGCCAAGCGCGTGCTGGTCACGTCGAGTCTCGCCGGCGGCTATTGAACCCCGTTCCGCCCGGGCCGCTCGAATAGGCATCCAGCCCGTGCGGAGCCCATCATGCCCCAGGCGATACGTCTGCCGCCCCAGCCGGCTCGTTGCGAGCTGTGTGGTAGGGCGGCGCCGCTCACCCGCCATCACCTGATCCCTCGCTCGCTGCACGACAAGGCCTACGTGCGCAAGAGGTTCGACCGCGTCAGTCGGATCACCGCCACCCTCTGGGTCTGCCGACCCTGCCACAACCATATCCACCAGACCTTCGACGAAAAGACCCTGGCGCTGGAATACAACAGCCGCGAGTTGCTGCTCAGCGATGCGCGCATTCGCCAGTTCGTCGACTGGCTGGCGGCCAAGCCCGATGGCTTCGTGCCCAAGCGTTGAGTAATACCACCCCTTCAGTGTTTATACTTGGAAAGTCTTCTTTCCTGTCCTGAGTACGGGTAATCAAAACTGGTGGTTATTGGCGACTCAGTAGCTCGCGCCAGGGCGCAGCCGGAGTGGAGCGGGAATGTAAAGGCCGCCGTTGACGTGCGGGCCGAAACTGTCGCCTGCATCTCACCTCCAGGGGCGAACGCCACGGGCGCTTGCCGCTGCGATTAGGATGACGGCAATGCCACGGCGGAATCCGCCCGTCCGGTTCGACCTCAAGAGGAGAGCTGATGAGATCCCTGGCCCTGCCCCTGTTGGCGGGGATGCTGCTCCTGTCCAAGGCCGCGCCGGTGCGCGCCGACGAGGCGACCCTGGCGCGGGGCGAATACCTGACCCGGCTGGGCAACTGCCAGGGCTGTCACACCCGTCCCGACGGTGCACCCTTCGCCGGCGGTGTCGCCTTCGATACGCCTTTTGGCCGTCTTTACTCAAGCAATATCACGCCGGATCGCGAGCACGGCTTGGGTGACTGGACGGCGGACGAGTTTCGCCGAGCCTTGCACGACGGGCTGGGGCGCGATGGTGAGCAGCTCTATCCGGCCTTTCCCTATACGGCCTTTACCCGCTTGAGCGACGAGGACATCGCCGCCATCTTCGCCTATCTGCAGATCCAGCGACCGGTGCCCTATGCGCCGCCCGCCAACGGCCTGCGCTTTCCCTTCGATCAGCGCGCGCTGATCCGCGGTTGGAAATGGCTCAACTTCACGCCGGGTCCGTTACCGGTTACTGCCGAGGCGCAGGTGGCGCGGGGCGCCTACCTGGCCGAGGCGGTGGGGCATTGCCAGGAATGCCATACGCCGCGGACCTGGAGTCAGGGTCTCGACAGCGGCCGGGCCTATGCCGGGGCAACCCAGCAGGGTTGGACCGCCTGGAATCTCACCGCGGATCCGCGCGGCCTCGGTGGTTGGAGCGATGCCAAGCTCGCCGGCTATCTACGCGAAGGTCATCAGCGCGGCGAGGCCGTGGCGGCGGGACCCATGGCCGAGGTGGTGAGCGGCGGTACCCGCCATCTGAACGATGCGGATCTCGGGGCGCTGATCGCCTATCTGCGGACCCTGCCGGCGCAGCCCGGAGCGGTGCCGGCGCGTGCCGAGGTGCAGCCGCCCGGGGAGGCCGGACCGCTCACCGCCGCCGAGGCGGAAAGCGCGGCCTTGCTGCAATCCGCCTGTGCCAGCTGTCATGCGCCGGACGACCGGGGGCCGGCCGGTCCCTATCCGCGCTCCTTCAGCAACTATTCGGCGGTGCGCGATCCGGCAGGAACCAACCTGGTGCGCGTGCTGCTCGACGGGCTCGACCGCCAGGGACGCACCCAGCGCGCCTTCATGCCAGCCTATCGGGCGTTGCTCAGTGATCAGCAACTGGCCGATCTGGCCACCTACATCGGCCGCCGCTTTGGTGGTCACGCCGCCGATATTCGTCCCGAGGACGTGGCGGCGGCGCGCGAACGGGAGCACTAGCGGTGGCGGTCCTCGAACTCAAGGTCAATGGCGAGTCGCGCCAGCTCGACGTCGATCCACGCATGCCTCTGCTGGACGCCCTGCGCGACGAGCTGGGCCTCAAGGGGCCGAAATTCGGCTGCGGCCTGGGCGAATGTGGTGCCTGTACGGTGCTGGCGGATGGCAAGCCGGTGCGTGCCTGTCTGCTGCCGGCGGCGTCCTTTGCTGGTCGCGAGCTGCTGACCCTGGAAGGCCTGGGCACGCCAGCGGCGCCGCATGCGCTGCAACGGGCCTTCATCGAAGAGCAGGCGGCGCAGTGCGGCTATTGCATCCCTGGCATGGTGATGACCGCCCGCGCACTGCTCGAGCGCGTGCCCGATCCCAGCGATGCGCAGATCCGCCAGGCGCTGGCGGCCAATTTCTGTGGCTGCGGGACCCACTATCGCATCCTGCGCGCGGTCAAGCGGGCGGCGGTGCTCTTGCGCGACGGGCAGGCCCCGGCATGACGCTGTCCCGCCGCACCTTTCTCGGCGGCAGCGCGGTGCTGCTGCTGGGCTTCAGCCTGCAGCGACCGGTCGCCGCCCAGGTATTGCCCGCACCTACTGACACTGCGAGTCTGGCCAAGACCCTCGATCAACGGCAACTGGATGCCTGGCTGGCGGTGGATGCCCAGGGCCAGGTCATTGTCTACAGCGGCAAGGTGGAACTGGGTACTGGGGTCAGCACGGCGCTGCGGCAGATCGTGGCCGAGGAACTCTGCGTGGCCTTTGCCGCCACCCGGCTGATCCAGGGCGATACCCGGCTGACACCCGACCAGGGCATCACCGCCGGCAGCAAGAGCCTGCAGGTGGGCGGCGCCCAATTGCGCAAGGCCGCCGCCAGCGCGCGGCAATTCCTGTTTCTGGAAGGAGCGCGGCGCCTGGGGCTGGATCTGGCGGTGGTGGACACGGTGGATGGCCGGGTGGTCTATCGTGGCGATCCCACCGGGCGTTTCGTCAGCTATGGCGAGCTGGTCGGCGGACGGCCGCTGGGGCGGCTGGTCAATCAGGCGGTGCGGACCCGCGCCGTCAAGGACTATCGTCTGGTCGGCACCTCGGTGCCGCGGGAAGACATCCCGGCCAAGCTGTTCGGCAGCTTCGCTTACGTCCACGACCTGCGCCTGCCCGGCATGCTACACGGTTGCGTGGTGCGGCCGCCCTGCGTCGGTTCGGCGCGGTTGGCGGGGGTGAGTGTTCGCGGTATCGATGCCAGCGCGCTGCCGGCGGGCGCTCAGCTGGTGTACGAGGGCGCCTTCGTCGCGGTGGTGGCCGAGCAGCCCTGGCTGGCGCGCCAGGGCGCGGCGGCGCTGCGGGTGGACTGGAGCCTGGTGCCGGACCTGCCCCTGCCAGGCGAACTCTATGCCCGGCTGGAAGCCAAGGCCGGACCGGCCGACCTCCAGCAGGAGGCCGGCGATGTCGCGGGGGAGTTGGCCAACGCTGCCCAGCGCCTGGACGCCGAGTATCGCTGGCCCTATCAGAATCACGATTCCATCGGTCCGTCCTGCGCGGTGGCAGAGGTGCGTGCCGACGGCGCCACCGTCTGGAGCGGTACCCAGGGCGTCTATCAGCTCCGGGCGGCGCTGGCGGATCTGCTGGCGCTGCCGGAAGACAGCATCCATGTCATCTACCAGCAGGCCTCGGGTTGCTATGGCCATAACGGCGCCGATGACGCGGCGGCCGATGCGGCGCTGCTCTCCAAGCTGTGCGGCCGCCCGGTCCGGGTACAATGGAGTCGCGCCGACGAACACGGCTGGAATCCCAAGGGACCGGCCATGCTGATGCGCCTGGCCGGCGGCCTGAGCGCGGCTGGCGATCTGCTGGCCTGGCGCTTCGCCAACTGGACGCCCACGCATCTGACCCGCCCCAATGGCCAGACCGGCAAGGCGGCGCTGCTCGCCGGGCAACTGGCCTACAACCTGCCGCTCAAGGGTGGGCGAGGTGGTGGCAATCGCAATGCGCCGCTGGACTACGACCTGCTCAATGTCCAGGTAGCGACCCACTGGCTGGAAGCCGGGGATTCGCCGCTGCGACCCTCTGCCCTGCGCGCCCTGGGGGCGGTCGGCAATACCTTCGCCAACGAGTCCTTCATGGACGAGCTGGCCCTGGCGGCCGGGGTCGATCCGCTCGAATTCCGCCTGCGCTATCTGCAGGACCCTCGTGCGCGGGCGGTGCTGCAGGCTGCCGCCACCAAGGCTAATTGGCAACCACCCACCCGGCAGGAAAAGGCCTGGGACGGCGCCCTGGCGAAAGGTCAGGGCCTGGCCTTCCTGCGCTATGAGAACGAGAACGCCTATGTGGCCGCGGTGGTCGAGGTGGCGGTGAGCGAGGCGGCGGGGATCCGCGTCACCCGGGTGGTGGTGGCCCATGACTGCGGGCTGATCGTCAATCCGGATGGCCTGCGCAACCAGCTGGAAGGCTGCGTGGTACAGGGCATCGCCCGGACCCTCAAGCAGGCGGTGCGCTTCGATCAGCAGGGGGTGACCAGTCTGGAGTGGGGCGCCTATCCGCCGCTGACCTTCAACGAATTGCCCGAGCTGGAACTGGAGCTGATCGATCGGCCGGAAGAGCCGGCGGTGGGGGCCGGGGAGGCCACCACCGCCGCCATCCCAGCGGCCATCGCCAATGCCGTGGCGGCGGCGACCGGTCTGCGCCTGCGCGAGGTACCGCTGAATCGCCAGCGTCTGCGCGAGGCGCTGGCCGCCCGCCGCTAGGCGCGTTTCAGCCGCTGCTTGAAGAACAGCGCGGCGCCGGCGCCCAGCACGGCGACCACCGCCGCGCCGATCCACAGCGACTCGTTGCCGGCGAAGCTGAAGTGGTTGGCGCCCTTGGCCGCCAGATAACCCGGGCCCATCATCAGTGGCGCCCAGACAATGGCCGAGAGCACGTTGGCCGACTGGAAGCGCAGCTGGTTCATCGCCATCATCCCGGCCACCAAGGGCACGGTGTTGCGGATCATGGTCAGGAAGCGCCCGCCGAAGACCGCGAAGAAGCCATAGCGGCGGAAGAACAGCCGGGTCCGGGCCACCTGCTTGCGATAGCGGCGAAAGGGCGGGCGGTGGACGATGCTGGGACCGAGCCAGCGGCCGATGACATAGGAGCAGATGTCGCCGAGGATGGCGCCGACGATGGCGGCCAGCACCAGCGGCACCGGCGAGAGCACCCCGGAGCCGGCCAGGCCGCCGACCACCAGCAGCAGCGCCGTGGCCGGAATGAAGACGCCCAGCAGCACCAGGGACTCGCCAAAGGCGAGCAGGCCGACGAGCAGCGGTGCCCAGGCCTGGTGGGTTTCGATAAAGCCAAGCAGCGATTGCGTCAGGGATTCCATGGGAGGCCACTCTTGCCGAAAGTCCTAAGACTACGCGGCGCCCGTGGCCTGCCAGCCGTTTCAACAGCTTGAATCAATTTCCATTGCTGGAAGTGCGCGCGAGCGCGCATAGGCGTCCCGGTCGAACGCCTCAGCCTTCCGCGAGGGCGTCCTGCGCAGCCTGCCAGCGCAGTGCGTGACGCTCGCCGACGACGAAACGATCGCCCTGAAAGTCCCAGCGCTCCACGTCCACGGTCTTCTCCGTTCCTTCGCCGACCAGCAGGCGATTGAAGGAGTTGGGCGAGGTGCCGCGCACGCGCGATGAGAGGGCGGTGCCGGCCTGCACGATCCAGACCTCGCGGGGGAGGGTGGGGTACTGGCGACTCAGCGGCAGCACATAGGGCAGGTGGATATGGCCGCCCATCACCAGATCCAGGCCGGCATCGGCCCAGGTGGCCAGGGCGTGATCGGCATTGTGCTGCAGATTGCTCAGGTCGCTGAGTTCGAGGGCGCCGAAGGGCTGGTGGGCGATGACGATGCGCAACTTGCCCGGGCCGGCGCGGCGCAGGCGTTCGGCGACGCGCTCAATCTGCTCGGTGCTCACCGCGCCATCCTTGTGGCGTCGCGGGGCGGTGGTGTTGAGTCCGACCAGCAGGAGCTCGTCGTTCTCGAAACTGGGCTCGAGGTCCTGGCCGAAATGGCGGCGATAGTTGCCATAGGGCGTCAGGAAACGAGCGAAGACATTGTACAGCGGCAGGTCGTGATTGCCCGGGATCACCAGGGTGCGGGGAATGCCGTAGCTTTCCAGGCGTTCGACGAAGGTCTTGGCGGCGGCGAATTGCTCGCGGCGGGCACGCTGGGTGATGTCCCCGGAAAGGATGAGGACATCGGCGCCGTGTTCGCGGACATGGGCTTCCAGGGCCGCGACCACGGCGGGTTGCTCGGTGCCGAAGTGGGTATCGGAGATTTGCAGGAGGGTCGTCATGAGGACCTGGTTTCCAACGGATTCCCCTTTACGACCGCAACGGACGCCAAGCTATCCGGCGAAGACTAGTTAGACTTCGCCGTCGTGGTGCCAGGCGTCATGCAGATCAGAGGCGTTGGCTTCGCCGACTTCGGCGCGGGCCTTGAGCCAGTCCAGCAGCGCGGTACGGTCTTCCGCGGTGGGCGAGGTGTAGCGCTTGTTGGCCATGATGGTGCCTTCGACCCAGGCGTTGTCGAAGCCGCCGATGTAGTCCAGCTTGCGCTCTTCGACGTAGTCGATGAAGTCGCCCAGGAAGGTGTCCAGATCGTCTTCGCTGAGTTCGTTCTTGAAGCTCACCTTGATTTCAAAGGCCAGTTCCTGGAATTCGCCCAGGTACTGCTTCTTGCGCAGGCGACGCTTCATGCGGCTCAAACGGGGATCTTGGTTGGTATCGGTCATGGCGAAGGCCTGGATATCGATGAAAGGGCGGGCATTATCCCTGGCGTCGCCGGGTAATGCCAATGCCGAACGCCCGAGCGGCGGCTTCCTGTGCGGGATTCGGCTGCGACCAGAGCGCGCAGCACGGCAGCCGGCGCTCAGCGGATACGGTTGTCGGCAGCCGCCTCAGGCGGCCATGGCCGCGCAGGCGTCGGCGCAGGCTGCGCAGGCCCGGGCGCAGGCCTGGCAATGCTCAGCCTTGTGCTTGCCGCATTCGGCGGCGCAGGCGCGGCAGGTGGCCAGGCACAGGGCGCAGGCTTCGGCGATGCGGTCGCTGCCGCGCTGCATGAAGGTGGCGGCCAGGCGGCAGGCGTCGGCGCAATCGCGATCCAGGCGAACGCAGTCGCGCATCATGTCCAGATTGGCTTCGCCCAGGCAGGCGCTGGCGCAGGTTTCGCAGGCGGCGGCGCAATCGAGGCAGGCCTTGATGCAGGCGGCGAGGGTGGCATCGTTCATCCGGTAGCTCCTGGCGGTGGGTGTCTAGGGTGGACCCGTCCGCGCGACGCCGAGTTCGGGCGGCGCCATCGATTGACGCTCTCCCGGCTAGTCCGTACCCTGCGCCCTTGCACGTGGTGCCCCGCCTGGAGCGGGGTGAAACAGGGAAGCCGGTCGAGCCGGCGCTGCCCCCGCAACGGTAGTTGAGCAGTAGCTGCGCGATGCCCACTGGCCCTGGCCGGGAAGGGGCGCAGCGGATGCCCTCAGGGCATCGGCTCACCAGCCCGGAGACCGGCCACGCTTGCGTTCATCTCGGCGATGCGGAGGGCGTCGCGCGGCGTCGCCACCTGCCTCGCGCGGGCGGCGTCTCTGCCCGTTTCTCCGCCGCGCCCGCACCCGGAGAACCGCCCATGACCGACACCCCCGATTCGACCAGCCCCGAGCGCGACGAGCGCCACCGCGCGCGCATGGTGCGCAAGAAGGCGGTGATCGACGCCCGCATCGCCGAAGCCCAGGACGAACGCGGCCTGCTGCTGGTGCATACCGGCATCGGCAAGGGCAAGAGCAGCTCCGCCTTCGGCATGGCGGCGCGCGCCCTCGGCCACGGCATGAAGGTGGGCGTGGTGCAGTTCATCAAGGGCCGCCGCGATACCGGCGAGCAACTCTTCTTCAAGCGGTTCCCGGACGAGGTGCGCTACCACGTCATGGGCGAGGGCTTCACCTGGGACACCCAGGACCGCGCCCGCGACCTGCAGTCGGCGGCCGCGGCCTGGGCGGTGGCGGTGGAGCTCCTGCGTGATCCGGCCATCGGCCTGGTGCTGCTGGACGAACTCAACATCGCCTTCAAGCATGGCTACCTGGAGGTCGACCAGGTGCTGGCCGACCTGGCCGGGCGTCCGGCTCATCAGCACGTGGTGGTGACCGGCCGCGGTGCGCCACAGGCATTGGTCGAGGCCGCCGACACCGTGACCGACATGAGTCTGGTCAAGCACGCCTTCCAGGCCGGCGTCCGCGCCCAGCAGGGCATCGAATGGTAGGCGAGACGCGGCATTGCCCGGCGCTGCTGATCGCCGCCCCGGCCTCGGGTCAGGGCAAGACCAGCGTCACCGCCGCCCTGGCCCGGTTGCATGCCCGCCAGGGGCGGCGGGTACGGGTGTTCAAGTGCGGCCCGGACTTTCTCGATCCGATGATCCTGGCCCGCGCCAGCGGCGCGCCGGTCTATCAGCTCGATCTGTGGATGATCGGCGAGGCCGAGAGCCGGCGCCTGCTGTGGGAAGCGGCGGGGGAGGCGGATCTCATCCTCATCGAAGGCGTCATGGGGCTGTTCGACGGCCAGCCCTCGGCCGCCGACCTGGCCGAGCGCTTTGGCGTACCGGTGCTGGGCGTGATCGACGCCGCCGGCCTGGCGCAGACCTTTGGCGCCCTGGCCTATGGCCTCGCCCATTACCGGCCGAGTCTGCCCTTCGCCGGGGTGCTGGCCAATCGCAGCGGCAGTCCGCGGCAGACCCAGCTGATCCGCGGCAGCCTGCCGGCGGGCATGACCTTCTTTGGCAGCCTGCCGCGCGATGCCGGCATCGAATTGCCGAGTCGTCACCTGGGGCTGATCCAGGCCGACGAGGTCACCGACCTGGATCGCCGTCTGGACATGGCGGCCGATGCCCTGGGCGCCAGTTCCGACATCGAATTGCCGCCGCCCGTGGCCTTCGCCGCGCCGGAGCCGACCGCGGTCGAGCCACTGCTAGCCGGAGTGCGGATTGGCGTGGCCCGGGATGCGGCGCTAGCCTTCATCTACCAGGCCAACCTGGATCTCTTGCGCGCCCTGGGCGCCGAGCTGCAGTTCTTTTCCGTGCTGGCCGACACGACGCTGCCGGCGGTGGACAGCCTTTATCTGCCGGGCGGCTATCCCGAGCTGCACCTGCAGACGCTGTCCAACAACCTGGGCATGCGCGCGGCCATCCGCGCCCACCACGCAGCGGGCAAGCCGATCCTCGCCGAGTGCGGCGGCATGCTCTATCTGCTCGACGAACTGACCGACAAGGCCGGCGAATCCGCCAGCCTGCTCGGGCTGCTGCCGGGCAGCGCGCGGATGCAGGCGCGACTCACCGCCCTGGCCCTGCAGTCGGTGGATTTCGAACAGGGCACCCTGCGCGGCCACACCTATCACCACTCCGCCCTGGAGTCACCCGAGACGCCCTGGGCGCGCGGGCTGTGCCCCAACGGCAAGGCGGTGGCCGAGGCGGTCTACCGAGACGGTCGCCTCACCGCCAGCTATATTCACTTCTACATGCCGTCGGCACCCGCCGCGGCCGCCGCGATGCTCAAGCCGTGACCACGACCCCCTATACCCCCGCCGAACAAGCCGCCGTCTACCGAGCCATCGCCGAGCGCCGCGACATGCGCCATTTCTGCGGTGGCGAGGTGCCTCCCGAACAACTGGCCCGTCTGCTGGGCGCTGCGCACCAGGCGCCCAGCGTCGGGCTGATGCAGCCCTGGCGCTTCCTGCGCATCAGCGATCCGGCCCTGCGCCAGCGGCTGCACGAACTGGTGGAAGAAGAGCGCTGCGCCACCGCCGAGGCCCTTGGCGAGCGCAGCGACGACTTCATGAAGCTCAAGGTGCAGGGCATCCTCGACTGCGCCGAGGTGCTGGTGGCGGCGCTCATGGACGGCCGCGAAGCCCACGTCTTCGGCCGCCGTACCCTGCCGGAGATGGACCTCGCCTCGCTGTCCTGCGCCATCCAGAATCTCTGGCTGGCCGCCCGCTGCGAAGGCCTGGGCATGGGCTGGGTGTCGCTGTTCGAACCGGAAGCCGTGCGCAGCCTGCTGGAGATGCCGGAAGGCGCCCAGCCGGCGGCCATCCTCTGCTTGGGGCCGGTGGAAGCCTTCTACCCGCGGCCCATGCTGGAAGAGGAGGGCTGGCGCCAGGGGCGGCCGTTGGAGGAACTGGTCTTCGAGAACCGCTGGGGCCAGAAGCCATGATGCTGGCCTTCGCGGTCGTCGGCGGCATGCTGCTCGACCTGCTGCTCGGCGAACCCCGCCGCGCCCATCCCCTGGTCCTGTTCGGGCGCCTGGCCGATAGCCTGGAGGCCCGCTTCAATCCCGGCGGGCGCGGCTGGCGCAGCCATGGCGTGATGGCCTGGAGCCTGGCCGTGTTGCCTTGGGTGCTGCTCACCGCCTTGCTCTGCCAGATCGGCTGGCTGGCCTGGATAATCCAGCCCCTGGCGCTGTATCTGGCCGTGGGACTGCGCAGCCTGGGCGAGCACGCCGAGCCGGTGGCGCGCGCTCTGCAACGCAACAACCTGCCCGAGGCGCGGCGTCGGGTCGGCTATCTGGTCAGTCGTGAGACCAGCGAGCTGGACGAGACCGCCGTGGCCCGCGCCGCCACCGAATCGGTGCTGGAGAACGGCAGCGATGCGGTCTTCGCCGCGCTGTTCTGGTTCGCCCTGCTCGGCGCACCCGGCGTGGTGCTCTATCGCCTGGCCAATACCCTGGACGCCATGTGGGGCTATCGCACGCCGCGCCTGGAGCGTTTCGGCTGGGCCGCGGCGCGCCTGGACGATGTCCTCAACTATATCCCCGCGCGCCTGGTGGCCCTGACCTATGCCGGCCTCGGCCGTTTCTGGAGCGCCATCGAAAGCTGGCGGACCCAGGCGCCGCTGTGGGAAAGCCCCAACGCCGGCCCAGTGATGGCGGCCGGTGCCGGTGCCCTGGGCGTGAGCCTGGGCGGTCCGGCCCGCTACCACGGCGAGTGGCACGAGCGCCCGGTGCTGGGCCGTGGCCCGGCGCCGACCTTCCTGGCCATCACCCGCGCCCTGAAATTGGTCCGCCGTGGCGCCTGGTTGTGGACCGCACTCATCGCCCTGGGAGGACTGCTGCTTGCTTGAGCACGGCGGTCGCCTGAGGCGCGCGGCGCGCACCTACGACATTCCCCTGGGCGACTGGCTGGACCTATCCACCGGCCTGGCCCCCTGGCCCTGGCCGCTGCCGGAGATTCCCGCCAGCGCCTGGGCACGGCTGCCCGAGCCCGACGACGGCCTGGTGGAAGCCGCCTGCGCCTGCTACCGGGCCAGCGCGGCACTGCCGGTGGCCGGCTCCCAGGCCGCCATCCAGGCGCTGCCGACCCTGCGTCCAGCCGCGCGGGTCGCGGTGCTGGCGCCCTGTTATGCCGAGCATGCCCTGGCCTGGCGTCGCGCCGGGCACGAGGTGCTGGAGTGGGACGAGACAGGCATCGCGACTCATCTCGACCAGCTGGACGTGGTGGTGGTGGTCAATCCCAACAACCCCACCGGCGAGCGCCTGTCGCCCGCCCGGCTGCTGGACTGGCACGCCCGGCTCGAACGCCGGGGTGGCTGGCTGGTGGTGGACGAGGCCTTCATGGATCCCACCCCGGGGGCAAGCCTTGCACCCTTCAGCGATCTGCCCGGCCTGATCGTGCTGCGCTCCTTTGGCAAGTTCTTCGGACTGGCCGGGATGCGGCTGGGCTTCGTGCTGGCGGCGCCGAGCCTGCTGGCGCAGTTGGACGAGCAGTTGGGGCCCTGGACGGTGAACGGCCCCAGTCGTTATCTCGCCCGGCAACTGCTGGCCGATCAGTCGGGCCAGCAGCGTCAGCGCGAGGCGCTGCTCGAGGCCGGCGAACGTCTGGCCGCCATGCTCGCCCGCCATGATCTTATGCCCATAGGTGGTTGCGCCCTGTTTCAATTGCTGCAGCGCCCGGATGTCGCGGATCTGCACGAACACCTGGCCCGCCAGGCCATCCTGACCCGTCTGTTTCCCGCGCTTGGCGCTCTGAGATTCGGTCTGCCCGGCGACGAGGCCGGCTGGCAGCGCCTGGACCAGGGCCTCGCCAGCTACCGGAGTCCCCTATGAGTACGCTGATGGTGCAGGGCACCACCTCCGACGCCGGCAAGAGCACCCTGGTGGCCGCCCTGTGCCGCTGGCTCTATCGCCAGGGCGTGGCCGTGGTGCCCTTCAAGCCGCAGAACATGGCGCTCAACAGCGCCGTGACCGCCGATGGCGGCGAGATCGGCCGCGCCCAGGCGGTTCAGGCCCAGGCCTGTGGCCTGGCGCCCCATACCGACATGAATCCCGTGCTGCTCAAGCCCAATACCGATGTCGGCGCCCAGGTGATCATCCATGGTCGCGCCGTCACCAGCATGGATGCCAAGGCCTATCACGCCTACAAACCGGTGGCGCGGGAAGCGGTGCTGGCCTCCCATGCGCGATTGGCCGAGCGCTATCAGGTGGTGCTGGTGGAAGGCGCCGGTTCGCCGGCCGAGATCAACCTGCGCCAGGGCGACATCGCCAACATGGGCTTCGCCGAGGCGGTGGACTGCCCGGTGCTGCTGGTGGCGGACATCGACCGCGGCGGCGTCTTCGCCCATCTGGTCGGCACCCTGGACCTGCTCGAACCCAGCGAACAGGCGCGCGTCGCCGGCTTCATCATCAACCGCTTCCGTGGCGACCTGGCCCTGCTGCAACCCGGGCTGGACTGGCTCGAAGCCCGTACCGGCAAGCCGGTGCTCGGCGTGCTGCCCTATCTGCACGACCTGCACCTGGAAGCCGAGGATCGCCTGGCCACCGGCCAGGTCGCCAAGCAGGGACCGCGCCTGCGGGTGGCGGTGCCGGTGATGCCGCGGCTGAGCAACCACACCGATTTCGATCCCCTGCGCCTGCATCCCCAGGTGGAATTGCTGTTTGTCCGCCAGGGCGAGGAATTGCCCGCCGCCGACCTGATCATCCTCGGCGGCTCCAAGAGCGTGCGCGGCGACCTGGCCTTCCTGCGCGCCCAGGGCTGGGATACGGCCATCGCCCGTCACCTGAGATACGGGGGACGGGTGCTGGGCATCTGCGGCGGCTTCCAGATGCTTGGCGAGCGGATCGCCGATCCCCTCGGACTGGAAGGCGCGCCGGGTGACAGCGCCGGTCTGGGCCTGTTGGCCATGACCACCGAGCTGGCGGCGGAAAAGCAGCTGCGCAACGTGCACGGCTGGCTGAACGACGGCGATGCCGAGGTGGCCGGCTACGAGATCCATGCCGGCGTCAGCCAGGGCCCGGCCCTGGAGCGCCCGGTACTGCGCTTCGCCGATGGCCGTGTCGACGGCAGCCTCAGCGCCGACGGCCAGGTGCTGGGCACCTACCTGCACGGCCTGTTCGAGTCGCCAGCCGCCAGCGTCGCCCTGCTGCGCTGGGCCGGCCTGGCCGAGCCGCGGCAGCTGGACTACCACGCCCTGCGCGAACGGGATCTGGAGCGCCTGGCCGATCTGGTCGAACACCACCTGGACACCGGGCGCCTGCGCGCCCTCTGCGAGCTCTAGATGCGTGAATTCATCCTCGGTGGCGCGCGCTCCGGCAAGAGCGCCCTGGCCGAGCGCCTGGCCGCCGAGTCCGGCCTTGCCGTCACCTATATCGCCACTGCCGGTGGCAGCGATGCCGAGCTGGCGCGGCGCATCGAGCGCCATGCCGCTCGCCGGCCGGCGCACTGGGCGCTGGTGGAAGAACCCCTGGCGCTGGCCGAACGTCTGGCGGCCCTGGCGGCGCCGGAGCGCTGCCTGCTGGTGGACTGCCTGACCCTCTGGCTGACCAATCTGCTCCTGCTCGACGATCCCCAGCGCCTCGATGGTGCCTGCGCGGAGCTGCTCGAGCTCGTGCCGCAGTTGCCCGGTCACCTCATCTTCGTTAGCAACGAGACCGGCCTGGGCGTCGTCCCGCTGGGCGAGCTGACCCGCCGTTATGTCGATGCCGCCGGTGAATTGCACCAGGCCCTGGCCGCGCGCTGCGAGCGCGTGGTGCTGACCGTCGCCGGTCTCCCCCTGACCCTCAAAGGAACCCCGCTATGAGCATGCCCTGGTGGCAAGGACCCTGCCGCCAACCCGATACCGCTGCGGCCGAAGCCGCACGCCAGCGGCAGACGGTATTGACCAAGCCGAGCGGTTCGCTCGGTGATCTGGAAGTGCTGGCCATCCAGTTGGCGGCCCTGCAGGGCACGCCGCGGCCGCTGCTGCAGCGCACCGCCATCGCGGTCTTCGCCGGTGATCACGGGGTGGTGGAAGAGGGCGTCTCGGCCTATCCGCAGTCGGTGACCGCCGAGATGGTGCGCAACTTCGTCTGCGGCGGGGCAGCCATCAGCGTGCTCGCCCGGCAACTGGATGCTGCTCTGGAAGTCATCAACCTGGGCACCGTCACGCCCCTGGAAGCCCTGCCCGGCGTCATCGACCTGCCCCTGGGGCGCGGTACCGCCAACTTCACCCTGACCCCGGCCATGACCCATGACCAGTGCCAGGCGGCGCTGCTGGCCGGTCGCGACGCCGTCCTGCGCGCCTGTGCCGGCGGCGCCGACCTGTTCATCGGTGGCGAGATGGGCATCGGCAACACCACCGCCGCCAGCGCCATTGCCAGCGTGCTGCTGGATACCTCGCCGCTGGCCCTGGCCGGCCCCGGGACCGGGCTGGACGCCGATGGCGTGGCGCGCAAGGTGGCGGTCATCCAGCGCGCCCTGTTGCGCCATGGCGACGCCCTGGAGGATCCCTACGAACTGCTGCGCCGCCTGGGCGGCTTCGAGCTGGCCGCCCTGACCGGTGCCTATATGGCCTGCGCCCAGCAGGGCCTGCCGACCCTGGTCGACGGCTTCATCTGCTCGGTGGCAGCCCTCTGCGCCCAGCACCTGCAACCCGATACCCGCGACTGGCTGCTGTTTGCCCACTGTGGCGCCGAGCCCGGCCACGCTGCGGTGCTGCTGGCGCTGGGCGGCGAACCCCTGCTGGATCTCGGCCTGCGCCTGGGCGAAGGCAGCGGCGCGGCCCTGGCCGTGCCGCTGCTGCAGCTGTCCTGCCGCCTGCACAGCGAGATGGCGACCTTCGCCGAAGCCAGCGTCTCCAGTCGCGCCCATGACTGATTGCTGGCTGCTGCGCCATGGCGTCACCGAAGGCCCCGAGGGCTTTCGTGGACGCCTCGATCCGCCGCTGGCGGAACACGGCTGGGCGCAGTTGCGCGCCGCCGTCGCCCCGCAGCCGCCTTTCGAGCTGATCCTGACGTCGCCGCAGCAGCGTTGCGCGCGCTTCGCCGAGTGGCTGGCGGCGGAGCAGGGCGCCGAGCTGGCGGTGGAAGCCGATCTGCGCGAACTGGATTTCGGCGCCTGGGAAGGCCGTACCGCCGCCGAACTCATGCAGGACCAGGCAGAGGCCCTGGGCCGCTTCTGGGCCGATCCCTATGCCTACACCCCGCCCGGGGGCGAACCCGTGGCGGCCTTCGCCACGCGGGTCCTGGGCGCGGTGGCCCGCTGGCGGCCACGGCTGCAGGGCCGGCGCAGTCTGATCGTCACCCACGGCGGCGTCATCCGCCTGCTGCTGGCCCGCCAGCGGGGGCTGCCACCCAAGGACCTGCTGCAGGTCGAGGCGCCCTACGCGACCCTGCGGCCGCTGGCGCTGGAGGAGGGCTGATGCCGCTGCCGCTGCTGATCGCCGTGCAGTTTCTGACCCGCCTGCCGGTGCGCCTGCCCGGCATGCCGCCCGCCGCAGCCGTCGGCCGCTCGGTGCTCTGGTATCCGGCGGTGGGCCTGCTACTGGGGGCGCTGCTCAGTCTGATCGCCTGGCTGGGGGCGTCGGTCGGTGTCTTGCTGCAGGCGGCCCTGGTGCTGGCCGGCTGGGTGATCCTCACCGGCGGCCTGCATCTGGACGGCCTGGCCGACACGGCGGATGCCTGGATCGGCGGCTACGGTGACCGCGAGCGGACCCTGGCCATCATGAAGGATCCGGCCTGCGGCCCCATGGGCGTGCTGGCGCTGCTGCTGACCCTGCTGCTCAAGTGGAGCGCCCTGGTGGTGCTTCTGCCCCACGCGCCGGCCGCGCTGTGGCTGGCGCCGCTGGCCGGTCGCCTGGCGTTGCCCTGGCTGTTGCTGACCACCGCCTATGTGCGCCCTGGCGGTCTGGGCGAGCTGCTCAGTCGTCACCTGCCGCGGAAGGTCCTGGTCCGGGTGCTGTTGCTGGGGGCTCTGGGCATGGTCCTGCTACCCCAGGGCCTGACCGCGCTGCTGGTGACCGCCGGGATCGCGCTGCTGGTGCGTCGCGCCCTGCGCCGGCGGCTTGGCGGTACCACGGGCGATACCGCGGGCGCCCTGCTGGAGATCGTCGAAGCCGGGGTGCTGGTCGCCCTGGCCCTGACGCTGGGCTGAAAAATCGGCCCAAGCGTGAGATACCCGGGATTTTGCGATCTCCGTCCTTGAACGACCCGGGTTAACGGGTTAATAAGGCGCCTGGTTGCGCGCCCAGCGAAGCCACCTCGGCCTGTGCGGATCCAGAGGGAGTCGTCGTCAGCTGGACAAGGAGCCCCAATGACCGATGCGCCTCACAGCGCCGCCTCGCCCCGGGAAGTCGCCCCCGCGTCGCGGCTCCGCCTCAAGCCTCGCAGCCTGTTCGCCAAGTTCTTTCTGGCGTTCATCCTGGTGGACGCCCTGGGTACCCTGCTGTTCACCCTGCACAGCTATCGTCAGGCGCGCGACGCCAGCAGCCAGAGCATCGACTATCGCCTGATGAGCGCGGCCCTGGCGCTGCCGGAGATCCTCGGCGAAGACTATCTCGCCCAGTTGCAGGACCCCGCCAAGGCGGACCCGGAGCGCTACCAGCGGACGCTTGTCACCCTGGATCGCTATGCCCGCAAGGCCGGACTGGCCTCGCTCTATGCCTTCGTCAAGGAAGGGTCAGACTTTCGCTTCATCATGGATTCGGCCAACGAGGAGGAAATCCGCGTTGGCTACTTCGGCGACTATCGCCAGCTCTACGATCAGGCCCCCCCGGAACTCGGTGCGGTGTTTGCCGATCATCAACCGCGTTTCGCGGAGTATCAGGATAACTTTGGCAGTTTCCGTTCCCTGTTCCTGGCCATTCCAGGACAGGACGGGCAAGCAGTCGTCATAGGGGCGGACATGTTCATGGAAGGAATAGCAGCGGCGGAGCAGTCGGCTCTGCTGGATTCGCTGCTCATAGGGGCGATCATCTTCGCGATGGGCGCCCTGGTCAGCCGGATTCTGGCTGGCGCGCTCAATCGCTATCTGGCCCGTCTCGGGCAGGCTACTGAACGTATCGCCGACGGTGACTATCAGCTAGGGCTCAAGGAAGGTCGCGATCCGGTCGGCCGGCTGGGCCGCGCCATGAACCAGATGGGCGCCGCCCTGGCCGCGCGCGAGCGGCGCATCAGCCAGCTGGCCTTTCGCGACATGCTCACCCGGCTGCCCAATCAGGTGCGGCTGGTGCTGGAAATCCGCCAGCGCATCGAGCGCGCCGCGGCCGGACGCTTCGCCGTGCTGCTGCTGGACGTGGCCAATTTCCGCAACATCAACGAATTGCTCGGCCAGGAAGGCGGCGACAAGATCCTGCGCCACCTGGCGCGTCGGCTGCGGGTCGCGGCGCCGGAAGAGAATGGCGTGGCGCGGATCGGCGCCGACACCTTCGTCCTCTTGCTGCCCTGGTTCGACGACGCCTCGGCGGAGGCGGCGCTGCTGTCGCTGCGCAACCTGGTGGAGAAACCCTTCGTCAGCGGCAACCAGCGGGTGTCCCTGCGCATCACCTTTGGCATCGCCTGCTACCCCGAGCACGGCGCCAGCGCCGAAGCCCTGCTGGCCAACGCCGAGACCGCGCTGCAGGACGCGCGCCGGCGCCAGTTGCCCTTCGCCTTCCATGATCCGGACCAGGAGCGTCAGCGGCAGCTGGGCATCGCTATGCTCGACGCCCTGGACCTGGCCGTGGACCACGATCAGCTGCGGCTCTATCTGCAACCCAAGATCGCGCTGCCCGACGGCCGCGTCGAGGGCGCCGAGGTGCTGATCCGCTGGCAGCATCCGGAACTGGGCCTGCTCAAGCCGGATGCCTTCGTCGGCATCGCCGAACAGAGTCGCAAGATCTGCGACATCACCCTCTGGGTGCTGGAGCGCTGCATGCGCCTGCAACGGGAGCGGCAGCTGGGCGCCCTCAAACTCAACGTCAATCTGTCGCTGCTGGACCTCGAGCACCCGGCCTTCATCGCCCGCATCGGCCGGTTGCTGGACGAGACCGGCGCCATGGCCGCCGGCTTCTGCCTGGAAATCACCGAGTCCCGCGCCATGAGCAATCCGGTGCAGGTGCTCGACTGCCTGCGCCAGCTCAAGGCCATGGGTTTCGAGTTGTCGCTGGACGACTTCGGTGCCGGGCATTCCTCGCTGGCCTGCCTGAGCAGCTTTCCTATCGACGAGCTGAAGATCGATCGCCAGTTCATCGAGCATTGCCAGCTGCCCGGGGATCAGGAGGTGATCAGGCTGCTGGTCCAGCTCGGCCAGTTGCGCGGGTTGCGGGTGGTGGCCGAAGGCGTGGAAACCCGCCAGGCCCTGGAGGTGCTCACAGACCTGGGCTGCGACCAGATCCAGGGCCAACTGGTGGCCGGCGCCCTGTCGCTGGACGACTTCCAGCGCTGGTATGCCGAGCAGGAACAGGGCCTCTGGGCGCTCAGAGCATAGCCTGATACCAGTTTCAGCCGCCGCTGCGGGTAGCCGTAGCTCGATCGATAGCCTGAAAAGCACGAAGCCGCCTGGCGGCGGCTTCGTTAGCGGACCCTGGCGCTTAGAAGCGGTAGGTCAGCTGGGCGCCCAGACCGTGGGCGCTGTTGTCGTACTTGGCGCTGTAGCCGGCCTTGGTGGAGGTGGCGGGCCGATTGACCGACACATCGTCTTCCCAGAGGTAGGCATAGGCCACATCGATGGTCATGTCCTTGGTCGGCGACCAGCCGGCGCCCACCGAGAAGGTCTTGCGATCGCCCACCGGGATGCGCACGTTGCGGTCGCCGTTGTCGGCCGGAGAGGGGTCGATGGCCATGCCCGCGCGCAGTACCCACTGGGGATTCAGCTGATAGGCCGCGCCAACGGCGTAGGACCAGGTGTCCTTCCAATTGAGTTCTTCCGATACGGTCGCAAGGGGCGAACCCAGCACCGGCAGGGTGGGGGTGCCCTCGTTCTCCACGTCGATCGACTTGAGGCGACTCCAGCGGGTCCAGGTGGCACCGGCGTACATCGTCCAGTCGTTGTTCAGTCGGTAGGTGAAGGAGGCGTCGCTGCTTTCCGGCAGGGTGATGTTGAGGCTGGCGTCATACTTGCCGTTGAGCCGGCTGACCAGGGCGTTGGTGATCGGGCTGGCCTGGCTGTTGGCGCCGGTGACCTCGGTGTTGCCCTTGAGCTTGTAGGTGACCTTGGAGTGGTAGGTCAGGCCGAAGGTCAGGTCATCGGTCAGGTCCGCGAGCAGGCCGACGTTGAAGCCATAGGCGGTGTCGTCGCCGTCGATCTTGACCTGGCCATCCTGGGTGCTGCCGAAGTTGACGTTGCTGTTGAGCTTGCCTTCGATGCGGTTGATGGTCGGACCGAAGCCGATGGAGACCTTGTCGGTGATCTTGTAGCTGACGGTGGGCTGGATGGTGATGACTTCCACCTTGCTCGCCTGACCCTGGTAGCGACCCTGGAAGGCGTGCTCGTAGTTGCTGATCAGCGCATAGGGGACATACACACCCAGGCCGAAGTGCAGGCGGTCATCCACCGGGGTCACGAAGTAGCCGAAGGGCACCACCGAGTTGGGCACCATGTCGCCGTCGTTGCTGCCCTGAACGGCCTGGCCGTTGGCATAGCGGCCGCTGGCATCCTTAATGTCGATCTTGGCATGGATATAGGCGCCGCCCAGGGACACCTCGCGACCCAGGCGCGACATGCCGGCCGGGTTGCCATAGATGGTGGAGGCGTCCTGCGCGGAGGAAGAGCGTCCGGCGAAGGAAGTACCCATCCCGCTGACACTTTGTTCGTTGATAGCCAGACCGTTCGCCAGGGCATAGCCGGAAGCGCTCGAAACGGCCAATGCAAGTAGGGTCAGTTTTATTGTTTTCATGCTCTTGCAGCTCCATTGAAAGGCGAGAAGCGCTTACCTCCGCGGATTCCCAAGTCCGAGTGAGTACCTGCGCACACTCAGCTTTTAGCAGGCCCTGCTTGCGAATACAAAAAAAACTATTCGGTCACGTTTGGTTCGGGGCGGTCAGCCCGCGTTCATCCGACGAACCCGCCTGGAAAGGCGCTGAATGCCATGCGTTCCGGTACCGGAAAGGCGGGTCGAGCGGCACCGAAGATCGTGCCAGGGTGGCTTATACTGTCGGCTCATCTGTTCGGAGTGCGCCCTTGACTTCTGCCCCTCACTGGATCCGCGACGACGCGGCGCTGGCCGCCCTCTGCGCGCGCTGCCAGACCTTGCCCTTCATCGCCCTCGACACCGAATTCATGCGGGTCGACACCTTCTATCCCAAGGCCGGCCTGATCCAGATCGGCGACGGCGAACAGGCCTACCTGGTCGATCCCCTGTGCATCGGCGACTGGACACCCTTCGCCGCGCTGCTGGAGGACCCGGCCGTGGTCAAGGTGCTGCACGCCTGCAGCGAAGACCTGGAAGTGTTGCTGCGCCTGACCGGCAGCCTGCCCCAGCCGCTGTACGACACCCAACTGGCGGCGGCCTATCTGGGCCTGGCGCATTCCATGGGGTATTCGCGGCTGGTCGCCGAAGTGCTCAAGATCGACATCCCCAAGGACGAGACCCGCTCCGACTGGCTGCAACGCCCCCTGACGCCGCTGCAGGAGCGTTATGCGGCGGCCGACGTGACCTATCTGGTCGACGTCTACCTCTATCTCGATGCGCGGCTGGATGACCAGCGGCGGGCCTGGCTGCTGGAGGATGGCGCCGAACTGGTGGCCAATCTGCGCCGCGTCAGCGATCCCTGGGAAGCCTATCGCGACGTCAAGCTGGCCTGGCGCCTGTCGCGCCAGCAACTGGCGGTACTGCGGGTGCTTTGCCACTGGCGCGAGGTCCAGGCCCGCGAACGCGACCAGCCGCGCAACCATGTCCTGCGCGAACGCTCGCTGTGGCCGCTGGCGCGTTTCCAGCCCACCGACAAGCAGGCCCTGGCGCGCATCGACGACATGCACCCGCGTACCGTGCGCCAGGATGGCGATACCCTGCTGGCGCTGATCGCCGAAGGCGCGGCCACCCCGGCCGAGCAATGGCCGGCGCTGCAGTCCGAGCCCTTGCCCCACGAGGCCTCGCCTTTGCTCAAGGCCTTGCGCGCCATCGGCGAACGGGACGCCGAGGCTCTGGGCATGGCGCCGGAACTGATGCTGCGCAAGAAAGTGCTCGAAGCCCTGCTGCGCACCGGCTGGCCCGATGGCGACTATCAGTTGCCCGACAACCTGCGGGGCTGGCGTCGCGAGCGCTTCGGCCAGGCCCTTCTCGATCACCTGCAGGCGCAGCGCACCCCGCCGGCGCCCCTGGAAGACACCCCATGAAATTGCTGTGCTCCATCTACCGAAGCCCGCGCAAGCCGGAAATGTACCTGTACGTCGACAAGCTCAAGGGCCTGACACCTGTCCCCGAGGGCCTGCTCACGGCCTTCGGCCCGCCGGCACTGGCCTTCGAATTCGTGCTGACCCCCGAGCGCAAGCTGGCACGAGAAGACGTCGCCAAGGTCCTCGAGAACATCGCCAAGCAGGGCTACCACCTGCAGATGCCGCCGCCGGAGCTGGAGCGCGACGACTATATCGAGCACCTGCCCGAAGAACTGCTGCGTCTCAACGATCCGCTATGACCGCCGTCCTGCTGCTGGAAGACACGCCGGCCGGCTATGTCGATGCCTGGCGCCAGCTGGCGCCGGAGCTAGACCTGCAGGTGCCGGCGGACCCGGCTGCGGCCGTGCGTCTGGCGCAGCAACCGTGCTACTGGCTCGGCCAACCCGATCGCGCTGCGGCCCTGCTGCGCCAGGGCGTAAAGCCGCTCTGGCTGCAATCCACCTGGGCCGGCTATGCGCCGCTGCTGGCCGCGGAGCTGCCATGCGACTATCGCTTCAGCCGGGCGGTGGGTCTGTTCGGTCAGAGCATCGGCGAATACGTCCTGACCTATCTGTTGCAGCATGAGCGCCAGGTGGCGACGCGTCAGCTCAGTCAGCGGGAAGGACGCTGGGATACCCGGGCGCCAGGCACCCTCGCCGGACGGCGCCTGTTGCTGGTCGGGGCAGGGGACATCGGCCAGGACATCGCCCGCCTGTTCGCGCCGTTCGGCATGAGCCTCACCGGCGTCGCCCGCAGTGCGCGGACCCTGCCTGGCTTTGCGCGGGTGGTGCCGCTCTCAGAGCTGCACCAGGCGGCGCGGGAGGCCGATTTCGTGGTCAATCTGCTGCCGGACAGCGCCAGCACCCGCGATCTCTACGACGCGGCCTTCTTCGCCGCCGTGCCTGCTGGCGCCTTGTTCATCAATGCCGGACGCGGCACCAGCGTGGTGGATGCCGATCTGATCGCCGCGCTGGAAAGCGGCCACCTGGCTGGCGCGGTGCTGGACGTGTTCCGTCAGGAGCCGCTGCCGATCGAGCATCCCTTCTGGCAGACGCCCAATCTGCACCTCACCGCCCATGTCGCCGGACCCACGCCACCGGCGGCGGCCGTCCGGTTGTTCCTCGACAATCTCCAGCGCCTGCAACAGGGGCAGCCCCTGCGCGGCGCCGTCGAGCTCGCCGCTCAGCCGAAGGTATAGGGGCCGGCCACCGCCAGCTCCTCGACCGTCAGGCGTGGGCTGGGCAGCTCGCGCCCCTGCAGGGACTCCGGCAGGCTGGCCTTGTCGCCCAGCTTGCCAATGGCCACCGCCAGCTCGACCTTGAACGCCGCCGGCACCTTGAGTTCGCGCTGGATGCCTTCGCGGTCGATCCCGGCCATGCCGTGGGCGTGCCAGCCGGCATTGGTCGCCTGCAGCGCGAGGTAGGCCCAGGCCGCACCTGCATCGAAGCTGTGGCTGGGGAAGGGGACCTCCTCACCGCTGCTGGCACGCAGCAGGGTGGTCTTCGACAGGATGATCACCAGGGCCGAGGCGTGTTGCGCCCAGCCACGATTGAATTCGGCCAGCAGACTCAGGAACAGCTCCCAGTGGGCATCGCCACGCCGTGCATAGAGAAAGCGCCAGGGCTGGGCATTGAAGGCGGAGGGCGCCCAGCGCGCGGCCTCGATGAAGCCGAGCAGCGTCTCTTCCTCGATGGCGACCGGTTCGAAGGCGCGCGGCGACCAGCGCTGCACGAATTGCGCGTCGACGGGGTATTGCGGAGTACGGCTGGTGCTGGTCATGGCTTCACCACGGAGGAAAGGGAATCCGGCACGGTAATCCGGCCGGGCGGAGTCGACAAGGGCGCGAACGGTGCTTGGCGCTCGCGGCGTGCGGCACTAGACTGCGCGCCCCCTCTCTTTGCCACGATCCCCGCCATGGCCGCCATCACCCAGCCGTTCTGGAAGCGCAAGACCCTCGACCAGCTCGATGCCCAGGAATGGGAGTCGCTGTGCGACGGCTGTGGCCTGTGCTGCCTGCAGAAACTCGAAGACGAGGACGATGGCGCCGTCTACTACACGCGCATCGCCTGCAAGCTGCTGGATCTCAAGACCTGCCAGTGCAGCCGCTACGCCGAGCGCACCCGCTTCGTCCCCGACTGCATCCAGCTCACTCCCGCCCAGGCCGACCAGTTCGCCTGGCTGCCGCCCACCTGTGGCTATCGCCTGGTGGCCGAAGGCAAGGACCTGCCGGAATGGCACCCGCTGATCTGCGACGACCCCGAGGCGGTGCACAAGGCCGGCATCTCCCAGTCCGGCCGCATGCTGAGCGAGACCCAGGTCGCCGAAGACGACTGGGAAGACTATCTGATCTTTCGCGCGGGCTGATCCCGGCCTCAGACCACCGCCGGGCTGTTCCGTAACGGCGTCGTAAGACCCGCCGCCCGATGGCAGCGGACCTCCGCCAACCTGCCTGGCAACAGCGCCTGAGGGTGCTCGCAACCGGTACCCGCCTGGGGACAGCGATCCCGAAAAAAGCAGCCGCTCGGCAGCACCCGGTTGCCCGGCAACTCGGTACGTTGCGCGGCGGCATCGCCGGTGAGCGGCTGATCCAGGCGCGGCACTGCCTCCAGCAAGAGCCGGGTATAGGGATGACTCGGGTGTTCCAGCACCTCAGCCGCCGCCCCCAGTTCGACGATCTGCCCCAGGTACATGACTGCCACCCGGTCGGCCAGATGGCGTACCACCGAGACGTTATGGGAGATCAGCACGAAGGTCAGGCCGCGTTCCCGTTGCAGCTGGGCCAGCAGGTTGAGGATCTGTGCCTGCACCGAGATGTCCAGCGCAGAGGTGGGTTCGTCGAGGATGATGATGTCCGGATCCGACGACAGCGCCCGGGCGATGGCGATGCGCTGGCGCTGACCGCCGGAGAACTGGTGCGGGTAGCGATCCAGGTATTCGGGACGGATACCGACCTGCAGCGCCAGGCGCTCGGCCAGGGCGCGCAATTCGGCAGAGGAGCTGCGACCCCGCACCACCAGCGGTTCGGTGATCAGCTTCCATACCGGCAGGCGCGGGTCCAGCGAGGACTGCGGGTCCTGGAAGACGATCTGGATGTTGCGTTCGCCACGGGCGGCGCCGGCGAGGGTGCCGCTCACCGGCGCCACCAGCCCCATCAGGACCTGGGCCAGGGTGCTCTTGCCGCAGCCGGATTCACCGAGCACGCCCAGCGTTTCGCCGGGAAAGAGCCGTAGGTCGATGCCGTTGAGGGCATGGGCCTGGCCCTTGGTGCGCCCGAGCCAGTCGCGGCCCACCGGATAGCGAACCTCGATGCCCTTGAGCTCCAGCAAGGGTACGGCGGGCGGAGAAAGGGTGTTCATGCCGGGGCGTCCTCTGCCTGCAGCCAGCAGGCGCTCAGGTGATCGGGGGTGTCCGTCGGCAGCAGCGCAGGGCGTGTCTCGCAGCGCTCATGGCGCCGGCTGCAACGCTCCTTGAAGCTGCAGCCACCAGGCAGCTGGGCCAGGTTGGGCACCTGTCCGGGGATGCTGGCCAGATCGCTGCCCGGCACCGCCTTTTCCGGAAGGCAGGCCAGTAGGCCTTGGGTATAGGGATGCCGGGGGGCCTGCATGACCGCCGCGGTGGCTCCCTGTTCGACGATGCCGCCGGCGTACATCACATAGACGCGGTCGCAGAATTGCGAGACCAGCGCCATGTCGTGGGTGATCAGCAGGATGGCGGTGCCCCGCGCCCGCGCCTTCTCGCGCAGCAGGAGCAGTACCTGGCGCTGCACCGTGACGTCCAGCGCAGTGGTCGGCTCATCGGCGATCAGCAGCTGCGGATCGCAGGAGAAGGCCAGGGCGATCATGATGCGCTGGCGCATGCCGCCGGACAGTTCGAAGGGATAGCGTTCGAGGATCTGCTCGGGGTCGGCGATGTGCATGTCCTTGAGCAACTCGATCGCCCTGGCGCGGGCCTGGGCGGCATCCAGCGCGGTATGGCGACGGATCACGTCCAGCAGCTGGCGACCGATGCGTCGCGTCGGATTGAGCGCGGTCATCGGCTCCTGGAAGATCATCGCCGCCTCGCGGCCGCGAACTTCCATCAGCTGGCGCTCGCTCAAGGCGAGCATGTCGTGGCCCACCAGGTTGACGCTGCCGCCGGTGACCCGGTAGCTGCCTGAGGGCAACAGGCCAAGGGTGAGCATGGCGGTGACCGACTTGCCCGAGCCGGACTCGCCCACCACGCCGACGATCTCGCCGGGGGCCACACTCAGGCTGACGCCGTTGAGCGCCTTGGCGCTGCTGCGAAAGCCGGGAAATTCCAGATTCAACTGATCGATGTGCAGAACGGGCTGGCCCATGTCATTTGCCCTTTTGGCGAGGATCGAGCAGGTCGCGGATGCCATCGCCCAGCAGGTTGAAACCGATGGCGGTGACCAGGATCGCCAGGCCCGGGAAGGTCGAGTACCACCACTGATCGAGGATGAAATTGCGGCCGCTGGCAACCATCACGCCCCATTCCGCGGTGGGTGGCTGGGCGCCCAGGCCGATGAAGCCCAGCGCCGAGGCCATGAGGATGGCGTTGCCGATGTCCAGGCTGAATTGCACCAGCAGCGGCGGCAGGGCGTTGCGTGCCACGTGCCAGTGCACCAGGTGCCACTTGCCGGCGCCAAAGGTGCGCGCCGCCTGGACGTAGGCCAGCTGGCGGATGCTCAGGGTCTGGCCGCGCGCCAGGCGCACATAGAAGGGGATGCGCACCAGGGTGATGGCCAGCATGGCGTTGAACAGGCTCGGCCCGAGGGCGGCGGCCAGGGCCATGATCAGCACCAGCGAAGGCACCGAGAGGATGATGTCCATCAGGCGCATCATCAGGCGATCGAAGGCGCCGCCGACGATGCCCGACAGGCAACCGAGCAGCCCGCCGATGGCGCAGGCGGCAAAGGCCACGAACAGGCCGACGCCCACCGACTGGCGGCTGCCGTAGATCACCCGGCTGAGCAGGTCGCGACCCACCTCGTCAGTGCCGAACCAGTGCAGGGCACTGGGTGGCTGCAGGCGGGCGGTGAGTTTCAGCGCGTTGGGCTGATAGGGCGCGAGCCAGGGCGCGGCGACCATGCACAGCAGCACCAGCAGGGTGATCACCAGCCCCGTGAGCATCAGCGGATTGCGGCGAATGCGCCAGGCCAGCCAGGCGGTCTGCTCGCGCCAGCCGGGGCGCGAGGCGGTCAGGGTCGTCATGCTAGTTCACCTTGCCGATGCGGGGATCGACCAGCCGGTAGAGCAGGTCGATGAAGCGGTTGAGCAGGACGTAGATGAAGGACACCACGATGGCGAAGCCCATGACCGCCGGGAAATCCAGCGCCTGGATCGACTTGACCACATAGGCGCCCATGCCCGGCCAGGCGAATACGGTCTCGGTGAGCACCGCGCCATAGAGCAGGTCGCCCAGGGCCAGGCCGATTACCGTGATGGAGGGAATCAGGGCATTGGGCAGCGCGTGGCGCAGCACCACGGTGGTCTGCGACAGGCCATAGGCGCGGGCGGTACGGATATAGTCCTCGCCCAGCTGTTCGAGCATGGCGCCACGGATCTGCCGGGTGATGACGCCCAGGTTGACGAAGGCCAGGGTCACCGCCGGCAGCAGCAGGTGCCTGGCCGCGCTGACGAAGCCGGTGAGATCGCCCGCCAGCAGGGTGTCGATCAGATAGAAGCCGGTCACCGTGGGCGGTGGCGTCAGCCCCTGGTCCAGGCGCCCGCCGCCGGGCAGCCAGCCGAGGTGCCCATAGAACAGCACGATCAGCCCCAGGCCCAGCCAGAAGGCCGGGGTGGAGATGCCGGCCACCGCCAGGGTACGGCTGATGTGATCGATCCAGCGATTGTTGTAGACCGCCGAGAGCACGCCCAGCGGCACACCGATCAGGATCGACAGCAGCAGCGCGGCCAGGGCCAGCTCCAGGGTGGCCGGAAAGAACAGCTGCAGGTCTTCCAGCACCGGCCGATGGGTGCGGATCGACTGGCCCAGATCGCCCTGCAGCAGGTCCCCCATGTAGTGGAAGTATTGCTGGTAGAGCGGCAGGTCCAGACCCAGCTGCTGACGGATACCGGCGACGATTTCGTCACTGGCACGCTCGCCGGCGATCAGCCGCGCCGGATCGCCCGGGATCAGGTGGGAGATGACGAAGGTGATCAGGGACACCCCGATCACCACGATGAGGATATCGGTCAGCTGCTTGCGCAGCAGATGGAAGAAGGCCATGGCATACCTCGCGGGGCAGGTGCCGGAACGCGCCGGCACCCGTCGCCCTTACTTGGACATCGCAGCGAAATCGAAGACCTGCTCGAGCATGGGGTTGAACACGTACCCCTTGACCGCGGCGCGCATCGGCACCGTGTAGGCCTTCTGGTAGAGGTAGGCGTAGGCGGCGTCGCCCACCACGATCTTCTGGGCGTCCTGGTACAGCGCCTTGCGCTGGGCCACGTCGCTGACGCTGGCGGCGTCGCGCAGCAGCTGGTCCACCTTGGGATTGCTGTAGAAGGCGCGGTTGCCCGCCAGCCCCGCATTGGTGCTGTCGAACCAGAAGTTCATGAACATGTAGGGATCGGCGAAGTCCGGACTCCAGTTGCCGATGGCGACGTCGAAATCGCCCTTGCCCAGGCGTTCGCGGAAGGTGGCGTTGGCCAGCTTCTCCATCTTCAAGTTGACGCCGAGGGTGCTCAGGCCGGCTTGCAGGGTCAGGCCGATGGGCTCCCAGGCCGGATCCTTGTCCGAGTAGAGGAATTGCAGCTCCCGCACCTTGGGCGCCTTGCCCAGGGCGGCCTGGGCCGCTTCCAGGTCCTGCCTGGGCATTGGCAGACTCGGGTCATGCCCCCACATGCCGTCCGGGATCGGGCCGTTCATGAGCTTGGCCTTGCCCATGGCGATGCCTTCGACGATGCCCTGGTAGTCGAGGGAATCGACCACCGCCTTGCGCGCATTCACATCGTTCATGGGCGCGCGCCTGTTGTTGAGGTAGAGGTAGGTCACCCGCAGCGAGGGGTAGGCGGTGGTGACGAAACCGGACTTCTGCGCCAGGGCCTTGACCTGGTCTTCGGGCAGGTCCTCGATGATGTCCAGATCGCCCTGTTCCAGTTGCAGGCGGCGTACCGAAGGCTCGGCGATGATGCGGATCACCACCTGCTTGAGCGTGGGTGCCTTGCCGGCGTAATGCGGGTTGGGCTCCAGGGTCAGCGACTGGCCCTTCTGCCAGGCCGCCAGGCGATAGGCGCCGGAGCCGGCGGTATGGCCGGCCAGCCAGGCGTCCACGTCCTTGCCGTGGGTGCTGGCCACCTTGGGGTTGATCACGCTGGCGCCGTCGTGGGCCAGGGCGAAGAGGAAGGGCGCGAAGGGCTTCTGCAGGGTGAATCTGATCGTCTGCGGATCCACCACGGTCACCGTCATGTCCGCCGGGAAGATGCTGGACGGGCCCTGCTTGAGCTTCATCAGGCGCTCGACCGAGAACTTGACCGCCTCGGCGGTGACCTCGCTGCCATCGTCGAATTTGTTGCCTGGCTTGAGGGTGAAGGTCCACACCAGGTTGTCGGGGGAAACGGCCCAGCCGCTGGCCAGGTCGCCCTCGACGTCGGTGCTGCCCTTGCCGTCTTCCACCTTGTAGCGCATCAGGCGCTGGTAGGCCGGGTAGGTCACGGTCCAGTCGTTGTTGTCGAAGGTCACACCCGGGTCGACGGTCTGCAGATCCGCAGGCTTGCCGATGACCAGGGTGTCGGTCGCGGTGGCGGCACTGGCCGGTTGCCAGGCGCCGAGGCCCAGCAGGGAAACCAGGGCGAGCACGCGGGACGCCGATGAAACGCAGGTGCGCGAAGACGAGAACATGCCGGTACCTCGGATTGTTTGGGTTTATGGGTGTTTCGGCAGTGGGCAAGGTGGTCGAGCGAAGGGCTCGCGGCGCCGGATTCGAATGACCCGGTCGCCGGCAGGGTCAGTTCAGCAGGGCGGCGAGTTCCTCCGGGCTGAGATGGTGGTAGTCGATCAGCGCATAACGGCGGGCGTCGGGCAGTTCGAAGTGCCACCACTCGCTGGGGATGAAGGTGAAGCCGGCGCTCTGCATGATGCCCAGTAGCAGCAGGCGGTTGCGCTGGGCGGCGGCGGGCAGCGCCGGATTGAACAGGTGCGACAGCTCGCGCATGTCGTCGAAGCCGGTACCCATGTCCAGGGCTTCACCGGCCTCGTCGAGCAGGGTCACGTCCACGGCCACGCCGCGGCTGTGGTGCGAGCCCTGCGCCGGATCGCTCACGTACTGGGCATCGGGCAGCACCCGCCACAGCAGTTGCTGGGCATAGGGCGGGCGGTAGGCATCCAGCACCTGGAGGCGCAGACCGGCCTGTTGCGCCAGCGCGCTGGCGCGGTGCAGGCGGGCGGCGGCATCCCGGTGCAGCAGGCAGTGGGCGTCCTGGTAGAGCACCTTGCCGGCCAGGTTGTCGGCGGTCGCATAGACCAGTTGGATGTCCACGCCGTAGTGGTGGGCGTCGATCTCGACGAGTTCTGGATGGTTCACGGTACGGGGTGCTTCCTTGGGGTGAAGAAGAGGGCCAGGGCTCATTCGAATTGTCCGAAGCGCTGCTGCAGGGCGCGGTTGCTGGCCAGCCGTTGTTCCAGGGCATCACCCGAGCGATCCGCCACCGCTGACACCAGCAGGTTGAGCAGGCAGGCGAGGGGGGCCAGGGAATCCCAGAACTGGTCGACATCCAGGCGCAGCTGCAGCAGGTCGGCGGGATAATCCCGGGCCCAGGGGCAGTGGTAGTCGGTGATCAGCGCCATGGGCAGCTGAGCATCACGTGCGGCTTCGCAGAGCTTGCGGGTCACGCTGGAATAGGCGCGGAAGTCGGCCACCACCAGGTAGGGACGGGCGAAGCCGCTGTTGAAGATGTCGGCGTAGGTGCCCGACAGGCCGTCGACGTAGAAAGCCTTGGGCCGGATGTACTCCAGCAGGCTGTGAAAACTGCCGAGCGCCCCGCGGGTGGTCTGGATGCCGGCGATGAAGACGGCGTCCGCGCCGGTCAGCTGCTGGACCACCTGCTCGAACACCGGGCCGCGGGCCAGCTGGTAGACGTCCTCGATGGCGGCGAGCTCGGCGGCCAGGGAACGGTCCAGCGCATCGCTGCGTCCGCTCTGCTGGCGAAAGGCACTGAAGCGGTCGGTGATGCGCCAGGCTTCCAGGCCTTCGTCTCTCAGGCTCTGCTTGACGTCGTCGAGGTTGCGATAGCCCAGCGAGCGCAGCAGCCGACCCACGGAGATGCCGGTGGTGTTGGTGCGCTGGGCGATGCTGTCGGCGGTCTCGAAGGGCAACTTCTCCGGATTGGCCAACAGGTAGCCGGCGATGCGTTTGCCAGTGGGGGTGAGGTCGGCGAAGGCGCCTTCGAGGGCTTGGAAGAAAAGTGGCTTCGTCACACCAGATAGCCTGCGATGTTATCGAGCTGTCATTAAGAGCTCCGTTGTTCGAAAGCTAACATCGGTTTTCCAGGCGTCGCAAGCGGCGACACGCCGGTTGTTACCCAAGTGTCGCAAAGCGGGATTTGGGGTCGTTAGGAGATAAGCCAGTAGCGGCTCAACGGCTCGGGAGGAGGGTGGCGGCGTCCCGAGCGAGACGCCGCGGCACAGCCGGAGGTCAACCCAGCGGCGACTCCATGTGCGAGGTGCGCTCGACGGCGCCGTAGCGATCGCCGACCGCATGGGCACGTTCCAGCAGGATCTTTAGCTCGGCCAGGTCCTGGGCGATGCGGGTGCCAGGGTCGCGGCGCAGCAGCCGGGCGAACAGATGGCCGAGGCGACCGGCTGGCGGCTCGTAGGCCATGACCGCCGTCACCTCGGTGCCGCCGGGCACGTCGGCGAAGCTGACCCAGCCCAGGTTGTTCAGGCCGGCATACCCGCACGAGCGCCAGCCGATCAACTGGCCGGGGATGTCGTCGGTGACTTCGGCGTCCCATTCGAAACGCCCCATGGGTGCCTTGACCACCCAGTGGGAGTAGCGGTCGTTGAGCACGTCCACGCGTTCGATATGGCGCATGAAGATCGGCAGGTTGGAGAAGTCGCGCCAGAAGCGATAGAGCTCATCGCGGGGGCGCGCGATGACGACCCGGCGGGTCTGGGAGGCCGCCGAATGCCAGGCCAGCGAACGGCGGACGTCGCGTTCGAAACGCACCTTGGTCAGGGTGCTCTTGATCGAGCAGTGTCCACGCAGTCCGCGCTTCAGCAGCCAGGCACCAGTGGCGCCGGTCAGCAGGCCGAGCAGACCGCCACGCGCCAGGCCGCGGCTGATCAGCAGGCCGCCGCCGGCCACGGAGGCCAGGCGTTCGACGCCCTTGATGGCAGCGGCGTCGCGAGGCGGAGGAGCGAGAGGGGGAGTGGGGGCATCTAGGTGCATGGCAGATTCTCCTTTAGCTGTGGAAAAGACCTGCCCAGAGCCCCCGCCGTTCCCTAGCCGGTCAGGCCCAGTACCCGGAAGACGAAGGCGTATTCCAGGGCCACGTCGCGCAAGGCCTGGTAACGCCCGCTCATGCCGCCGTGGCCGGCGCCGAATTCGGTCTTGAGCAGGAGCAGGGGTGCCTGATCGGTCCGCCGCTCGCGCAGCCGCGCCACCCACTTGGCGGCTTCCCAGTACTGCACCCGGGTGTCGTGATAGCCCGCCACCGCCAGGATGGCCGGATAGGCCTGGGCCTTCACGTTTTCATAGGGCGCGTACCCGGCGATGCGTGCGCGTACCTCCGGCTCGTTCGGATCGCCCCATTCGTCGTACTCGGTCACGGTCAGCGGCAGATCCGGCTTGAGCATGGTGTTGAGCACATCGACGAAGGGCACCTCGGCGATGGCGGCGGCATAGAGCTCGGGCCGCTGGTTGACGACCGCGCCGATCAGCAGGCCCCCGGCGCTGCCACCGCTGATGACCACCTGTTGCGGGGTCGTCAGGCCCTGTTCCAGCAGATGCTCGGTACAGGCGATGAAGTCGTCGAAGGTGTTCTGCTTGTGTTCCAGCTTACCGCTGCGATACCAGGCTTCACCCAGTTCGCCGCCGCCGCGGACATGGGCGATGGCGAAGCGCACGCCGCGATCCAGCAGACTCAGGCGGGCATGGGAGAACCAGGGATCGAGGCTGTGGCCATAGGCGCCGTAGCCATAGAGGTACAGCGGTGCGCTCTGCGGCAGGTCGCGACGACCGACCAGGCTGATGGGGATGCGGGTGCCATCGGCGGCGGTGGCCCACAGGCGGCGGCTCTCGTAGGCGTCGACATCGAACGGGCCTTCCACCGGGACCTGCTTGAGCACGTGCTGGGCGCCACTGGCCAGGTCCAGTTCGCGGATCTCGGCGGGGCGATTGAGCGCCTCGTAGCGCAGGCGCATGACCGGACTGGCGAATTCCAGCACGTCCATGGCATCCAGGCTGTAGACCTCGTCCGGCAGGTCGACGCGATAGGGCGCCTGCCCATAGGGGCGCACCTCCAGAATCGGCAGTCCGGCGGTACGCAGGCTGAGCACCAGGGCGTGGGCGCCGAGGCTGGCATCCTCCAGCATCACCTCGGGGTCGTGGGGCACCAGCAGTTGCCAGTGCGCGCGGGTGGGACTGCTCTCGGCGGCCTGGTAGAGGGCGAAGTTGATGCCGTCCTGGTTGCTGCGGATGTACCAGCCATCGACGCCATGATCGGGAAAGTACTCGTGACCTTCCTCGCGTGGCGCCAGGCAGACGAAGGCCTCGTCCGGCCGGTCCGCGTCCAGCACCCAGGCTTCGCTGGTGGTCTTGCTGTGGGACAGCAACAGCAGCTTGCGCTCGGAGCTCGAACGATAGCAGCCGAGAAAGAAGCGCCCATCGGTCTCGTGAAAGACCAGTTGCGGCTCGGCATCGCCCAGGTGATAGCGATAGAGCTTGTGCGGACGATGGGATTCGTCGCGCTCGCCAAAGAACAGGGTACGGCTGTCGTTGGCCCAGGTCAGGCTGCCGTCGCATTCCTCGAAGGGCAGTTCGGTCACCATGCCGGTGGCCAGCTCTTTCACATAAAGCCGGTAGGTCTCATCGCCCACCTGATCGAGGCTGTAGGCAAGGCGGGTCTGGTCCGGGCTGATGGTGAAGCGGCCGACGGAGAGAAAGCCGCCGTCGGCGATGGCGTTGCCGTCGAACAGCAATTCCTCGGTCGTGGGATCGGGCGTCAGGTCGCCATTGGCCGGGCGGCGGCAGCGATAGTTGCGGCCGTATTCGTCACCGGCCTGGGTACGCTGATAGTAGAGATAGTCGCCGCGGGGGACGGGCAGAGATAGATCCGTCTCGCGAATGCGCGCGCGGATCTCCTCGAACAGCTGCTCGCGCAGGGCGGCCTCGGGTGCCAGTTGGGCTTCAAGGTAGGCGTTCTCGGCCTCCAGGTGCGCCAGCACCTCGGGGGCGTCACGGTTTTCCAGCCAGACGTAGGGATCGTCGCCAGGGGCGCGGCGGGCAATGGGGGCTTGGGTCATGCGGGCTCCTTGGGCGCCGCGCAAAGACACGCGGGCGGGGCAAAACCGCTATCATAGGCTTCTCCTTTCCGCTATCGCCATGGATCGCAATGACCGAGCAAGAGTACCTGATCGCCTGGGCCGTCTACGCCATCGCCGCGCTGCTGTTGTTGGTGGTGTCTTTCAAGGCCACCGGCTGGCTCTGGCGCTGGCTGCGCGAACCCATCCGGCTGGTGGTGGCCGTGCTGCTGGTGACGCCGGCCCTGGTGGACGCCGAGCATGGCCTCTATGCCCCGGCCATCGCCGTGACGGTGCTGGACCTGGTATTCAAGGTGGGCAACAGTGCCTGGTCGGCGGTGGCCAACCTGGCGGCTGCCGGCACCATCGGCGTGGTGCTCTACCTGATCTTCGTCCTCTGTCGCTGGCTGTACCGCCGCTCTCATCCGCGTCCCGCGCCGGTCGTCGGCGAAGGGCCGACGGATGATCCGCAACCGGAATCGTCGGTGGCCGCACGGACCCCGGCAGCCCCGGTCGAACGCCGCGAACCCCGGGGTCGCAGCGAGCGCGTCGAACCCCGTCTGTAATCCAGGCTTGCGCCCAGGACGTGTCCCCTTCAGCATAATTGCGAAGGGCAGCGGCTGCAGCCGCCGTTGAACCAGGCAGCCACCCCGGAGGGACGGACATGTGCGAATTGCTGGGCATGAGTGCCAACGTGCCCACGGATCTGGTCTTCAGTCTCCAGGGCCTCATGCAGCGGGGCGGTCGTACCGGTCCGCATCGGGACGGTTGGGGCGTGGCCTTCTACGAGGGCAGGGGCCTGCACCTGTTCAAGGATGCCCTGCCAGGCGCCGATTCCGAGGTGGCCAAGCTGGTCCAGGGCTACCCGATCAAGAGCCACACGGTGATCGGCCATATCCGTCACGCCAACGTCGGGTCGGTCAATCTGGCCAATACCCACCCCTTCGTACGGGAACTGGGCGGCCGCTATTGGAGCTTTGCCCATAACGGCCAGCTGCAGGATTTCCATCCCGAGCCGCGTTTCTACCGGCCGGTGGGTGATACCGACAGCGAGACGGCCTTTTGCAGCCTGCTGGACCAGGTCCGCGAGCGCTTTCCCGAACCCGTCCCGGTGGAGATGCTGTTGCCGCAGCTGGTGAATGCCTGCGACGGCTTTCGCAAGAAGGGCGTCTTCAATTGCCTGCTCAGCGACGGCGACTGGCTGTTCAGCTTCTGCACCACCAAGCTGGCCCATATCACCCGCCGCGCCCCCTTCGGTCCGGCCCAGTTGCGTGATGCGGAAGTCCATATCGATTTCAAGGCCGAGACCACGCCCAATGACGTCGTCACCATCATCACTACCGAGCCGCTGACCTCCGACGAGGTCTGGACCCTGCACCAGCCCGGGGAATGGCATCTCTGGTGGGATGGCGAGATCGTCTCCCAGGGCCGCGTCTAGACAGGAAGCCACTTCACGATGCTGCGCAGTTATATTCGTCTGCTGTTGTTCACCCTGGCCTTGCTGGTAGGGGTGCAGATCCCCGGCTTCATGCTCGACTACGAGCAGCGCGTGGATGCCCATCGCCTCGAATCCGATCAGGCCCTGAGCGGCTTCAGACGGACCGCGCAGCAGTACTTCGAAGGCAATCTCGACGGCTTGCTGGCGCATTACCGGGCCAGCGAGGATCCGGTCTTTCGCAGCGACGCCGACAGCCTCGGCGTACTGCTGCGCCGTAATGCGCTGTTCAACGAAGAGTGGCAGGCGCTGCAGGGTCCCTGGTACCAGCGGGCCTGGCACATCCTGGTACGGCCCAACAGCGAACTGCGCGACGAGACCCTGCAGCAGTATCGCTATCAGGTAGTGCTTACCCCCGAAGCCATCGGCTGGGGAATAGGGCTGGGCTTGGCCCTGGCGATAACGGTGGAAACCCTCGCGCTCTGGCTTTCAATCCTGCTCTATCCGCGACGTCCGGCCCGGCGGGTTTCCTAGCCTTCAAAAAAATTTCACGTTTTCAGGCGTTTAGCTGAAAAAAGGGCTTGACGCTAAAGTCCCGCGCTGTAGAATGCGCACCCACAGCAGGCACGTAGCTCAGTTGGTTAGAGCACCACCTTGACATGGTGGGGGTCGTTGGTTCGAATCCAATCGTGCCTACCAAACAAAACCCGCACTGCTGGCGGGTAAGGAAAAAGGCGATCCGAAAGGGTCGCCTTTTTTCGTTTGGGGTTTGATTGGGGTGGCAGCGGTGAAGGCTTCAGATGGGTCCCGGCGACGTACTGCTCGGCCCTGGCCCTGGCCTTTGCCTCGGCGAATGCGAGGCGCTAGGCGTCTCGCTGTCGGGCGGTCATCGGCCAGGTGAGCGCAACGAACGCCATTCCGCCACCCACCAGCAGCAGCGCTGCACTCAGGCTCCAGTGCTGCGCGACGAAGCCGATCGCGGCCGGACCGATGAGAATGCCGGCATACCCGATGGTGGTGATCGCTGCAATGGCATGGCTTGCAGGCATCCGGGTCTGCCGTCCGGCGGCACTGAAGAGCACGGGGACGATGTTGGAAGCCCCGAGGCCAACCAGCAGAAAGCCTGCGAAGGCAAAGGGCTGGGTGGGTGCCAGGACCGCCATCAGGAAGCCTGCCGCGGCAAGCAGGCCGCCGCCTACGACCACTTTCAGGCCGCCCAGCGTCTTAACGATCCAGTCGCCGGTCAGGCGGCCAATGGTCATCGCCAAGGCAAATACCGTGTAACCGAAGCCGGCCTGCGCCCGGTCGACGCCATGCGTATCGATTAGGAAAAGGGCGCTCCAGTCCAGGATCGCGCCTTCGCCGAGAAAGATCAGAAAACAGAGCAAGCCGATGAAGGCGACGATCCCGCGCGGCAGCGTAAACAACGGGGTATGTCCGGCGTCATGATTGCCGTAGGGCAGCAGACCCTTGATCGAGGCCGCGAGTAGAACGATCAGCAGCGCGCTGAACACCAGGGTCGCCACCAGCGGTTGGATTCCAGCCCCCAGCAGAACGCTCATGCCGCCGGCGCCGACGATCCCGCCGACACTGAACAGGCCGTGGAAGCCGGACATCATGTTGCGACCGCTGTCCTTCTCGACCATCACGGCCTGAATATTGATCGCGACGTCCAGCGCGCCAACGCTTGCCCCGAACAGCGCCAGGGCGATGGCCATGCCGAAAATCGAATCGGCGACGGCAAGCAGCGGCAGCACCAGGGCGAGTGCTACCGAGCTGGTCGCGATCACCGCGCGGCATCCGAAGCGGCTGGCGAGAATGCCGACGATGGGCATCGCGACAATGGATCCCAGGCCCAGGCAAAGCAGGAGAAGGCCAAGCGTCGAATCATCGGCGCCGATCCTCGCCTTGGCGACGGGCACTAGGGGTGCCCAGGCGGCCATGGCAGAACCCGCAATGAGGAAGCCAGCGCGGGTCGCCCATTGCTCGATCGCTCCCGAAGGCTGTTGTGCGGCGAGTTCCACGTGTTGCATTGGAGAGGCTCCGGAAAAAAGTGACAGTAGGGGTGATCACACCTCATACCAGTGTTAGCTGATCATGCATGATTAAGCAAGAATACGCACAATCGTGCATATCACGGCTGTATCTGCGGCGCGCGAAGGCCGTGCCTGATCCGGGTGGGTTAGAGACTGGCTGGCATCGAGGTATCTCGGCAGGACCGGGTAGCTCTGCCTGCGGGGAGGGGGTGGAAGCCTGTGCGAATCCGTGGGCGGGCGGCGTCTCAGCATGGCGACAGGCTCAGGTGCAGTCGCACGCCGACGGCCTCTCCTGCAGCGCCAGTCTATGTCCGGCACCTTGAAGTTCATGCGTCAGCGGCTGTGGACAGGTCTCGCCGAGGCCCGTGCGGGAGGGGTAGGGTTTGGGTCAGCTGGACCAGGTAACAACATCCGCATCGGTGGCGGGTAATGGAAAAGGGGCGATCCGAGAGACCGCCCCTTTCGTGTTTGCCTGCTCCGCGCTGGGATCGAGGCGGACTTGCTGGGTGTCGGGTCGTTTAACAGGGCGACCCTGCGATCGCCCTGTTGCCCCTGCCAAACCATCAGCTGCTCGGGGTAACGGTTTCGGTGAAGGAGCCTGCCGGCTGCAGCCCATGCTTGTTCGCCGTGAAGTCCAGGGCCGTCGAGGCGTAGCGCACACCATCCTGAACCTGCTTGAGCGTCAGGTTGGCCTCATAGAACTTGTCGCTGGCCAATTGCTTGGCCGCCTGGTCGACGTCCGTCATGGTCTGCTTGAGCGGTGCCAGGGCGATGGCCGTGTCGATATCCACATCGGCCAGGCGCAGGGTTTCTGCAGCACCCTTGGCGTCGCCATGCTTGAGTTTGTTATTGGCATCGGCCACCGCCTTAACTTTTTGCGGGCTGGCCATGTAACTGTCCTGTACTACGGTATCGCCCCAGATGGGTAGCCAGGACGTTATGGTAGTGCTGGTATCGGCCTTGCCTTGATTATCCTTGACCTGCAATTCGCTCGCGGCTTTTTTCAGCGCGGTATTGTCCGATTGCGCAAGTTTGAGTGCCTGCTGGGCGTCCTTGACATGGGAAACCGCCTGCTTCGTTTGCCCCTGGAAGAGTTCCAGGCGTGCGGCGGAGATGTCGGTAAAGGCCCGTTGTCCCTGGGTGGACAGGGCCTGGAAGCTACCCAGTTCGTTTGCCGAGGGGGCTTGGTTCGCGGCGATGGCCGCAGATGAGCAGGCGGCTACGATGGCGACGACCAGCATGCTCTTTGCCAGTTTATTCTTGACGTTCATTTGCTGCCTCCAGCGGATATGCAATTGAAGTAAGGCTATCGCTCAGGTACCAGAACCAGGTTCTGCAGTGCCTGGAATCGATACTCCGCCGTATCGCTTAACACTGGATTAATAGGTGCGGGGCTTTTCTTGAATAGCCGCTGAACAAGTTGGCATAGCTAACTACGCGTGATCTTTCCGCGCCTTGATTGAAGTGCGGAATTGATCGGGTCGGGCGTGAGTCTGGTTTGCGCGTTAGAACTTTCCGGAAGTGCGAATAAAGGTTCTGCCGATTGCTCGGGAGGGTGTGACCGCGTGCCTCGGTCGTGATGCCATGGGTTTTCACGTAGACTGGCGGACGATTTTTCTTGGGGCTTCGTTGCTTCGCCAAGGCGCGAGCAGGGGTCCGTTACCGCGAGGAGAGAGTGATGACGCAGGGTGGTGAAGGGCGGCAGATCGGTAAAGGCGGCTGCCTGGGATTGATCCTGCTATCGATCCTGTTCGCGGTCGTGGTCTTCGGCTCCATCATCTATGTCTATCGCCACAATGCGACGCCGGCCAATCGGGCCAACGAGCAGCAGGCCATCGATCAGTGCCTGGCGCGGGCCAATGCCCCGGAAACCTCGCCGGCCGATCGCCAGGCACTCATGGAGAACTGCCAGGAAATGCAGAAGCAGTTCCTCAAGAAGTACCCCGACGCGGCCCGTTGAGCTGGCGACTGTTCCTCGCGAGGTTGCGCCAGGTCTCAGTTTCTGAAAGGATTTCCGTCCCAAACTTTCCAGTGATCCTTTCGCGTCGCCCGGAATGCCTTGCGGCCCTGCCACTGTGCGGCGGGATTTCCAGCGGTGCGGCTGCTTACTGGCCAATCCCACCATGTGGCCCTTGGTATGGGTCACCACTGAGTTGAGGAGGCGCCATGCCTGTCATTACTCTCCCCGACGGTAGCCAACGTCCATTCGACAAGCCCGTCACCGTAGCCGAAGTCGCCCAGTCCATTGGTGCCGGTCTCGCCAAGGCCACCATTGCCGGTCGCGTCGATGGCCAGCTGCGCGATGCCAGCGATCTCATCGAGCGGGATGCCAACCTGCAGATCATCACCGCCAAGGACGAGGACGGCCTGGAGATCATCCGCCACTCCTGCGCCCACCTGGTGGGTCATGCGGTCAAGCAGCTGTTCCCGACCGCCAAGATGGTCATTGGTCCGGTGATCGACGAAGGCTTCTACTACGACATCTCCTTCGAGCGTCCCTTTACCCTGGATGACCTCTCGGCCATCGAGACGCGGATGCGCGAGCTGATCGACAAGGACTACGACGTCATCAAGAAGATGACGCCGCGTGCCGAGGTCATCGAGGTGTTCAAGGCCCGGGGTGAGGAGTACAAGCTGCGCCTGATCGACGACATGCCCGAGGAGCAGGCCATGGGCTTGTACTACCACGAGGAATACGTCGACATGTGCCGGGGCCCGCACGTGCCCAACACCCGTTTCCTCAAGGCGTTCAAGCTGACCAAGCTGTCCGGTGCCTACTGGCGTGGCGACGCGAAGAACGAGCAGCTGCAGCGCATCTATGGCACCGCCTGGGCGGACAAGAAGCAGCTGGCGGCCTATATCCAGCGCATCGAGGAAGCCGAGAAGCGCGACCACCGCCGCATCGGCAAGCAGCTCGATCTCTTCCACCTGCAGGAAGAAGCGCCCGGCATGGTGTTCTGGCACGCCAACGGCTGGACCGTCTACCAGGTGCTCGAGCAGTACATGCGCAAGGTCCAGCGCGAGCACGGCTACCAGGAGATCAAGACGCCCCAGGTGGTTGATCGCATCCTCTGGGAACGTTCGGGGCACTGGTCCAACTACGCCGAGAACATGTTCACCACGGCCTCGGAAAACCGCGACTTCGCGGTCAAGCCCATGAACTGCCCCTGCCACGTGCAGGTGTTCAACCAGGGGCTGAAGTCCTACCGCGACCTGCCGCTGCGCCTGGCCGAATTCGGTGCCTGCCACCGCAACGAGCCGTCCGGCGCCCTGCACGGCATCATGCGCGTGCGTGGCTTCACCCAGGACGACGCCCATATCTTCTGTACCGAAGAGCAGGTGGAGAAGGAAGCGGCCGATTTCATCAAGCTGACCCTGCAGGTCTATGCCGACTTCGGTTTCACCGACGTGATCATGAAGCTCTCCACGCGCCCGGCCAAGCGCGTCGGCTCCGAAGAGCTTTGGGATCGCGCCGAGAAGGCTCTGGCCGATGCGCTGGATGCCTCGGGTCTGGAGTGGGAATACCAGCCGGGCGAGGGCGCCTTCTACGGGCCGAAGATCGAGTTCACCCTCAAGGACTGCCTGGGTCGTAACTGGCAGTGCGGTACCCTGCAGTACGATCCGAACCTGCCGGAGCGCCTCGACGCCAGCTACATCTCCGAGGACAACAGCCGTCAGCGTCCGGTAATGCTGCACCGCGCCATCCTCGGCTCCTTCGAGCGCTTCATCGGCATGCTCATCGAGCACTATGCCGGTCTGTTCCCGGCCTGGCTCGCCCCGACCCAGGCGGTGGTGCTCAATATCACCGACAAGCAGGCCGATTTTGCCCAGCAGGTCGTCGGCGAATTGAACGCTGAGGGCTTCCGGGCCAAAGCCGACTTGAGAAACGAGAAGATCGGCTTTAAAATCCGCGAGCATACTTTGCTCAAGGTTCCCTATCTCCTGGTTATTGGAGACCGGGAGGTTGAGACACGATCCGTTGCCGTGCGTACCCGTGAAGGCGTTGATCTGGGCTCCATGCCCATCGAGCGTTTCCGCGAGCTGCTCACGCAAGCGGTTTCCCGGCGTGGCCGGCAAGATTCGGAGTAATCACTATCAAGCAGCGTGACATGAGACAAGACAAGCGAGCCGCCCCCCGGGCACCGATCAACGAAAATATCACCGCCCGGGAAGTTCGCCTTATTGGCGCCGATGGTCAGCAAGTAGGCATCGTCTCCATCCAGGAGGCCCTGCAGGCTGCTGAAGACGCCAAGCTGGATCTGGTGGAAATCACCGCCGACGCCGTACCCCCGGTCTGCCGGATCATGGACTACGGCAAGCACGTCTTCGAGAAGAAGAAGCAAGTCGCGGCGGCGAAGAAGAACCAGAAGCAGGCTCAGGTCAAAGAAATCAAGTTTCGTCCAGGGACGGAAGAAGGGGATTACCAGGTAAAACTACGCAACCTGGTACGTTTCCTAACCGAGGGGGACAAGGCCAAGGTCTCGTTGAGATTCCGTGGTCGGGAGATGGCCCACCAGGAGCTGGGCATGGAGCTGTTGAAGCGGGTCGAAGCTGACCTCGCCGAACATGGCGCCGTTGAGCAGCATCCTAAGATGGAAGGACGCCAACTCATCATGGTCATCGCCCCCAAGAAGAAAAAGTAACTACCAGGGCACTGGCAGGCCTTGCTGTTATGCGTAATCACTCAATGCGGAGTATCCGAACATGCCAAAGATGAAAACCAAAAGCGGCGCTGCAAAGCGCTTCGTGAAAACTGCTGGTGGCATCAAGCACAAGCATGCTTTCAAGAGCCACATTCTGACCAAGATGACCACCAAGCGTAAGCGTCAGCTGCGCGGTACGTCGCTGATGCATGCATCCGACGTCCAAAAGGTCGAGCGCATGCTGCGCCTTCGTTAATCCTGGTCAAGAATCTAGAGGAAGTTACTCATGGCTCGTGTTAAGCGTGGCGTCATCGCTCGTCGCCGTCACAAGAAAATCCTGAAGCTCGCCAAAGGCTACTACGGTGCCCGTTCGCGCGTCTTCCGCGTCGCTAAGCAAGCGGTAATCAAGGCAGGCCAATACGCCTACCGTGACCGCCGTCAGAAGAAGCGTCAGTTCCGCGCTCTGTGGATCGCTCGTATCAACGCTGGTGCTCGTATCAACGGTCTGTCCTACAGCCGTCTGATCGCCGGCTTGAAGAAAGCGGCCATCGAGATCGACCGCAAGGTACTGGCCGATCTGGCCGTGAACGAAAAAGCGGCGTTTGCTGCGATTGTCGAGAAAGCTAAAGCTTCGCTGGCTTAAGCCCCCCGGCAATCTCGCGCCTCTGGCGCGAAGCAACGTTATCAATAGGGGAAGAGCCTCATAGCTCTTCCCCTATTTTGTATCTGGAGTCCCTAGATGGAAAACCTGGATGCGCTGGTCTCCCAAGCACTGGAGGCCGTGCGGCACACCGAAGACACCAATGCCCTGGAACAGCTCCGGGTCAATTACCTGGGCAAGAAGGGTGAGCTGACCCAGATCATGAAGACCCTGGGCCACCTCACCGCGGAGGAGCGTCCCCAGGCTGGCGCGCTGATCAACGCCGCCAAGGAACGTGTCCAGGACGCAATCAACAGCCGCAAGGCGACGCTGGAGCAGGCCGCCCTGGCCGCTCGCCTCGCCGCGGAACGCATCGACGTGACCCTGCCCGGACGTGGTCAGGCCTCCGGTGGCCTGCACCCGGTCACCCGCACCCTGGAGCGTATCGAGCGCCTGTTCGCCAACATCGGCTATGGCGTCGCCACCGGTCCCGAGATCGAAGACGACTACCATAACTTCGAAGCGCTCAACATCCCCGGCCACCACCCGGCGCGGGCGATGCACGATACCTTCTACTTCAACGCCAACATGCTGCTGCGCACCCACACCTCGCCGGTGCAGATCCGCACCATGGAGAGCCAGCAGCCGCCGATCCGCATCATCTGCCCGGGTCGGGTTTATCGCTGCGACAGCGATCAGACCCACTCGCCCATGTTCCATCAGGTCGAAGGCCTGGTGATCGACGAGGAAGTCAGCTTCGCCGACCTCAAGAGCACCCTGGTGACCTTCCTGCGCGAGTTCTTCGAGGAAGAGCTGGAAGTCCGCTTCCGTCCCTCCTACTTCCCCTTCACCGAGCCGTCGGCCGAGGTGGATATCCGCCGCCCGAGCCGGGACGGCGAACCGGCTTCGCGCTGGCTCGAGGTACTGGGTTGCGGCATGGTTCATCCCAACGTCCTGCGCATGGCCGGCATCGATCCGGAGAAGTGCCAGGGCTTCGCCTTCGGCATGGGCGCCGAGCGCCTGGCCATGCTGCGCTACGGGGTCAATGACCTGCGCCTCTTCTTCGACAACGATCTGCGCTTCCTGGCGCAATTCCGCTAGCTGCCAGACGGGAGTCCTATGAAATTCAGTGAACAATGGCTGCGTAGCTGGGTGAACCCTGCGGCTACGCACGAGGATCTGGTTGCCCGGCTGTCCATGGCCGGCCTGGAAGTGGACGGCGTCGAAGCGGCGGCCGGGCACTTCCAGGGCGTCATCGTCGGCGAGGTGGTCTCCGTCGAGCGCCATCCCGATGCCGACAAGCTCAACGTCTGCCAGGTCAGCAACGGTCAGGAATCCTTCCAGGTGGTCTGCGGCGCGCCCAATGTGCGCGCGGGCCTCAAGGTCCCCTTCGCCACCGTCGGCGCCACGCTGCCCGGCGACTTCACCATCAAGAAGGCCAAGCTGCGCGGCGTGGAATCCCACGGCATGCTCTGCTCGGCCAGCGAACTGCAGATCAGCGACGACAACAGCGGCCTGCTGGAGCTGCCGGCCGGCGCGCCGGTGGGCGAGAGCATCCGCAGCTACCTGCAGCTGGACGACGCCATCATCGACGTCGACCTGACCCCGAACCGCGGCGACTGTCTGTCCATCGCCGGTCTGGCGCGGGAAGTGGGTGCCCTGTACAACGCCGCGGTCGAGCCGCTGCAGGTCGAGGCCGTAGCGGCTACGCACCAGGAAACCCGTCCGGTCGAGGTGCTGGCTCCCCAGGCCTGCCCGCGCTACCTGGGTCGCGTAGTGAAGAACGTCGACCTGTCCCGCCCGACCCCGGACTGGATGGTCGAGCGTCTGCGCCGCAGTGGCGTGCGCAGCATCGACGCCGCCGTCGACGTCACCAACTACGTGATGCTCGAACTGGGTCAGCCCATGCATGCCTTCGATCTGGACCAGATCAAGGGCGGCATCCGCGTGCGCCTGGCCGATGCCGGCGAACGCCTGGTGCTGCTGGATGGCCAGGACATCCAACTGCGCAACGATACCCTGGTGATCGCCGACCACGAACGTGCCCTGGCCATCGCCGGCGTCATGGGTGGCGAGCACAGCGGTGTCGCGGCCGGTACCCGTGATCTGTTCCTGGAAAGCGCCTTCTTCGACACCATCGCCGTGGCCGGCAAGGCGCGGTCCTATGGCCTGCATACAGATTCCTCCCACCGCTTCGAGCGGGGCGTGGACTTCGAGCTGGCGCGCAAGGCCATGGAGCGCGCGACCCGCCTGCTGCTGGACATCGTCGGCGGTGAGCCGGGTCCGGTGATCGAGGCGGTCAGCGCCGAGCACCTGCCGCAGGTCGAGCCGATCCTGCTGCGCGCCGAGCGCATCGAGCGCGTCCTGGGTCTGACCCTGGACGATGCCCAGGTCGAGCGTCTGCTCAGCGGCCTGGGGCTGGCCGTGGCCCGCCTGGAAGCCGGTCGTTGGCAGGTGGGAGTACCCAGCCACCGTTTCGACATCAGCATCGAAGTGGACCTGATCGAAGAACTGGCGCGCCTCTATGGCTACAACCAGCTGCCGATCCGTTTCCCCCAGGCCCGTCTAGCGCCGCAGCCCCTGCCCGAGAGTAAGGGCGAGCTGAGCCAGCTGCGTCGCCTGCTGGTGGCTCGCGGTTACCAGGAAGCCATCACCTACAGCTTCATCGACGAAAAGACCTTCCGTCTGTTCGCCCCTGAGGCGCAGCCGGTGATGCTGGCCAATCCCATCTCCACCGACATGGCTGCCATGCGCTCGTCGCTGTGGCCGGGTCTGGTCAAGGCCGTGCAATACAACCTCAACCGTCAGCAGGACCGCGTCCGGCTGTTCGAGTCGGGGCTGAGATTCGTCGGTCAGCTGGAAGGCCTGGTACAGGAAAACGTACTGGCTGGTGCGGTCTGCGGCTCGCGTCTGCCAGAGAGCTGGTCGTCCGGGCGTGAGGCGGTGGACTTCTTCGACGTCAAGGCCGATGTCGAGGCGCTGCTGGCCCAGTCCGGTGCGGGTTCTGACTTCCGCTTCGTCGCAGGCGAGCATCCGGCCTTGCACCCGGGGCAGACCGCGTTGATCGAAAGGGCAGGGCAGCCAGTCGGCTACCTGGGCGCCCTGCATCCGGAAGTGGCGCGCGAACTGGACGTGGATCGTCCGGTGTTCCTCTTCGAGCTGGTGCTGGATGCCCTGACCACCGGCAGCCTGCCGCGCTTTGGCGAGCTGTCGCGCTTCCCGGAAGTGCGGCGTGACCTGGCGCTGGTGGTGGACGAAACCGTAGCCGCAGGCGACCTCCTGGCCGACATCCGTGAAAACGCCGGAGAAGGTCTCAAGGAGCTGCGTCTGTTCGACGTCTACCAAGGCAAAGGCATTGATCCACATAGAAAAAGCGTCGCCATCGGCTTGACCTTGCAACATCCATCGCGCACATTAACCGATGAAGAAGTCAACGAAACGACGCAGAAAATCCTCGTTTCTCTGGAAAGAAGGTTCAACGCCACCTTAAGGAAATAGCGCATGGGGGCCCTGACGAAAGCTGAGATGGCCGAACGTCTGTTTGAAGAGCTCGGTCTGAACAAACGTGAAGCCAAGGAATTGGTCGAACTGTTCTTCGAAGAAATTCGTCATGCGCTCGAAAGCAACGAGCAGGTCAAGTTGTCCGGTTTCGGCAACTTCGACCTGCGCGACAAGCGCCAGCGCCCCGGACGCAATCCCAAGACAGGGGAGGAGATACCCATCACGGCGCGCCGTGTGGTGACCTTCCGCCCCGGGCAGAAACTGAAAGCCAGGGTCGAGGCCTATGCTGGAACCAAGTCATAACGACGAGCTGCCGGTCATACCGGGCAAGCGCTACTTCACCATCGGTGAGGTGAGCGATCTCTGCCTGGTCAAACCGCACGTGCTGCGCTACTGGGAACAGGAATTTCCCCAGCTGAACCCGGTGAAGCGCCGCGGCAACCGGCGCTACTACCAGCGCCATGACGTGCTGATGATCCGCCAGATCCGCTCGCTGCTGTACAACGAAGGCTTCACCATCGGCGGGGCGCGCCAGCGTCTCACCCAGGGCGACGAGACCCGCGACGAGGGTTCGCAGTACCACCAGCTCATCCGCCAGATGATCAGCGAACTCGAAGAAGTCCTCGTCGTACTGAAGAAGTGAAAAAAAGCTTCCATTAATCAAAGTGTTGCAGTAAGATGCACGCCGTTCCCTAGAGGAACACAGTCGGGGCGTAGCGCAGCCTGGTAGCGCACTTGCATGGGGTGCAAGGGGTCGAGTGTTCGAATCACTCCGTCCCGACCAACAAATCCCTACATTAGAGCCTGGTCAGTAATGACCAGGCTTTTTTGTGTCAGGGACTTTTGCGGGACTTTTTTCATCCTGCCATCCTCCTCAAAATTGTCAGGGCCGGCCCGCGCGAGTCGGTGGCCGAAATCCTGTTGGCTTCATCGATCAATTTGCCCAACTCGGCGGCCGAATAGTGACTGGTGATGCTGCCGTTCTTGTGGCCCAGCAGAGCCTTCCTTTCGTCCTCCGTCACACTCGCTGCCCGAAGTCTTCGACCGAAGGTGTGCTTCAGATCGTGAACGCGGATCGAAGCAAACCCAGCTGGAGCTGGGCGCATGAAGCGCTCCTGGAATTTCTTCGCAGCTCTGACCCTGGCCTTCTTCCATGCCGAGTCGTTCATCCGGTGAACCGGAGTGGCCTTGCCGTTTCGATTGGATTGTCTGTAAGGAAATACCCAGACCGGATCAAGCCCGCGCTGCCCTCGATGACCGACTTGTTGAGCACCACGAGTCGCCCGTCGCCGTTCTTGACCCCCGAGCTTTCATGTCGGCCACCAAAATCCGCCGGTATGAGAAACACGCTGGTGTTGAGCTCAGGAGCTGACCGATGAATCAAGGGCGCGTCTGGCTTTACCCGCGATTCGTCAGTGGATATGGTGACAGGCATGGCAAAATGGCAACTTGCGTTAAACCAGGGATGGCCCTCTGAATGTGCTGCGGTAACCGCCGCATACCGCCGCGCCACCCTCTGACCACGTCTTAATTGCCACCCCAGTTTGAATTGGGCTGGCCTGCACTGTAACGGGCGGCTGCGGAGTGTTGTGCATGAATGAGTTGGAGCAGGCCCTGCCGGTCTTGGTGCCGGTTGATTGTTCGAACATTGGCAATCAGTCGCTGCTGGGGCGCGTTAAAGAGCATTTTCCGCAGCTGCGCGAAGAAGCCTTTTGTGCGGCGCGCGGTGGGCTGATCGGCCAGGGTGTGCTGTACAAAGGGCGCGGCCTGGGTGGCCCTTTCCTTTGGGCGCAACCGGTTGCCAGCGGCCTTGCTGAGCAGATGCTCAACAAGGCGCGTGAGCGTTTTGAGTCGGCAGCAGTTGAACAGGTAAGTGCCGCCTACCTGGCCGACACCGCAGCCAGCGTCACCAAGGGCAAGGCGGCCAAGGTACAACCCGCCAGCGGCATCGAGGATATGAAGAAAATCCTTTGGGCAACCGCCGACAAGCTGCGCGCCAATATCAGCTATAAAATGGAGATATTGCAACACAGAGTGGCCGCATGCCTTAAATAACTGAATTGCGCTGAAAATAGAGGAAGAAAATCTTAAATCGGTGCCCGGGATCAGTTTACCACTACAAAAGTTGCCACGGAATGAAAGATAATCTCGACCTAAAAATTCTAGAAATCTTAGAGCGTGAGCCGGTTAGTGCCAGGCTGCACCATGCCGTGTTGCAAGCCGCCTCCGAGGGGGGGCTGCCTTTTGAGAGTTTTTCTGAATACATTCAGAATAAAGGTGACAATATTCAGCGCCTCTTTATAGTTCCTAACCTCGAAAAAAAAGGCGCTAGTGAATTAATAAGCATACTCGATGAGTATGTCAAAGCCAATATAACTGGTAACTCACACGTTTCTGCTTCACCTCAACAGATTCTTCCTTTAACTATCCCCGCCTCCTACAAGAGCTTCAGTCTCATCACTTTTCTCCGAGCTTGTCAATGCAGCGTGCGATTGCATAATGCGCTCACTAGAGCTATCGAAAAAAAAGAGTTCGGATCAGAGACCTTGGGGGATTTAGATGGTAAGAGTATTTGCACTTTGAAGAGTGAGCTTCAAAATTTACCCGGCCTTGGTCAGAAATCCGTGGTCGAATTTCTCGACCTGTTGAAGGCCTTGGTAAACAGACCTGTGAGCGAATTTGCTTTCACAGAAACGGAGCTACAGAGTCTACCGCTTCAGTATGAGTCGAGTGACTTGAGCTCGGAGTTCGTGTTGCTGCTCGAAAGTGAAGGCTATGCCAACATCACTGTTACGGACATCATCAACAAAGCACCCGGCCTATCAAAGCAGGAAGGAACGCTGCGAAATAAACTGGACCCAGTCTACCGCAAATCCTCGCTACATCAACTGTTAACCTCAATCAGTTATGACATCTATGAGCTGTCTGAGAAAATAATCACCGACGCTAAGCTCGCACCGAGGCTTGCTGCATTGCTTTCGGATTTTTACAGATTCCTATTGAGCAAGAAGAGTCAGGTCTTCCGCCACGATGAGTTTTTCGCAAATGACTTGTCGGGCTTGGAATACCGAGAGGCAAAAGTTTTGCTGGCGAGAATAGAGCGAGAAGGCCAGACACTTGAGGAGCTGGGGCGGCGCTTTGGCGTGACCCGAGAGCGAATCCGGCAAATCGAGTCTAAGGCGCTAACGAAATACGTGAAGAGTAATCGCATTGGCCTGTTCCATCTCTCCGAAAACCTCGAAAAATATGTCAAAGCCTCAAAAGGGGTGTTATCCGTTGAGGTTATACATCGCTTGTACGGTGTTTCAAGGCATAAGCTGGAAGTGGCCTTAAACTTAGTTGTCCCGGCCAGCCGGGATGCGTGGTTGGCACGGGACGGCGATTATATCATCAGTAAGGATTTTACGTCGCGTCAAGACCAATTATTCGGCGACATTGAAAAGTTTATTTATCGCTACCCCGGCGGGGATAGTAAAGCTCTGATTAAAGAGCTCGACGGTGTGAATCGTCCGGTGTTGGAGTACTTTATTTTCCGTCACCAGAAGAAGTTTTCCATGAGTGCGGAGGGTGACATTGATATCATCACTATCTCCGCATCGGAGCGTGCCCGAATTGTGCTGACGGCCGCGGGAAAACCCCTCCACACCAGCGAAGCCACACGACTTTACAAAACGATTTTCAAGGAAGAGGTTACAGAGCATGCCCTGAGGTCAACCCTGAATCGATTGCCGGATGGATTAATTATCGGCCCAGGTACGTTTGCCTTATATGCCGATTTAAAGCTAAATTCTAACGATATCGACCACATCAAAAACGAAGCTTACAAGTTTATCTTCTGCGAAGGTCGTTACGTGAGTTCGAGAATTATATTCGAACACATTTCCCGCATCAGGCCAGAGTTCAGACAGAAAGAACCTCGTTTTAACTTTTATCTGGTGCATGGCATTCTTCAGGACGACGGACGATACCGAATTGGGCGAGGGTTTATGGTCGGCCTGCCCAGCTATGGAGATTATTTACCGCTGGAAACCGAAATCGCAGAACTGGTCGAAACCCACGGACCGGTTTCGATCTCCGAGGTCATGGAGTTGCTCCGTCCCTCCCGAGGTGAGCTAACCAATGGCTCGGTCCGAAACAGCTTGGTGGCGTGTGATGAGGTCTACCTGACGGCGGAAAAGCGCCGCTGGGATGTGGCGTACCGAGTGTTCAAAGACCCCGTTGACATCCGCCGTCTTCAAATCGCAATCCGAATGGCTGCCTACAAAGAATCTGTTGCGTTGTCGTCGGTCTTTAATCGTGTTCGATCAACGGGGATAGAGTATGCACTCGGTACCATTCTCTCGGTCGTTTGGAAGGACCCGAACATCACCTTAGAGCGGGATTATGTGCGCTTTGATGGAACGGATACGGAGATTGAACGCTATTATGTTACCGGCGAGCCAACCAGGTTATGCCAACTGGATTACCGTAACCATACGGAGGAAAAGTCTGTTGATACGGGCGTTCTGGATGCGTTGATAAAGGAGTTCGATCTGTATGTTTGAAGAAATCGATCTCCCGCTGTCGATCAACACCTCTTCCGAAGACCCCAGCGCGATCTTCTTCGACCCGGTGCTAAAGAGTGCCGTCACCTACGACGTGGGGGTAGGGTATTTTACCTCCGGCTGGATTGCGGACACCGCTCAGGGTATCTCGCAGTTCGCCCGATCTCGGGGTAAGGCTCGTTGGGTCGTCGGCCACGAGTTGCAGGAAAAGGACCTAGACTCCATCGTGAATTCGAAAGCCGTGGCGGATAAGGAGTTTCAGGCCAAGCGGATTTTTGAGGAAGAGGTGGCTCAGGTGTTCTCGGCGCTCAAAGAGGATGCCCGTCTAGCGCTGGCTTGGCTGATCCGCGATGGTATTGTTGAGCTGAAAGTGGCGGTGCCTACCAATAAGCTGAGTGGGATATACCATGCGAAAAATGGCATTTTCACGGACGAGGCGGGAAACGATATAGCCTTCAGCGGCTCGTACAATCTGACCGCCAGAGCCTCTTCCAATTGGGAAACTATTGACATCTATCGGTCGTGGACCAGCGAGGAAGGTCGCCAGCGGTGCGAAAAGAAGAAGCACGAATTTGAGAGCATCTGGCAAGGCAAAGACCCTAATCTCCTGACCTTTACGCCCACATCAAAGACGCTGGATAGAATCAAAGCCTATGCCACAACTGGCTCTCGCCCCTACAGCTTGCCATCTGGCCGCCCGGCCATCCCCCAAGCCATTCAAGATGACGAAGGGCAGATCCGAGGGTACCAAGAAAAAGCCATCAAAGCCTGGTTTGCTCAGAATGGGCAAGGGCTGTTCTGCATGGCCACCGGGGCCGGCAAAACCATCACCGCCCTGACCGCGGCCACTAGGCTGTTGGACTACTTCCGCACTCAGCAAGCCAAGCTCATCATCGTCATCACCGTCCCCTACGTGCATTTAGCGGAGCAATGGGCGGACGAAGCGGCGTTCTTTGGCTACGACGCGATCAAATGCTACGGGGGCAAAGACAAATGGTTGGGTGCGCTGCAGTCTGCCTACAATCAGTTGTTGTCCGTGGACCGTGACCATCTGGTGGCCATTGCGGTCAATGACACCTTCAAGAACAGCCAGTTCCAGTCGTTCCTAGATGGCGTCCGCACCAACTTCCTGTTGGTGTCGGACGAAGTGCATAACATGGGCGCTGAGAACATTGCCCAGAAGCTTCCCCAAAAGGCGCGATTCAGAATTGGGTTGTCGGCCACGCCCATCCGCCACAACGACCCCTTTGGCACCAAGGCTATCTTTGACTACTTCGGCGAGCCTGTAATTGAGTTTGACATCAAAGACGCCATCGACGCCGGCTTTCTGTGCAAGTACAACTATTACCCGATCGTCTGTGAGTTGGATCCGGAGGAGCTGGACGAATACATCCGGTTGAGCAAAAGAATTGCCCGGCTCATGGCTATGGGGGACAAAGACGATTTTTCCACCAGCCTAAAGCTCGAACTCATCAAACGCGCCAAGCTCACCGGCAGCAGTGCGGACAAAAAACGCAAACTGAAACAGCTGCTGAACGACAGTCAGGACCGACAACACACCCTGATCTATTCCAGCGAGGCCATCAACGACGGCGAACGGGATATCGACCGGATTGTTCAGATTGCCGGGAGAGACTGCCAATGGCGCGTGGCTAAGTTCACGGCCGAAGAGAGCAAAGAACAGCGCGCCGAGATTTTGGGCAGCTTTAAGGCCGGCGACATTGACGCCATTGTCGCCATTAAGTGCCTCGATGAGGGGGTCGACATCCCGCAAACGAAAACCGCTTACATCGTGGCCTCCTCGACCAACCCGCGTCAGTTCATTCAACGACGTGGACGGGTACTGCGTCAGTACGACGGTAAGGGCTTTGCCGCCATCTACGACTTTATCGCTATCCCGCCCCTGGACAAACTGGGCGAGGACGAAGAAACGTTCAATATCGAAAAAAATATGGTTGAGCGTGAACTTGAGCGAATCGTCGAGTTTGCCGAGATTTCCGAAAATTACGGACACACCCTCTCGACCTTACGAGAAATAAGAAAGAAACTGAAACTGTTAGGTGCTTAATATGAAGACTCCCGCTGAGGTCATCAAGTCGGCTTCCCCAGAAGCTCAATCGGTCATCAATAAAGTCTTGAAAATTCACCAGGAAGGCAAGCATTATAGAGTTCTTACGGCGGAAATGGAGCGAGATTTCTGCGAGCGCATCATTCAGGTTATTAAGGATGAAGTCAAAGCATGAAATTGAAAAAATTAACTATCAGGAACTTTCGGCAGTTCTATGGCGAAGTCTCGATCAGTTTTTCCACCGATGATCAAGCGAGCGTCACCGTAATTCACGGAGAAAACGGTGCTGGTAAAACGTCCCTGTTGAATGCCTTTAAATGGGTGCTCTACGGAGCCACCGACTTTGATACCAATAACGAAAATATCCTCAGCGAAAAGGCCATCGCCGAAGCGCCCCAGCACAGCACGATCGTCATGTCGGTGACCTTGGAGTTTGATGATGACGGCGCCACCTACACCGCGCACCGGGAGCAAAAGTTTGCCAAGGGCGAGGGCTTGCATGTAGAGTCTTTGGGTCCCTCTGTGCCATCACTCACCTTGATTGATTCTGCAGGCCTGTCCAGGCGCTCCTCGAACCCGGGGAGTCAGCTAAATCAAATCTTGCCGGAAGACATGCACAGCTATTTCTTTTTTAACGGAGAGCGCATCGAAAAGCTAGCCTACAACAGCGCATCCACTCAGGTCAGAGAGGCTATTAAAGCCCTAATGGGTTTGAATATTCTGGATCGTGCCGAGAAGCAGTTAAAGAATTCGGTTGTCCGACATTTCAACAAAGAAGCCAAAGATAGTTCCTCTGGCAATATGACGGCGCTTTTGGATGAGCAATCGAGGTTGACAGATAAAGTCCAGAAAAAAGAGGAAGAGATCAGCGGCTGGAAAAAGACTCTGAGCGAAATTGATCTAGAGATTGAAAATATCGATAAACGGTTGCATTCGATCGAGGCGATTGCTGAAAAGCAAAAGCGTCGAGAGGAACTCGAGAATCAGCTTGAGCAAATCAAAAAAGATAAAGATGACGCCTCATTCGTGCTCAACAAAAACGTCACGGAACGAGGCTTCCTGGCGTTTATTGATACGGAGCTGATGGAGGTGAAACAGTATCTTGATGAAATGCGGATTCGGGGTGAGATGCCCAGCAAGGTAAAAGCTACTTTTATCGATGATTTGATCGAGCTGGGTAAGTGCATCTGTGGCCAACCGCTGGAGCCCGGTAGTGAGTGTGTGACTACCCTGAAGTCGTACAAAACCACTATCAAGGACAATGGCGTTGAAGAACAATTTATGACGCTGTTTGGTGACATGTCCCATTTGCAGGCAGCGCGAAAAGCGTTATTCGCCAACATCAATGAGTTGATGAATAGATTAGCTGACCTGGGCAACCGACGACTGGATCTGCTGGGAAAAATTGATGAGCTGGGTGAAGAGATTAAGGGGGTAGAAGATTCCGCCAAGTTGGAGGCGCGGCGGATGGAATTAAAGACGAGGAGCAAGCAATTATACGACAACTGTCTCATCGGCGAGCATCAAAAATCTGCCTGGGAAGACCAGCTCAAAGACAAAGATAAGGAAATTGAGAAAGAGCTGGCCAATACCAATCAGGCAGACTTGAGTCAGCGTCGAAAGCAGCTGGCCAAGGAAGTAGCTGACACCATTGGCGAATTGCACGAAGCGATGGCCCATAAGGTCCGCTCAGATTTGTCGAAAAAGGTCGATGACACCTTCCGGAAAATCATGAGGAAGGACTACTGGGCGGAGATCGATGATGGCTTCACCCTAAAAATCTTCAAAAATATCGAAGGGCACGGCAAGCAACCGGTTTTGGAGAAATCCACCGGTGAAAACCAAATTACCAGCCTTTGTTTCATCAGCAGTATCGTCAACACCGCCAAAGAATGGGCCAGTAAACCGAGTGTATTTCAGAAAGGCGGAATTTTTCCGATCGTGATGGACTCTCCGTTTGGAGCTTTGGATCCCGAGTATCGCCAAAAAGTGGCAACCTTCATTCCAGCCTTGGCTGATCAAGTCATCGTCATGGTGTCGAAATCTCAGTGGCGCGGTGAGGTTGAGAGCGAGTTGTCCAAACGCCTGGGTAAGCAATACACGCTGAAATACCATAAGCCTGACCCAAGCAGGGATGAGAAGTTCGAGTACACAAAGTTGGAGGAAGGGTTCTATGGTTGATCGCGTCCGGAAACCGGCAAAACATACCGAGACCCTAACCTATCTCAAGGACAAGGGTGTCTTCGTCTCCTTTAAGGACGCCATGGTATTTGCCGCCGCTCTAGGCTTTTCGAGGAAAAAGTCGGTGGAGTTCGATAAGTCCAGCGAGCCCATACCCTTGTCGGTGTTTCGGGGGGAGTACGACGAAGCTTTTATGAACGTGCTGGCTCTGTTCGAGCATAAGGATTCCGGTTACCTGGAGTCTGAGGGCGATAAGTTTGACGCCAAGATCAAGCTTTTCGAGGAATACGCCTGCGGTGGTTTGGATATCATCAAAAGTACGATCATCGACCCGGGGCTGAATGCACAAAATGCCATCATTAGCCTGATTCTCGATGAGCAGGCCGAGCACACAATTATTGATGATATTACGGCGCTGGGCGCCTAAGTTCCGGGGTTGGTACGGAGGCAGGGACGCCTCTGACTCCAAAACTGCAGAGTGCAGTGAGGCTTGTTGGTGACGTGCGAATGACGTTGACTAAAAAGAAGATCCAATCATCATGGCAGACCCAACCAGCCACAATCACGCTGCGTCTCACCAGGAAAATTGCCCTTTTTGCAATCTGCCCCAGGAGCGTTTGATCTACAGCGACGACATTGCCAACATTTTTGCGGACGGTTACCCGGTTTCTCCCAGTCATCTACTAATAACCCCACGATGCCATTACCCAACCCTGTTTGACGTGCCGGCCGAACAACAAAGGCATCTGCTCAGTTTGATCAATCAGGCTAAGGACCTTATCGGCCAATTCTATCCTCCCTATGGCTACAAGGTGGGGATCAATGAAGGGGCGGCTGCAGGACAGAAGGTCCCGCACGTGCACATTCACGTCATTCCCAGGTACAACGGCGATGTCGAGGACCCAAGAGGCGGGGGACGTTGGGTTGTTCCGGACAAAGCGAAGTATTGGCCATGAGCGCGATCCCTCCCTCGGCTGCCTCGCTGAACGTAGGTGCGCTATCGGCAATCTTCGATAAGACGACTGCATCCTACAAGCTGCTGTTCTTTATCGGCCTGTTGCAGCTGATCGAAAACCGGTTGCGCCGGTTCGATGACGACAGAACCTTTGCGTTGGACGAGATCACCGCCGGCTTGCTGAGCTTCGGCTGGTATCCCCATCGGTTCTTCAAACTTTCCTTTGGGGCGCAGGATCAAGTTGGTGCGGTGCTGGATCAGCTGGACTTTGATCTGTCTGAGCGCGCGGTGACGTCATCGGAGGCGCAGCAAGCCCTGTGCGACGCCCTTGCCGGCCAGTTCGATCGTATTGGCGCGGCGACCCTCCAACGGTACGTCCCCCAGCGCCTACTGACGCCCTTTTTTGCGGACGCGTTGCGCTGCCTTCCTGATCAAAAGAAAGACAGACGAATACGCGAACTGGCGGAATCTACGTTTACGTCAGACAAACCACCCCTCTATCGCTTCGTCAACGGCGGCGCTCGCATCGAGATCCACCCGCGTTGGATGGAGTACCTGACGGTGAATTTCTCGATCATTAAAGGCTGGGCGTTCAACCATTGGGCAGCCTACCTGCAGCGGAGCAATCCAAATTCGCCGGCCATTATCGACAAAATTGCGCCGCCGTACGAACGGGCGTCGCTCACGAAGCAGCGCAAAGTCTGGAAGCAGCTTCTTGCCGAGCTGCCTCTGACGTGCATTTACGCCAATGATCCAGTTCAGCCCGATACCTTTGATCTGGACCACTTCCTGCCTTGGTCGTTCATCTGTCACGATCAGTACTGGAATCTGATCCCGGCCAAGTCAGCGACTAACCGCAGCATCGGAAGGACCCTGCCCACCCCAGAGCAAGTGGAGGCGTTTATCAACGTCCAAATCCAGGCTCTTCAAGTGGCTCAACGCCTGCTGTCGTCAAAACAGTGGACAGTCATGGCTGAAGATTACAGCGTTGGCCTTGGTCTCAGCACCGCCGAGCTGGTATATCCGGAAAAGGTTACGGCGGCGTACACGAAAACCTTAAATCCAATGATTTCATTGGCTCAGAGCCTGGGGTACTAGCTTGCCAACGAGCCACCGTCGGGAGGACCAAATATGGGTAACGGAACCGCCTTCGTTGGTAAGAAAGTCGGACAGCACCTATATGTGCATTGCTCGGCGCTGCCGAGCTTGGGGCCACATCACCGTAAGACCATCCAAAAAGCCATCTCGCTTGCGGGCGTTGAAGCGGAGAAGGACTTCAATGTCGTCAAATTACACGACAACAACCAGGATGTTTCTTTTCTTTATTACCCTACTTTTTTTGAGGACGCTTTCCCTAGCCTAGCCCACTATTGGTCGTTAAGCGGGGACGCGGAACGTCTAATCTTTAGGACCTTTCGAGAGTCCCTTAATCCGCCTGTTCTGCACCGCAAAGAGCTCCTGCTGGCTCCCGATCATCCTCGCCGAGCGGAGTTTGCGTCACTAACCGTACTAGCCGAAGCCATTGGACTGTTTGATGATACCAGTCGTATCGGCTTCGCCCGAGAGTGGGCTGTGGTCTTGGTCGAGAGAGGTTACCGAATTCAGGGCCACGACCTGCTACCCATTGGCAATGAAGAGTTTGGTGAGGCGGCCCCTAGCACGCAGGCTGACACAGATATCATTCAACGCCACCTCACTGCACTCTCGCGCACCAACCTTTCGGCGCCCATGCAGACCTTGGCTCGGCTTGGCTATTTGAACGGCCAAAAGACCATCTTCGATTACGGGTGTGGACGGGGCAGTGACGTTCGCTTTTTGACTGATAACGGCATCACGGCCTCAGGCTGGGATCCCTATTACGCCCCCGACAACAACAAAAACACAGCTGATGTGGTGAATCTCGGCTTCGTCATCAATGTGATTGAGGATCGCCAGCAACGTGATGAAGCCCTTAAAGGCGCCTTTGAGCTAGCTCAGGAATGGTTGGTGGTGTCTGCTATGTTGGTGCATTCGAACACCGGCAACGGCATCCCGTATGCGGACGGTGTCCTAACCTCCCGCAACACATTTCAAAAATACTACTCTCAGGTCGAACTAGCCCAATACCTGGAAGCGGTGTTAGGCATCGAGCCGGTGCCCGTGGCGCCCGGCATCTTCTACGTCTTTAAAAGCTCGGATGCTGAACAGCGATTCAGCAGTCAGCGGGTCGCCAAACGACGTTCACCCATCCGGCCTATTTACACCCCGCTAACTTTGGAAGAAAAAAAGGCGCGGGTCGCCCAGCGGGCGAAGCATAAATACGAATCCCATGCGCAGTTGCTAGAGACGCTTTGGGCGATATGGTTGGGTTTGGGGCGAGAACCAAAACCCAAAGAGCTGGGTATTTTGGATGAGATTCGTACCCAGTTGGGCTCCTTGCCCTTGGCCTTGCGGCTGATCATTCAGCTCAAAGGGGAAGAGGGCGTCGCCGAGTTAGAACATGCCCGCCAGACCCGAATCGATGACTTATCGGTGTTTTTTGCCAAGCTTCGGTTTGCTGGCAAGCGACCCAGGAGGCCAGTCGAACCCACTCTCAAAGAAGACATCAAGCACTTCTTTGGCGATATCGACAACGCCTTAGCACATGGCGAGGCTTTGCTACTTAGGGCTTTCGACAAAGAGGCCATCAACGCCGCTTGTAACTCTGCGGCACAGTCTGGGTTGGGATGGTTGATCGAGGGGCATTCGCTACAACTGCACACCAGCTTGGTCTCACATTTACCGTCGGTGCTAAGAACCTATGTGCACTGTGCCACCAGTTTGTACGGTGATGTTACCAGCGCCGACTTGGTGAAAATTCACATTCGCTCGAGTAAGCTTACGCTGATGGAGTTCGATGATTTTGATGGTAAACCGCTGCCGCGAATGATCGAGCGGGTCAAAATTAATCTGCTGCATCAGCGGCTGGATTTCTTCGACTACGGCGAAACCTACATCCCGCCATTCCTCTATCTGAAGAGTCGCTACATCAACGAAAGTTTCCATAATTACGGTCAACAGTTGGCGTTTGACGAGGAATTAGCAAACCTACGGTTTCTCGATCTGGATGGATATGGGCCAAATCCAGAAGACTTTGTGAAAACCTTGGCGAAACACCGCTACCAAGTTGATGGATTTACACTTGCGCGAAGTCAATCGATACCAAGTCTGGACGACCCTTGCGGGGAGAATTTTACCTATCGAGACTTCATCCGCTGCGGCGACACGCAACAACGAGCCAATCTCGATAATATTCCCAAAGAACCGAACACGTACACCGCGATTCTGGACTTAGCCATAAACTTACTCGACCCCATTATCGATTATTTCGGGATGATCAAGCTGACCTACGGCTTTTGCTCGCAGGCTCTGGCCAAAGAAATACACAGAGGTATTGCCCCGAGGTTAGATCAGCATGCCAGCTACGAGAAGAATCGAAAAGGAAACTATATTTGCGACCGAAAAGGGGCGGCAGTCGACTTTATCATTGAAGACGAAGACATGCTGGAAGTCACGCAATGGATTGTTAATAATCTGAAATTCGACCGAATTTATTTGTACGATAGAAGCCGGCCAGTTCATGTCAGCTACAGTAACACTAATCAGGGCAGAGTCGAATCGTTTCTGGACCTGAGCCCTGGAGGAGGAAAAGCACCTCCCAGGGGCTACTCGAAAGATACCTTTCTTCGCCACTTCTCGTGTAAGGGATAGAATTTTAGTGATGTTCTAAAATTAGATTGCCAATGCAGTTTTAATAGGTCCGACGCTTCCCCGTCTTCAGTAGCATCTGGCTTTAGAGTCCTGGCTCAATGTAATGGCTTTTGAGGCCAGGCGCTCGGCATAGGCGGACGGGGTTAGCCCACCAAGTCCTTTCTTGGGTCACTCTTCGTTGTACTCCCTTCGCCAGGACTCAACCACCGCCTTGGCGTGCGACAGGCCGGTGAACCAATGGTAGTTCAGCCACTCATAACGAAAGTGCCCGTTGAAGAATTCTATATAGGCCTTCTGATTGGGCTTGCCTAGCACAATCAAATACAACATCACTCCACGCTGATGAGCCCAGGTCAATATGGCCCGTCCACAGGACACCTTGCCATTGTACGTATGGATGGCCTTGGGCAGTCCTCACGAGCAGCTAGACGATCCAGAGTGCGCGTCAAAGAGTGCCCGCCAATGGATCGATCCGGCACGATGGTAGCAGCCTCGTGAGTAGCGTCGTCTACCAGGCCAGGCTCTTGATGACACGTCCTTCAGCTGTGCGATCAAACACATAGTTCATCGACCAAGCCTGATAGGCGTCCCGTGGACGCCTCAGCAGCTATCAATCTACTATCAGGATCTTCTTGCGCTTGCCTTTTGAGCTGTAAGCGTGCTTCGGCATGTAGACGGTCAGCCCGCTTGTGGTAAACCACCTCGACAGCCTGCCGCAGCTTCAAATAGATCCTCGCTGCACCATAACGGCGATACCGATGGGTCAGAGCCACAGTTCGCTCATGCAGGCTCTGGCTGTGATCCGGCCTTGGTTGGTAGCGCAGAGCGCTGGCGCTCATGCAGATCATCCGTAGCGCCCGGCGCTCACTCAAGCCGTGTGCCGCCGTGTGGCGCAACAGCTCTCGACGGGATGGTGCGCTCACCACTTTCTGCGCAACGCCTCGTGGGTGACTTCGATCTCCAGCATCAACTCGGCAAGCATTTCTTCAGGCGGGGGTTCTCGTTTTCCGACTCCTTCAGGCGCTTCGAATCTGGCACCCTCATGCCACGGAACTTGCTGCGCCAGAGGTAGTGGCCGTCCTCTGAAAAGCCGCACCGATGACACAGCTGTTTGATCGGCAGCCCACCCTCCGCTTCGCGCAAGAAGCCAATGATTTGCCCTTCAGTGAAACGCTTTTTATGTCCAATCTCCTGGGGACCGGGACTGGGCTCTAAAGCTGGGCACTCCTCAAATCAGGAGAGACGTCACACGCCTACTAAGCATCCTCTGCTTCAGCTTTGCTACCCATAAAACTCTCGACATGGAAGTCATAATGTGATAAAAAAACTTCCAATTTATTTTTAACTTCCAGCATGGAAGGCAAAATGATGAGCGAATTTTTTCACAGCTTTCCTGCTGTCCGGGGTATGCAGGCGGGAAGACCTTGCTATATCGCGATGTGCCCTATGCGTTTGATCCCCAAAATTTTCGTCTTTGACGAAGATGAGGTGCCGCCAGAGCTGAGAGCGCAGCGCACATTGAACAGAGCCCGTGTTCCAGATATTGTGAGTTATCTCCTTGACAATACTGGAGATTATACACTTTCCGCTATTACGGCATCCGTGGACGCTAAAGTGAAATTTGAACCCAGTGCCGACACCGGGCTGGGTCAGAGTCTGGGGCTTCTTTCGATCCCCATGGAAGCACGCATTCTCATCAATGATGGGCAGCATCGGCGCGCTGCCATAGAGCACGCCATCCAAGAGAATCCGGAGCTAGGTTACGACAACATTCCCGTTCTTTTCTTTATTGATGAGGGCCTGGAGCGCAGCCAGCAAATGTTCGCGGATTTGAACAAGCATGCGGTTCGGCCCAGTGACTCCATAAGCACCCTGTATGACCGTCGAGATTCGCTATCAGAATTGGCCCGCACTATGGTCAAGGACGTCTCAGCCTTCTCACGTCTTACCGAGATGGAGAGATCCAGCATCTCCAATCGCAGTACCAAGCTCTTTACTTTGTCGGCTATTAAAAATGCCTCCAAGGCGTTGCTCTCGAAAGGCAAAGATGGTCCGATTGATTCGTGCGAAACCGGTCTGGCGGCGACCTTTTGGAATGAAGTGGCGAACAACATGCCCGACTGGCAACTGGCGCTGAATAAGAAGGTCGCAACGGCGGAGTTACGAGAACAATTCGTCCATGCCCATGCAGTTATGCTTCAGGCCATGGGATTTATCGGTGCCGATTTGATCGCGCGACCTAAGAGTGTCTGGGCAAATATTCTTAAGGGGCTGCAAAACATCGATTGGGCAAGAGCCAACCCTGAATGGGAGGGGCGAGCCATGCACCACGGCAGAATAAGTAAGGCGCGCAGCAGTGTCGTCCTCACCGGTAATTACATCAAACAGCAGCTGGATATTCCACTCTCTCCCACCGAACAGGAATATGAGGAGTCTCTGAAAAAATGACGAATGGCGCCTTTCCCTTCCCCACTCATCTGGAAATGATCCGGAAGATGAGTTTGGGACATCGCCCTTTGGTTGATCTGGTTCGGGAGATCCAAACTATCTATGTGGCGGACGAGCGTCCTTGGATTATTGGATTCAGTGGCGGTAAAGACTCGACCTGCGCCTTGTCTCTAGTCTACATCGCCCTGCAGCAGCTTCCCCCTGAGCAGCGAGACAAGCACGTTTATGTGGTTTCCTCTGACACCTTGGTGGAGACCCCAGTAGTCGTCGACATGATCAATTCCGTCATTGAAACGATCAATGAGTCGGCAACGCTAGAGGGCCTGCCCATCAGCGCCCACAAAGTTGTCCCCAAAACGGACCAAACCTTCTGGGTGAATCTGCTGGGCCGGGGCTACCCGGCGCCCAATCAATCTTTCCGGTGGTGCACAGAGCGCATGAAGATCGATCCGGTCAGCGGGTTCATCCTGGATAAAGTGGCTCGGTTTGGCGAGGCTGTCGTGGTTCTGGGGTCTCGCTCAGAAGAGAGTGCCTCGCGTGCCCAAGTCATAGCCAAACACAAGATTGATGGTTCTGCGCTGAGCCGGCACAGCTCTTTACCAAACGCATACACTTATATGCCCATCGAAAGTTGGTCGGCGGATGAGGTGTGGATGTATCTGATGAGCTCGCCCTGTCCATGGGGCGGATCGAATCAGCTGCTGTTTGAGCTTTACAAAGGTTCGAATCAGGGCGAGTGCCCGCTAGTCATTGACAAAAGCACGCCCTCTTGCGGTAATAGTCGATTCGGTTGTTGGACCTGCACCGTGGTCACAGAAGACAAAGCCCTGCATGGGTTGATTGAGTCCGGTGCCGATTGGATGCGACCGCTGCTTGACTTTAGAGATCTACTTTATCGCTCGAGACAGCCTGAAAATGCCGATCATTATCGTAACTTCCGCCGTCGTACGGGGCGTGTTTCCTACAATACCGGCGACATCAGTGACGACAGCGTGCAGGAGGTTCGTCATATTCCCGGCCCTTATCTTCTCCAGACCCGTCGAGACTTTCTCAGGGAGCTGCTGACGATCGAGAAAAGTATTAAGGAGCAGGGGCGTGATATGGAACTGATCACGCGGCCGGAACTACATATGATTCGTCGTGAATGGCTGCGGGACCCCAACGAGCCGGATTGGGCGGACTCCCTTCCGGGCATCTATCGCGAGGTGTATGGCGAAGATCTGGATTGGGTTGAGGATGATGCCGGAGCGTTTACAAAAGCTGATTCACAGACGCTCGAGCTTCTTTCCGAGGCTTATGGCGTGCCTGCAGCATTGATTCGAAAGATGCTGGAGGCGGAACTGGAAGTGTCCGGTCTTGGTAAACGCAGGGGAATATTAGAGCGGTTGGAGTCCCTTCTTCAACGGGATTGGGAGGAACTCTCTGTGATCAACGCGCGCAACGCTGAGTATCGGAAATACGAACGGTCTCACGTTGAAGACGTTAAAGATGAATTTGCTGAGTTCCTACACTGATGCTGATACAAAATTTGACTCTGACCAATTTCCGAGTTTACGAAGGTACCAACAGCTTTGACTTGAGTCCTGTTAAGCGCTGTGGCAAAACACCGCCGATCATTTTGTTTGGCGGTTTGAACGGGGCTGGAAAAACGAGCATCCTGTCTGGAGTGCGTTTAGCTCTGTACGGGCGCCTTTCACTCGGCTCTGCCGTTTCGCAAAAGCGCTACGATAACTATCTGCTCGAGTCGATTCACCACTCCAAGGAGACGAACCGGTCGCCGAATACGGCGTCGGTCGAGATAACTTTTGCCTACGCAAAGCTGGGTACTGAGAACCAATATCAGGTCAAGCGTCAGTGGGAGCGGAAAAGGACGGGTGTTAAGGAAGCGTTAACCGTTCTACAAGATGGTCAGGTGATTCAAGGCCTGTCCTACGACCAGGCGCAAAACTTTCTGAATGAACTGATCCCTAGCGGCGTGTCCGACCTGTTCTTCTTTGACGGCGAGAAGATCGCCGAGCTGGCCGATGACACTGGAGGTGCCGCGCTTGAGCAGTCCATCAAAAAGCTGTTAGGTCTGGATATCGTGGAGCGGCTGTCCGGAGACTTAACGGTTCTCAAGCGCAGCATCACCAAGCGATCTTCGGTCGAAACAATTCAGGCTGAAATTGACACTCAAAAAGCAATGCTAGAGGCAAGGCGCCACCAGATCGAGCAGGTTCGCCAGAATATAAACGCGGTAATGGTTCAACGTTCTGAGGTGCAGAGTGACATCGCCCAGCTGCAGAAGATCATCGACGGTCGGGGCGGCCATTTTTCAGCGTCCCGAAAAGACCTAGAAAGCGACCTTGGTCGGCTGCAGAGTCAAAAAGATGCGCTTATCGCACAGATAATCGGGCTAATTTCTGATGCTGCCCCTCTGGCCCTGGCCCAAGACCTTTGCGAGAGAACCAAAACTCAAATTGAGCAAGACTTGTTTGCTCAAGCAGCGCATCAGAAACATGCGCTGCTATGTAGCTACTCTGAGCAACTTAGTAAGCAACTTTCAGGTGCGCTGCCAACTGACGCGATGGCAGTCGTGTCTAGGGAGTTAGATGTTGCTCTTGCGCGAAATACTAACACTACTCCTGATGAGATACTGCATGACGTGACGCCCTTGCAGGCCAGCCGCTTATTGTCCATGTTTAAAGATGCACAGAGACAAGCCACTGACTCGGCACAGATGTTTCTGGCCCTGGAAGTCGTTGAGGCCGCACTCGATGAGATGGGGGCGGCGCTAGCCCGCGCCCCGGATGACCGATTGATTGCTGATGATTTCGAGAGCTTACAAAACCTGCAGCAAAAAATCGGTTGGTTGGATGCCAAACTAGATGAGCTGAAGGCTTCTGGCAGAGAGATTGCTAATGGTGCTGTCGAGATAGCACGTAAGCTAGACCGTCTTTACGAAGACGCGGCCAAAACTAGCGATCAGAAACGTATGCTGGATTACATCGGCAAGATTAGTGGATTGCTCAAAAATTTCGTGGATCAAACGTCAGAAGCGAAGATCCGGGACCTTGAAGCTCAGTTTGCTGAGCGTTTTTCCAAGCTGGCCCGCAAAGACGACATGCAACTTCAGATCCGCATTGACGCGACGACCTTTCAAATTCAGCTCCTGTCGGAGTCGGGGCGCCCTATTGCCAAAGAAGAGCTGTCCGCGGGTGAAAAGCAGATCTTCGCGATATCGGTGCTCGAGGCGCTTGCCAAAACATCTAGCCGCCAGTTGCCGATGATTGTTGATACACCGCTGGGCCGTTTGGACTCGCGTCATCGGGGCAAGCTTATTGAAGGCTACTTCCCAACCGCTAGTCATCAGATGATTGTCCTATCCACGGACACCGAGGTCGACGAGTCATTTTACGAGGATCTTGCGGCGGATATCTCTCGCGCTTATCGGCTCGAATACGATCCCCAAAAGGGCGCGACCCGGGCTAGTGAAGGATACTTCTGGAAGATAAGGGACGCGAGCTGACATGTTTCCAACGCGCATACATTTGAGTAAGAAAACCTGGGACAAACTGCAGTTTCTGCAGACCAAAATTCGCTTAACACCGAACGTAATTGCACGGATTGCAATCACACTGGCCCTCAAAGACACGCGCATTGCGTCCATTAACGAGAGCAAGCCCGAGCAAACCCACGTCATCAACCGGGACGTCTTATTTGGTGAGTATGATAAAGCGTACGAAGCGTTGATCCGCCAATTTTGCTCCGAGCAGGAAGTTCAGAGTGACATTCAGGATGTGATTCGTTCGCTGATCGACAGCGGCCTGCATAAGCTTGGCCACTTAAAGAAGCTGTCTGACTTAAAGAGCATTTTTCCGTGTGTTTCAGTTTAGGGAGGGGTCGTCTCTTTTCATCCTGAGCGAGGATCTAGACCGGCACGTTTATCTTAAGTCGACTGGGTACCACGCTAGCTTTAGAAGCTTTGTTGATTAACCCCAGCTATGTGGGAACACCGTTGTCGGACAGAAATGAGCTCCTGTGTGTTTGGGGGGCATTCTGCTCACAGGGACTTTGCGGGGAGCCGTTGAGAACCGTTGGATAGAGGAGAGCAATGGCTGCAGCGAGCGCTCAAAATAGGCTATTAAATCAATGTGTTATGAGGTCGACCGCTGACATGGGGTGCAAGGGGTCGAGTGTTCGAATCACTCTGTCTCGACCAAATACAGAAAGCCTAGCCACTGAAAGGTGGCTGGGTTTTTTATGCCTAACGGATTTAAATGGTTCTGAGTTACGCACTAGCTACAACGAGATGACGTCGACTCAGGGCGGGTCCGAAACGCACTCTTCGAAGTCCTAAGGTATTTTCCATGCTTGCATTGCCGAAATCTGAAGGCGCGTGAGTCTTGGACATGACCGGGTACTAACCGCCGCCGCCAACGAAAGACTATGACGCCATAGCCGAGTTGTTGACCATCAGCAGCCAGTGAATTAGCCCCGGAAATGCCTCGCATAATGCCCTCGCAGCGCCTGAATAAAGTCCGTTGCCAATGGCGTCTGGCCAGATCCTGCCGGCGCAACGACATAAACCGGAAACAACAGCTCCGGCTCGAACCGGTGGATGGTGATGTCCTTATGAAGAAAATCCTGAGCAACGTTCGGGCTCATGAGGGCGGCGCCCATGCCGGCGGCGACCATTTCGCAGGTGATGGAGCTGTACTGGCCTTCCACGGCGAGTTTGCGTTCGACGCCGGCCTGCTCGAAGACCCTGTCCATCTGCTCGCGAGTGCCGTCGCCATGGCAGAGGGAGACGAAGTTCTCGCCGTGGAGATCCTGCGCCCTGATAACCTCTCGTGACGCTAGGCGATGGCCTGGCGGTAGGACGCAGACGGCGCGGAGCCTGGTGATGAGCAGCGTTTCCAGAGGACCGGCGTCGCTGGGCTGGACCACTACGCCCAGATCGCAGAATTGAGACTGCACCCACTGCACCACGGTGGGCGAGGCGTTCATGTGCAGGGAGACGGTCAGCTCGGGACGAGTTGCGACGAAGTCCTTGATCACATGCGGGATGAGCGTGAGGCCGGTCGAGGGTACCGCCGCGATACGCAGGCGACCTGTACCCAGGTTGCGGATGTTCTTGGCCGATTGGCGCAGGCTGTCCAGCCCCACATAGGCCCGTTCCACTTCCTGAAAGAAAGCGCTGCCTTCCTTCGTAGGTATCAGCCGTACCCCCGCGCGCTCGAACAGTTTGAGTCCGGTGCTCAACTCAAGCTGGGCGATCAGTCGGCTGACGTTGGGCTGCGAGGTGTGCAGGGCTTCGGCGGCCGCGGTCATGGAGCCTAGACGCATCACGCTGCGAAAGGCCTCGATCTGTCTGAGATTCAACAGAGCTCTCCATATCAAATATGAATACTTAACCCGTACCTTCGTATTTGACCCTATGGGTTTAGGCTGACAATACTCGGTCAAAAGCCAAATGGCCCCATAAAAAGAAAGCGTTTCCGAATGGCGGTTACCGCGATGTCCTCGGAGGCGGATGCCTGGATCTTCCGGTCGTGTCCTCACGACGTTCTCGATCTGCCGCAACGCAAAAAAGGGAGCATTGCCCGTGACCAGTCCGTATCTCGCCCGTACCTCATCCATCTCCTTGCGTCAGGGTCTGTCCGCGCTGCTGTTGGCCGCAGCGGGCGTTGGTATGACGCTTCCTGCTCACGCCGAAACGACGCTGTATGTCGCCGGCGTCGGCGGTTCCACCGAGCAGATGTACAAGACCCGCGTCATTCCCGCTTTCGAAAAGGCGCATGGGGTCAAGGTCGTGTATGTGTCGGGCAACTCGACTGAGACGCTGGCCAAGCTGCAGGCGCAGAAAGGACGGCAGCAGATCAACGTCGCCATGATGGACGACGGCCCCATGTACCAGGCGCTACAGTTGGGGTTCTGCGAAAAGCTCACGGACGCGCCTGTCTACCAGGACCTGTATCCCCTGGCGCGTCTGAGTCCCGAGGCGACTGCGGTAGGTATGGTCGCCACCGGGATCGGCTACAACGAAGAAGCCTTCAAGAAGCGCGGTTGGGCGGCCCCGACGTCCTGGACTGACCTTGAAGATCCGAAATATCGGCAGCTGCTGGGCATGCCGCCGATCACCAATACCTACGGACTGCATTCACTGATCGAGATGGCGCGGCTGAATGGCGGCGGCGAGAAAGACATCGATCCGGGCTTCGCAGTGTTCGAGAAGAAGATCGCGCCCAACGTGCTGGCCTGGGTGAGTGCGCCGGGCGAGATGGACGGGATGATGCAGAACGGTGATGTGGTCATGGCGGTGTACGGCAGTGGCCGTGCGGTGGCGCTGCAGAACACCGGCTTTCCGCTCAAGTTCATCTATCCGAAGGAGGGTGCCGTAGCCCTCCAGGTGGCCGCCTGCTCCGTTACGCCGAATGCGCAGTCCGAACTCTCCCAGCAATTCATTCGCTACGTGCTGTCGCCAGAAATCCAGAAGATCCAGTCCGAAAGTAACGGCTTCGCGCCGGTGAATCGCACCGTGGAGCTGCCGCCAGAACTGGCTGCCCGTATGCCCTATGGTCAGGAAAAGGTCGACAGCCTGCTCAAGGTCGATTGGGACACCATCAACCAGAAGCGTTCCGAGTGGACGACGCGCTGGAACAGGACCATCGAGCGGTAGAGGGCGTACCGACCAGACGGCGATGAAATGGCACTGGGGATTGCGAGTGGAGAGGATGGTCCCGCCGGACTGCCCATCCGCTAGTTGTAGCGCCAAGCCCTCACGTCCATTTCGCCATCGTCCGGTTCCAACTCGCTCAAAGATCGAGCCGCTGGTTTCCACTTATGAGCCGGTCGCTCCCACCTCCCTTGGACGAACAGCGATCACGCCCTCGTGATCGCCGGAGGCATGCCCATGGCTTTCCTGATCCTCGACGGCCTCGTCAAAACTTATGGCGACTTCACCGCCATCGCCGGGCTCGACCTCGCGGTAGAGAAAGGCGAATTTCTTTCCCTCTTGGGCCCTTCGGGGTGCGGCAAGACTACGACCCTGCAGAGCGTTGCCGGCTTCGTGCAGCCCACAGCCGGGCGCATCGTGCTGGATGGCCGGGACATCACCCATGTCCGTCCGGAAAAACGCGGACTGGGGATGGTATTCCAGAGCTATGCGCTGTTCCCCCACATGACCGTGGCCGAGAACGTCAGCTTCGGCCTGGAGATGCGCGGCGTGCCACGCAGCGAAAGGGCAGAGCGGGTGAAGTCGGCGCTCGACATGGTTCGGCTGCAGGGCCTGGGCGAACGCTATCCCAAGGCGCTGTCCGGTGGGCAGCGTCAGCGGGTGGCCATCGCGCGCGCCCTGGCGATCCGCCCGGACCTGTTGCTGCTGGACGAGCCCATGTCGAACCTCGACGCCAAGTTGCGCGAGGACATGCACATCGAGTTGCGTGCCATCCAGCGCGACCTGGGTATCACCACCATCCTGGTCACTCATGATCAGGTGGAGGCGATGACCATGAGCGACCGTATCGCGGTGATGCACGGCGGGCGCATCGTGCAGATCGGCTCGCCGTTCGAGACCTACGAGCGGCCCCAGTCGCCCTTCGCCTCGAGCTTCCTGGGCAAGACCAATGCCTTCCCCGGTGCCGTCCACAACCGCAAGCCACGCTGCTACGAGGTCAAGGTCGACGGTCTGATGCTGCATATCCCTCATGAAGGGCATCAGTTCGACGGCGATGTAAATGTCTACCTGCGTCCGGAAAAGATCCGCCTGGCCGATCCGGCCGAAGCGCGCTTGCGCGGCACGGTGCGCATGCGTGTGTTCCTGGGCAACCTCTGGCTGATCGGTGTCGAGAGCCCCCTGGGGCCGGTGAATCTGACGCAACCGAACCTCGGTGCGCCGCCGCCGCTGGAAGGGGAGGAGGTGGGCTTGACCTGGCTGGACGATGACCTGCGCCTGCTCGGTCGGGAGGTGTCCCATGGCCACTTATGATGCCGAGCGCGTTGGCAGCGCCCCCTGGCTGCTGACCGGCCCCGCACTCCTGGTGTTCCTGACCCTGCTGGCGGCGCCCCTGGTGCTCACAGCCATGCTGTCGTTGAACCTATTCAGCGACACCAAGGGCGTCATTCCCGTGTACTCGCTCGCCAACTACCTGGAGGTATTCGGCGACGACTATTTCCACGAGATCTTCTTGCGTACGGGCGGAATGGCGCTCGCCGTGACCGTGTGCTCGGTCCTGATCGGCGTGCCGGAGACGCTCATCATCGCTCGCATGCGAGCACCCTGGCGGTCGCTGTTCCTGCTCGTGGTGCTCGGTCCGCTGCTCATCTCGGTGGTGGTGCGCACCTTGGGATGGGCCATCCTGCTGGGCAACAACGGGCTGATCAACCAGGCGTTGCAGGCGTTGGGCATCATCGATTTCCCTATCCGCATGATGTTCACCCAGTTCGGCGTGGTGCTGGCGCTGACCCATGTGCTGGTGCCCTTCATGGTGATCGCCGTCTGGGCCAGCCTGCAGAAGCTCGATCTGCAGGTGGAGCAGGCCGGCCTGTCGTTGGGCGCTTCGCGGATGACGACCTTCAGGCGGGTGGTGCTCCCGCAGATCGTGCCGGGGATCCTCTCGGGCTCGATCATCGTCTTCGCCCTGGCGGCCTCGGCTTTCGCCACCCCCGCGATCATTGGCGGACGTCGCCTCAAGGTGGTCGCCACGGCCGCCTACGACGAATTCCTGGGTTCGCTGAACTGGCCGCTGGGCGCCGCCATCGCGGTGCTACTGCTGATCGCCAACTTGGTGATCGTGGTGGGCTGCAGCCGGCTGGCCGAGCGCCGTTTCAAACACGTCTTCGAGTGATCGCCATGTACCGGAACGGTTTCTTCTCCCTTGCCTTTCATACGCTCTTCATCGCCTTCATCGTGGCGCCGCTGGTGGTGGTGATGGCGGTGTCCTTTACCGGCGAAGGCTTCATTTCGCTGCCCTCGGGAGGCCTGTCGCTGCGCTGGTTCCAGGCGCTGTGGGCCAACCAGGAAATGGTCGATGCCTTCTGGCTATCGCTCAAGCTGGGCCTGGTGTCGGCGACGGTCGCCACCCTGCTAGCGGTCCCCGCGGCGCTGGCCATCAGTCGCTACGACTTTCCCGGCCGCGGGGCGATCACGGGCTTCCTGATGTCGCCGCTGATGATTCCCTCGGTGGTGCTGGGGATCGCCTTCCTGCGCTTCTTTTCCCTCGCCCAGGTGGGCGGCTCGCTGTGGGCCCTGAGCATCACCCACGTCATCGTCGTGCTGCCCTATGCCTTGCGGCTGACCCTGGCGTCCACCATCGGCCTCGAGCGCGATGCGGAGCACGCGGCGCTGTCCCTGGGCGCCAATCGGCTGCAGACCTTCTGGCGGGTGATCCTGCCGCGGATCCGCACCGGCGTGGTGGGTGGCTGGCTGCTCGCCTTCATCCAGAGTTTCGACGAGCTGACCATGACGGTCTTCGTCGCCACGCCAGGCACCACGACCCTGCCGGTCGCCATGTACAACCAGATCGCCCAGACCATCGATCCCCTGATCACGGCGGCCTCTACGGTGCTGATCCTGGGAACCCTGGCGGTGATGCTGCTGCTGGATCGGCTCGTTGGCCTGGATCGCGTGCTGATCGGAGAGAAGCAATGAACGACAGCAGCATACCCACCTCGGCAGAGGTCATCGTGGTTGGCGGTGGATTGGTCGGGATGGCGGTCGCCTATGGCCTGGCAAAGGCCGGTACCAAGACGCTGGTGCTCGACCAGGGCGATGACGCCTTCCGCGCCTCGCGGGGCAACTTCGGCCTGGTCTGGGTGCAGGGCAAGGGCTTCGACCGCCTCGAATATTCCCGCTGGACAAGGTCCTCCGCGCTGGCCTGGGCCGGGCTGGCCGAAGGCCTGCTGCAGGAGACGGATGTCGATGTCCGCCTGAAGCAGCCCGGCGGTTTTCACATGTGCTTTTCCGACCAGGAATTGGCGGAGCGCCAGGCGCGGCTGGCCGGTATGCAGGCGGGCCTGGGTGATTACCCCTTCGAGATGCTCGACCGAGCAGATCTGCGGGCACGCTTGCCCGGTATCGGTCCGAAGGTCGTCGGGGCGAGCTACACGCCCATGGATGGCCACGTGAATCCGCTCAAGCTCCTGCGAGCCTTGCATGCGGGAGCCCAGCACCACGGGGCGACGGTACTGGGGCGAATGCCGGTCGAGCGGATCGACTCCGCACCTGGCGAATTCACGGTGGTTACTCCCGGCCAGCGCTTCACCGCGCCGCGCCTGGTGCTGGCGGCAGGCCTGGGCAATCGGCCGCTGGGGGAGCAGGTCGGACTGCATGCCCCGGTCGCGCCAAATCGTGGGCAGGTATTGGTCAGTGAGCGGGTTCGGCCCTTTCTCGACTACCCGACCATCAATGTGCGCCAGACCGACGAGGGCAGTGTGCAGCTTGGCGATTCCATGGAGGAGGTCGGCTTCAACGACCTCACCACCACCGACGTGCTCGCCAGGATCGCCCAGCGTGGGGTCAACACCTTCCCGCTGCTGGCTGACGTGCGCCTGGTGCGGGCCTGGGGCGCCCTGCGCGTCATGAGCCCGGACGGTTATCCGATCTATCAGGAGTCCGCCTCGCATCCCGGTGCCTTCGTCGTCACCTGCCACAGCGGTGTGACCCTGGCTGCGGCGCACGCGACCCGGATCGCGCCCTGGGTTCGGGGCGGTGAACAGCCAGAAGAGCTGGCGGTGTTCGCCGGCGAACGTTTTCTTACGGGGGAGGTGTTTTCCCATGCTCACTGATTCCTTATTTCGCCGCGTGGACGCCGAAGGCGGCCGCCTCATCACCCTGACCTTCGATGACCAGGCCTTCCAGGTACCGAGCGGTCTCACGGTTGCCGCCGCCTTGCTGCTGGCCGGCGTACGGCAGTTCCGCACCTCGCCGGTGGGCGGTGAAGCCCGTGCACCCTATTGCATGATGGGCGTGTGCTTCGAATGCCTGGTCGAGATCGATGGGGTGCCGAGTCGCCAGAGCTGCCTGATCGAGGCGGCCGACGGCATGCGTATCCGTTCGCAGCAGGGCGCCCGGGAGCTGCCCTTCACCGCTGCCGAACCCGTGGTGATGGAGGTGCAGCCATGAATCTCGAACCTGTGGACGTCGTCGTCATTGGCGCGGGCCCGGCCGGCATGGCCGGGGCCCGCACCCTGGCAGACCTGGGACTCTCCGTCGTGCTGCTGGACGAGCAATCGGCGGTGGGCGGGCAGATCTATCGTGGTATCGACAGCGCCTCAGCGGCACGGCGTACGCTGCTCGGGCCGGATTATGCGGCTGGCGCCGACTTGGCGGAGGCCATGAGGAGCACTGCGGTGCGCCACGAGACGGGCGCCTCCGTCTGGCAGATCACTCGCGAGCGTCAGGTGCATTACCTCAAGAACGGACAGGTACGTTCCTTCGCCGCCAGGGCCGTGCTGCTGGCGACCGGTGCGATGGAGCGACCCTTTCCCATTCCCGGCTGGACCCTGCCCGGTGTGATGACCGCCGGGGCCGCGCAGATCCTGCTCAAGACCGCTGGCATCGGTCCGCAGGGACCGGTGGTGCTGGCCGGGTGCGGACCGCTGCTCTACCTGCTCGGCTGGCAATACCTGCGGGCGGGTATACCCATTGTGGGCATGGTGGACACCAGTCGCCGTGAGGATTACTGGCGCGCCCGTGGGCACCTGCTGGCGGCGCTGCGGGCCTGGCCCTATCTGCGCAAGGGCGTCTCGCTGCTGCGCGCCCTGCGCAAAGGAGAGGTCCCGCACTACACCGGTGCCGAACAACTCCAGGTCGAGGGGGAAGGGCAGGCGCAGGCGCTCAGCTTCGTCGTCGACGGGCAGTCGCATCGCTTGCCGGCCAGCACCGTGCTGCTGCACCAGGGTGTGGTGCCGAACATCCAGTTCACCCAGGCGCTCAGGGCCCAGCATCGTTGGGATGACGCGCAGCTGTGCTTCGTCCCGGAAACCGATCAGTGGGGCGCGCTCGACGTGCCCTTCATCTCGGTGGCCGGCGATGGCGCGGGCATCGGTGGTGCTCAGGCGGCCGCGCTGCAAGGACAACTCTCGGCACTGGGGCTGGCGCGTAGTCTTGGCCAGATCACCCCGGCGCAGCGCGATGCCCAGGCCGCTCCCTTGCACGCCGAGCTGGAGCGCAACCTGCGTATCCGCCCCTTCCTCGATGCCCTGTATCGCCCGCGCGAGGAGAACCGGATTCCCGCGCGTGACGACGTCACCATCTGTCGCTGCGAAGAGGTAACGGCGGGCGACGTCCGGCGCTTCGTCGAGCTTGGGTGCAGTGGTCCGAACCAGGCGAAATCCTTCGGGCGCTGCGGCATGGGGCCCTGCCAGGGACGCATGTGTGGACTGACCGTCACCGAGATCATCGCCAAGTCCCGCGGACTCACGCCCGACGAGGTGGGTTACTACCGCATTCGGCCACCGATCAAACCCATCACCCTGGGAGAACTCGCCAGTGGCTGACAGGACGGCGGACGTGATCGTCATCGGCGCCGGGCTGCATGGCTTGAGCACGGCCTGGCATCTCGCGCAGCGCGGCGTGCGGGTAATCGTGCTCGAAGCCGACTATGCCGGGCGGCATGCCTCTGGCGTGAACGCCGGCGGGGTGCGGACGCTCGGCCGGCACCTGGCGGAAATCCCCCTGGCGCTGGCGTCGCGCGCGCTCTGGCACAACCTGCCGGCGCTGCTGGGGACGGACGCGAGTTTCGTCGCCAGCGGCCAGCTCAAGCTGGCCGAAACCGACGAGGAGCTGCAGGAATGTCGGGACCGAGTCGCCCACCTCCAGGCGCACGGTTTCACCCATGAGGTGCTCGTCGATCGGGAGGAGGTCTTCGAACTCCTGCCGACGGTGACGCCCCATGTGGTGGGGGGCATCTGGGTGGCGGACGATGGCTACGCGACGCCTTACCGGGTAGTGACGGCGGTTCGGCAGGCAGCGGAGCGCCTGGGCGTGGTGCTGCATGAGCAGACGCCTGCCCTGTCCATCACCCAGCGAGGCACGCGCTGGCAGGTCGAGACGCGCCAAGGGCGGTTCGCGGCGGACCAGCTGGTGGTGACGGCCGGTGCCTGGGCGGGGCGCCTGGCTGCCGAGGTGGGCGAGCCGGTACCCACCTATCCGCAAGGCCTGATGCTGATGGTGACCCATCGAGTAGCACCGTTCTGCAGGCAGGTGCTTGGCGCCACCGGTCGCGCCCTGTCCTTCAAGCAATTCGACAACGGCACGGTGGTCATTGGCGGCAAGTTGATCGGAGCCCTGGACTTCGATGCCCGCCACGGCGAGGTCGATATCGCTCGGCTCGTGACCAGCGCCCAGACCGTGACGGATCTCTTTCCGCACCTCAGGCATTTGGGCATCAACCGCGCCTGGTCCGGTATCGAAGCCTTCACCGAAGACGATCTGCCCGTCATCTCAAGCAGCAGTCGCGCCAGTGGCCTGATCTACTCGTTCGGTTACTGCGGCAGCGGTTTCCAGATGAGTCTCGGCACTGGCCAACGGGTCGCGCAGCTGGTGCTGGGCGAGTCTTCCCCCCTAGATCTCGCGGCCTTCGCCATCGAGCGCTTCCACCGAAATTCCTCACCCTCTAGGCAACCCAAGGAGCCTATATGCAACCCATTACCCGTATCGAAACCAACCAGCGCATGAGCCGGGTCGTCCAGTACAAGGGCGGTATTACCTTCGTCGGCGGCCAGACGGCCAATGATCGCACCCAGGACATCAAGGGACAGACCGCGCAGGTGTTGCAGAAGATCGACGACTACCTGGCCAAGGTCGGCCTGGACAAAACGCGCATCCTCAGCGCCCAGGTATGGCTCTCGGACATCCAGGCCAACTTCGCCGGCATGAACGAGGTATGGGATGCCTGGGCCCCGGAAGGGCAGGCACCCGCGCGGGCCACGGTGGAATCCAGGCTGGCGGCACCGGAATTGCTGGTCGAGATCGCCATTGTCGCGGCGGCAGAGTGAAGACAGGCGCAGTGGCTCGCGTTCGATGGGACGCTGCGCTTATCTCAAACCTTTAGCAGAGCCCGTTTGTGGGGTACGGCTGACCTGGCTACACACCTGCGAAGACCGCTGGAGCGGGTGCGTGATGTAAGACGTTCGTCGGGCAAAGGGGGAGGCCTAGGGCTGGCAAGGTTGCTCGACCAGGCCCAACCGCCGTGTCTACTCGACGGTAGTCGCTTGAGCGCTGGTGTACCGGGAGCCGGAAAGTTTTCGGCGGACCCTCTCGTCCAATAACCCCTGAGCGATGGTGCAGGCAACTCGCCTAGCATAGACGCATGAAGATCCGCATCGGCATGGCTCATAGGCGTGTCTAGACCATGAAGCCTAGGTCACCGGCTTACCCAGCTTGCTGCCGTCATCCGCGCTGAGCCTGCAGGAACACCGCGAACAGCTCCGACTGCGACTTGATGCCCAGCTTGCTGTAGACGTGCTTGCGATGCACCTTCACGGTCTCAGCCGAAATGGCTAATTTGCGGGCCACCTCTTTGCTGGAGTACCCGCTGAGGACCAGGCGCGCCACTTCCAACTCGCGACCGGTCAGCGCCGTTTCCACTTGGCGAGCCATCCGTTCAAGGCGCTCCCGCCAAGGGGGAGCGGCTGTTGGCTCGCTGGGCTCCGGCTCGTACCGCAGGCGCTGGCGCACCAGTGCCGTAACCCAGGGCGCTACCAGGGAGAGCAGGGCTATCTGCTCGGGTTGAAACCGTTGCCGTGAACCCAGTGACAGACACAGCGTTCGAGCACTGGGGAGGGCAACATTGAATTGCACCTCGTCAGCGACCACGTTGAAACTGAAATAGCGCTGGTAGTAGTCCGTTTGCTCGAAACAGTCAGGCGCGATTTCGCTCAAGCGCACGAGACCTTCCCGCTGGCTCTCGCGACTGGCGATGTAGAAGGGGTCGAGCAGGTACAGGCCGTGCAGGTAGTCCTGGAAGAGCCGGTCCGGTGCACCGTCGTCGGCGGGACTTTCGGCTAACACCTGCGGGCGTCCCTCGCTAAAGATCAGGGCCACCCAGCTGTCGTGATGTACGTACTGCTCCAGCGCGCGGGTCATAGCACGCCAAAAATGCGGGCGTTCGAGCGCTTCGATGAGTTCGGCCACGGTCTGATGGAAGGCGATGTCGTGCAAGGTCATGGTCATCTGTCTACCCCTATGGGGTTACCCCGCGTGCGTAATTCCGCCTGTGTGGCTCCGCCTCCATACTCGACTTCGGACGGAGGGGCGTTCGCATTCTGTGTTTGCCCCCCACGTGATGCAACACTAGGAACGGAGCCCCGTCATGCAAGTTGAACTCGCTCAGCTCACCGGTCGTGATGGTAATACGGCCCATAATCTCGCCCAGGCCCTGCAGGCTATCGCGGCGTGCAGGGCGGGCACTCGCCTGCTGGTGTTCCCGGAGACCTACCTAACGGGCTTTCCGACGCCAGAAAACGTTGCGGCCCTGGCTGAGCCTTTGGATGGCCCGAGCCTGACCGCCATCGGCAAGGCAGCGGCTGCGCGTGGGCTGGCTGTTGCCATCGGTTTTGCAGAAGACGACGGTGGCACGTTCTATAACACCACTGTGTTGATGGACGGGCAGGACATTGTGCTGACCTACCGCAAGACGCACCTGTGGGCGTCGGATCGCGGCGTGTTCGCGCCGGGCGATCGCTACGCCACTGCGCTGCTGGACGGCGTACGGGTCGGCTTGCTGGTGTGCTTCGACATCGAATTCCCTGAGAGCGCACGGGCCCTGGGTGAGCTTGGCGCAGAGCTGCTGATCGTCACCAACGGCAACATGGACCCCTACGGGCCGACGCACCGAACCGCGATTATGGCGCGGGCGATGGAAAACCAGGCCTATGCGGTCATGACCAACCGGGTCGGCGCAGGCGATGACGGTCTGGTATTCGCCGGTGGCAGTGCAGTGGTCGACCCCAACGGCAGCCTGCTGCTGGAAGCCGGTCGAGAGCCCTGCGCGCAGTCCATCTCCCTGGACTTTCATCGCTTGGCCGAAGCCCGCCGTGACTATCGCTACCTGGAAGAGCGCCGCATGACGCTGCCAGGTACGCGTATCGACCATGCCAATGGCGTGCGTGAGCTACTGATCCCCTGACATTTTCCTTCTGAAGGGCGCCACAGACGCGCCCGTTGCGGCCTTGCCGCGCACTTTTGCCGACCTCGGTCCTGCCATAAAACTTATAAAGTGGGAGTAACCAGTAATGGCTCGTCTGCAACGATCCCTCTCTCTGGGAGCGGTGGTGCTGTTCGGCATCGCCTACATGACGCCGATCATCGTACTCGGCACGTTCGGCATCCTTGCCGAGATTACCCACGGTGCCGTATCAGCGGCTTACCTGGCCGCTGCGGTGGCGATGTGCTTCACCGCGCTGAGCTACGCGCGCATGGCCAAGCTGTTTCCGGTAGCCGGATCGGCTTATAGCTATGTGCGCCACAGCATCAGCGATTACCTCGGGTTCATCGCCGGCTGGGCGGTGTTGCTGGACTACCTCTTCCTGCCGATGGCGATCTGGCTGATTGGCGCGGCTTACCTTCATTCGGCGTTCCCGCAGCTACCCCAGGCAGTTTGGGTGCTGACGTTCATCCTGGTCACCAGCGTGATCAACATCTTTGGCCTGCACCTGGCCAAGGGCATCAACAGCGTACTGATGTTGGTGCAGTTTTTGGTACTGCTGGCTTTCGTGGCGCTGTGCGTGCATTACGTGCTGGGCGACGCCAGCAAGCCGCTGTTGTCGTTGCAACCGTTCTTGGGCGAGGGCGTGAACCTGTCCCTGGTGATGGCCGGCGCGGCGGTAGCCTGTTACTCCTTCCTGGGCTTTGATGCAGTCAGCACCCTGACCGAGGAAACCCGCGACCCCCAGCGCACCATTCCTCGGGCGATCCTGCTGATCACCCTGATCGGTGGACTGATTTTCGTGGTCACGGCCTATTTCGTTCAGCTGGCCCATCCGTCCACCCTATTTGAAAGCAGCGATGCGGCCGCTTACGAGATCGCGCGCAATATCGGGGGTGACCTGTTTGTGTCGGTCTTCCTGATCGGGTTGATCGTGGGCCAGTTCACCTCGGGCTTGTCGGCGCAGGCCAGCGCCTCGTGACTGATGTTCGCCATGGGCCGCGATGGCGTGCTGCCCCGGGCGCTACTGGGCACCCTGAGCCCGCGCTTCGGTACGCCGGTAGGCGCTATCCTGGTCTGCGCGGTAGTGGCGCTGCTGGCCCTGAGGCTCGATGTCACCACCTCGACCTCATTCATCAACTTCGGCGCCTTTCTAGCGTTCAGCCTCGTGAACCTCTCAGTGATCGTTCACTTCGCACGCCAGCCGCAGAAGCGTGGCCCCCTACAACTGGTGCTCTACCTACTGTGTCCACTCATCGGTATGTTGGCGACGCTCTGGCTGATGATCAGTCTTGACCGCTTGGCGATCATGCTTGGCTGCAGCTGGCTGCTGCTCGGTGGACTCTATCTGGCTTGGCTGACGGGAGGTTTTCGTAGTCGCCCGCCCGCACTTAGTTTCGAAGCTGAGCAAGGGTAAGTAACGCGCTTTTCGCTGTGCAGGGCAGGTACCCAGCCAAGCCGGCGAAGGCGTGTGAGTACAGCTGCTTCGCCGGTGGCCACATACCGAACCATTGCCGTATCGGCTGCGGGTGGCCTCTATGCACTCAGCTCAGGCGCCGGCCAAGGTTTGGCGTCAGGAGCCGGCGACACGGTTTAGGGGTGGCACCCAAAGCACGCCTGGAATGAAGCTGGTGTGTGGATCACAGCCGCCTACCGCGTTTAACGACTGATCCTTACGCCAAGGCCCTGCGTAGATCAGCGCGTTAGCGCTCAGGAAACCACTTCGACCCTTACCAATCCCAGCTGCCTGAACGGCGTCAGAACCTCACCCGCCGTCGCATCGGTAATCAGCGTCCAGTCCGTTTTTAGCGGCGTCCAGTGTTGCTGGCGATCCCGGCCCAGCTTGGTCGAGTCGGCAAGCACGAAGACCTCAGCGGCCTGTTGGATCATCAATTCCTTGAGGTAGGCCTGCTCAGTGCTGGCCTCACAGAGGCCGCGGCCGGCGACCACGCCGTCGGCGCTGAGGAAGACCTTGTCTGCCGAGAGTCGCTCTAGCATGGTGAAGGCCGCCGGGCCGAAGGTGGACATGCTGCCGGGCCGCAGGTCGCCACCGAGCAGGGTGACATGGCCTTCCGGCAGATCGCGCAGCAGTGGCACCGCCAGCAGGTTGTTGGTGATGACGTGCAGGCCGCGTCTTTCGTTGAGCAGCTTGGCCAGGGCGGCGGTGGTGGTGCCGCCGTCTAGCACCAGGGTGTCGTGGTCGTTGATATGGGCGAGGGCGGCGCGGGCAAGCAGAGCCTTTTCCGGACCGGACTGGTTGCTGCGTTGCTCCAGGGACGGTTCAGGCTCACGGGTACCGATGTGGGTCGCGCCGCCATAGGTCCGCAGGATCTGGCCTTCTTCCGCGAGGGCGGTCAGGTCGCGGCGGACCGTGGCTTCCGACACCCCCAGATGCCGGCACAGGGTTTCGACGTTGGTGTGACCGGCGAGGACCAGTTCGAGGATGGCCTGGCGACGTTTGGCGACCTTCATGGGGAATCCATCGGGAGAGACGGCGCTACTCTAGCGCAGTCACGCTTCCCCCACATCACAGCGACGCGCCACCGCAGACCGTCAGCGTCTGGCCGGTGAGGGCGCCGGCATCCGGACCGAGCAGGAAGGCGGTCAGGCCCGCAACCTCTTCAGGCTGCACGTAGCGACCCAGCGGGGGCAGCCGCGGTGGCGTGCCGGCGCGGCCCGGGTCACGCAGCATGGGCGTCTCGGTCGCCCCGGGTGCCACCAGGTTCACGGTGATGCCCCGCGAGGCCGATTCCAGCGCCCAGGAGCGCACCAGGCCCACCAGGGCCGCCTTGGTGGCAGCGTACTGGCTGCGTCCGGCCGCGCCCTGCATGGTGCGGCTGCCGATCAGCACGATGCGACCACCCGTAGCGAGGCGCTCGATCAGGCGGTCCACCAGCCGACTGGCCACGGCGACGTGCAGGTGCCACATGGCCGCGCCGTCGGCCGGATCAAGGGTGCCCAGTGGCGCGGTGCGCATGAAGCCGGCGGCGTGGACAAGGGCGTCCAGCGGGCCGATGTCGGCCAGCACGGCATCCAGCGCCTGGGCATCGGCCAGGTCGACGCCGATCCAGGTCAGCGCCGGATGGGGCTGTTCCGGCGTGCGGCGGCTGAGGCCGGTCACCCGCCAGCCTTCGGCGAGCAGGCGCTGGGTGATGGCCGCGCCGATGCCGGAGCTAACGCCGGTGACCAAGGCGTGAGGTCGAGTCGTCATCGCCGTCTCCTCTAACGCAGCGCGGCCAGGGGCAGGCGGACGTGCTTGATGCGCTGGCGGAAGTAGGTGAAGGCCAGGTGCACATCCCCGTCGGCCGCCTGCACCAGGCTCGGATAGGAATACTCGCGATTGAGCTTCTCGGTGGAGTTGTTGGTCAGGCAGTAGCCATCGCCGGCCTCGACGTCCAGGCGCCGCCAGCTGTGACCCTCGTCCGTGGACACGGCCAGGCTCATGGGCCCGCGCGGCACGCCCCAGACGGCGCTCCGCTCACCGTCCCGCGCCACCGGATCGACGCGGCTGTCGCCGTCGTCGATCTCGTCATAGAGCGAGGCGCGGCGTTCGCTGTAATCGGCGGCACTGGTGGGGTTGTAGGCCGCCACCAGTTCGCCGCTGGCGAGGCGGATGAACTGGATGGAGGAGTTATTGTTGGGTAGGGCCGTCGGGCTGGGGGCGCTCCAGCTGCGCCCGCCATCCTGGGAGCGGCTGGCGTGGATGTAGTCGGCCCAGCGACTGCGGAACAGCGCCAGCAGGCTGCCGTCACCCAGCCGCTGGATATTCATGTGCACGCAGCCGGTGCTTTCCGGTACCGCATGTTCGGTCCAGCTGCGGCCCTGATCGCCTGAAATCAGCACGGCACTGGTGTCATGGCTGCCCACCCATTTCTCGCCGGGGCGGGCGATGCAGTGGAAGATCGGCAGCAGCCAGTCGCCATTGGCGAGCACCACCGGCGGTTGGCGAACGAAGGTTCCGGGAGTGTCGATCAGGGTCTCGATGGCGCCCCAGCTATAGCCGCCATCCGTGGACAGCCGACGACGGACGATGGCGGTGTCCTGGTTGCCGGCGATCTGGGCCGTCCACAGCAGCCACAGCGGGCCGTTCGGCGCCTGGAACAGGATGGGATTCTGCTCGGAGCGAGTGGGGTCGTCCGACAGCTGTACGGGCTCGCTCCAGGTGCCGGTCTTCGGATCGCGACGGCTCAGCAGGACCGAGATGTCGGCCTTGCCTTCCTGGGTGCCGGCGAACCAGGTGCACAGCAGGGTGCCGTCAGGCTGAGCCAGCAGGTTGGCGGCGTGGTTCTGCGGATAGGGCGTCGGCAGGAAGCTGTCCTGGCGGCCGGCGATGGCGATTTCAGTGATGGACATGGGGGACCTCGGCAGGAGCGGCTTTGGCGGCGGGCTGGGGGAAGAGACGTTCGATGACCACGACGATGGCGGGCGTCGCCAGGGCAACGTACATGTTGTCGATGCCATAGGGATTGCCCAGCAGATACCAGACGCTGGTGGTGATGGTCGAGGCCAGCAGGCCCAGGGTCGCACCGCGGTTGGTGGCGAACAGCGGCAGGTAGATGGCGATCATGGCGATCACCGCGATGGACAGGCGCAGCGCCCGGGTGAAGAACGACAGGTTGAGGATCTCGGGCACGAAGAACACGAAGAACAGCGGCACGAAGCCGATGATCAGCGAGATCACCCGGGTGGCCTTGAATTCACGCTCGGGCGTGGGCTTGCGCAGCGGCACGTAGAAGTCGCGGACCACCAGCGAGGCGATGGCGAGGGCCACGGTACTGACGCTGACGAAGATGGAGGCGACCAGGGAAATGGTCACCACACCGGCCAGCACCGGGTGCATCGACTGCAGGAAGACGGGCAGGGCATAGAGGCTGCTCATCTCCGGATGCAGGTATTTGGACGCGACCCCGATGAAGCCCAGCGCCAGGGAGATGGGGATGCACAGCAGCGAGGCATGGAAGGTGGAGCGTTGCGCGGCGCGCGCATCCTTGGTCGAGGAGATCGCCTGGATGATGAACTGGGTGGAGAAGATCGCTCCGACGGTACCGATGATCCAGGCGAAGATCTTGCTGCCGCCAATGGCGCCGTCCCAGGTGAAGTAGTGCTCCGGCATGTTCTGCATGACCGGGGTGAAACCGCCGGTCATGTGCAGGGCCACGCCCAGGACGATCAGCACGCCCACATACTTGACCGAGGTGTGCAGGATGCTGACGTAGGCCACGCTCTTCAGCCCGCCGAAGACGTAGTACAGGGTACTGACGATGGCCGTGATGAAGGCCGCGGTGGGCAGGTTGATCTTGAGCACCGTGGCGATGGCCGCGGCGCCGCTGACGTAGTTGCCCACGTTCACCAGCAAGAGGGCGTAGATCATGATGATCGACACCATCAGCTTGGTGGACAGGCCGTACTTCTGCGCGATGAAACCGGAGATGGTGAATTCGCCGGAGGCATAGAGCTTGCGTGCCATCAGCAGGCCGAACAGCGGAAAGCCGATGGCCGCGGCGATCACCGACTAAGAGGCGGCGAAACCACTCTCGAAGGCCGCCTGGGCGGTGCCCACCGTGGACTTGGCGCCGATGAATTCCGACATCATCAGGATACCCACCACGAAGGCCGGCATGCTGCGCGCGGCCACCATGAACTCGCCGCTGGTACGGCTGCGCAGGCGGATGCTGAGCCAGGTGGTGAAGAGGATGTAGGCCACCACCATCCCGATGATGATGGCGGTGCTTTGCACGTCGAAGGTTTGCATGCGAGTGATTCCTGTTGTTGTTGTTGGATAGCACTGGCGTTACGGGAAAAGCGGTCGTTCCTCAGGCGATGGCGGCCTGGCTGGCGCGATGCCGGCTGGCAAGTTCGGTGGCCTGGCGCAGCGCCTCGATGAGGCTGCGCTCGTCAGCGATGCCCTTGCCGGCGATGTCGAAGGCGGTGCCGTGGTCCACAGAGGTGCGGATCACCGGCAGGCCGACGGTGACATTGACGCCCGCTTCCAGGCCCATGACCTTGACCGGGCCGTGGCCCTGGTCGTGATACATGGCCACCACGCAGTCGAAATCGCCGCGCCCGGCGCGGAAGAAGAGTGTGTCCGCAGGCAACGGGCCTTCCACGCGCCAGCCACGGGCGCGCAGCTCGTCGATGGCCGGCTGGATCTTGGTTTCTTCCTCGCCGTAGCCGAACAGGCCGTTCTCGCCGGCATGCGGGTTGATGCCGCAGACGGCGATCAGCGGATCCTGGATGCCGGCCCGCTGCAGGGTGGCGTGGGCGCGTTCGATGGTGCGCTTGACCAGGCCCGGCTCGATGCGCGCGATGGCATCGATGATGCCGATATGGGTGGTGACGTGGATGACCTTGAGGATCGGCGTCATCAGCATCATCGACACCTCCTCGGTGCCGGTGAGGTGCGCCAGCAGCTCGGTGTGGCCCGGGAAGATATGGCCGCCCGCGTGCAGGGCTTCCTTGTTCAGCGGGGCGGTGCAGATGGCGTCGAGTTCGCCCGCAGAGGTGAGCTGCACGGTGCGTTCGATGTAGCGATAGGCGGCGTCGCCGGCCAGCGCGGACAGCTTGCCGTAGGGCAGGTCGGCGGGAATCAGCCCGAGGTCGATGCAATCCACCACGCCGGGTTGGAAGCGCGCCTGATCGGGCCGCTCGATGGCGTTGATCTGCAGGCGACCGCCGACGATGCGATTGGCATCCTCCAGGCGACCGGCGTCGCCGATGACCAGCGGGCGGCAGCTGTCGTAGACCGAGGCGTGGGCCAGGGACTTCATGATGATCTCGGGACCGACGCCGCTGGCGTCGCCCATAGTGATGCCGATGACGGGGCGTTCAGACATGGTGGGCTTCCTTGTGCAGGGAGGCCGGGGCGGCCTGTGCGGGTAGGCTGGCGCGGAGCTGGCGCCAGGCGTCGAGGAGGGTGTCCGGTTGGCCGAAGCCACCGGCCTTGGTGACGACGCTCAGCGAGCGGTCGCGCCAGAGGGTGCTGGCCAGGGCCACGCCCGGGGCGAGGGCGCCGTGCAGGTCCAGGCTGGTGATGCCGGCCCTGGCGAGCAGGGCGCGGGCGGTCTCGCCGCCGGTGGCCATGAGGGCGGCAGCTTCGTGCAGGGCCGGTTGCAACAGCTCGGCCAGGGCCTGGCTGAGAGCCATGGCCTGGCTGGGATTGCGGGCTTGCTGGTCGAGGCTGACCAGAATGTCTTCGCCGCTGGCCAGGCGCTGGGCCAGGGTCGCGGCCAGGGTCGTGCGTTCGGCCGCCCACTGGGGTTCCAGCAGCCAGGCGGGTGCCAGGCGTTGCCAGTGTTGCTGACTACCGTTGACTAGGTATTCGGCCTGGGCTTGGGAGTGGCGCGACATGCTGCCGACCACCGTCAGCACCGGCCCGTCGCCGCGCGGGCGGGGTGCGCTGGTACCGGTCAGTCCCAGGGCGCCGGGCAAGGCTTCGGCCAGACCCGCCGAGCCGACCCAGAACAGCTGCTGCACCAGGGGTGCGGAAGCTCGCGCCAGGGCTGCCAGATCGGACTGGCGTTCGGCATCACAGACCAGCGCCGGCAGACCACTGTCCAGGGCACGGCGCAGGGCGGCGGCCAGGGCTACCGGTTGGCGCAGGGTCGTGAGGTCCAGCCGGGCACAGCTGATGCCCTGGGCGCCGAGTTGCGCGACCAGGTCGGCGCTGCCGGTCAATTCCTCGTTGAGCCAGACATCGGTCTGGTCGACCGGCACGCCGTCCAGGTACTGGACGCCGCCGCGAGTGGTGCGGCCCAGTGCCGGATAGGCCGGGGCCACCAGGGCCAGACCGCGCGGGGCCAGGGCGGCCACCTCGGCGGCGACATTGCCGCGCAGGGTGGAGTCGATCTTCTTGTAGAGCGCGGCGCCTGCCAGGGCCGGATGCCCGAGCAATCCTGCGTGACGCCCGGCAGCAGCACGCGCGTCCAGCCGGCGGCTGTCCAGATCCAGCGCCGTCACCGGCGCCCGGGTATCCAGGGCTTCGGCGTCGAGCAGTACCCGGGTCGCCTGGGTCGTGGCGAAACCCAAGGCGCAGTCGGCGGCGCCGCTGAGGTCGTCGGCCAGGATCAGCAGGCGGGTCATGGCAGCAGGCGCCGGTACAGCGCCTGGATGTCGTCCAGGCTCAGCGGCTTGGGATTGTTGACCATTAGCCGGGTGACCTTGGATGCCGCCACGGCCATCTCTGGCAGGTGTTCCTCGCGGACACCAAAGGCGGCCAGGTCCTGTGGGATCTCCAGGGTGGCGGTCCAGGCGGCGATCTGCTCGATCAGTTTGTGCGCGGCGGCTTCGTCGCTGTCCTCCTCGCGGGCCAGGCCGCAGACCAGGGCGGCGCGCTTCAGGCGTGGCGCGCAACTGTCCAGGTTGAAGGCCATGACATGGGGCAGCAGCATGGCGTTGGCCACGCCGTGGGTGACATGGAACTTGCCGCCCAGGGGATAGGCCAGGGCATGCACGGCGGCCGTGCCGGCGGCGGTCAGGGCCACGCCGCCATAGGTGGAGCCGAGCAGCATATCGCTGCGGGCCGGTACCGAATCCGGCTGCTGATAGGCCTCGACGATGCTGCCGGCGATCAGGCGCATGGACTCCAAGGCGAAGGTATCGCTGACCGGGTTGGCCTTGTTGGAGATGAAGGACTCCAGGGAATGGGTGAAGGCGTCCATCCCGGTAGCCGCGGTGATGGCCTTGGGCAGGCTCAGGGTCAGCAGCGGATCGAGCAGGACCAGGGCGGGCAGCAGGTGGCGGCTGACCACGCCCACCTTCAGCTCTTCGTCGGGCAGGGTGACGATGGCATTGGGGGTCACTTCCGAGCCGGTGCCGGCAGTGGTCGGCACCAGCACGGTGGGCAGCCCGGCGCGGGCCACCTGGTCGATACCCAGCATGGACCTTAGCGACTGCTCGTTGGTGAGCATGACCGCGAACAACTTGGCGGCGTCCAGTACCGAGCCGCCGCCGATGGCGAGCAACGCATCGGGCTGGCGCGGCTCGACTTCCTCGCGGAAGACCCGCTCGATGTTCTCCAGGGTCGGCTCGATCTCGACGTTGTCGATCACGGCCACCTCGATGTCGCGGGCAGCGAGTTGCGCCTTGACGCGCTCGGTCACGCCCAGGCCGTGCATGGCGTGCTGGGTGACCAGCACCACGCGGCGCAGCGGGACGTCGAGAAGGGCGAGCTTGTCGCCGAGCTGATCCAGGGCGCCAGCGCCGTGAACCAGGTGTTTGACGGTCTGGAAATGATAGAGGGACATGGGCGCTCCGGATCAGTCGCGGTAGATGGCCAGCAGGCCTTCCAGCTTGTGTACGGTGGCTTCGTCCAGCGCTGCCACCGGGGCGCGGCAGGGACCGACCGGGACATTGAGCAGGTCGGCGGCCTTTTTAAGCACCGACGGCATGGTGCCCAGGGCGAAGGCATCGCGCAGCGGCCGCAGCTTTTCCTGGGCGGCGCGGGCGGTGGCGTGGTCGTCGGCCTGGAAGGCGTTCCAGATGGTCATGACCACCTGGGGCACGGCATTGGCGGTGGCGGCCACGGCGCCATCACCGCCGGCCAGCAGGTTCCAGTAGATGAGGGAGTCGGTACCGGCGAAGACGGCGAAGTCGTCGCTGCGGTACTTCATCATCTGCACCAGGGCGTCGAAGTTGCCGGCGCTGTCCTTGATGCCCTTGATCTGCGGGTGCTGGCTCAGAGTGGCGACAGCGCCGATGCCGATCGACATGCCGGTCTTGGCCGGAATGTTGTAGAGCATGAGCGGCAGCGGGGAGGCGTCGCCAATGGCTTCGTAATGCGTGATCAGCTCTTTCTGGCTGACGGCATTGAAGTAGGGCGTGATCACCGACAGGGCATCAACGCCGCGATCCGCCATCTTTTTGTTCAGTTCGATCACTTCATGCGTGGCGAAGGCACCGGTACCGGCCACGCGCGGCGTCTACCGTGAGCTCGGCGATACGCAGCTTCTCGGCTTCGGAGAGCGCGAAGAATTCGCCATTGGTGCCCAGTACGAACAGGCCATGGACGCCAGCGCCGATCAGGTTTTCGATCAAACCGCGCAAAGCGTTTTCATCGACACGTTGCTGGGCGTCAAAAGGGGTAACGAGGGCGGGAACGATGCCGCGGAATTTCATGGTCATGCCTACCTTGTGATTGTTCTGATCACAATAAAGCATGTTTTGATCTAATCGATCAATAGTGGTCTGACGATTTTGCGCGTTCGATGAGCGGGTGCGCTTTCGGAAAGCAATAGGCCATTTGCGAGGCAACGGTCGAATCGGGTTGCTCGGCAATATAGACGGATAAACGTAACGGCGGCGCGGCGCCTTCACGCGTCTGAAGGGACGAATGTTCAAGCTATGGGTAAGGAGTGGTGCCTGTTGGGTCCGGCAAGCTATCCCGCTGATCCCTCTGACAAAATTGTCATCCCGCAGTACCCGTTCCTGACCGAACGATCAGGATAATTTGGCGAGGTCATCTCCTGGACCTCCAATCATGTCGCGCTTTCTTTCTTCCCTAACCGTCACGCTGCTGGGCGCTGCCTTGCTCGGTCAGGCGCAGGCGGCGCTGCCGCAGCATCCCGATCTCGACCTTGCTGCCGCGCAGCGACTGGCACAGGCCGCGCCCTGCAGCGCCGCGCTGGCGGTGCTCGACCGCAGCGGTCAACTGATCCTCCTGCAACGCGATACCCGCGTCGGGCCGCACAACGCCGAGGCGGCGCGGCGCAAGGCGTTCACCGCGCTGTCCACCCGTACCCCCTCGCAGGCGCTGGCCGAGCGTGCCCGGCAGAACCCGGACGCGGCCAATCTCGTCACCCTGCCCGAATTGCTGCTGCTGGGCGGTGGCATCCCCCTCTACGAAGGCGACCAGCTGGTCGGCGCCCTGGGCATCGCCGGTGCCGGCGGTGGCGGGGCGGATGAGCGCTGTGCGCTGGCGGCCGCTGAATACCTCAACCTCACCTCTCATCCTTGAAGGAGATTTTCATGAAGACGTTCGTTCTGTTGTCCGGCCTGGCCCTGTCCGGCTTCGCGGTCGCCGCACCCAATCCCCTGAGTGTCCATGTGCTCAACCTGGAAGACGGCAAGCCGTCGGCCGGCGTACATGTGACCCTGGAACGTCAGGTGGGGCAGGGCTGGCAGCCGCTGGCGGAAGAGGTCACCAACGAGCAGGGCCGAGTGCCGGCGCTGTTCCCGAAGGAAAAGACCTTCGAGAAGGGGGAATACCGCGTGGTCTTCAAGACCGGCGACTACTATCGCCAGCAGGGCCGCAGCGCCTTCTTCCCCGAGATCCCGGTGGTGTTCGACGTCACCCAGCCGGAGCAGCACTACCATATCCCGCTGTTGCTCAGCCCCTATGGCTTCAGCACCTACCGCGGTTCCTAGTTTGCCGGCGAGGCGTCTGTCCTCGCGCCTGTCCACCGCGCTCGTGCAGGCACAGTGCGGTTGGCGGCAAATTCCAGCCCTGTGACCCTGCCATGCTTGGTGAGGGCCATTCGCGAGCGGTCGAGGCCCTGCGCGAATGGCGCCTCTCCGCGCGGTATTCCTGAGCATAGGAGCGGCATCTCCGCTAAGGGGTAATAGGTAGTCCGCGATGCCGGTGGGGGCAGGGCGGATCTTCGGATCGTTCCAGGCCCTGGGCCGCCTTGGCTCCTACTGGCTCACAAACAAGTCATCTAATTGCTATGGGCACCACATTCGGTACAGGCACCTTAAGTGAGTCCTAAGCGGCAAAACGTAGCGTTGGTAGCGTCATTCATGAGTCTGGCCGGTTACTTTTTTATCGGCACCGTTGAATATGTATGACTAATAACCTTCGCTATTGCCGTACAGGGAGCTGGTGGTATGCCACTCGAGCAGCTTTCAAACCGCCTGTCCAAGGTCCTCGATGCCGCGCGTCCGGGTGGTTCGCCGCTGTGAGCCAGGACTTCGCGCCCCTGCGCAACAGTCAACGGGGCCCGGTACTGCTGCTGGCCTCCGGACCTTCGGCTGCCGAACTCAACCTGGACGCCTGGCAGGATGTGCCGATCATCACCATGAACGGTGCCATCGCCAAGCTGAGCGGGAGCGGCATCCGTCCGCTCTTTTACGTCTGCAGCGACCTGAGCTTTGCCGAGCAGCAACCTGAGCTCTATGAATGCGGGCTCGAGCAGGCGCAGCGGCTGGCATTGTGGCCGACGGCGATCGAAAGCCTGGCGGAAAGCCGGCAGGCCAAGGCTCATGCGTTGAAACGAGCCCCCAGTACCCGGCTGGAACACTACCTCGGGCTGGAGCGCGACCAGGCCGAACGCACGCTCACCCTGCTCAGTCGCCGAGCGCGCGACATCGGCTTCAGCCGGGACATGGACTACGGCATCTTCGATGTCCGGACCGTTGCCTTCATCGCCCTGCAACTGGCCTATCACCTGGGCTTTACCAGGATCTATCTGGCCGGTGTCGACCTCAATGCCCGGGCCCCACGCTTCTACGAAGGCGGCGCGGACGCGAGATCGCCCTGTGGGCTGGACGAGCATCTGCACAACCGTATCCTGCCGGGGCTCAAGGTCATGCAGGACGTCATGACCGCCGCGGGCCGCCAGGTCTTCAATCTGTCGCGCTGCAGCTGCATTCCTGCGCAACTCATCCCACGCGCCGACCTGCCCGCCGTCGAGGCGGGCTGGCTGGGCCAGCGGACCCGTCAGGCCGGTTGAGTGCGCGCTCGATGTTTCGGTAGCGCATCGAGAGGTCTGGATGGCAGGGACCGCCGGACCTTTGCCTGCTGGGCTCGATCACTGCCAGCCCAGGGTAAGACCCCAGACCACGACGTAGCGCGTGGCCTTGGCCAGGCTCACCACCACTAGAAAGCGCCACAGGGGTTCGCGCATCACCCCGGCCACCAGGGTCAGGGGATCGCCGATCACAGGGGTCCAACTGAGCAGCAGCGACCACCAGCCCCAACGCTGGTAGGCCGCCTGGATGCGCGCCAGGCGCTCCGGCGACAGCGGAAACCAGCGGCGTTGGCGAAAGCGTTCGAGATGGGTGCCCAGCCACCAGTTCAGTGTCGAGCCGGCGACATTGCCCAGCGTCGCGGCCAGCAGCAGGAGGGGCGTGGCATAGCGCTCGGTGAGCAGCAGCCCGGCGAGGGCCGCTTCCGATTGCAGGGGCAACAGGGTGGCCGCGCCAAAGGCGAGGGCGGCCAGGCCCAGGTAGACGCTCAGGGCTTCCAGGATGGAGCTCCAGCAGGGCAGGCCATGACGAGGCTTTCTCGGGTCGAGGGGACGCCGCCGAGCATAGCGCGAGGGACCGGACTATGCCTCCTCGCGATCCTGAGCCCCGGCGCTCACTCCAGCCGCGCGAGCCAGTCCGCGACCGAATCCCCGCTGCTGATGTCGGGCTGCACCAGGCCATCGATCATGAAGGTCGGCGAGACGTGGATGCCGTTCTGCCGGGCGTACTTGCAGTGCCACTTGATGGCGTGCTGCAGGTCCGGATTGGCGAAGGCATCGGCCAGGGCCAGGCCGCTGTAGCCTTCCAGGCGCGCAATGATGTCGTTGGGCGTGGCGTCGCGATTGGGTCCGGTGGCGTGATCCTTGAACTCGAATTCCTCGCGATGGGCAGCGACTGCTGCCAGCACCGCCTTGGCGCTCTCCTTGCCGCCATCGAGGGTGGCGGCGGCCAGCACGCAGCGCACCACCACACCGGAGAACAGGTGCCAGGGCTGGGATTGCAGGCGGATCTTCAGGGTGATGCGGTCCGGACCGGCCTGGGCCAGCAGGTCGTCGAGCTTGTTAAAGGCCTTGACCGAAAAGGGGCAGGTGGGCTCGAGAAAGACTTCGAAGGTGCGGGGGCCATGGCCCCAGGTGAGGGTGTCGGCGTACAAGGTAGAACTCCAATGGCGAGACGTTGGGGTTGAGACCGCACGTCGTCCCGGGCGTTTTCCCGCACCCGGGACGAAGCGGGATGCCTCAGGGAATCAGTCGCCGCCGACGCATGTCCTCCAGGTGCGCGAGCAGGACTTCGTCCGATCTCAGGACCATCTGCCCGAAGCCGGCCTGCCGCGCCTTGGTCACATCGAAGATGGCGTCCTTCTCGACATGGAAGATGAAGTCGCCGAAGGCCCCGGGCGCGATCCGCTCGGGATCGGCCTCGGCCAGTCCTTCCCCTTGCGCCAGCGCCTGCCAGACCGGCTTCAGCGCGGTCAGGCGCTGGGCCAGGGAGATGGGTTGCGGCTCACCGACGTCCTGCCCGAACCAGTCGGCCAGCTGCGGCCAGACGTGACTCCAGCGAAAGACATCGCCGTTGGTGAGGTTGAAGGCGCCATCGCGCTCCTCTTCGGCGGCCCAGACCGCGGCTTCGCCCAGCAGCGGCGCGGCGGTGACGTTGACCAAGGCGCCGCGATAGGCCTGCTCGGTTCCGGGGAATTGCATGGCGGTACCGGTCGCCTTGCACAGCGCGCCATAGAGACCGATCAGGTTGCCGAGGTTCATGGCCGAGCCCAGCGAGTGGCCGATAACGATGTCGGGGCGCAGGGCGGTCCACCGGATGCCGTCGGCCTCCAGGCTGCGCACGAAGTCTTCATGGCGGAAATAGAGGTTGGGTGGGAAGTGGCGGCTGTCATCCTCACGGGCTGGAGTCTTGTACACCCCCAGGTGGGCGCCATAGATCTTGCCGCCCTGGACGAAGGTGATGCGGGCCAGAGGCGCGCCAGCGCTACGCACCGCGGCGACCAGGTTCTCCAGCATGGCGGCGTTTTCGTCCGCCTCGACCCCCGGGTCGGGGTTGGGCTTGAGGGCGCTGTAGAAGAGATGGGTCACGCCGGCGAGATCGGCCTTGGCCGCGGCCAGGCTGGCCGGGTCCAGCAGGTCGGCGGTCAGGTGCGGAAAGCGACTAGGTGCCTGTCGCGAGCGGCCGACGGTGGTGATGGACCAGCCGGCGTTGGTGAAGGCTTCCAGCACGGCCTGGCCGATGATGCCGCTGGCGCCGGCGATGAGTAGCTGTCGTTCGGTCATGGGGTCTCCCGATAGCGTAGGTGGGCTGATGAAGGGGAGACCCAGGCAGAGGGCGATTTGTCCCCGTGTCGGGCTGGACGGTAGACGGACGAACGCCGGTGTCCTGCTCGCGCAAGCAGGGCTACTGTGAGAGCACTGCCTGCTGCCGCGGAGGACCGCGCCTTGACCCACCCGTCCCGTATGCCTGCCGTCTTTCAATCCCTGCTCGGCGAACTCGTCACCGCCCTGGATCTGTCTGCCGCCCAGGCGGCAAACCTGCAGGTCCGGGGCAACGATAGCCTGGCCTCCTGCTTTCCGGTCAGCGACCTCGCCACGGCGGCGATCGGGGTCGCCGGCCTGGCCGCCGCCGACCTGCTGGCCGAAGGAGCCCCCGGATTGCCGGTGCAGGTGGACCGGCACCTGGCCGGGGCCTGGTTCAAGACATCCCTGCGTCCCCTGGGCTGGGAATTGCCCGCCGTCTGGGACCCGATCACCGGCGACTACCGTACCCGCGACGGCTGGCTACGGTTGCACGCCAATGCGCCCCATCACCGGGAGCGCGCCCTGGCCGTGCTGGGCTGCGCCAATAGCCATGACGCCGTGGCTCAGGCCATGGCGGGCGGGTCGGGCGAAGACCTGGAGACGGCCATCGTCGCGGCGGGCGGCTGCGCGGCGAAGCTGCGCACCCAGGCGAAGTGGCAGGCGCATCCCCAGGGGCAGGCCGTTGGCGCCGAACCGCTGATCGCCCAGGAATGGACAGTCGCGGATATCGCCAGCAATTGGCGGCCCGATCCACAGCGTCCGTTGCAGGGCATCCGCGTCCTCGACCTGACCCGCATCCTCGCCGGGCCGATCGCCACCCGCCTGCTGGCCGGGCTGGGCGCCGAGGTGCTGCGGATCGATCCGCCCGACTGGGACGAACCGGCCCAGGCACCCGAGGTGACCCTGGGCAAGCGCTGCGCGCGACTGGACCTCAGGCGCCCCGCCGATCGCCAGCGATTCGAGGCGCTGCTGACCTCGGCAGACATCCTGGTCCACGGCTATCGCGCCGATGCGCTGGAGCGACTGGGCTACGGCGTCGCTGCACGTCGCGCGCTGAATTCCGGGCTGATCGATATTTCGCTCTGCGCCTATGGCTGGAGCGGTCCCTGGGCGCTCCGTCGGGGCTACGACAGCCTGGTGCAGATGTCCTGCGGTATCGCCGCGGCCGGGCGCGACTGGCAGGGCGGTGAGCAGCCGGTGCCCTTGCCGGTGCAGGCGCTCGACCACGCTACCGGCTACCTCATGGCGGCCGCCGCCCTTCGCGGGCTGGCGCTGCGTCAGCGGGAGCGGCAAGCTATGACGGCGCGACTGTCCCTTGCCCGTACCGCCGTACTACTGACCGAGCGACCGGGCGCGAGTGGTGGTCCGGCGTATGGAGGGCCGGAGGAGGGCGACTATAGCGAGACGCAAGAGCCGACCGCCTGGGGTCCGGCGCTGCGCTTGCGGGCGCCGCTGAGGATCGGCGAGGTCGAGTTGCAGTGGCAACGCCCCGCGACACGACTCGGCTCCGCGACCGCGGACTGGAGTCGCTAGCGGCGGCGGAGACATGCCGCCGCCGTCCGCTCTGCCGGATCAGGTGAAATCGCTGGCCGAATGCCGCTCGGCCAGTTGCTCGCCCGGCTCACCCCAGGTGCGATTGACACGCCGACCGCGCTGCACCGCCGGCCGGGCGGCGATGGCCTGGGCCCAGCGCTGCACGTGGCTGTAGTCCTGCACGGAGAGGAATTCCGCGGCGTTGTACAACTGCCCCAGCACCAGGTTGCCGTACCAGCTCCAGATGGCGATGTCGGCGATGCCGTACTCCTCGCCGGCCACATAGCTGCGCTCGGCCAGCAGGCGATCGAGCACATCGAGTTGGCGCTTGGCTTCCATGGCATAGCGGTTGATGGGGTATTCGAGCTTTTCCGGCGCATAGGCATAGAAATGCCCGAAGCCGCCACCCAGGAAGGGCGCCGAGCCCATCTGCCAGAACAGCCAGTTCAGCGTCTCGGTGCGACCAGCGTGATCCTTCGGGATGAAGGCGCCAAAGCTGTCGGCGAGATAGAGCAGGATGGCACCGGACTCGAAGACGCGCAGCGGCTCGGCGCCGCGGCGATCCACCAGGGCCGGGATCTTGGAGTTGGGGTTGATCTCGACGAAGCCGCTGGAAAATTGCTCGCCTTCGCTGATGCGGATCAGCCAGGCGTCGTATTCGGCGTCGGCGTGACCGGCCGCCAGCAGCTCTTCCAGCAGGATGGTCACCTTCATGCCGTTGGGCGTGCCCAGGGAATACAGCTGGAAGGGATGCTCGCCGACCGGCAGTTCCTTGTCGTGGGTCGGGCCGGCGATGGGGCGGTTGATGCTGGCGAAGTTGCCGCCGGAGGTGGTGGGGGTCCAGACGCGTGGGGGGGTATAGGATTCGGTCATGGTGGCACTGGCCTCAGTCGGCAAGGGTTGGTAGTTCGATCATAACCGAACTTTGCGTCCGGTCTGTTCAATGGCTCGCAAGCTGGCGATAAACCCTGTGTCGCATTCACACGACAGCAGGGCTCAAGGGCGGCTGCTGATCACAGACCCGCTCGACGCCGCAGGACCGAGACGCGACAGGCCGTTCAGGCGTTCTGCTCGGTCAGCCGCTGTACCGTCAGGGTGCGGTACTGGCGTGGGGTCATGCCCTTGAGCTGGTGGAAGCGTCGATTGAAGTTGGAGATGTTGTTGAAGCCGGCTTCGAAGCAGATGTCGGTGACCGGCATGCTGCTGTGGGAGAGCATCTCGCAGGCCTTGCTGATGCGCAGGCTGTTGACGAATTCGACGAAGGTGCGACCGGTGGCCTGGCGGAAGAAGCGCGAGAAATAGGTCGGCGTCATGCCCAGATGCTCGGCCACTTCTTCCTGGGTGAAATCACGCTGGTAGTGATCGAAGATGAAATTCAGCGCCCGGTTGGTGCGATCCACCGCCTGTTCGCTGGCCGTGGCCGGCTCGACGCTGCCGGACAGCAGCTGGTAGCGCTCCGAGGTGGCCAGTGCCTCCATCAGTACCAGGAAATGACCGAGACGGGTGGCGCCGCCGCTCTCGGAGATCTGTTGCAGCAAGGCCTCGGCGCGAGCGATCAGCTGCGGATCCTGGAATTCGATGCCGTAGCGGGCGCGTTCCAGCAGCGGCGCCAGGCCGCTGAGTTCGGGAAACACCGCCGTGGCGTTGTCCACCGTCTCGTTGGTGAAGTTGACGAGCATGTCGCGCTTGGCCACCACCTCGCCCTCGGCGACGCGGCTGATCCAGTTGTGCGGCAGATGCGGCCCGGTAAGGAACAGGCTGCCCGGATAGAAGTTGCCGATGTAGTCGCCGATGAAGGCGGTCCCCGAACTGGCCACGATCAGGTGCAGCTCGTATTCCTTGTGGAAATGCCAGCGCACCAGCGGGCAGGGAAAACCATGCTCCCGGTAGATCACCGAGTGACCGCTCAGGTCCTCCATCAATTCGTAGGAGGGATTGCGCTTGCGCAAGGACTGACTCATGGACCGCCCCGTCGTTCTTGTTGGCCTTGATCCTGGCCCTGTTCGACGCCCAGTACAACCCCGGGTTCAGCCGGTGCGCAGGATCACCGCCGCGCGCAGCTTGCCGCGGCCGAAGCGACTCATCTTGTCGAACTCGGCGTGGGACACGGGGATGTGCTGGCAATCCAGTTCGCGGCGATGCTGGCTGTGATCGACATCGGGATCGTGCAGGTAGACGAAGTCCTCGTCGCAGTCGGTGACCAGCACCCAGTGCGGCCCCTTGGCCTTGGTCAGGCGGAAGGAGCTGATCAGCACCAGCGGAAAGGCGCCCTGGTTGACCCAGTGGGCAATGTCCAGGCGCGTCCGGTAGAGGCGCTCGATGGGCGATTGCTTGACCTCGGCGCTGAAGTCCTCGTGCACCAGGCGCATCACCTCCTTCTTTTCCTCGCTGCGTACGCCGTCGAGAAACAGGGGCCCCCGGGTATTGACCTGCAACGTGACCTTGAAGCCCCTGCGCAGCGCGGCCAGGGCCAGGCCGTGGGGGCCGCAGCCGCCATGGCCCGCGGTCATGTAGATGGTGGTGGCCTCGCGCCACAGCCGCAGTTCCTCGCGCCGTTCCAGCGGACGACCGGGCTGCAGGGCGCCCATGGCCATCAGCAGGCTGGCCGGACCGCAGGTGAAATCGGTGGTCTGGCGATAGAAGGGCACCGGGCGGGCCTGGCCTTCGCGTGGCTGGCGGATACGCTTCTCGAAGCGCAGCGCCTGGCTATGGTCTTCGTAGTAGTCCTCCACCGTGGCGAAGGGCAGATAGCCGTTGCGCTCGTAAAGGGCGATGGCGGCGGCGTTGTCCGGCCGGACCTCCAGGCGCAGGTAGGCGCAATCGCGCTCCACCGCCTCGGCTTCGGCAGCCTCCAGCAGGCGCTGGCCCAGGCGATGGCCGCGGGCCTCGGGATCGACGGCGATGGAATAGAGCCGCGCCAGCGAGGTGTTCTGGTGGAACAGCACCAGGGCGTAGCCGGCCACCTGGCGGTCATTTTCCGCCAGGATCAGGACCGCGTTCGCACGGGTGAGCATGTAGTGGAAATTGCGCCGGGAAAGGCGGTCATAGCTGAAGCAGCGGGCTTCCAGATCGACCAGCGCCGCCAGATCGTCCAGCCCGGCGGGCCTGAGCATGAAACTCATCGCGAAGGATTCTCCTGGAGCAGAGCGGGCAGCCTGGCATGGTTAAGCAACGGTTAATAGCACCCGCGTTACAACAGTTGGAGTGGTCCGGCGGCATCCGGGTTTCCGCCGGGACCACGCCCCGCAACCAGGAGGTCCAGTGAGCAAGCTGTATATCGTCGTGGAACGCAAGGAAGACTGGTCGTCCTACTATCCCAGCGAAGACGTCATCACCGCCCAGGAATACCTGGAGCAATCCAACGAACAGGACAATGGCAAACGCGTGCAGGTGATCAACCTGTGCCGCAGCCAGAAGTACCTCGGCCACGGCTACTACTGCTCGCTGCTCGCCGAAGCCCGCGGGCACAAGGTCATCCCTTCGGTGCGCACCATCAGCGAACTGGCGCGCAAGTCCCTCTACGGCCTGGCGCTGGAGGACCTGGACAAGCTGCTGACCAAGGCGCTGGCCGGTCATCCCTATGGCAGCGCCGATGGCTTCACCCTCACGCTCTACTTCGGCAACACCGACATCGCCCCCCTGCAGGACCTGGCGCGCCAGGTGTTCGAGGCCTTTCCCTGCCCGCTGCTGCTGGTGGAATTCCGCCGCGACCGCGCCGGCTGGCACATCGGCGGCCTCAAGCTGGGCAGCATCCACAAGCTGCACGAGCAGCAGGAAGACCTCTTCGCCAACGCCCTCGACGGCTTCAGTCGCCGCGTCTGGCTCAAGCCGGGGCGCCGTGAGAAGTACCGCTTCGACCTGGCCATCCTGCACGACCCCAAGGAAGCCTTTCCGCCCTCCGATGCCAAGGCACTGAAGAACTTTGTGCGCGTCGGCAAGCACCTGGGGCTGGACGTGGAGCTGATCGAAAAGAAGGATTACGCGCGGCTGGGCGAATTCGATGCCCTGTTCATCCGCGAGACCACCGCCATCGACCACCACACCTATCGCTTCGCCAAGAAGGCCGAAAGCGAAGGCCTGGTCGTGATGGACGATCCACGCTCCATCCTGAGATGCACCAACAAGGTCTATCTCGCCGACCTGCTGCGTGCCCACAAGCTGGACATGCCGGCGACCGAGATCCTCTACAAGGACAATCCCGGCCAGCTCGAAGGCCTCGGCGAGCGCCTGGGCTTTCCGCTGGTGCTGAAGATTCCCGATGGCTCCTTTTCCCGTGGCGTCATCAAGGTCGAGGACGCCGCGCAGCTGCGCAAGGCCAGCGCCGAGTTGTTCGAGCGTTCGGTACTGCTGCTGGCCCAGGAATTCTTCTATACGGAATACGACTGGCGCATCGGCGTGCTCAACCAGGAGCCGATCTTTGCCTGCCAGTACTTCATGTCCAAGGGGCACTGGCAGATCTATGACCACAGCGCCAGCGCCACCGAGGTCAGTGGCGATTTCCGCACCCTGGCGGTGCAGGACGCGCCCCATGCGGTGGTCGAGCTGGCGGTACGCACCGCCAACCTGATCGGCGATGGTCTCTATGGCGTGGATCTGAAACAGGCGGGCGACAAGTTGGCGGTGATCGAGGTCAACGACAACCCCAACATCGATTGCGGGGTCGAGGACCTGGTGCTCAAGGACGATCTCTACGCCCTGGTGCTGGAGGAATTCATCCGGCGGCTGGAGTCGCAGCGCGGCGGACAGCCCTGGTAACGCGCCAGGGTCGCGGAGCGGGTGAGGGCAGGGCCTCACCCGTCGCTCAAAGCGCGATCAGGCGCCGTGGCACTTCTTGAATTTCTTCTCGCTGCCGCACGGGCAGGGATCGTTGCGACCCACTTCCTTCAGCGGATTGCGCACCGGCTCCTGGGCCGGGCCATGGTTGCAGTGCGGGCCGTGCACATGGTGGGCATGGCCGTGATCGTGGTCATGGTCGTGATTGCAATCGGGACCGTGGACGTGTTGGTTCATCTCATAACTCCGGGATGTAGGCGCCAGGCACGAACTGCCCCTGGCGAGAAAAATGGACACTGCGCCCGAACAGCCAGCCGGTCTTCACCCGACCGCGCAGCCGATAGTTGATCGGCTGGTTGGGGTCTTCCAGCATGCGACCGACGTCCTTCACGTAGCGCCACAGATTGGTCTGCACCGGCACCGAGAAGCTGCGCTGACCATTGGCCGGCACCGACGAATGCAGGTTGGCGGTCCCCTGGGACAGCAGCAGATCGTTCAGGTAGACGGTATAGGCCAGGCTGCGCACGGGCAGGGCGCTGTCGTTGGGATTCTGGACGCGGAAGTGCAGCACGAAGTCCTGGCTCCACAGCCGGGCGCGGATCAGCTCCACGCCGGTCAGTTCGACCTGGGGCTCCTCATAGTTGCGCCCGATGTAGGTACAACCGCCAAGGCTGCTCAGCAAGACGCCGAGCAGGGTGATGAACAAGGCCTGGCGAAGCATGCGGCACTCCCGTTTTCTGCGCAGTTTAACAAGCACCGATTGCTGCACAAGTCGGGGCCGCTTCGGCACAGGCTAACAAAAAAACGCCTGGGCCAGGCGACCATGCGGACTGGACCCCTCCGGCGCGACGTTGCATCCTGCAGCTCTTGCCGTGACCGAGGAGGTCGTCATGTCCGCCGTGCTCTATGAAATCGCCTTCCAGGGCGAGCTGGTCGCTGGCGCCGATGCGCAGCAGACCCGACAGAATCTGATGCGTCTGTTTCAGGCGGATGAACAGCGCATCGCCGTGCTCTTTTCCGGTCGTCGCATGATCATCAAGAATCGCCTCGACGCCGCCACCGCCGAGCGCTATCGCGCCACCCTGGCCCAGGCCGGGGCACGGGTCGAGGTGGCGCCCATGGCCGAGACGGTCGAGCCGGCTGCCGCACCCGTCGAGCCGCGGGAACCGACCCCGGCCACCACGGCGACCGCCACGCCACCGTCCGCGGAGCGCGGATCCCTGTCGGTTGCACCGCGCGATGCCGTGATGGCGGCCTTCGTCGATGTCCAGGCACCGGATTTCGGCCTGGCACCGGTGGGCGCCGATCTCCAGGACGAGGCCGCACCGGTGGCGCCGCCGCGGGTCGATCTGTCGCACCTGAGTCTGGCGCCGGTGGGCAGCGACCTGGGCCCGGCCTCCGAGCCGCTACCCGTGGCGGTCCCGGATACCGATCACCTGACGCTGGTCAGGGAGTGAGCACGGCCGGCGTTACAGGAAGCCGGCGCAGCACTTCTTGAACTTGGCGCCGCTGCCGCACAGGCAGGCGTCGTTGCGACCCGGCAGCGGGCGTACGGTCGGATCGAGAAAGTACCAGCGCCCCTCGCGCTGGACGAAGCCCGAGCGCTCTTCATGGCGATGGGCGCCGCGGCCATCCTCCCAGCGCGCCACGAAGCTGACCCGCGCATGGTCAGGATCGCCCGGCTCGGGGCGATGCTCCAGCACCTGCAACCCCTGCCAGCGACTGCCCAGACTCCAGGCCGTCAGGGCTTCCCTGTCCAGCTGCTCCTGCTGCGCAGGCACCGTGGTGGCCACTAGATAGTCGATCAGCCCCAGCACATAGGCGCTGTAGCGCGAGCGCATCAGGCGTTCGGCATCGGGCGCCGGGGTGCCGGCATGAAAGACGCCGCAACAGTCGCCGAGCGGACGTTCCGAGCCACAGGGGCAGGGGGCCATGGGTTGCATCTCACCACCAGTACTTGCCGAAATTCTGCGGGTTGGCCCAGAACTTGGCATTGAGCCAGTCCGGGACCTGTTTGTAGTCGTGCAGATCATAGCTGAACAGGGTGACCACCTGGCCATCGCGGGCGAAGCGCTCGCTGGCCTGCAGGGCCAGGGCGTAGAAATCCGTCAGCTGCCATTCGCTGGCGGCCAGGTCCACCAGCACCGCCAGGCGCGAGGTGTTGAAGTTGCGCAAGCCGCCGAGCAACTCGCGCCCCTGGCGCAGCGGCAGATGTTCCAGGCAGTCGGCGACGATCACCAGATCGTAGCGTTCGGCCAGTAGGCTGGGATCATCCAGAGGCACCGTCGCTTGCACCAGCTGGCAGTGCGGATGGGCCTCGGCATAGGCCGCGAGCGCCGGCAGCGGTTCGCGCGCCACACAGAGCAGGCGCCTGGGCTGATGATGCTCGAGCAGGCTTGCCAGAGCCTGTTGCGGGGTACGGGACGAGAATATGTTTGCCATTAAGGGAACCCTAATCAAATCGCGATTGACTAAGCAACCAGCGTTGTCAAGATGTGTACGCCACCATTAGTCTGACAGCGCCATAAAACGAAAGACGAGCACAACTCGCGGTACCTGGTCTATAGGAGACCCCTTCATGAGCAAGAGCATCGCAAGGACAGCTTTACCCCTCATCCTGGCAAGCACCGTGCTGGCTGGTTGTGCGGGCGGCGTACAGAAATCCGATTGGCCGGTCTGCGCTGCGGTCGGCGCGCTGGTCGGCGGTGCGGCCGGCGCTACCCAGAGCGGTAACGTCGCCGGCATGGCGGCCCTGGGCATAGGTACCACCGCCGGCGCCTATTGCTGGGTGCATGGCAAGGGCAACGAACAGGTCGCCCGCATGGAGCCCGCGCCGGCCCCGGCTCCGGCGCCCGCACCGGCTCCCGCACCGGCCCCGCTGCCGAAGCAGGAAGTGATCACCGCCCGTGATCTGCACTTCGCCTTCGACTCCGCCGCCATCGATGCTCAAGACCGGGCTCAGCTGGACGGTATCGCCGGTCGTCTGCGTGGCGAAGCCGCCAGCACCCGTCTGTCGATCACCGGCCACACCGACAGCAAGGGTACCGACGCCTACAACCAGCGTCTGTCCGAGCGTCGCGCCAAGTCGGTCAGCAACTACCTGATCCAGGCCGGTGTGCCGGCAGCCAGCATCGTCTCCGTGAAAGGCATGGGCGAGCGTCAGCCGATCGCCACCAACGAGACCGCTGAAGGCCGCGCCACCAACCGCCGCGTCGAAATCCAGATCGACCGCGAGTGATGCATCGGCGGCGGACCCCGGTCCGCCGCCTTTACTTTTTCCGGCTCCAGGCGTTATGGTCCGATCCATCTCGTCCTCCTGCTGGAATCCATGAAAACCCTGTCCCTTACCGGCAAAGTTCTTCTCCTGCTGTTCTGGCTCGCCGCAGCCGCCGCCATCGCTCTGCCTCTCGCTCGTCCTTTCCCCCAATTGCTCGCCCTGGTAGCCCTGGCCCTGCTGCTCCTGCACCTGGGTGAAGTCTTCGCCAGTCGTCGTGCCCTGCGCCTGCGTCGCCATCCCTGGCTCGACCGCCTGAGCCTGCTGATCTTTGGCGCCTTTCATCGGCTGCCGCCGCAGCTGCCGGTGGCCTGAGCGGCCTGCGACCTCAACGTCGGGCGCATCCTGACGACAGGCGCGTTATCATAGCGCCCAAGATCCATTACTGTAGATGCATACAGCGCTCGTCCGCCGGACGTGGCGCTGCTTCGCCATCGCCCGGAACCAGGCATGCTCAGCACCGAACTCAAGACCCAGATCCAGGGCGCCTATACGCGTTTCCTCGAAGCCAAGTCGCTCAAGCCACGCTATGGCCAGCGGCTGATGATCGCGGAGACCGCCAAGGGCCTGGGTGCCATCGCCCAGGACGAGGAGGGGCATCGCGAAGGCGAGCCCGCCGTGGTGGCGGTGGAGGCGGGCACCGGGACCGGCAAGACCGTGGCCTATGCCCTGGCGGCCATTCCCGCGGCCAAGGCGGCCGGCAAGCGCCTGGTGATCGCCACGGCGACGGTGGCGCTGCAGGAGCAGATCGTGCACAAGGATCTGCCGGACATCCTGCGCAACAGCGGCCTGTCCTTCAGCTTTGCCTTGGCCAAGGGGCGGGGTCGCTACCTGTGCCTGTCCAAGCTGGACATGCTGCTTCAGGAGGGCCAGGCGCAGAACGCCACGGCCCAGCTGTTCGCCGAGGATGGCTTCAAGATCGATGTGGACGAGGCGTCCAACGAACTGTTCGGCAAGATGATCGAGCGCCTGGCCGGCAATCGCTGGGACGGCGATCGCGACAGCTGGCCGGAAGCCATCGAGGACGTCCAGTGGTCGCGCATCACCACCGACCACAGCCAGTGCACCAATCGCCATTGCCCGAATTTCCAGCAGTGCGCCTTCTACCGGGCCCGCGAAGGCATGACCAAGGTCGATGTCATCGTCACCAACCATGACCTGGTGCTGGCCGACCTGGCCCTGGGCGGCGGCGCCATCCTGCCCGATCCGCGCGACACCCTCTATGTGTTCGACGAAGGCCACCACCTGCCGGACAAGGCCATCGGCCACTTCGCCCATTTCACCCGGCTGAGATCCACCGCCGAGTGGCTGGAGCAGATCGCCAAGAACCTCACCAAGCTCCTTGCCCAGCACCCTCTGCCGGGCGATCTCGGCCGGCTGGTGGAGCAGGTGCCGGAACTGGCGCGGGAGATCCGCACCCAGCAGCAATTCATGTTCACCGCCTGCGAGGCGCTGGCGGATTTCCGCGCGGGTGAGGACATGGAAGGCCGCGAGCGGCCGCGGCACAGATTCGTCGGCGGGGTGATCCCCGAAGACCTGCGGGAAATGGGTATCGAGCTCAAGAAAGGCTTCGCCAAGCTCACCGACCTCTTCACCCGCCTGACCGAGATGCTCAAGCAGGCCATGGACGGCGAATCCAGCATCGGCCTGGCCAGCTACCAGGCCGAGGAGTGGTATCCGCTGTTCGGCAGTCTGCTGGCGCGTTCCCAGGGCAATTGGGAGTTGTGGACGGCCTTTACCTGCGAGGATCCGGAAGACAGCCCGCCCATGGCGCGCTGGATGACCCTCGCCGAAACGGGTTCGCTGTACGACATCGAGGTCAACGCCAGCCCCATCCTCGCCGCGGAGATGCTGCGCCGCCACCTGTGGAACGTCGCCTATGGCGCCCTGGTGACCTCGGCGACCCTGACCGCCCTGGGCACCTTCGACCGCTTTCGCATGAGATCCGGGCTGCCGCGGTCGGCAGCCACCGCGGTGGTGCCCAGTCCGTTCCGCCATGCCGAGGCCGGGGTGCTGCGGGTGCCGGATCTCAAGGCCGATCCGCGCAACGCCGCCGAGCACACCGCGGCCATCGTTCGCGAATTGCCGGCCATGCTCGACGGCGCGCGTGGCGCCCTGGTGCTGTTTTCTTCGCGGCGGCAGATGCAGGACGTCTTCGATGGCCTGGAGCGCGACTGGCGCAAGCGGGTGCTGATCCAGGGCAACCTGTCCAAGCAGGAGACCCTGAACAAGCACAGGAAGCGCGTCGACGACGGCGAGGCCAGCGTACTGTTCGGCCTGGCCAGCTTTGCCGAGGGGGTCGACCTGCCCGGCGCCTATTGCGAGCACGTGGTCATCGCCAAGATTCCCTTCGCCGTGCCCGACGATCCGGTGGAAGCCGCCCTCGCCGAGTGGATCGAGGCGCGCGGTGGCAATCCCTTTATGGAAATCGCCGTGCCCGACGCCTCGCTGCGCCTGATCCAGGCCTGCGGCCGGCTGCTGCGCACCGAGCAGGACAGCGGCACCATCTCGCTGCTGGATCGCCGCCTGGTGACCCAGCGCTACGGCAAGGCCATCCTCAATGCGCTACCGCCGTTCCGGCGGGAGATCCAGTAATTCGTGGCCATGGCGGTCCGCCGATGCGGCCGCTCCTACAGGTAACCCTAACCGTAGGAGCGGCCCATGGCCGCGATCCTATCCAAACTCCCTGTCAGCGCTATCGGTAAACACCTTAAACCCCCAGGAGCCCCCATGACCGTCCACGGCTACCATGACCTGAGATTCGAATCCGTCCGCGAAGCCTTCGCCGAATTGCTCGCAGCCGGTCAGACCCGCGGTGCGGCGCTGTGCGTCCAGGTCGGCGGTGAAACGGTGCTGGATCTCTGGGGCGGGATGGCCGACAAGGACGGCCAGACGCCCTGGCATACCGATACCCTGCTCAATCTGTTCTCCTGCACCAAGGCCTTCACCACGGTGGCGGCGCTGCAACTGGTGGAGGAGGGCAAGCTGGCCCTTGATGCGCCGGTCGCCGAACGCTGGCCGGAGTTCGCCGCCGCCGGCAAGGCCGACATCACCCTGCGGCAGTTGCTCAGCCACAGATCCGGCGTTTCCGCCTTGCGCGAACGCCTGGCGGGGGATGCCCTGTACGACTGGGACACCATGACCGCCGCGGTCGCCGCCGAGGCTCCCTGGTGGACGCCTGGCACCGCCCATGGCTATGCGCCCATCACCTTTGGCTGGCTGCTCGGCGAGCTGATCCGGCGCGCTGATGGCCGTAGCCCGGGCGAGGCCATCGTCGACCGTACCGCCGGGCGCCTGGACCTGGATTTCCATATCGGCCTGCCGGCCAGCGAAGACGAACGCGTCGCCCATATCGTGCGTGGAAAAGGCGTGCTGGGCGACGCCGCGGCGCAGCGCCTGCTCAAGACGACCATGAGCGATCCGGCGGCGCTGCCGACCCTGGCCTTTGGCAATCCGTCCGGGGTGCTCACCAGCACCAACAAGGCCGAATGGCGCCGCTTCCAGCAGCCGGCCGCCAACGGCCATGGCCATGCGCGTAGCCTGGCGGGCTTCTATGCCGGTCTGCTGGCCGGCGATCTGCTGGAATGGGAGACGCTTAGCGAGGCCCTGGTGGAGCACAGCCAGGGCGAGGACCGCACCCTACTCACGCCGACCCGCTTCGGCCTTGGCTTCATGCTCGACCAGCACGACCAGGCCAATGCCACCTACGGCTTAGGCCCCCAGGCCTTTGGCCATCCGGGGGCGGGCGGTTCGACCGGCTTCGCCGATCCGGAGCGCGAGGTGGCCTTTGGCTTTGTCACCAACACCCTCGGCCCCTATGTGCTGATGGATCCGCGCGCCCAGGCCCTGGCGCGCGCGGTGGGGGAGTGCCTGTAAGGACCTCGCGACGGGCGGCTAGCGGGCGATGGCCGCCTCGATGTCCTTGAATTCGATCACCCGGACATAGGGCGCGATCTCGCCGCTGATGGAGAAGTGCGCGCCGATCACCGTGACTTCGACCCCTTCGTTTTCCACCAGGTACTGCACCACCTCGTGGAAATCGCCATCACCCGCGACCAGGTACAGCTTCTTCCAGCCGCGCTTGGCATGGGAGCGCATCAGGTTGAAGGCCAGGCCGACATCGACGCCCTTCTGGCTCTTGGTGGTGTACTGCTCGCCGGTCGCCGGGTGCAGTATCGGCCCGCCACCCACGGAGGCAGGCCACTCGTGAGCCTTGCTCTGCAGCCAGTAGAGCTTGACCCTTAGACCGGCGCCCTTGGGTGGGGCCGAGCTGAGAAACTTGTTGAAGTTGGTCTGGGCGACGGTGGGCGGATCGCTGTCGCAGTTGAAGTAGTAGGCGTCGCCTATGGGTTCGCCCGCATCCTGCTCGATGAAAAGCCGCAGTTTGAGATAGTCGAATTTGGCGCCATATACCGAACCATTCCAGGCGCTCAGGGCGTAGGCGCCGTCGACAAACCAGGCGACGCCCGTTCGAGTTGTAGTAGCCATCGTATTGCTGGGACCAGGTTTTCTACCGTTGATGGGCGCACACCCGCACGCGGGATACGCGGTGCCTATTGTGGGCTTAATTCCCGGTTTGCGCCTCAGCTAACGCGAAGGAATTCCAGGGGGTGCATGCTAGAGCGCCCGCGAGGGTGAAGGCGTCGCTCCAGGCGACGGGGGAGGCGACCACCAGTTCGGTACGAGCGTCGTGCCAGGCCGCTGGCAGCAGCTTCAGCGCAGAGGCCGGCTGGCACTGGCGTAGTCAGATCGCCGTGCTGTCGCGCCCGTCGCCGGCGTGGGCGGCATCGACGATCAGCGTCGGCTGCAGCAGCCGGATTCGCGGTGCTACGTGGTAAGCACCGTCATCGTTATGTCGCAGGTAGAGCCGCTGGCAGCCCAGGCACCGCCATAGTGTGCTCTGGTTGCAGGGATAGAAGCGCGGCGCGATCGGGGCGGCGCTCGCCCAGTAGTGAGTGCCCGTCGGGTGATACTCCGCAAGGGTCGACTCCTCGGGCGCGTGGCGCGCCAGGGTGCCGACTCGGGCGAAATCCGCTTCCCGATAACCCACTGGCCAGGCTGTCCATCCCGACAGATCCCGCTGCTGGCAATGGCAGGCCTGGGTGATGGCTGCAGCGGTGGCGGCCAGTTCCTTCAGGGTCGCGACATCGATGAAGTCTTCCATGCCCAAGCCTCCTGCTGGTCGGGCGACCTTGCGCCCACGGATCTCGATTGTCGCCTGACCTATATGGATCTGGTCGAGGCGTGGCTCAAGACACGCCACTGGTCGGCGGATACGCAAATTTCGTGACTCCACCGCTTTGCCCGGCGTAGGTTTGCGGCCACAATCTCGAAACTACTTTAAGTTCACTCGTGCCGCCGGCTCTGGCCGGGGCATTGATTCACTCTGTCCTCCGGCTCGCCGATGGGAAACTTTGCATGAAGCTGATCAAATCCACCACCCTCATTCTCTGCATGGGCGTATCCGCCTGCAGCTCCTTCCAGGGAAATGGCGACCAGGCCGCCGCCCCCGCCAAGCCGGGCAATGCCCAGGCCAGCACCGCCACCAGTGGCAGCCACTGGTGGTGGCCGTTCGGCGGCAGCGACAAGGCGGCCGAGCCGGTCAAGCCGGTGGCCAAGGCCGCCGAGCCCAAGGCTGAAACCAAGGTCGCGGCGAAGGCGCCGGCGGCCAAGCCGGAGCAGGCCGCTGCGGCCGGCGAGAAGGGCAGTCACTGGTGGTGGCCCTTCGGCAGCGAAGACGTGAAGCCCGTCGCCAAGGCGGAAGTCCTCAAGCCGGTACCGGTCAAGGTCAGCAAGGCCTGGCTGGACGAGCACGAGCAGAAGCTGCGCGTCGCCGTGGCCGGCAGCAACGTCAAGGTCGAGCGTCGCGACGATGCCCTGGTGCTGGTGACCCCGGTGGACGGCTCCTTCAACCCGGATCGCGCCGAGATGCTGCTGCCGGTGATGCTCGGCCCGCTGTCGCGTTCGGCCAAGTCGGTGAGCGTGGATGAAGACAGCGCCGTGATCGTGCTCGGCTTCAGCGACAGCACCGGTGCCGCCGCGCTCAACGACAAGATCAGCCTGCAGCGCGCCCAGGCCGTGGCGGCGATCTTCCGTCTCAGTGGCTACAGCGGCAATCGCCTGATCGTGCGGGGTCTGGCGGCCGCCCATCCGCGTGCCGACAACACCACCGCCGCCGGCCGCGCCGCCAACCGCCGCGTCGAGGTGCTGATCCAGCCGCGCGCCACCGTGCTGGCCAGCCTGCAATCCCTGGCCGCGCGCTAGCCGCAAAGCTTGTCCTGAAGCAGGCGAGCGGGGCGGGACTTGGTTAAGCTAGGTCGACAACGACCTAGCAGGAGACCTCCATGTCACCGTCCCTCGCCGATATGCGTCGCGACTACACCCGCGACGGCCTGACCGAAGCCCAGGCACCCGCGGATCCCTATGCCCTGTTCGGGCAGTGGTTCGAAGAGGCGGTGCGCACCGAGCAGCCTCCCGTCGAAGCCAACGCCTGCTGGCTGGCCACCGTCGATGACGAGGGTCAGCCGCATTGCCGCGTGCTGCTGCTCAAGGGCGTCGATGCCCAGGGCTTCGTCTTCTACACCAACTACGACAGCGCCAAGGGCCAGCAGCTGGCCAGGCAACCCCGTGCGGCCATGACCTTCTTCTGGCCGGCGCTGGAGCGCCAGGTGCGTATCGAGGGGTTGGTGGAGCAGGTCTCTACCGAGGAATCCGACGCCTACTACCGGGTCCGCCCGCTGGGCAGTCGCCTGGGTGCCTGGGCCTCGCCGCAAAGCCAGGTCATCGCCGATCGTCACGAGCTGGAGCAGCGCCTGGCCGCCGTGCAGCAGCGCTTCGCCGACGGTGAGCCGAGCCGCCCGCCGTTCTGGGGTGGTTATCGTCTGAGGCCCCAACGCATCGAATTCTGGCAGGGCCGCTCCAGCCGCCTCCATGACCGGCTGGACTACCGGCGCGTGGAAGGCGAGTGGCAGCGCCAGCGCCTGGCACCTTAAGGCGTTCGCAAGGTACCGGCGTTACAGTCGCCGGAAACCTCCCCGGACGCCCTGGGTCAAGGATAATAGCGATCTGCGCCAGTACCGCTGCCCGGTACGGCCAGTGTCTTTCAACTGCCCTTGGAGTTGCCCCATGAACAGAGTCCTTCAGCTCGCCGCCTCCCTGACCGCCGTCGCCCTGCTGGCCGGCTGCGCCTCCGATCAGTCCGGCGACGTCTATTCGCGCGATGAGGCGCGGCAGGTGCAGACGGTCCGGACCGGTACCATCACCGCCCTGCGCCCGGTCACCATCGAGGGCACCAAGTCGCCGGTGGGCGCCGGGGCCGGTGCCGTAGTCGGTGGCATTGGCGGTAGCGCCATCGGCGGCGGTCGTGGCAGCTTCGTCACCGCCATCATCGGTGCAGTGGCCGGCGGCCTGCTGGGTGCCGCCACCGAAGAAGGCTTCACCAAGGCCAACGGGGTCGAGATCACCGTGAAGGAAGACGACGGCGGCTCCCGCGCCTACGTGCAGGCGGTCAACAAGGGCGAGATCTTCCGCGTGGGCGAGCGGGTGCGCATCCTGACCGTCAACGGCACCAGCCGCGTCGCGCCCAACTGATCTGCCGGACGTACCCGAAGGTACGTCCATGCCCTTCCAGAACGGGCGTCCGAATCGCTAGACTGCGAATCGGATGCCCGTTTGCGTTTTCGCCCGTAAATAGTTGTCGCCTGGGCGCAATGCCGCGCCTGGAGGCCGTCCTACAATCCCCCTCAGTCACCGCCGTGATCGGCAGGAGAACCCCGATGTCCGCTTCTCAACCCAACGTGCAACGCGCCGCCTTCGATGAGGTGATGGTCCCGACCTACGCCCCCGCCGCGTTCATTCCGGTGCGAGGAGAGGGCTCCCGCGTTTGGGACCAGGCCGATCGCGAATACGTCGATTTTGCAGGCGGTATCGCCGTCAGCGCCCTGGGCCATGGCCATCCCGCGCTGATCAACGCCCTGACCGATCAGGCCGGCAAGCTCTGGCACGTCTCCAACATCTACACCAATGAGCCTGCCCTGCGCCTGGCGCGCAAGCTGGTGGACCACACCTTCGCCGACCGGGTGTTCTTCGCCAACTCCGGCGCCGAAGCCAACGAGGCGGCCTGCAAGCTGGCCCGTCGCTATGGCCATGACGTCAGCGGCGGCAGCCGTTACGAGATCGTCGCCGCCACCAACAGCTTCCACGGCCGGACCCTGTTCACGGTCAGCGTCGGCGGTCAGCCCAAGTATTCCGATGGCTTCGGTCCCAAGATCGAAGGCATCCGCCACGTGCCCTACAACGACCTGGCCGCTCTCGAAGCCGTGGTCTCGGACAAGACCTGCGCGGTCATCCTCGAACCCATCCAGGGCGAGGGCGGCGTGCTGCCGGCCGACCAGACCTACCTGGAGGGCGCGCGTCGCCTGTGCGACGCCCATGGCGCCCTGCTGATCTTCGACGAGGTGCAGAGCGGGGTCGGTCGCAGCGGTCATCTCTACGCCTACCAGCACTATGGCGTGGTACCGGACATCCTCACCACCGCCAAGAGCATCGGCGGCGGCTTTCCGCTGGCGGCCATGCTGACCACCGAGAAGGTCGCCCAGCACTTCAGCGCCGGCGTGCACGGCAGCACCTATGGCGGCAACCCGCTGGGCTGCGCCGTGGGCGCCGCGCTGCTGGACATCGTCGCCACCCCGGAAACCCTGGCCGGTGTCGCTGCCCGTCATCAGCGCTTCGTCGCCGGTCTGGAGCAGCTCAATGCCCGCTATGGCCTGTTCCAGCAGATCCGCGGGCTGGGCCTGCTGATCGGCGCCGTGCTCAACGACAGCTGGAAGGGGCGCGCCAAGGACATCGTCACCGCCGCCAACGAAGAGGGTCTGATGATCCTGCAGGCCGGTCCCGACGTGCTGCGCATGGCGCCGAGCCTGATCATCTCCGAGACCGATATCGACGAAGGCCTGGCCCGCCTGGATCGCGCCCTGGCGCGTCTCACCCAAGGCTAATCTCCGGACGCGGGACGCGTACCGCTGGCATCCAGGGATGGATCCGTACACAAGGAGTTCTCATGCTGGTAATGCGCCCTGCGCGCGCGGCGGATCTGCCCCTGGTCCAGCGGCTCGCCGCGGATAGCCCGGTTGGCGTCACCTCGCTGCCCGACAACCCCGAGCGGTTGCGCGACAAGATCCGCACCTCGGAGTCGTCGCTGGCGGCCGAGGTGGGCTTTCATGGCGAGGAGAGCTATTTCTTCGTGCTCGAAGACACCACCAGCGGCGAGCTGCTGGGCTGTTCGGCCATCGTCGCCTCGGCCGGTTTCTCCGAGCCCTTCTACAGCTTTCGCAACGAGACATTCATCCACGCCTCGCGCGAGCTGAAGATCCACAACAAGGTGCATGTGCTGTCGCTCTGTCACGACCTGACCGGCAACAGCGTGCTCAGCAGCTTCTATGTCCAGCGCCCGCTGCTCGACACCCCCCACGCCGAACTCAACTCCCGTGCCCGCCTGCTGTTCATGGCCGCCCACCCGGCGCGCTTCGCCGAAACGGTGGTGGTGGAAATCGTCGGGCTGGCGGACGATGACGGCGAATCGCCGTTCTGGAACGGGGTAGGGCGCAACTTCTTCGATATGGACTACGCCGCCGCCGAGCGCCTGTCCGGGCAGAAGAGCCGCACCTTTCTCGCCGAACTGATGCCCACCTATCCGCTCTATGTACCCCTGCTGCCCGACAGCGCCCAGGAGGCCATGGGTCAGGTGCATCCCCGCGCCCAGATCACCTTCGACATCCTCAGCCGCGAGGGCTTCGAGACCGACAACTACATCGACATCTTCGATGGCGGTCCGACCCTGCACGCCCGCACCACGGCCATCCGCTCCATCGCCGAGAGCCGCCTGGCGCCGGTGAGCGAAGGGGCCCCGGCCGGCGAGGAGGCGCCCTGGTTCCTGATCGCCAACGACGGCCTGGAAAACTTCCGGGCACTGGCCACGCCGCTGCGCTGGGCGCCTGGCGAGCCCGTCGTCCTTTCCCCCGAGCAGATCGCCACCCTGGAGATCGCCGAAGGCGACCGGGTTCGTCTGGTAGCGCTGTAGCCGACCCTAGCGTCTTTGGAGGTCCGATGATCGTCCGTCCCGTCACCCGTGCCGATGTGCCCGCGCTGCTGCAGCTGGCGCAGGCGGCCGGCGCCGGTCTCACCACCCTGCCGGCCAGCGAAGAACGCCTGGCGCAGCGGGTGGAAAATGCCGAGCGCAGCTTTCTGCGCCAGGCCGAATCCGCCGATGCGGACTATCTCTTCGCCCTGGAAGAAGACGGCGAGGTCATCGGCATCGCCGGGATCGCCGCCGCCCTGGGTCTGCGCGAGCCCTGGTACAACTACCGGGTCGGGCTGACGGTGAGCGCCTCGCGCGAACTGGACATCCACCGGCAGATCCCCACGCTGTTCCTGGCCAACGACATGACCGGCAGCTCCGAGCTCTGCTCGCTGTTCCTGCGCGCGGATCGCCGCGGCGGCGCGGCCGGGCGCCTGCTGTCCAAGTCGCGCTTCCTGTTCATCGCCGAATTCCGCGAGCTGTTCGCCGAACGCATCATCGCCGAGTTGCGCGGCATGTCCGACGACCAGGGGCAGTCGCCGTTCTGGGAGGGCCTGGGCCGCCACTTTTTCAAGATGGAATTCTCCCAGGCGGATTATCTCACCGGCATCGGCAATCGCGGCTTCATCGCCGAGCTGATGCCGCGCTTCCCGCTCTATACCTGCTTCCTGTCAGCGGAAGCGCGCCAGGTGATCGGCAAGGTACACCCCGATACCGAGGCCGCCCGCCGCCTGCTGGAGGCCGAGGGCTTCAACTACCAGGGCTACGTCGACATCTTCGATGCCGGTCCGACCCTGGAAGCCGAGACCGCCAAGGTGCGCGCGATCCGCGACAGCCAGCGCCTGGTACTGGCAGTGGGCACGCCGGGCGATGACGCCGAGGTCTATCTGATCCACAACCGCAAGTGCCAGGACTGCCGCATCACCAGCGCCCGCGCGCGCCTGGCTTCGGGCACCCTGGTGGTCGATCTGGCCACCGCCCGCGAATTGCGGTTGATGGCCGGCGCCCAGGTGCGCGCCGTGCGCCTGATGCCCTGAGGAGACCCGATGGATAGCCTGTACATAGCGGGACAGTGGCGCCCCGGCAGGGGCGAGGTGTTCAGTTCGCTCGATCCCTACGACGGCGCCGAGCTCTGGCAGGGCGCCGCCGCGGATGCAGCGGACGTCGACCAGGCGATCGCCGCAGCGCGCCAGGCCTTTCCCGCCTGGGAAAGGCGCGGCCAGGCCGCGCGCCTGGAGATCCTGCAGGCCTTTGCCCAGGCGCTGCAACAACGCCGCTCCGCGCTGACCCGGGCCCTCGCCGAGGAAACCGGCAAGCCGCTGTGGGAAGCCGATACCGAACTCGGCAGCATGATCGCCAAGGTGGCCATCTCCGCCCAGGCCGAGGCGGCCCGTAGTGGCGAGCGCTCGGCCAGCGTGGCGGATGCCCGTAGCGTCACCCGTCATCGGCCGCATGGTGTCCTGGCGGTCTTCGGTCCCTACAACTTTCCCGGCCATTTGCCCAACGGCCATATCGTGCCTGCGCTACTGGCCGGCAACACGGTGGTGTTCAAGCCCAGCGAGCTGACGCCGCGTTTTGCCGCTCTGACCCTGGAGTGCTGGATCGCCGCCGGACTGCCGGCCGGGGTACTCAATCTGGTGCAGGGCGGTCGGACCACCGGTGAGGCCCTGGCCGCGCATCCGGGCCTGGACGGCATCCTCTTCACCGGCTCCAGCGCCACCGGAGCGGCGCTGCATCGGCTCAATGCGGAGCGTCCGCAGCGACTGCTGGCCCTGGAGATGGGCGGCAACAATCCCTTGGTGGTGGCGCCGGTGGCCGATCTGGACGCCGCCGTGGTGACCATCGTCCAGTCGGCCTTTCTCTCCGCGGGGCAGCGCTGCACCTGCGCCCGCCGCCTGCTCGTGCCCCAGGGTGCCTGGGGCGATGCCCTACTGGCGCGCCTGGTGGCCGTCAGCGCCGGTCTCGGCATCGGTCGCTTCGACGCCGATCCGCCGCCCTTCATGGGCACCGTCATCTCCCTCGCCGCTGCCCAGGCCCTGCTGCGGAGCCAGGCCCAGCGTCTGGCGCAGGGCGGTCGGGCACTGCTGGAGCTGCGCCAGCCGGACGCCCAACGGGCGCTGCTCACGCCGGGGATCATCGAGGTGTCGGGCATCGCCGACCTGCCCGACGAAGAGGTCTTCGGGCCGCTGTTGCAGGTCCAGCGCTATGACGACTTCGACCAGGCCCTGGCCCTCGCCAATGCCACCCGCTTCGGCCTGGCGGCCGGGCTGCTGGCCGACGACCCGGCCCTCTACGAACGTTTCTGGCAGGGCGTGCGCGCCGGCATCGTCAACTGGAATCGGCCTCTGACCGGAGCGGCCAGCGCGGCGCCCTTCGGCGGCGTCGGTGCCTCGGGCAACCACCGCCCCAGCGCCTACTACGCCGCGGACTACTGCGCCTTCCCGGTCGCCTCGCTGGAAAGCGACGCCCTGACCCTGCCTAGCCAATTGCCTCCAGGATTACCGCTATGAGTCAACTCGCCCCTGCTGCTCGAGAGGTCAATTTCGACGGCCTGGTCGGTCCGACCCACAACTATGCCGGCCTGTCCTATGGCAACGTGGCCTCCCAGGCCAGCAAGCAGCAGTGCTCGAATCCGCGCGAGGCCGCGCGCCAGGGCCTGGCCAAGATGCAGGCGCTGATGGAGCTGGGCTTCGAACAGGGCGTGCTGGCCCCCCACGAAAGACCCGACATCGCCTCGCTGCGGCGTCTGGGATTCGCCGGCAGCGATGCCCAGGTACTGGAAAGCGCCGCACGCGAAGCCTTGCCGCTGCTCCTGTCGGCCAGTTCCGCCTCGGCCATGTGGACGGCCAACGCCGCCACCGTCAGCCCCAGCGCCGACACCCGCGATGGCCGCGTGCATTTCACCCCGGCCAACCTGGCCTGCAAGTTCCACCGCAGCCTCGAACCCAGCACAACAGCGCGCATCCTCCAGGCGATGTTTCGCGATTCCGCGCATTTCCAGCACCATGCGCCGCTGCCCTCGGTGGCCCAGTTCGGCGACGAGGGCGCGGCCAACCACACCCGCTTCAGTCGCGATCATGGCGCCCCGGGCGTGGAGTTCTTCGTCTTCGGCCGCAGCGCCTTCGATCCGCGCTATCCCGAGCCTCATCGCTATCCGGCGCGCCAGACCCTGGAAGCCTCCCAGGCCATCGCCCGGCTGCATGGCCTGAGCGAGGAGGGCGTGGTCTTCGCCCAGCAGAATCCGGCGGTGGTGGACCAGGGCGTCTTCCACAACGACGTCATCTCGGTGGGCAACGCCCAGGTGCTGTTCCACCATGAGGACGCCTTTCTCGACAGCGACCGGGTGCTGGACGAATTGCAAGCCAAGCTCGCCCGACGCGGCGGCCAGCTGCAGCGCCTCTGCGTGCGTCGCAGCGAGATCAGCGTCGGCGACGCCGTGCGCTCCTATCTGTTCAACAGCCAGCTACTGGATCGGCCGGGGCAGGGCGCGCTGCTGGTGGTGCCCGACGAGTGCCGGCAGAATCCGGCGGTCTGGGACTATCTGCAGGCCCAGGTCAGCGGCGCGGGCCCGCTGGGCGAGGTCAAGGTCTTCGATCTCAAGCAGAGCATGCAGAACGGCGGCGGCCCCGCCTGCCTGCGGCTGCGGGTGGCGCTCGCCCCTGAGGAGCTGGCCGCGGTGAATCCGGGAGTGCGCTTCACCCCGGCGCTGCATGCCCAGTTGCTCGACTGGGTGGATCGGCACTACCGCGACCGCCTGGCACCGACGGATCTCGCCGATCCCCAGTTGCTGGGCGAGGTCCGCACCGCCCTCGACGAGTTGACCCAGTTGCTGGGCCTCGGCTCGGTCTATCCCTTTCAATTGCCCTGACGTCCGGAGCCCCCATGAGCAACCGTCTCGATCTCATCCTCGAACCCACCGCCGACGAGCAGCAGACGCTGCAGGTCCAGCGCCTGGCCATCCGCCTGGCCGGTCGCGACCTCTGGCTGGAAGCCGATGGCGCCGGTGGCCTCAATATCTTCGCCGACTCCCAGGATGACGAAGAGCAGACCCCGGTCCTGGTGCTGCGCCCTCAGGCCCTCAATGCCCTGGGCCTGTCCATCGCCCTGGAGACCTTCGCCGACGACGGCGATGAGAATCATGTGCATGACGCCGATTGCGGTTGCGGCCACGATCATTGAGTATCTAGCTCCGACACGTCGCTCAGCGGAGTAGAGCATGGCTGCATCTGAACGTTATCGGCTGGCGCTTGGCCGCCTGCTGGACCTGACCCTGGCCGGCCGCGAGCCGACCGAGAAGATTCAACTGACTGCCGACGGCACCCGTCTCCACTGGCTGACCGAAGGCGTGCTGGAAGTCACTCCGCCGGTGGCGCGCGACAACCGCATGGACCTGCTGCTCTCGGCGGGCATCCATGGCAACGAGACGGCGCCCATGGAGCTGCTCGACGAGTTGCTCGGCGGCATCGCCAGCGGCGCCCTGCGTCCCGCCTGCCGCCTGTTGTTCATGTTCGGCAATCCCGACGCCATGCGCCGCGGCACCCGCTATGTCGAGCAGGACCTGAATCGCCTGTTCAATGGCCGCCATGCTCAGGCCGAAGGTCCCGAGGCGCAACGCGCCAACGACCTGGAACGCCTGTCCGCGCAATTCTTCAGCAAGCCGGATCGGGCGCGCCTGCACTACGACCTGCACACCGCTCTGCGGGCCTCGGCGCTGCCGCGTTTCGCCCTCTATCCCTGGAGCGCCGGGCGCGAGCATTCGGAAGCCGAGTTGCAGCGTCTCGAAGCCGCCGGTATCGAAGCCGTGCTGCTCTACGACAAGCCGGGCATCACCTTCAGCGCCTATACCTATGCCGAGTGCCAGGCCGAAGCCCTGACCCTGGAGCTGGGCCAGGCGCGGCCCTTCGGCGAGAACAGCGAACTCGATCTGAGTCGCCTGCGGCTGCTGCTCGAGGCGCTGATCGAAGGCCGCGAAGCCGAGCTGCCGCCGCCGGATTCCTCTTTGCTGAGATTCCGCGTGGCGCGCCAGGTGTACAAGTCCAGTCCGCGCTTCCAGTTGCACCTGGCCGACGACGTGGCCAACTTCTCGCCGCTGCGCCAGGGTTCGCTGCTGGCCGAAGACGGCAGCGAGCGCTGGATCGTCGACGAAGCCGAGGCGCGCATCATCTTTCCCAATCCCAAGGTCGCCGTTGGCCTGCGGGCCGGACTCATCGTGGTCCCTGCCTAAGGAACGACCTCATGATCGATCTGCGCAGCGATACCGTCACCCAGCCCACCCCGGCCATGCGTCAGGCCATGCTGGCCGCCGAGCTGGGCGATGACGTCTACGGCGAAGACCCCACCGTCACCCGCCTGGAACAGCGTCTGGCGGGCGATCTGGGCCTGGAAGCCGGACTCTTCGTGCCCAGCGGCACCATGAGCAATCTGCTCGGACTGCTGGCGCACTGCGAGCGGGGCGACGAATACCTGGTCGGCCAGCAGGCCCACACCTACAAGTACGAAGGGGGCGGCGCCGCGGTGCTCGGTTCCATCCAGCCGCAACCCATAGAGATGACCGCCGACGGCAGCCTCGACCTCGATCTGGTGCGCAGCTACATCAAGGCCGATGACTTCCACTTCGCCCGCACCCGGCTGCTGGCCCTGGAAAACACCATGCACGGCAAGGTGCTGCCGCTGACCTATCTGGCCGCGGCACGCGCCTTCACCCGGGAACACGGCCTGGCCCTGCATCTGGACGGCGCGCGGCTGTACAACGCCGCGGTCAAGCTCGGCGTACCGGCGCGCGAGATCAGCCAGCATTTCGATTCGGTCTCGGTCTGTCTGTCCAAGGGCCTCGGGGCGCCGGTGGGGTCGGTGCTCTGCGGCGATGCCGCCCTGATCGCCAAGGCGCGCCGCTGGCGCAAGGTGGTCGGCGGCGGCATGCGCCAGGCCGGCATGCTGGCAGCGGCCGGTCTGCATGCCCTCGACCACCAGGTCGAGCGCCTGGCCGAGGACCATGCCCACGCGGCGCAGCTCGGCACCGCCCTGGCCGAACTCGGCTATCAGGTGGAGCCGGTGCAGACCAACATGGTCTACCTCGCCCTGGGCGACGGGGCTCCCGCCCTGCAGGCCTTCCTGGCCGAACGCGGCATCCGCATCAGTCCTGCGCCGCGCCTGCGACTGGTCACCCATCTGGACGTCAGCGCCGCCGATATCGAGGCGGTCATCGCCGCTTTCGCCACCTACCGCCGCCGCTAAGTCTTCCGACGACGTTTTTCCTGCGCAACCGGGGCGACACCGGGGCGCAGGCGTCGATATACTCCCAGACATGCGTGTCCGTTTTCCGCACGTGCCGCGTCTGCGGCGCCCGCTCCGTTCGTCTCGTCTGCGATCCAGTCGGATGCCCGTCACGCGCGTCGAAAAGCCCATTGTCTGGAATGAATATGAAAAGCGCCGAAATCCGCGAAGCCTTCCTCCGCTTCTTCGAAGAGAAGGGGCACACCCGGGTCGCCTCCAGTTCGCTGATCCCCGCGAACGATCCGACCCTGCTGTTCACCAACGCCGGGATGAACCAGTTCAAGGACTGCTTCCTCGGCATGGAAAAGCGCAGCTACACCCGCGCCGCCACCAGCCAGAAGTGCGTGCGCGCGGGCGGCAAGCACAACGACCTGGAGAACGTCGGCTACACGGCGCGTCACCACACCTTCTTCGAGATGCTGGGCAACTTCAGCTTCGGCGACTACTTCAAGCGCGACGCCATCACCTTCGCCTGGGAATTCCTCACCTCGCCGCAGTGGCTGGGTCTGCCCCGGGAAAAGCTCTGGGTCACCGTCTACGCCACCGATGACGAGGCCTACGACATCTGGACCAAGGAAGTCGGGGTGCCCGAGGCGCAGATGGTGCGCATCGGCGACAACAAGGGCGCGCCCTATGCCTCGGACAACTTCTGGACCATGGGCGACACCGGTCCCTGCGGCCCCTGCACCGAGATCTTCTTCGACCACGGTCCCGAGATCTGGGGCGGCCCGCCCGGCTCGCCGGAAGAAGACGGCGATCGCTACATCGAGATCTGGAACAACGTCTTCATGCAGTTCAACCGCACCGCCGATGGCGTCCTGCATCCGCTGCCGGCGCCCAGCGTCGACACCGGCATGGGCCTGGAGCGGGTGAGCGCCGTGCTGCAGCACGTGCACTCGAACTACGAGATCGATCTGTTCCAGCAGCTGCTGGCGGCCTCGGCCGAGGCCATCGGTTGCGCCAACGACGACGCCCCCTCGCTCAAGGTGGTGGCCGACCACATCCGTTCCTGCAGCTTCCTGATCGCCGATGGCGTGCTGCCGTCCAACGAAGGCCGTGGCTACGTGCTGCGTCGCATCATTCGTCGCGCCTGCCGCCACGGCAACAAGCTGGGCGCCAAGGGCACCTTCTTCCACAAGATCGTCGCCGCCCTGGTGGCCGAGATGGGCCAGGCCTATCCCGAGCTGGTCCAGCAGCAGGCGCACATCGAGCGCGTGCTGCGCACCGAGGAAGAGCAGTTCGCCAAGACCCTGGAGCAGGGCCTGAAGATCCTCGAACAGGATCTGGCGCAGCTGCAGGGCGACACCATTCCCGGTGACGTGGTGTTCAAGCTCTATGACACCTACGGCTTCCCGGTCGACCTGACCAACGACATCGCCCGCGAGCGCAACCTCAACCTCGACGAGGCTGGTTTCGAGCGCGAGATGGAAGCCCAGCGCGAGCGCGCCCGCTCCGCCAGCGCCTTCGGCGTGGACTACAACAGCCTGGTCAAGGTCGAGGGCGAGACCCGCTTCCTCGGCTACGACACCACCAGCGCCTCGGGCACCATCGTCGCCCTGTACCGCGCCGGCCAGCCGGTGGACAGCCTCGCCGAAGGCGAGGAGGGCGTGGTCATCCTCGACCAGACGCCGTTCTATGGTGAATCCGGTGGCCAGGTCGGCGATACCGGTACCCTGGAAAGCGCCGGTGTCGGCTTTGCCGTGCGCGACACCACCAAGACCCAGGGGGCCTTCCTGCACCACGGCGTGGTGACCAAGGGCAGCCTCAATGTCGGCACCGCGCTGATGGCCCAGGTCGATGCCGGGCGCCGCCAGGGCATCGCCCTGAACCACTCCGGTACCCATTTGCTGCACGCCGCCCTGCGCCAGGTGCTGGGCGACCATGTCCACCAGAAGGGCTCCCTGGTCAACGACCAGCGCCTGAGATTCGACTTCAGCCACTTCGAGGCCATCAAGCCCGAGGAGCTCAAGCGCATCGAGACCATCGTCAACGAAGAGATCCGCAAGAACAGCGCGGTGACCACCGAGGTCATGGCCATCGACGAGGCCAAGGCCCGCGGCGCCATGGCGCTGTTCGGCGAGAAGTACGGCGACGTGGTGCGCGTGGTCGGCATGGGCGGTGAATTCTCCGTCGAGCTGTGCGGTGGTACCCACGTCGCCCAGACCGGCGACATCGGCCTGCTCAAGCTGGTCAGCGAAGGCGGCGTGGCCTCCGGCGTGCGCCGCGTGGAAGCCATCACCGGCACCGCGGCCCTGGCCTACCTCAACGGCGCCGAAGAGCAGCTGCGCGAAGCCGCCAGCCTGCTCAAGGGCAGTCGCGACAACGTGCTGGACAAGCTGGCCGCGCTGGTCGAGCGCAATCGCCAGCTGGAAAAGGAAATCGAGCAGCTCAAGGCCAAGGCCGCCAGTGCCTCGGCTGGTGATCTGGTGGACCAGGCGCAGGACGTCAAGGGCGCCAAGGTGCTGACCGCGCGCCTCGACGGTCTCGACGGCAAGGCGCTGCTGGCGCTGGTCGACCAGCTCAAGAACAAGCTCGGCAGCGGCATGATCCTGCTCGGTGGCGAAGCCGACGGCAAGGTGGTGCTGGTGGCCGGCGTCACCGCCGACCTGACCGCCAGGCTCAAGGCCGGCGAGCTGATGAAGCGCGCCGCGGCCGTGGTCGGTGGCAAGGGCGGCGGTCGTCCGGACATGGCTCAGGGCGGCGGCACCGATGCCAGCCAGCTTGAAGCGGCCCTGGCCTGCGCCGCGCAGTACGCCGAGGAAAGCCTCTAAGAGCGCCGCGGGTCGCCGGGGAGGGCGGCCCGCTTCCTCCCTCAACAACTTGAATCAGATTTTTCTGCGGACGGGCAGCAAGCAATGGCATTGATCGTACAGAAATTCGGCGGTACCTCGGTGGGTACGGTGGAGCGTATCGAGCAGGTCGCCGAGAAGGTGAAACGCTTCCATGAGGCGGGCGACCAGATCGTGGTGGTGGTATCGGCCATGAGTGGCGAGACCAATCGCCTGATCGGCCTCGCCAAGCAGATCATGGAGCAACCCGATCCGCGCGAGCTGGATGTCATGGTCTCCACCGGCGAGCAGGTCACCATCGGCCTGCTGGCCATGGCGCTGCTCAAGCGCGGCGTCCAGGCGGTGTCCTATACCGGCAACCAGGTGCGTATCCTCACCGACAGCGCCCACACCAAGGCGCGCATCCAGCAGATCGACGATGCCCGCATCCGCGCCGAGCTCAAGGCCGGCAAGGTGGTGGTCGTGGCCGGCTTCCAGGGCGTTGACGAGCAGGGCAACATCACCACCCTGGGCCGTGGTGGCTCCGACACCACCGGCGTGGCCCTGGCGGCCGCGCTGAAGGCCGACGAGTGCCAGATCTATACCGACGTCGACGGCGTCTACACCACCGATCCGCGCGTGGTGCCCCAGGCCCAGCGCCTGGACAAGATCACCTTCGAGGAAATGCTGGAAATGGCCAGCCTCGGCTCCAAGGTGCTGCAGATCCGTTCGGTGGAGTTCGCCGGCAAGTACAACGTGCCGCTGCGCGTGCTGCACAGCTTTCAGGAGGGTCCGGGCACCCTCATTACCCTTGATGAAGAGGAATCCATGGAACAGCCGATCATCTCCGGCATCGCCTTCAACCGTGACGAAGCCAAGCTGACCATTCGCGGTGTGCCGGATACCCCCGGCGTGGCCTTCAAGATCCTCGGCCCGATCAGCGCGGCCAACATCGAAGTCGACATGATCGTGCAGAACGTCGCGCACGATAACACCACCGACTTCACCTTCACCGTGCACCGCAACGACTACCAGAGCGCCCTGGAGATCCTCAAGCGCACCGGCGTCGAGATCGGCGCTCGGGAGTCCGTCGGCGACACCAAGATCGCCAAGGTTTCCATCGTTGGCGTCGGCATGAGATCCCATGCCGGCGTGGCCAGCCAGATGTTCGAAGCCTTGGCCAAGGAGAGCATCAACATCCAGATGATCTCCACTTCCGAAATCAAGGTGTCGGTGGTCATCGAGGAGAAATACCTCGAACTCGCCGTCCGCGCCCTGCACACCGCCTTCGAACTCGACGCCCCCGCACGCGGCGCCGAGTGACCCGCCAGATGAGGTTCCTGCCACAGGGACCTCATCCGACGCGGGTTCTGCGGAACTTTACTTGCATGGACAGAGGTCAATAGCGACTAGAGGGTCCATTCAGGGATCGTTTCGGTTCATACGTGCAGACTGAGTTAAAGCTTAAGGAGAATGGAATGCTTATTTTGACTCGTCGGGTTGGTGAGACCCTGATGGTGGGTGATGAAGTCACCGTGACGGTACTGGGAGTCAAGGGCAACCAGGTCCGCATCGGCGTCAATGCGCCCAAGGAAGTCGCGGTTCATCGCGAGGAAATCTACCAGCGCATCCAGAAGGAAAAGGACCAAGAACCAAACCACTGATTTTTTTTGAATTTTTCTCTTTGCAAACGGGCAAACCTTCGATATAGTTTCGCCCCGTTGCGGTGAGGTGGCCGAGTGGCCGAAGGCGCTCCCCTGCTAAGGGAGTACACCTCAAAAGGGTGTCGAGGGTTCGAATCCCTCCCTCACCGCCATTTGCTTCAAACTGGCTCCGCTGTACTGACCGATTGGTAAGTACCTGATAAACAAGCAAATTTGCTTGACACGTCAGAAACGGAAGCTAGAATACGCAGCTTCAACGCACTCGTAGCTCAGCTGGATAGAGTACTCGGCTACGAACCGAGCGGTCGGAGGTTCGAATCCTCCCGAGTGCGCCAAATCGACGAAGCCTCTGGCTTCAGCAGTACCAGCGGTGTTCTGGCTAAACGCACCGAAACGCACTCGTAGCTCAGCTGGATAGAGTACTCGGCTACGAACCGAGCGGTCGGAGGTTCGAATCCTCCCGAGTGCGCCAAACATGAAGAAGGGCCTGCAGCGATGCAGGCCCTTTTTTATTGTCTGCGGATTCGTGCCAGTATCCGCGACCGTTGGCTTGGCCAGGACTCCGTCCGGTCAGGCCGTGCGTCTTTTGACCTTGCCCGCGAGAGGGTATCTTCATGCAGTGGGACAGACCGACTCCCCACCTCCTGCCGCTGCGCATCGGTGCCGAGCACATCGACGGCCTGGGTCATGCCAACAACGCCGTGTACGTCAGCTGGCTCGAACAGTGCGCCTGGCAGCATTCGGCGGCCCTGGGCCTGGATCTCGCCACCTTCCAGCGGCTGGATCGTGCCATGGCCGTGGTGCGCCACGAGATCGACTATCTCAGCAGCGGCTATCAGGACGATGAGCTGGTATTGGGCACCTGGCTGGTGGACTGGGATCGTCGTCTGCGCATGACCCGGCAATTCCAGCTGCAGCGTCCCGCCGATGGCGTGACCCTGCTGCGCGCCCGGACGACCTTCGTCTGCATCGAGCTGTCTTCCGGCAAGCCCAGGCGCATGCCACCCGAATTCCTGGCCGGTTATGGCCAGGCACTACCTGGCGAGGACGTCTGAGCATGGAGATCGCCCTGGCGCCCATGGAGGGCCTCGTCGACGACATCCTGCGGGAATTGCTGACCGAGGTCGGTGGACTCGACTGGTGCGTGAGCGAATTCATCCGTGTCTGCGATCGCCTGCTGCCGGCGGCGGCCTTCGCCAAGCTGGCACCTGAGCTGGAGCAGGGCGCGCGCACGCCGTCGGGTACGCCCATGCGGGTGCAGCTGCTGGGTTCGGATCCGGCCTGCCTGGCCGACAACGCGGCCTTCGCCTGCACCCTGGGCGCCCCGGTGATCGATCTCAACTTCGGCTGCCCGGCCAAGACCGTCAACAAGTCCCGCGGCGGGGCGGTGCTGCTCAAGGAGCCGGAGCTGCTCAACCGGATCGTCGAGAGCGTGCGCCAGGCCGTGCCGGCGCACATTCCGGTCACCGCCAAGATGCGCCTGGGCTACGACAGTCCGAACGCCGCCCTGGCCTGCGCCGAGGCCCTGGCCGAGGGTGGCGCGGCGCAACTGGTGGTCCATGCGCGGACCAAGGTCGAGGGCTACAAGCCGCCGGCGCACTGGGAATGGGTGGCGCGGGTGGCCGACCGGGTATCCGTTCCGGTGCTGGCCAACGGCGAGATCTGGACCCTGGACGACTACTGGCGTTGCCGCAGCGTCAGCGGCCAGGCCTCGGTGATGCTGGGGCGCGGCCTGGTCTCGCGACCGGACCTGGCGCTGCAGATCGCCGCGGCGGTACGCGGAGAGGAGACCGCGGCGCAGGGCTGGGCCGAGATCCTGCCGCGGGTACAACGCTTCTGGGTCATGGCGCAGCGCAAGCTGGCGCCGCGCTACGCCCCCGGTCGCCTCAAGCAGTGGCTGGGCATGCTGACCCGCAGCTATCCCGAGGCCGCGGCCCTGTTCGCCGAGGTGCGGCGCGAATCCGATTGCGCCTTGATCGACCGCCTGCTCGGCATGGCCGGGCACAATCCAGCCGAACTTGATCTCGATCAAGAACGCCGGCCGCAACTCGTCTAGTCTCTGGGGAGTGGTGACGACGGAGCGTCGTCGCTCGAGCACGCAAGGCACTTCAGGCGACCCCGGGTCGCCTTTTTTTCGTCTGGGCGCCCGCCTGGAACTTCGCCTGGGCCACGCGGCCTATGCTGGACCCCCTGCACACCAAGAGCCGACGTGCGCCTACCCTGGACGGTCTTTCTCGCACCCACGCCTGCGGCACTCCTCTTTGCCGGCAAGACCCTGTTCGCCGCCGGACTGGCGCTCTGGCTGGCCTTCCGTTTCAGCCTCGAACAACCGGTCTGGGCCTGCATGACGGTGATGATCGTCTCCCAGCCGCTGTCCGGCATGGTGCTGGCCAAGGGCCTGTTCCGCCTGCTCGGCACCATTGCCGGCACCTGCATGGCGGTGGTGCTCATGGGCTTCTTCGCCCAGACGCCCTGGCTGTTCCTCCTGGCCCTGGCCGGCTGGATGGCCCTCTGCACGGCAGCCTCGACCCTGCTGCGCAACCATGTCGCCTATGGCTTCGTGCTGGCCGGCTATACCGTCGCCATCATCGGCCTGCCCGCCATTGCCCATCCGCTGACCGTGTTCGACCAGGCGGTGGCTCGCTGCACCGAGATCTGCCTGGGTATCGTCGTGGCCTCGGCGGTCAGCGCGCTGTTCTGGCCACAGCGCGTGGAGCAGAACCTGGCCGCCCAGGCGCGGCGCACCTGGGAGCAGGGCGTGGCTGCGGCGCGGGCGGAGCTGGCCGAGGCCCAGGATGCCACCCAGGGTCTGCTGGCCATGCTTGGCCAGGTGGTGGCGGTGGATGCCCAGCGCGACCACGCCTGGTTCGAAGGTCAGCGCGGCCGGCAACGCGCCAGGGCGTTGCGCCTGCTCTCGCGGGATCTGCTCAGCCTGCTGCGCACCGCCCGTGGTGCCATGCGGCAGTGGCGTGGTCTGGACGAGCCGAGAAGGGCCGCTCTGCAGCCCTGGCGCGACGAACTGCTCACGACCCTGGCCGACCCCCAGGCGTCTGCCCTGGAGGCCCTCCTGCAGCGTCTGAGAGAGGCTGCGGGCACCGCCCCGGAGCTGGACAACGATCAGCGCTACCTGCTGGCCCGTTTCGCCATCCTGCTGGACAAGATCCTGCTGGCCGGTCGCGCCCTGGACAGCGTCCACACGGCCCAGCTCAGCGCCGTGGCGCCCTCGGCACTGGCGCGTCATCGCGATGTGCAGACGGCACTGCTCTACGGCCTGCGCAGCGCCTGTGCGCTGCTGGTCGTGGGCGTCTTCTGGCTGGCCAGCGCCTGGCCCTCGGCGCCGGGTGCCATGCTCATGGCCGGGGTCATCTGCAGCCTGTTCGCCAATCGCGACAACGCCGCCACCATCGGCCTCGGCTTCCTGCGGGGCATCCTCTATGCCGCGCCGGTCGCGATTCTCGTCAGCCAGGTGCTGCTGCCGCAGATCAGCGGCTATCCGCTGCTGTGCCTGGTGCTGGGGGTGCCGCTGTTCTTTGCCGCCCTGGGAATGGCCGGACCGCCGGGCGTGGTGGGGACGGCGACGGCCTTCGCCATCCATTTGCTGGTGCTGGTCTCGCCTAGCAACCACGGCCAGGTGGAGATGGGCGCCTTGCTCAACCAGTTGCAGAGTCTATTGATCGGCGTCGGTTCGGCCGTGCTGATGTTCCGGCTGATCAGCCTGCGTACGCCACGGCGCACCAGCCGCCGGATCCTCGAGGCCACCACCTACGACCTGCAGCGCCTGACCACGGTCCCCCTGGCCAATGCCGAGACCTGGTTCGGCGGGCGCATGGCGGATCGCCTGCTGCTGCTGGCGCGACATATCGAGCAGCTGTCGGCCAGCGAGCGGGGGCGCTGGGAGCAGGGGCTGCTGGCGCTGGACCTGGGTAACGAGCTGCTGCATCTGCGCGCCTGCCTGGCAGGTGCCCAGGGCGAGGTGGCCCGGGCGCGGGACGCCTTTCTCGGCCGCTTCGCCGACCAGCTGGAGGTGGGCTTCGGTAACCTGCGGCCGGGCGCGCTGGACGCGGCGGCAGAGCGTCTGCGGCAGGCGCTGCACCAGGCGCCGGACGATGAGCCGCATCGATTGGCGCGCGGCGCCATCGGCCAGCTCCAGCAGACCTGGCGCAGCTGTTGTCTAGAGGCGGTAGCCGAGGAGGGCGCGGATGAATCTGCATGAATGGGCTATCGGCGGGGTCTACCTGGGGCCGCTGTTCGTCTATGGCGTCCTGGCGCTGCTGCTGACGGCGCTGTCGCTGTGGCTGCTGCAGCGCAGTGGCCTGGGCCGCCATCTCTGGCACAGCGCCCTGTTCGGTTGCGCGCTGTTCGTGCTGTGGCTGGCCGGCCTCGTGGCCGTGCTGGCCACCTGAGCCCCATAACAAGAGGATCGACAAGGCGATGCACAAGACCCTGCGTGTGGCGATAACCCTGATCGTGGTACTACTCGCCATCCTGGCCGGCACCTGGCTGTGGCACTTCTATCTCTATACGCCCTGGACGCGCGATGCGCGGGTGCGCGCCGATGTGGTGGTGGTCGCGCCCGACGTATCGGGCTGGGTGACGCGCCTGGCGGTGGTGGACAACCAGCTGGTGAAGCCCGGCGATCTGCTCCTGCAGATCGATCAGCAGCGCTACCAGGCCAACCTCGCCCATGCCAAGGCGGTGGCCGAGACGCGCCAGCAGCAGCTGCGCCTGCGTGAGAGCGAGGCCGCCCGGCGCCAACGGCTGGGCACCAGCGCCATCAGCGCCGAGGATCGCGAGACCGCCCAGGTCAACGTGGCGGTCGCCCGCAGCCAGTACCAGGAAGCCCTGAGCGATGTGAACCTGGCCCAGATCAACCTGGATCGCAGCCGGGTGCTGGCGCCGCGGGAAGGGCGGATCACCAACCTCAGATTCGCCGAGGGCAACTATGTGCAGACCGGCCAGGCGGTGATGGCCCTGGTGGATACCCGCTCCTTCTACGTCATGGCCTATTTCGAAGAGACCAAGATTCCCCACATCCACCCCGGCGATGCGGTACGGGTGCGCCTGATGAACCAGGCGGCGCCCCTGCAGGGGCGGGTGGCGAGCATCAGCAGCGGCATCACCGATCGCAACGCGGCCAGCGATACCCAGCTGCTGGCCAACGTCGAGCCGACGTTCAACTGGGTGCGCCTGGCGCAGCGCATCCCGGTGCGCATCGAACTGCTGGACGTCCCCGCGGATATCCACCTCAGCGCGGGGATGACGGCAAGCGTTTCGGTGCTCGATGGCGAGGGTCACCACCCGCTGCAGGGCTGGCGTCGGCTCTGGGATTACTGAGGTCTGGAGGGGTACGACTAAAGTCGTCTGGAAGCCTTACCGGGCGGGCCTAGAGTAGAGCTCGACGCTCCCGTCATGCTGTAAGGAACAACAATAATGAATGACAGCACCTACCGGCGGATTGAAGCCAGTCCGCGTTTCCAAGAACTGGTGACCAAGCGCGGGCGCTTCGCCTGGACGCTTTCCGCCATCATGCTCGGACTCTATTCCGCCTTCATCCTCCTGATCGCCTTCGCGCCCAAGGTTCTCGCGACCCGTATCCATGCGGAAACCGCCATGACCTGGGGCATCCCCCTGGGCGTCGGTCTGATCCTTTCGGCCTTCGTCCTGACCGGCATCTATGTGCGCCGGGCCAATGGCGAGTTCGATCGGCTCAACGCGGAAATTCTCCGGGAGGTGCAGCCATGAGACGTCTTTCCCTCGCTGCCGGGCTGCTGGCGCTCTCGCCTTCGCTGTGGGCAGCCGATGCCATCAGCGGCGCGGTCCAGCGCCAGCCGCTGAACATCTCCGCCATCCTAATGTTCGTCGCCTTCGTCGGCGCCACCCTGGGCATCACCTACTGGGCTTCCAAGCGTAACCGCTCCGCCGCCGACTACTACGCCGCCGGTGGCCGCATCACCGGGTTCCAGAACGGCCTGGCCATCGCCGGCGACTACATGTCGGCCGCCTCCTTCCTGGGTATTTCCGCCCTGGTGTTCACCTCGGGCTACGACGGCCTGATCTACTCCATCGGCTTCCTGGTGGGCTGGCCGATCATCCTGTTCCTGATCGCCGAGCGCCTGCGCAACCTCGGCAAGTACACCTTCGCCGACGTGGCCTCCTATCGCCTCAAGCAGAAGGACATCCGGACCCTGTCCGCCTGCGGCTCGCTGGTGGTGGTCGCCCTCTATCTGATCGCCCAGATGGTCGGTGCCGGCAAGCTGATCCAGCTGCTGTTCGGCCTGGACTACACCCTGGCCGTGGTGCTGGTGGGTATCCTCATGGTGCTCTACGTCCTTTTCGGCGGCATGCTGGCCACCACCTGGGTACAGATCATCAAGGCCGTGCTGCTGCTGTCCGGTGCCAGCTTCATGGCCTTCATGGTGATGAAGCACGTCGGCTTCGACTTTAACCGCCTGTTCGCCGAAGCCATCGCCGTGCATCCCAAGGGTGAAGCCATCATGAGCCCCGGTGGCCTGGTGAAGGATCCGATCTCGGCCTTCTCCCTGGGTCTGGCGCTGATGTTCGGCACCGCCGGCCTGCCGCACATCCTGATGCGCTTCTTCACCGTCAGTGACGCCAAGGAAGCGCGCAAGAGCGTGTTCTACGCCACCGGCTTCATCGGCTACTTCTACATCCTGACCTTCATCATCGGCTTTGGCGCCATCCTGCTGGTCAGCACCAATCCGGCCTTCAAGGACGCCGCCGGCGCCCTGCTGGGCGGCAACAACATGGCGGCGGTGCACCTGGCCAACGCCGTGGGCGGCAGCATCTTCCTCGGCTTCATCTCGGCGGTGGCCTTCGCCACCATCCTGGCGGTGGTCGCCGGTCTGACCCTGGCCGGTGCCTCGGCGGTCTCCCACGACCTCTACGCCAGCGTGATCAAGAAGGGCAAGGCCAACGAGAAGGACGAGATCCGCGTTTCCAAGATGACCACCGTGGCGCTGGGTGTGGTCGCCATCGCCTTGGGCATCCTCTTCGAGAAGCAGAACATCGCCTTCATGGTGGGCCTGGCCTTCTCCATCGCGGCCAGCTGCAACTTCCCCATCCTGCTGCTCTCGATGTACTGGAAGCGTCTGACCACCCGGGGCGCCATGATCGGTGGCTGGCTCGGCCTGATCACCGCGGTGGCCCTGATGGTGCTCGGCCCGACCATCTGGGTGACCATCCTCGGTCATGCCAAGCCGATCTACCCCTATGAATACCCGGCGCTGTTCTCCATCGCCGTGGCCTTCATCGGCATCTGGTTCTTCTCCATCACCGACAAGTCGGCGGCTGCCGAAGAGGAGCGGGCACGCTTCTATCCGCAGTTCGTGAGATCCCAGACCGGCCTGGGTGCCAGTGGCGCTGTGGCCCACTGACAGCCAGCTGCGACAAGACCAAGCCCGGATCCCTGATCCGGGCTTTTTTGTGCGCTGGCACCTGGGAGGCGGCGAGGGCGGGCAGGGTTAGCTGACGACGTCGGGATTTTCCGCCGCTGGCGCAGGTCCATGGAATAAGCCCGTCGCTTCGTATCATCCTGTTACGGCGGCGGTCGACCCTTGGCCTTCATGGAGAATGGCAGATGACTCTCTCGACCATCCTGGTTCTGGTGCTGCTGGTCCTGCTCATCGGCGGACTTCCGGTATTTCCGCATTCGCGCAGCTGGGGCTATGGCCCGTCCGGCATCGTGGGCGCCATTCTGGTCGTCCTGCTGGTACTGCTGCTGCTGGGCATGATCTAGGCCCTTACGGCCGCCTGAAAATGCCCCACAAAGGTGCGTTGGACAAAGTTCTTGCCCAATGCGGTGCAGCGCGGTAACGTCGGCTTTCCGGCCTGCCTTGCCGAGTGCTGTAAACAAAACCGGCGTCTGCGTGAGCAGACGCCGGTTTTGTTTTGCGCGTCAGTTGGCGACCGCGCCGTCCTGGCGGCTGCGCAGATAGAGGTCCAGCACCACCTCGTCGAGGATCGACGAAGCGCCCCAGGGGCGGCTGCTGTTGAGGATGGCGACCACCACCCAGTTGCGCGCATTGGCATCCCGGACAAAGCCCGCCAGGGCCCGTACGTTGTTCAGGGTGCCGGTCTTCATGTGCGCCTGACCGGTGAGCGGCGAATTCTTCATGCGCTTGCGCAGGGTGCCGTCCATGCCCGCCAGCGGCAGCGAAGAGATGAACTCCGGGCCGTAGGGACTCTGCCAGGCGGCGCGCAGGATCTCGGCCATCTCCCGGGCACTGACCCGTTCGGTGCGCGACAGCCCCGAGCCGTTCTCCATGATCAGGTGACTGGCATTGATGCCCTTGCGCGCCAGCCACGAGCGGATGACCCGCAGCGCCGCCTTGCTGTCGTCCGCATCCGCCGAGGTGCGGAATTGCGCCCCGATGGAGAGGAACAGCTGCTGGGCCATGGTGTTGTTGCTGTACTTGTTGATGTCGCGAATGATCTCGACCACATCGGGCGAGAAGGCCCGCGCCAGCACCTCGGCATTGCGCGGCACGCTGCCCTCGCGGGTACGGCCCTTGATGCTGCCGCCCAGTTCCTGCCAGATGGCCCGCACCGCGCCGGCGGTATAGGCCGGGTGGTCGAGCAGCGACAGATAGCTCTGGGCGTTGCAGCCGTCCGGCAGCTGGCCACTGACCACCAGGCTGGTACTGCCATCCGCCTGGGGCACCGGATTGAAGCGCACCTCCGGCCAGGCCGGGCAACCGCTCTTGCCGGTGGCGCGCATCTGGTTGTCGATGTTGACGTTGGTCAGCGGCGGATCCATGGAGACGCTGACCCGGCCATCGGCCGAGCGCACCACCATGCGCACCGACTTGAGATTGACCAGCAGCGAATCCGGACCGACCAGGAAGGTCTTGTTCTCGTCTTCGCCGTCGTCGTTGAAGGCCGGCAGATTGGGCTTCACGAAGCGACCGCGATCCAGTACCAGGTCACCGGTGACTTCCAGGACGCCGTTGGCGCGCAGGTCACGCATGAGCAGCCACAGCCGCTCCATGTTCAGCTTGGGATCGCCACCGCCCTTGAGATAGAGGTTGCCGTTGAGGATGCCGTCCTTGAGGGTGCCGTCGGTATAGAACTCGGTCTTCCACTGGTAGGTGGGACCCAGCAGTTCCAGGGCGGCAAAGGTGGTGATCAGCTTCATGGTCGACGCCGGATTCACCGAGACGTCGGCGTTGTAGTAGTCGTTCTCGCCCGGGCCATCGAGGGGCAGCATCACCAGCGACAGGTCGCTGCCGGGGATCTTGTTGGTCTGCATCGCCTTTTCGATTCGCGGCGGCAGGTAGGAGGTATCGGCACTGACGGGCAGGGAAAAGCCCAGGGCGCAGCAGCTCAGCAGCAGGCCCAGAGATCGGAAGGTCTTTCGCATCGGGACACACACCTTGGCAGGGTACCGGCCTAGTTGAAGAGAAAAGGGGCCGATAGACGTCGGAGTGTGGGCATTATGCAGTAAGGAGGGAGGGGCGAGCCAACCCCGCGGGGCAGGGCGCAGATAAAGAAACGACCGCCGTGGCGGTCGTTTCCGGAAAGGTCGGGATCAGTTGTAGCCCGTGGCGTCCTTGGTGCGGTCCGGACTGTTGGGCGAAGGGGGATTGCGCCCGTCGTCGGTCTTGGCGTGTTCGGTGCGCAGGGGCTTTTCGTCCTTGGGCAGTTCGCGTTCGTCGGCTTTGCGCTTTTCTTCGGCCATGGGATCCTCGTCTACGTGATTGCCGGTCAAGGTGTGACCGGTGCAGGCGTTTCGCCGTTCCCCTGGGGCGAGGAGTGGTCGGCGAAGGCGCCGGCGCTCTGCAGCTGGCGCAGGGCGTCGCCGAGCTGGCGGGCGAAGGTTTCCTCGATGGCGGTCCCGGCCTGATGGCTGGCGGCCAGGGGCAGGAACCAGACCCCCATCCAGGTGCGTACCGAACTGGCATTGCGCACCCGGGTGGACGGACCGCTACCGGGTGCGATCCATTCGGCGGTCAGCACATAGTCGTCCTTGGCGGTACCCGGGACGAGAAAGAAGGTGGCCCCGGTAATCAGGCCACTGGCGATGGCGGCGGCGTAGGAGGTGCTGTTGTAGAGCTTGAGGCGCAGCAGGGCGTCGTCGGGCCTGCCGGGCTCCGGCACCAGGGTGATGCGGTCGAACAGATTGGAGCGTTCCAGGACCTCGCGCAGCCGGGGCTTCAGGCCTTCGCGGGCGACGGCGATCGACGTCGCGTCCTTGGCGTCCTCGACAGTGCCGCGATAGAAGTTGAATTCCACCAGCACCTTGGGCCGCTGCGGTTGCTCGCTCAGGGGCACGCGGAACGGCTGGGAAGAGAGTTCATCGCCGGGAAAGGCGGCGCAACCGGCGAGCAGGAGCAGGCAGAGCAGGGCAGCGAAGGTTTTCACGAGACGCACCTCATCCCTAAGTGGCGATAGCAGAGGCTGGCGGGGCCAACGTCCGCGCAAAAAAAAGCCCAACCGAGGGTTGGGCTTTTTCGAGAAGGCGGGTGATTAGATCACCTGCACCTCATCGGCCTGCAGGCCTTTCTGGCCTTGCACGACCAGGAAGGAAACAGCCTGGCCTTCTTGCAGGCTCTTGAAGCCGTTGCCCTGAATGGAACGGTAGTGAACGAACACGTCCGGGCCGCTCTGGGGGGTGATGAAGCCGAAGCCTTTCTCGTCGTTGAACCACTTGACGGTGCCAGTTTGGCGAGTAGACATGGATTTCTCCTTGAATAAGATGACGTTGTTGTCCGCGAAGGACGACAGTTTTGAAACGAGGAGAAACCCATGCCGCGAAAGCTGGCCCTGATGTACTCCAGGTTCTCGACAGGTCAGCCGCTCCGTGGAGACAGCCTCACCTGACAGCGAAGGATGGTCTCAGACTGGCTTGCGCAAAACAAGACCTTTGAGCAGCTCGATGTTGACTTTACCGACCATGGTCGAAGTGCGGGCTGAAGCGGGCGAACGGCGGTTGAAAGGGGGAGGCGTGGCGCGCTCTGGCACCGGGACCGGTCGATTGTGGCAAAGGCACCGTGCTGAATCGTTTCCCGGGCACGAAAGGGGCGCCGCGCGAAGCGCTGGGCAGCACCCGGCAGGCGCAGGTTCATGGGCGCGTTCAGTCTCTTCGGCAAGTGGTAGCGAAACGGTGATGGCCTGCGCAATAAGGATAATGGCCTGGTGCTATTATTCCGTTCGAATCATTACCCCGGACCGCAACGGTCCAAGGACTTACTGTGAAAAATGGGCTTGAAAGCGCAGGACGCGCCTTGGGCCACGGACTCGCCGGATACCGGGTCGAGCTCCGTCGCCTGAACCTCAATGAAATTCTCGTAGCCGTCTACCACGCCCACCAGTCGATCAAGCTGACCCAGCGTATCGTGACCAACGAACAGGCGACCAATCCGTTCTTGCTGAATGCGGTGGTGGCCGCCATGCGGGTCGAGGCTGACACCGTGGGTCTGTTCATCGAGATTCCCCTCGCAGACGACTGCCTTACTGCCTGAGCCGGACGCTCGCCTGAGGCGAGCCAAAGCGATCTCCAGGCATCGCCTTCAAGACGACCGCCGCCTCCACCTGCCGTGAGGCGTTTCACCTCAAACAGCCTGGTCAGGTCTCCCGCACGGCAGCGTGGCGAGCGGTGTGGTCAAGGCCGATCGGGTCGAGATTCATACCCACTCGGCTGCCAGCCACGCCTCGCGACCGTTCAGCGACGAAGGATCGCGACCAAGCGGTGACTCTGCTGATGGCGGTAAAATGCACCGCTTTCTACAGGAGTCTCCACTCATGGCCTTGCTGGGTCGCTTCAACAGCTTGCAGATTTTGCGCAACACCCCCATCGGTCTGTTCCTGGATGCCGGCAATGACGGCGAGGTGCTGCTGCCGCGCCGCTATGCGCCTCGCGACGAACCCTGCGCCGAGGGCGACTGGCTCAACGTCTTCCTCTACCTGGACAGCGAAGACCGCCTGATCGCCACCACCGAGAAGCCGAAGGTGCAGGTCGGCGGCTTCGCCAGTCTGCGCGTGGTGGAGGTCGGCCGGGTGGGGATCTTCCTCGACTGGGGCCTGCCCAAGGACCTGCTGCTGCCGCATTCGGAGGAAAAGCGTCCGCTGCAGGTGGGCGATCATTGCGTGGTGCATGTGCACCTGGATGCCCGGACCCGGCGGATCGTTGCCACCGCGCGCCTGGATCGCTACCTGGATCGTGAACCGCCACGCTACAAGGTAGGTCAGCCGGTCCCCCTGCTGGTGGTCGAGCGGACCGACCTGGGCTACAAGGTGATCGTCGACAACAAGCACTGGGGCCTGGTGCATCGCAACGAGGCCTTCAAGCCGCTGCGCCTGGGGCAGCGGGAGCGGGGCTTCATTCGCGAGGTGCGGGCGGACGGCAAGATCAGCCTGACCCTACAGCCCCAGGGAGCTGCCGCCGGAAGCGATCTCGCCGAACAGATCATCGGCCTGGCCAAGGCACGCGGTGGGGTTCTGGAACTCAGCGACAGCAGTCCGCCGGCGCTGATCCATCAGCTGTTTGGTGTCAGCAAGGGCAACTTCAAGAAGGCCATCGGCCATCTCTATCGCCAGGGGCGGATCGTTATCGAGGACGACCGGATTTCTGTACGCGAGGACGCCGCTGGCTAGCGCCGCGCCGCGGGGTCAGATCGCTGTCGTGGCTGGGCTGCACCAGGGACTCGGGGTCGAAGGCGCGCGCCCGCTCGTCCGGCCCGGCTTCGCGCTCCAGATCGCCGACCAGGCGGGTTATGCGGTCGGCCAGCTTTTCGGAACTCAGACTCTCGCGCAACCGCTCGACCATGAGCGGCAGGGCGAAGGGTGAGGGATGGTCCAGGACCACCAGGCGCAGCGGCAGGGCGCCGGTGCGGACCAGCGTCTGCTGCAGGCGATCGGCATCGAGCTCCTGACGCAGGACCTCGGTCTGGGCCTGGCCGAGCAGCAGGTTGTCCGGATCGTATTGGCGAAACACCTGGTAGAAGAGGCTGCTGCTGGCCTGTAGCTGGCGATTGCTCTTGTGCGCCCCCGGATAGCCGGAAAAGATCAGCCCGGAGATACGCGCGATCTCGCGAAAGCGGCGCTGGGCGAGTTCGGCGGCATTGAGGCTGGCCAGGGTGTCGCTGACCAGGTTGTCGGTGGTGAAGAGACTGGCATCGAGCAGCGCCTGCCAGTCCAGGCTGACCGGCGAGACCAGCTCCAGGCCGTAGTCGTTGACGGCGATGGAAAAGGTGCAGGGCCGCCGCTGCGCCAGCCGCCAGGCCAGCAGGCTGGCCAGCCCCAGATGGGCGTGACGGCCGGCGAAGGGGTAGAGGAACAGGTGCGAGCCTTCGCGGGATTCCAGCGTCTCGGCGAGCAGGTAGTGGGCGCTCGGTAGCGCCGACCACTGGCGCTGCACGTCCAGCAGCGGTTGCAGCAGGCGCATCTCCGGGCTTTCGTAGCGCTGCGCCTCTGCATCTTCCAGCAGCGCCAGGACGTGCTTGGCCAGGGTGTCCGAAAGCGGCATGCGACTGCCGCTCCAGCGCGGTATGGCGGCCTTGCGCCCCGTGGCGCGGCGCACGTACACCGTCATGTTTTCCACCCGCACCAGCTCCAGGGTGCGCCCGGCGAAGAGAAAGTGATCGCCGGGCCGCAGGCGGGCGATGAAGCCTTCTTCGATGTTGCCCAGCCGATTGCCACCGCCGCCCTTGGACCAGAACTGCACATTGAGGCTGGTCTCGCTGACGATGGTGCCGATGCCCAGTCGATGCCGCTTGGCCAACTGCTTGTCGGGGACGCGCCAGATGCCCTCGGCGTCGGGCTCGGCGCGGCGATAGTCCGGGTAGGCCGACAGCGAGGCGCCGCCGTTGCGCACGAAGGCCAGGGCCCAGATCCACTCGCCCTCGCTGAGGTCGCGATAGGCCCAGGCGCTGCGGATCTCCGGCAGCAGGTCATCCGGCTCGAAGCCGCCGCCCAGAGCGACGGTCACCAGGTGCTGCACCAGGACATCCAGGGGCTTGACCGGGGCGGTGCGCGCTTCGATCTCGCCCGCGGTGATGGCGCGGCGGGTGGCCGCCGCATCCAGTAGGTCGAGGCTGTAGGTGGGTACCAGGGTGGCACGCGAGGCACGGCCCGGGGCATGGCCGCTGCGGCCGGCGCGCTGCAGCAGGCGGGCGATGCTCTTGGGCGAGCCGATCTGCAGCACCCGCTCCACCGGCAGGAAGTCCACCCCGAGGTCGAGGCTGGAGGTGCAGATCACCGCCTTGAGCTGACCATTCTTGAGACCGCCTTCCACCCACTCACGGGCCTGTTTCTCGATGGAGCCATGGTGCAGGGCGATCAGGCCGGCCCAGTCCGGGCGCGCCTGCAGCAGGGCCTGGTACCAGAGTTCGGTCTGGGCGCGGGTGTTGGTGAAGACCAGGGTGGTGGGGCTGTCCTCCAATTCGCGGATCACCTGCTGCAGCAGGCGCATGCCCAGGTGCCCGGCCCAGGCGAAGCGCTCGACGCCGCCTTCGGGCAGCAGCGTATCCACCTGCAGGCGCTTGTCCTGGCGCCCCTGGACGAGATGGCCCGGGGCGCCGGCCAGCAGCACATCCAGCGCATGGGCCTGGTTGCCGAGGGTGGCCGACAGGCCCCAGGTCTGCAATCCGGGATTCCAGCGGCGCAGGCGGGCCAGGGCCAGTTGCGTCTGGGTGCCACGCTTGTTGCCGAGTAATTCGTGCCACTCATCGATGACCACCAGCCGAACCTGGCCCAGGGCCTCCTGGGCGTCTTCGCGGGACAGCAGCAGCGACAGGCTTTCGGGGGTGGTGACCAGCGCCGTCGGCAGGCGCCGATTCTGCCGCGCACGCTCGCTGCTGCCGGTGTCGCCGGTGCGCAGGCCCAGGGTCCACTCCAGTTCTTCCTCGAGTACCGGTCGCTCCAGGGCGCGCAGGGTATCCGCCGCCAGGGCGCGCATAGGCGTCAGCCAGAGCACGGTGAGCGGCGGTGGCGCCTGCTTGCGCTTGCTGGGCAGGCCCTTGGCGGTGATCGGCTTGGGCGCGACGAAGGCGTCCAGGGCGGCCAGCCAGACGGCGTAGGTCTTGCCCGAACCCGTGGTGGCGTGCAGCAGGCCGGATTCGCCGGCGGCGATGGCCTTGGCCACCTCGCGCTGAAAGGGAAAGGCCTTCCAGCCCTGGGCGGCCAGCCAGCGACTGCCTGGGCCCTTGCGCGTGCGGGGTGCGGTGGCCATCGTGGCGCTCCTTAGACCGGGTTCGAACGCCCGGTCATCTCGGCCGCCATGGCGGTGGCGTAGCTGTCGGTCATGCCGGCGATGAAATCGATCACCCGCATGAAGGCCTGGTGCAGCGTCCAGGACGGATCGGGCGCGCTGTTGCCCAGCAGGTCGAGGATGCGGCGGCTCTTGAACGAAGGCTCGCGTCCGCGGTGCTGTTCCAGGGCGGCGCCGCAAAAGGCATTGAGCAGGATTTCCAGGGTGGTGTAGGCGCCGATCTCGTGCAGGGTCTTGCGCTTGTCGTGGAAGATCTTTTCCCGGGCCAGGGCCTTGGCGCGCTGCACGCAGAGCTTGGCCGGACCGGCCATGTGCTCGACCAGGTCATCGCCCAGGGTGCCGGCGAGCAGGGCGTCCTGCTGGTCGACGAAGGCGCGGGCGGTGGCGTTGGTCAGGTGCTCGATGGCCTTGCCGCGCAGGATGGCCAGCTTGCGCCGCCGCGAATCCTTGGGGCCGAGCTGGCGATAGGTTTCCGGCAGGTCGTCGCCGACCAGGCCCAGCAGCAGGGCCTCGACCTCGGCATAGTCCAGCAACTCCATCTCCAGGCCGTCTTCCAGATCGATCAGGCCGTAGCAGATGTCGTCGGCGGCTTCCATGAGGTAGACCAGCGGATGCCGGGCCCAGCGCTCCGGACCCAGCAGCGGCAGCTCGAGCTTCTCGGCGATCTGCTCCAGCAGCGGCAGCTCGCTCTGGTAGCAGCCGAACTTGTGCTTCTTGTAGCCAGGCGCCGCGGCATAGCGCGAGGTCCAGGGATACTTGAGGTAGGTGCCGAGGGTGGCGTAGGTCAGACGGGTGCCGCCGTCGAACTGGTGGTATTCGAGCTGGGTCAGCACCCGGAAGCCCTGGGCGTTGCCTTCGAAATGCAGGAAGTCCTGACGCTCCGCCTCGCTCATGTCGTCCAGCCAGCCGCGGCCGGCGGCCTGGGTGAACCAGTAGCGGATGGCGTCTTCGCCGGAGTGGCCGAAAGGCGGATTGCCAATATCGTGGGCCAGGCAGGCGGATTGCACCACCATGCCGAGATCGCTCGGATCGCACCACTCGGGCAGGGCGCCCCTCAGACTCTCGCCCACGCGCATGCCCAGGGAGCGGCCGACGCAGCTGACCTCCAGGCTGTGGGTCAGGCGGGTGTGGATGTGATCGTTGCTGGTGACGGGATGAACCTGGGTCTTGCGCCCCAGCCGGCGGAAGGCGCCGGAAAAGATGATGCGATCGTGGTCCTTGTGAAAGGGGCTGCGCCCCAGTTCATCCGGGCTGTGCAGGGGTTTGCCCAGCCGTTCGCGGATAAGAAGTGTCTGCCAGTCCAAGGCCGTCCTCGAGCTATCACCGATAAGGGGAGCGCCGGCGGTAGCCGTTCGGCGCTTCTGCGTTCTGACCTCGGCAACATACGATCATCACCGCTCAGTTGGCAAAGCCCGGCAATTGGCTGGCGTCCAGGTCGATGAGCAGCAGGCGCTGGCCGCTCTCCAGGAACTGGCTGGCGGTCAGGCAGTACTGGTTGGTGGTGGCATCGCGATAGACCGTCGAAAGCGCCAGGCGCCGCTCGTTCCAGCCTTCTGCCAGCAGGGCATAGAAGTAGGGTCGCCAAGACCAGTTGTGGTTGAGGTAGCGGCGATTCTCGCGCCAGAACATGCCGTTCCATTCCAGGTTGGGGGTGATCTGGGTGCCGGTGCGGTCGCACTGGTAGATGCGCAGCAGCCCGGGAAACGCCTGGGGATCGGGCAGGGCGCTCAGGGGGCCGCCGTGTTCCGCCCAGGGCCTGAGCTGGGTGACGAAGTCGGCCAGTTGCTGGCGCAGCTCCAGCAGCCGGGTCTGCTGGGCCAGCTTGCCATCGACGAAGCGGCTGCGCAGGGCGGCGAAGCGCTGCTGATGGCTGTCGCTGGCGCCCAGCTCGGCGGTGGCCTCGGCGAAGAGGAAGCCCTGGACGTAGCGCGCACCGCACTCCAGGGCGAAGTCGAGTTCGGTCTCGGTCTCCACGCCCTCGGCGATCAGCCAGCAACCGGTCTTCTCGGCCATCTGCGCCAGGGCCTTGACCGCATCGCCACGGGTGCCACCCCGGGCCGCGGCCTGGAACAGGCGCATGTCCAGCTTGAGGATGTCCGGCTGCAGATCCAGCACCCGATCCAGCTGCGAATAGCCGGAACCGAAATCGTCGATGGCGATGCGGATGCCGAGTTCGCGATAGCGGGCGACGGCCTGGGTCAGGCTGGGCAGATCGCCAGCGGCCTCGGTGATCTCGTAGACGATCCGGTTCGGCGCGATACCGGAGCGCTCCAGCTGCGCCAGGCTGGGCAATTCGGCGCCCCTTTCCAGCTGGCTGATCCAGCGCGGCGAGAGATTGAGGCTGAGAAACCAGTCATCCGGTGCGCTGGCGAAGCGCCGCAGCGCATCGTCCCGCAGCCTGCGGTCGAGGTGCAGCAGGTCCAGGGTCGGGGTGCCGGGATCGGCGAACAGGGGGCCGACGGAGGTATGGCTCCCGTCATCCTGGCGCAGGCGCCCCAGGGCTTCGACGCCGGCGATGCGCCCGGTCGCGGTGTCGATGAAGGGTTGGAAGAAGGCAGTGGGGTGGCCGGAAAACACAAGGCTATCCTTATCGTTTGAGTAGCGTTCGGCTTGACCATGCGATAAGGGTGCCAGATGACAGAATGGCTCCCGAGGGAGCCATTCTCTACCTAGCGCGGCGGTGGCAGCGGGTGTTCCGCCTGCCGTTGTTCACGATGGTGAGCCTGCAATCGGTTGACGATCGGATAGAGGGCCAGGCCGATGCGGGCCAGACGGCCCACCGCGCCCAGGCGTTTGCCGAACAGCGACAGGAATACCGTGGCGCCGAGCATCAGCGGCTTCTTCGCCGAGCTGGCGACCTTGTCCCGATTCGGCCGCACCAGATCGCCGATGAGGCTGATGGGGTTGTGCAGGGGCTGGGCGTTGTAGATCAGCTGCTGGCGATACATCTCCATGCGCAGCCGGACCAGTTCCTTGCGCTTGGCCTGGCTGGTGGCAGAGGTAAGCGGCTGGTTCATGGCAGTAGGCGCTCCCGGTTGCGGTTGAGTTCTTCCAGGGTGGCATGGAAGGGCGCGGCGCCCTTGACCAGGCTCAGGGCCCGCAGGATGCAGATCGCCAGCGCCACGGCATAGAAGGCGCACAGGCCCAGAGTCGCGGCCATGCGATAGGTATCCCAGAAGGCGATGATGACCGCCGCCGAGACGCCGACCAGCACCAGCAAGCCGAAGATCAGACTCAGCCCGGTAAAGAGGAACAGCTGGAAGGTCCGGACCTTCTCTTCCTGAACCTCGATGCCCAGCAGTTCCAGATGGCTCTGCAGTAGCCCTACCACCGCGCCGGCGAGACGCTTGACCGATGGCTTGGGCGCCTCGTCAGGCAGCTCCCGTGGAGGAGAGGAGGTGTCCATGGCAATCCCCCAGGTTTAGCGGCGCGAGGCCAGCAGACCGATCAGGAAGCCAACGCCGGCAGCGATGCCCAGGGCCTTGAAGGGATTGTCGACCACGTACTCCTCGGTGGTCTCCTTGGCCGCGACGCCCTGGCGATAGAGATCGTCCTGCTTGGTCTTGAGGACGTCGCGGGAGCGTTCGAGGCTGGAACTCAACTTGGCGCGCAGCTCGTCCGCCTGCTCACCGGCCATGCTCGCGGTGTGCTTGAGCAGCTGCTCGGCGTCTGCCAGCAGGGTGTGAAATTCGTCGGTCAGTGCCTGCTCGGCCTCGCCCAGATGACGACGGACCCGGTCAGCGTTCTGCTTATGTGCCTGCTCATCGATGTCAGCGGCAAGCTCGTCTTTGATCACGGGAGGGGTTTTGTCGGTCATGGCGCGCTCCTGGTAGGCGATGGGTATCCGTTTCAGCCCTTTCGAGTGAGCGCCTGGAGCAAAGGTTCCGCCGGCCAGAGCCATCCCGGCGCGAGCCAGGCGCCTTTATAAGGTAGCCAGACACGGCACCCGAAACGCAGCCCGAGGCGGACGAATGGTCATACCTTTTCGATTCAGCCTCGCCAAAAGTTCCACACCGAATACGGATTAGAAGAGCTGGCTCACAAAATCAGGCGCTAGCGCCATTGCTCGTCTTATTCAAGTAAGACGCAAGAACTTTGCTGTTTCTATCACTGTCAGTTGCGTCGTATTTGATCGTCCATGCACTTCTAGACAAATAAGAGGGGGAAGAATGGAAAACGCCATAGATAGACTGACTGCCGCTTTCAGTACTTATAAATGCTCGGTTACGGCGCCTCGCCCTGACGGCAGTATTGTGCTGACGGTGCAGGATCAGCAGTGTGACGATGCGCGGGTGAACCGGGTGGTCAGCGCCCGGCAACTGGGCGAGAGCCAGCTGTTGAAAACGGTGATCGACGAGGTTCGCAAGGACGTGTCGCTGCGGGCCGGTGCGCTGGCGCCGCAATCCATGGCGGTGCTGCGGGCCACGGGCGCCAACATGCTGAGATATTCCGAGTAACACCACGCCTTCAAAGCTTCAGCGCGAGACTTGCAGTACGGATGCCCTCGGCATTCGTTGGTCTCGAACGTTGAAGATTAAAAGATGGCAATCAAGTAGTTAGCGTTAATCCCGCAACGCCTTCGTCAGCTCTTGCACTTCAGCAGACGGCATCCCGCGCAGGGAAGTTGAGTCGCAGGCAGCTGGTACATGGGGCAGGCGACGTCCACCACTCCCCAGGACGGAAAGCCCTGTCCGGCCTGCACGGCAGCCAGCCGCGCATTGGCGATCACACCATTGAGCAGCTCCTCTTCCCGATACAGCGCCTGGCGCAAGGTCGGCGAGCGATAGAGGATACGTCCGCACCTGTCCAGCAGGGTAAAGGAAAACCGTCCGGTACGATCCGGCAGGGTCGGCCAGACCTTGAGCGGTGCCAGCTGTTCGTCGAGACGGGCGCAGGTCAGCTGATACAGCGAGGTGGGCGCCGGCTGCCGCTCGGGCGCCGCCGTTTCCAGACTGTCGAGCAGCGGCGCGCCGTTCGCCGCCTGCAAGAGACGAGGGGTGGAGCCTTCCATGGTATGCATAGCGCGGATCCCTGCTCAATTCGCGACGGTCAGACGGGGCGCACCGCCAGTGCCACCGGCCAGCAGGGCCGTGACGCCATGGCCCTCGTCGATAGCGATACCCAGCCGGATGCTGTCGATCAGGCGCGCGAGGCGGGTGTGGTCATGCAATTGCTGCTTGCTGATCAACCGCTTGACCTTGACGCCACTGTCGTCGGACAACGTCAGGCTGACGCTGCCGTCGAGACGTTCGATGCGGAAATTGACCCGAAAGTCTTGCTCGAAAGCCGCGGCGATGAGTTGGAAAGGGTTGTCCATGACGTACCTGACTGGCGTGAGCGGGGTCAGTGCCATTGACTTCCAGGGGCGGGGGTAGTTCTGGAGGAGATCCCAGAAGTATGACCGACGGCCCGTTTCAGCCGCTCACCTGAAGTTCGCGCTCGCTCCAGCACTGGGCGAAAGCCACTTGCCAGTCGGGTAGTGGCTGCCCCAGCACCGCTGCCAGCTTTTCGGTGGATAGCCGCGAATTGATGGGGCGATGCGCCGGGGTAGGGTAGGAACTGCTGGGGATCGGATTGAGACGAGCCTTCAGCTGACCGGTCTCGCGCAGGCGCTGGGCGATCTGCTCGGCGAAGCCGAACCAGGAGGTGGTACCGTTGGCCGTCAGGTGATAGGTGCCCCAGAGGCCATCGTCCTGGTTGCTATGGGCCAGCAGGCGCTCGGTGGCGTCGGCGATGGTCCGGGTCCAGGTGGGCGCACCGATTTGGTCATCGACGATGTTCAGTTCGTCGCGCTCGCTGAGCAGCCGCACCATGGTGCGCAGGAAGTTGTTGCCCTGCCAGGAATAGACCCAGCTGGTGCGCAGGATGAGGTGGCGTTCGGCGTGTTCGCGCACGGCGTTCTCGCCAGCCAGTTTGGTCCGGCCATAGACATTGAGCGGACAGGTCGGATCCTCTTCCCGGTAACGGCCTTCCCTGGTGCCATCGAAGACGTAGTCGGTGGAGTAGTGGACCATGGGGATGCCCAACTGCTGCGCCGCCCGGGCGAAGACCTGGGGCACCCGCTCGTTGATCAGGGTCGCGGTCTCGGCGTCGCTCTCGGCGGCGTCCACGGCGGTATAGGCGGCGGCATTGATGATGACATCGGGTTTTGCGGCCAGGACGCGGTCATGGAGCGCGTCCAGCTGGGTGAAATCCACCTGGGCCCGGCCGATGACGGTTACCTGGGCCTTGGTGGCCAGCAGTTTTTGCAGCGCCTGAGAGAGTTGGCCGTGTTGACCGGCGATGAAGACGTTCATGTGACTGAGCTGATTCCAGAAGGGCTGGCGCGTCCATGCCTGATTGACAGGGTGGGCGTCGCCACGACAGCCCTGAGCAAAAGCAGGCAGTCTACCCGATGACCGGCAGAGGACAAGGCTAGCCTTTGGCCTGCCCTCTGTCCTGGCTGTCGGCTCTAGCCTGCGGGCTGCCTCTGGCTACTGCCCTCGGCAAGGTGGCGCGAAAATTTGTTTCACGAATACTTGACAATTGTGCGACGGCTGACAGGTCTCCGTTGGTCATTTTCATCCGGAGTTGTGCACAAGTTGTGCTAGCGATTGTCAAGCCCTCTTTCGCCCGGAGTTTTGCCTGCCGGAAATCCTGCATTTAAATTAAGTTGTTGATTATGTTGAACTTATTAAAGTGATTAAAAAATGATCAACTTGTTTGAGGAGCCCGCAGAGCAAGGCTCCGGGTTCTTTTCCACCATGTTTTCAACAAAGTTATCAACAGAAGCTGTGGATTGTTCCGTCTCGCTGGGCCTCGACAACCTTAATCGACGCTGAACGAAAGACCGGTCGGCAGCGTGGTCAGCCGCCTCGGTTTCGCTCAACCGGACAAGGCCAGTTGACGGCTCAGCAGGGCGCGCAGTGAAGCCGGCTTCACCGGCTTGGGCAGGAAGTCCAGGCGCGCCTGGCGCACCTTGTCCAGGCATTCCGGGCGGCCATCGGCACTTATGACGATGCCGGGGATGTCCTGGCCCAGGGTCTGGCGAATCCATTCGGCGACATCCGGGCCGGTGTCGGCATCGCTCAGGTGGTAGTCGACGATGAGCAGCCGCGGCACCACGCCCTGGGCGAGCAGGGCCGCGCACTCCTCGCGGCTGCGTGCGGTCCAGACCTGGCAACCCCAGCGGCCCAGCAGGCTGCGCAGGCCGAGCAGGATGCTGTCTTCGTTGTCGATGCACAGCACCGGATCGCCGGCCAGGGGCTGGGCCGCCTCGCTGGCGGCTGCGGCCTGGATGGCCAGGGCGGGCGCCAGGGGCACCTTGACGCTGAAGACGCTGCCATGACCCGGCCAGGAGCGTACCGAGAGTTCATGGCCGAGCACCCGGCAGAGGCGGTCGGCGATCGCCAGACCCAGCCCAAGGCCCTTTTCCGCGCGGGTCTGGTGGCTGTCCAGCCGCTTGAATTCCTCGAAGATCAGCTCGAGCTTGTCCGCCGGGATGCCGGGGCCGCTGTCCCAGACTTCCAGGCTCACGTGCTGGCCCTGGCGGCGCACGCCGAGCAATACCCGGCCGTGGGCGTATCTCAGGGCGTTGGTGAGGAAATTCTGCAGCACCCGGCGCAGCAGCTTGCTGTCGCTGTTGACCACCAGGCGGCTGCTGCGGATGCGCAGGCTGGTGCCCTGGTTCTGCGCCAGGGCCTTGAATTCGACGCCCAGGGCTTCGAACAGGGTGGCCAGGGAGAAGGGCGCCGGCGCCGCCAGGATGCGCCCGTTCTCCAGCCGCGAGATGTCCAGCAGATCGGCGATCAGGTCTTCGCTGGATCTGAGGGCGCTGTCCATGTTGCGCACCAGTTCCTGGGCTTCCTTGGCCAGGCCGTCCTGGTGGGCGAGGGCGGCGGTGAACAGCCGCGCGGCGCTCAGGGGTTGCATCAGGTCATGGCTGACCGCGGTGAGAAAACGACTCTTGGACTGGTTGGCCGCTTCGGCGTGAGCCTTGGCTTCCTCCAGGGCCTGGTTGAGCTGGGACAGTTCGCGGGTGCGTTCCTCGACACGCTGCTCCAGGCCCTCGTTGGCTTCGCGCAGGGCGCGTTCGGCCTCGCGGAAGGCGGTGATGTCGGTAAAGCTCATCACGAAGCCGCGGCCGGGCATGGGGCTGCCGATCAGCTCGATCACCCGGCCATTGGGAAAGGTCCGCTCCGAGGTGTGGGGAATGCCCTGGCGCATCCGCTCCACCCGGCGCGCCACGTGCTCGTCGGGATCGCCCGGGCCACAGAGGCCGCGCAGGGCGTTGTAGCGGATGATCTCGGCGATGGGGCGACCGACCTGGATCATGCCGTCGGGATAGTCGAACAGCTCCAGGTAGCGCTGATTCCAGGCCACCAGGCGCAGCGACTGGTCGACCACGCTGAGGCCCTGGGAGATGTTCTCGATGGCGCCCTGCAGGAGCGCCCGGTTGAATTCCAGCACCTCCGAAGCTTCGTCGGCGATGCGCACCACGTCGTCGACCTGCATGTCGCGGCCTTCGATGGCGGCCTTGACCACCGCGCGGGCGGAAGAGGCACCGATCACCCCGGCTAGCAGCCGCTCGGTCTGGGCGATCCATTCGCTGTTGGCGTTCATTCCGGGGTGATAGGTCAGGCCGCTCTGCTCGGCGAAGCGGCTGAAGCTCAGGCGGGCGCGCTCGTCGCCGACGAACCGGGCGGCCAGCAGCCGCAGGTCCTCCAGCTTGACCGCCAGCAGGGCGCGATTGCGCGGTCGGGGCAGGGCGTACTGGGCGATGAAGCGCCCGGCCTGCCAGTATTCCGAGACCCGGGTGCGCGAGAGCAGCGACACCAGGGCGAACAGCAGGAAGTTGCCGGCCAGGGAGACCAGGGCGCCGACGGTGGTCGGTTGCAGCGTCCGCTCCCCCGCGGGCTGCTCGAACCAGGCGAGGCCGGGAAAGGCTTCCAGCGACCATTGCAGACTGGTGGCCACCACCGGCAGCACCATCAGATAGCCCCAGAGCAGGGCTCCGGCGGTGAGACCGGCAAAGACACCGCGGCGATTGGCGGCCTTCCAGAATAGCGCCCCGACCATGGCCGGTCCGAGCTGGGCGATGGCGGCGAAGGCGATCTGGCCGATGGTGGCCAGGCTGGCATTGGAGCCCAGCAGGCGATAGCTGCAATAGGCCAGGACCAGGATGACCACGATGCTGGCGCGGCGCACCGTGAGCATCCAGTGGCTGAACACCGCATGGGGACTCTCGACCTGACCGCGGCGCTTGAGCAGCCAGGGCAGGACGATGTCGTTGGAAATCATGGTGGAGAGGGCGACGCAGGCGACGATCACCATGCCGGTGGCCGCCGAGGCGCCGCCCAGAAAGGCCAGCAGGGCCAGCCAGGGACGCTCCTGGGCCAGCGGCAGGCTGATGACGAAGGAGTCGGGCAGCACACCGCCGGGCAGGTGCAACTGGCCGGCCAGGGCGATGGGGATGACGAACAGCGCGGCCAGCGCCAGATAGAGCGGAAACACCCAGCGCGCCAGGTTGACGTCCCGGGTGTCGGTGTTTTCCACCACGGTGACGTGGAACTGGCGCGGCAGGCACATCACGGCGATGAAGGCCACGCCGGTCTGGATCAGCAGCCCCGGCCAGTCCAGGGTTTCGCGCCAGTATTCCTGCAGTTGCGGCGCCTGCTGCGAGCGGGTGAGCAGATCGGTGAAGCCGTCGTGCAGGCCATAGGTGACCCAGAGGCCGACGGCGATGAAGGCGGCGAGCTTGACCAGGGATTCGAAGGCGATCGCCAGCATCATGCCGCGGTGGTGCTCGGTGACGTCCAGGTTGCGGGTGCCGAACAGGATGGCGAAGACCGCCAGCACCAGGGAGACGAACAGCGCGGTGTCCTGGGCGCGGGTGCTCAGGGACTCGGCATTGATGCCGGTCAGCAGGTTGACGCCGATGACGATGCCCTTGAGCTGCAGCGCCAGGTAGGGCAGGACGCCGACCAGGCAGATCAGCGCGACGACGATGGCCAGCGTCTGCGACTTGCCATAGCGGGAGGCGATGAAGTCGGCGATGGAGGTGATGTTTTCCTTCTTGCTGATCAGCACCATCTTCTTGACCAGCTGCGGCGCCAGCAGCAGGAAAAGGATGGGGCCCAGGTAGATGGGCAAAAAGGACCAGAGCTGGTCGGCGGCCTGGCCGACCGCGCCGAAGAAGGTCCAGCTGGTGCAGTAGACGGCCAGCGACAGGCTGTAGACCCAGGCCCGCAGGCGCGGCCTGAGCGGGGGCCGGCGATCGCCATAGAAGGCGATGGCGAAGAGCAGGGCCAGATAGCCGAGGGTAACGGTGATGATCAGTCCGCTGGGCAGGGACATGGCGACTCCAAACATTCCAGGCGCCCATCGCGCCCGGACAAAGTGTCGCACCTTGGGGTGCCAGACGTCAGTTCTGGTGCGTTGGGGGATGCCAGTGGGTTGAGCCGGGCGGCCGGCCCTGTTAGGTTGGCGGGCTGATTCAAGAGCGAGAGACCGTCATGTTCCAAGCGCAGCCCATTTCCCTGCAACGTGGTGCGCTGCGCCTGGACCCCCTGGCGGAAGGCGACGTGCTGGAGCTGGTCAGCCTGGCCGAGCGCAATCGCGAAGCGCTGCACTACCTGAGCGGGCCCCTGCGTCCGGACTGGTATCGCCAGGCCCTGGCCGAGCAGCGCGAAGGACGCGCCTTGCCCTTTGCCGTGCGCATCGCCGACCGGCTGGTGGGCACCACCCGTTTCGCCGACTTCCTGCCGGCGCTGCCCGCCGCCGAGATCGGCTGGACCTGGCTCGACAGCGAACAGCATGGCAGCGGACTCAACGGCAACATCAAGTACCTGATGCTGCGCCATGCCTTCGAGCACTGGCAGCTGGTGCGGGTGCAGCTCAAGACCGCCGCGACCAATCTCCGGTCCCAGGCCGCCATCGAGAAGCTGGGGGCGGTCCGCGAAGGCCTGCTGCGCCATCATCGGCGCCTGGCCGACGGACGTCTGGACGACACCTTGATGTACAGCATCACCGATCGCGAATGGCCCGAGGTCAAGGCGCGCCTGGAGGCGTCCTTTAACTAGCGGTGGCTCCTCGACTACCGTTCGTCGGCAGCCGCTGGCAGCGGTAGGGCGGCACCCCCTCTGCGTCGCTTATCTGGCGCCGGTAGTCCAGCGTAGCTGTCTTCCCGGGCCAACAGTTTTCCGCAAAACGGCCGACATGCCTGCTCAATGGCAAGAATTCGCCCGTCTCCTTTTGCGGATCGCTGTATGTCTTCACTGTCGCCTTCCTCTGCGCTGCGCACGCTGCGGGTCGTCTGGCCCTTCGTCATCATCCTGTCCTGCCAGGCGCTGGTCGCCATCGTCAGCCTGCAACTGCTGTCGACGGTGCGCGCCTATGTGTCCGCGGAAAGCCTGTGGAGCAAGAGCCTCGGCAACGCCATGCTGGCGCTCGGCGCCTACCTGGACGAAGGACGGCCCGAGTTCTATCACGCCTACCTCGCGTCCATCAGCGTCAACGACCTCGACCGGGCGGCGCGGCAGGAACTCGATAGCGGCGGCGACCGCGCCGAAGCGGCGCGGCTGCTGCGCCTGGCCGGCAACAGTCCGGACGACATCGACGGCCTCATCGCGCTCTTCCAGATGGCTCGCCATGTGGAACCCTTCGAAGGGGTGATCGCCCGCTGGCAGATCACCGATCCCTACATGGACGAATTCCAGGCCCTGGCGCGCACCGGCTTCGAGTTGATCAAGCTGCGGGGACCAGGACCGGCGCTGATTCCGCTGAAACGCCAGCTGCTCGATCTGCACGACCGGATGATGCCGGAAACCGTGGCCTTCTCGGAGCGCCTGGGGGTGGCGTCGCGGCAGCTGGTGGCGGCCCTGTTCATCGCCAACGTCCTGGTCGGCGCCTTGCTGGTGCTCCTGGCCATCTGGCGCATGCACAGCCTGGTGCAGCAGCGCTGGCGCTCCGAGCAGGCGCTGCAGGCCGAAAAGGAACATATCCAGGTCATCCTGGCGTCCCTCGGCGATGCCGTGCTGGCGCTGAATGCCCAGGGTCGGCTGCTCTATCACAACCCGGCCGCGGAGCGCCTGCTGGCGTGGCCGGGGCTGGCGGCGGGTACGCCCGTCACCCACCTGTTCGACATCCAGACCGAGGACCAGCCGGCGTCGACCCAGCCGCTGGCCGAGCGCCTGCGCAGCCAGGACTGGCTGGCGGGCAACGAGCCCCTGGCCCATCAGCTGGTGCGCATCGACGGTACCCGGGTGCCAGTGGCCCTGACGGTGACCTCCCTGCCGCGGGGCGAGTCCGGCACCGGGGTGGTGCTGGTGATGCACGACCAGACCCGCGAGCGCGCCTTTCTGCAGGATCTGGCCTGGCAGGCCAGTCACGATGCCCTGACCGGGCTGCTCAATCGCCGCGAGTTCGAGACCCGGCTGGAGCGCCTGCTGGCCCGCGAGGACCTGGCCTGTGCCTCGCTGCTGTTCATCGATCTGGACCAGTTCAAGATCGTCAACGACACCTCCGGGCATTTCCATGGCGATCGCCTGCTGCGCCAGCTGTGCGAATTGCTCGCTCAGCAACTGGGCGAAGAGGATTGCCTGGCGCGGCTGGGCGGCGACGAATTCGGCGTGCTGCTGGAAAGCCGTACGCCGGCGCAGGTCGAGGCCGTGGCCGAGCGCCTGCGCTGCTGCGTCGGTAGCCTGCAATTCGAAGCGGCCGGGCAGGGCTTTCGCGTCGGCCTGAGCATCGGCGTGGTGCACCTGGGAGGCCAGGCCCTGGCGCCCGAGGAGGCGCTGCGCCTGGCCGATCTGGCCTGCTACGCGGCCAAGGACAAGGGGCGCAATCGCATCCAGGTCTTTGCCCCGGGCGATGTGGAGCTGGATCAGCGCCATGGCGAGATGGCCTGGGTGCAGCGCCTGCACCGGGCGCTGGCCGAGGACAGGTTTCGGCTATATCTCCAGCCGATCCTGGGGCTGGGCCAGGAGACCGTCGCGGATCGCCACGTGGAGGTGCTGATGCGACTGGAAGAGGGCGAGCGGCTGATCGCGCCGGGCGCCTTCATCCCGGCCGCGGAGCGTTATGGCCTGATGCCCGATCTGGATCGCTGGGTGATCGCCGCGGCCCTGGCGCGCTTCGCCGAGCTGCCCGACGGGTTGCTCGACACCCTGGCCATCAACCTGTCCGGGCACTCGCTGGGCGAGGCGGGTCTGGCCGATTTCGTCAGGCAGCAGCTGCAGCGCTGGCAGATCGCGCCGGCGCGCATCTGCTTCGAGATCACCGAGACCAGCGCCGTGGCCAATCTGGATGCGGCGCGGTTGTTCATGGACGAATTGCGTGGCCTCGGGGTGAGATTCTCGCTGGACGACTTCGGCGCCGGGATGTCGTCCTTCACCTACCTCAAGCACCTGCCGGTGGACTACCTGAAGATCGACGGCAGCTTTGTCCGCCACCTGCTGGAAGACGCCGTGGACAGCGCCATGGTCGAGGCGATCAATCAGCTGGGCCATCTCACCGGCAAGAAGACCATCGCCGAGTTCGCCGAGAACCCGGCGGTGGTGGCGGCGCTGACTGCCCTGGGGGTCGACTATGCCCAGGGCTACGGCATCGCCCGGCCGCAGCCCTTCACCGAGGACACCTGCCAGGCGCTGCTCCGGCAGGTGTGGCACGAGACTTCAGGGACGCGCGTCGTCGTCCTTGAAGCGGCGGAAGAGGGTGGCCAGTAGCGCCCCGGAGATGTTGTGCCAGACGCTGAACAGGGCGCTGGGGACCGCGGCCAGCGGCGAGAAGTGCGCCGTGGCCAGGGCGGCGCCGAGCCCGGAATTCTGCATGCCGACTTCCAGTGCCAGGGATTTGCGCTGGGCCACCGGAAGCTTGCAGAACTTGCCGGTGAGATAGCCGAGCAGGAAGCCGAAACCGTTGTGCAGGATCACCACCGCCATGATCAGCAGCCCGGATTCCGCGATGCGCGCCTGGCTGGCGGCCACCACCGCGGCAACGATCACCACGATGCTCACCACCGAAGCCAGCGGCAGCACCTCGACCAGGGCGCCGACGCGCTGGCCGAGCAGACGCTGGGCGACCAGACCCAGGGCGATGGGCAGCAGCACCACCTGCAGGATCGACCAGAACAGCCCGCCAAAGGAGATCGGCAGCCAGGTGGAGGCCAGCAGCCAGATCAGCGCCGGGGTCAGCAGGGGCGCGAGCAGGGTGGTCACCGCGGCGATGGCCACCGACAGCGCCAGGTCGCCCTTGGCCAGCCAGGTCATGACGTTGGACGCCGTGCCGCTGGGGCAGCAGCCGACCAGGATGACGCCCACGGCGATCTCCGGCGGCAGGTGGAACAGCTGACAGAGCGCCCAGGCCACCCCCGGCATGATGACGAAGTGGGCTACCACGCCCAGCAGCACCCGCCAGGGGTGACGGCCGACGGCGGCGAAATCCTCGATCTTGAGCGTCAGGCCCATGCCGAACATGATCACCCCCAGCAGCGGCACGATGGCCACGCTCAGCGGCTTGAACACCGCGGGGGCGAAGAACGCCAGCAGGGCGGCGAGCAGCACCCAGAAGGCGAAGGTATTGCCGACGAAGCGGCTGAAGGCGGCCAGGGCACGCATGGCAAACTCCTTTTTCAATAGGCAGAAAAAAGGCCGGTCTGCGCCGGCCTTGAGGTGAGCTTAGAGCCCCTGTGGCAATTCTTCACCACCCAGGGCTTCGATCAGCTGTGGCAGGAATTCCGCCAGGGTCATCATCATCAGCACGAAGCTGGCGTCCTGCTGGCCGAGGGCGTCTTCGCCGCCGTCCTGTTCGGCCTGGTCCTGCAGGAGGTCCTCGAACTTCAGGCGCTTGATGGTGACCTTGTCGTCCAGCAGCAGGGCCAGCTTGTCCTGCCAGGCCAGGGCCAGCTTGGTGACCAGCTTGCCGGCGCCCAGGTGGTTCTGGATCTCTTCGCTGGTCAGGTCCTGACCCTTGCAGCGCACCACGCCGCCGTCTTCGCCGGCATCGCGCAGTTCGCACTCGTCGAGGATGTAGAGGCCATGGGTGGCGTCACCGGCCTTGACCCAGTCGGTGAAGGTGGCCATCGGCGCCTGCTTGACGCCCAGCGGGCGGACCGGCAGCGAGCCCAGGGCATCGCGCAGGGTGGAGAGCAGGTCCTCGGCGCGCTTGGCGCTGGAGGCGTCGACCAGGATCCAGCCCTGCTTGGGATCGATGGCGGCATAGGTGGTCTGGCGCCGGATGAAGGCGCGCGGCAGGAAGGCCTGGACGATCTCGTCCTTGATCTGCTCCTTCTCCTTCTTGTAGACCTTGCGCATCTGCTGGTTTTCGATCTCGTCGACCTTTTCCTGCACGGCTTCCTTGACCACGCTGCTGGGCAGGATGCGTTCTTCCTTGCGCGCGGCGATCAGGAAAAAGCCCTGGCTTTCGTGCACCAGCGGCAGGTCCGGGCCCTTGCCGAAGGGGGCGACGAATCCATAGGTGGACAATTCCTGGCTGGCGCAGGGACGAGCCGGCTTGGCGGCGAGGGCGGCTTCGAGGGCTTCGGTCTCGAAGGCGACTTCCTGGGTGAGACGGTAGACGAGCAGATTACGGAACCACATGGTGTCACTCCCAAAAACGAAGCGCGCATTATCCGCGTCGCCCGCCCCGGAGGCCAACCCCGGATCGCGATGGTCGTCGGGAATGCGCGCTTTCTTAGGTGCGCGGGAGGGCAGCGCTAAGCCTTTGGAAGTGCTGGGAAAATTTTTTTGAAAAAGGGGTTGCCAGGTCGTAAACCCCTCCGTAGAATGCGCCCCACTTCGAGAGCAAACGGGTGATTAGCTCAGCTGGGAGAGCATCTGCCTTACAAGCAGAGGGTCGGCGGTTCGATCCCGTCATCACCCACCACTCGAGGTAATGCGCAGCGGTAGTTCAGTCGGTTAGAATACCGGCCTGTCACGCCGGGGGTCGCGGGTTCGAGTCCCGTCCGCTGCGCCATTCAAAGGTTGTCTGGTCCTGAACGCCAGTAACCATCGAGAAGCGGCCCTAGTGGCCGCTTTTTCGTTTGGGCGCGATTTTTCTGGTCGGGCTTTCTCGGGTTTTTCCTTCTCTATGTAGCTTGCTTGGGTCGAGGGTTCTTGCCCTTCGGCCTGTTCGCATGCCTGTGGAAAACGCTGCGCGGTTTTCCACGCTACTGATTAATCATGGCCGCGGTGCTCCGCCGATATGGCTGCTTCTGCATTAGGGTTCTGATCGCGGCCATGGGCCGCTCCTACAGGCACGGATACCGCTGTAGGAGCGGCCCATGGCCGCGATCAGGGATAGGGCAGGAGCGTTCAGCCCCGCACCGCATCCAGCACCGCTTCCAGCGGATGGCGCAGGCGGCGGTCGTCGATGCGCTTGACCTGGCTGCGGCAGGAATAGCCGGTGGCCAGGGCTTCGCCCTGGTCCGCCGGGACGGCCAGGGCGCGGGCCCAGGACTGGTCGTAGATCACCTTGGAGGTCGCCAGGTTGCGTGCCTCGTGACCATAGGTGCCGGACATGCCGCAGCAGCCGGTGCTTTCCGGCTTGAGGCCCAGACCCAGGCGTTCGAACACCTGCTGCCACTGGCTGACGCTGGCCGGGGCGTTGGTCTTCTCGGTGCAATGGCCGAGCAGGCGATAGACCTTGTCGCCGACTACCTTCTGCTCTTTCGGCAGCACCTGCAGCAGCCACTCCTGGGGCAGCAGGACCTCGGGCATCCGGGCGATGCCGGGGACCTTGGGGTATTCCTGGCGATAGACCAGGGTCATGGCCGGATCGAGGCCGACCAGCTTGACGCCGAAGCCGGCCAGGCTGGCGAGCTGGGCGGCGTTGCGCCGTGCGGTGCGCTCGAAGGCGCCGAGAAAACCCTGCACCTGCAGCGGCTTGCCGTTGGCGCGATAGGGCGCAAGGAACACCCGCTGGCCCAGCCGGGCCGCCAGTTCGAGGAAGGCGGCGGTGAGCGGCGTCTCGAAGTAGCGGGTGAAGGCATCCTGTACCACCACTACGGTTCTGGCGCGCTCGTCCTCGCTCAGCGCCAGCAGCCGCTCCGGCGTGGCGATCTGCACCTGCCACCGATGCATGACCGGCACCAGGTCGAAGCGGCTGAGCAGGGGACTGTCGACCATGCCGATGCGCTCGGCGAACAGCCGCTGGATCGGCGTCGCACCCATCACCGCGTTGTAGAGGCCCGGGGCGCGGGCGAACAGCGGCAGGCTGAATTCCAGGGAGCCGATCAGGTAGTCGCGGACGGGGCGCAGATAGCGGCGGTGATAGAGTTCGAGAAAGCGCGAGCGGAATTCCGGCACATTGACCTTGATCGGGCACTGGCCCGCGCAGGACTTGCACGCCAGGCAGCCGGCCATGGCGTCATAGACCTCGTGGGAGAAATCCGCCTCGGCCTGGCGGCCATTGCGCCAGCGCTGCGGCAGGGCCTTGAGCCAGTTCAGCGCACCGCGCGGCGCCGGGGCCAGGACATCGATGCCGGCCTGGCCCTGCAGGCGCAGCCATTCGCGGATCAGGGCGGCGCGGCCCTTGGGCGAATGGATGCGCTGGCGGGTGGCCTTCCAGGACGGGCACATGGCGTCGTCGGGATCGTAGTTGTAGCAGGCGCCGTTGCCGTTGCAGTGCATGGCGGTGCCGTAGCTCTGCCAGACGCGCTCGTCGAGGGTGCGGTCCAGTTCGCCGCGGAGGGTCACGCCATCGACCTTGAGCAACTCGGCGCCGCTGGCGAGCGGGGTGGCGATCTTGCCCGGATTGAGCTGGTTGTGCGGATCGAAGGCGCCCTTGAGCGCCTGCAGGGCCGGGTAGAGGTCACCGAAGAAGGCCGGCGCGTATTCCGAGCGCACGCCCTTGCCGTGTTCGCCCCAGAGCAGGCCGCCGTATCTCTGCGTCAGGGCGGCCACCTGGTCGGAGATCGGCCGGACCAGCGCCGCCTGGCGCGGGTCCTTGAGATCCAGCGCCGGACGCACGTGCAGCACCCCGGCGTCGACGTGGCCGAACATGCCGTATTGCAGGTTGTGGCCGTCGAGCAGGGCGCGGAATTCGGCGATGAAGTCGGCCAGCCGCTCGGGCGGTACCGCGGTGTCTTCGACGAAGGGCTGCGGGCGGATCTCGCCCTGGACGTTGCCGAGCAGGCCCACCGCGCGCTTGCGCATGGTGTAGACCCGGGTCACGGCATTGCGGCCGACGGCCAGGGTGTGGCCGAGGCGCTCGACGGTAGGGTCCTGGCGCAGGTGCTCGAGGAAGCCCTGGACGCGGGCATCCACTTCCTCGGGATCGTCGCCGCTGAATTCCACCAGGTTGATGCCCAGGGTGGGACGCGCGACGTCTTCGGGGAAATACTCCGCCACGCTGTGCCAGACGATGTCCTGCATGGCCAGCAGGAGCACCTTGGAATCCACCGTCTCGATGGATAGCGGCTTGAGTTCGATCAGGGCGCGTGCGTCGCGCAGGGCATCCATGAAGCTGGCGTAGCGAACGTTGACCAGCACCGAATACTTGGGAATCGGCAAGACGTTGAGTTTGGCCTCGGCGATAAAGGCCAGGGAGCCCTCGGCGCCGCAGAGCACGCTGTTGAGGTTGAAGCGGCCGTCTGCCTCGATCAGGTGCGCCAGGTCGTAGCCGGTCAGGCAGCGATTGAGCTTGGGAAAGCGCGCCTCGATCAGTTCGGCCTGCTGCTCGGCGATATCCCGCGCGCAGCGATAGACGGCGCCGGTGCGGTCGTCGCGAGCACAGAGGGCGTCCAGCTCGGCGCTGTCCACCGGGCGACTCTGCAAACGCTCGCCGCCGATCAGGTAGGCATCCAGCTCCAGCACGTGGTTGCGGGTCTTGCCGTAGGTCACGCTGCCCTGGCCGCTGGCGTCGGTGTTGATCATGCCGCCGATGGTGGCGCGGTTGGAGGTGGACAGCTCCGGGGCGAAGAACAGGCCATGGGGCCGGAGCGCGGCGTTGAGCTGGTCCTTGACCACCCCGGCCTGGACCCGCACCCAGCCCTCGGCGACGTTGATCTCGAGGATCTGGTTCAGGTGGCGGGAGAGGTCGACCACGATGCCATCGGTGAGGGACTGGCCGTTGGTGCCGGTGCCGCCGCCGCGCGGGGTCAGGACCACGCCCTGGAAGCGCGACTCGCCCATCAGCTGGGCCAGGCGCTGGACGTCGGCGCTGTCCTTGGGAAAGATCGCCGCCTGGGGCAGGCGCTGGTAGATGGAGTTGTCGGTGGCCATGACCGTGCGGCTGGCATGGTCCAGTGCGATCTCGCCCTGGAAGCCGCTGGCGGCCAGGGTGGTCAGGAAGTCGGTGTAGGCGGCGGCGAGGGGCGCCGGGGCCGGCAGGCGGGCGATCATGTTCATCAGGCGGGCTCTCTGGCGGCGGACGGCCGTTTCCTTCAGCGAGCGAAGGAATGGCGTCGACCTTTTCTGGCTATAGTAGGCATTCTCACCACAGCGCGGCGGCGCCACAACCGAAGATTCCGCCGCCTATGCCGGAAGATCCTGAATGAATCACCGTCGCCTGACGCCCTCCATGTCGCTGCTGCTGGCTTTCGAGGCGGCAGCGCGCCATGAGAGCTATACCCGGGCGGCCGAGGAGCTGTCGCTGACCCAGAGCGCCGTCGGTCGCCAGGTGCAGGCCCTGGAACAGTTGCTGGGATTGACGCTGTTTCGCCGCGAGGGGCGGCAGATCGTCCTTACCGATGTCGGTCGCGCCTACAGTCGCGAGCTGGGCCTGGCCCTGGGGCAGATCCGCAGCGCGACCCTGCAGGCCATGGCCTTCGCCTCCGGCCAGGGCACCCTGCGCCTGGCGGTGCTGCCGACCTTTGGTTCCAAGTGGCTGCTGCCGCGTCTGGGCGACTTCTATGCCGCCCACCCCGGCATGCTGGTGCACCTGCATTCGCGCATCCAGGCGGTGGACTTCGCCGCCAGCGAGATCGATGCCGCCATCAGCGTCGGCAGCGGGGACTGGCCGGGGCTGCGTGCCCATCCGCTGCAAGCCGAGCACCTGGTGGTGATCGCCAGCCCGGCGACGCTGGCGGAATTGCCGGACGCCACGCCTGCCACCCTGGCCGACCAGCTGCTGCTGGGCGTGGCCAACAATCCCCAGGCCTGGGGCGAGTGGTTCCGGCATCACGAACTGCCGCATCGGGCGATGCGGCCGGGGCCGAGTTTCGAGCTGACCTCGCACCTCATCCAGGCGGTACGCGCCGGCATCGGCATCGGCCTGGTGCCGCGGGTGCTGGTGGAAGACGAACTGGCCCAGGGCGAGTTGCTGGCCTGTGGGCCGGCGCTGGTCAGTCGCCGCAGCTATTACCTGGTCTATCCGCCGCGCAACGAGGGGCTGCCGTCGCTGCAGGCCTTTCGGCAGTGGCTGCTGGCCGAGATCAATGAAGGAGAGGGACAGCCATGAGCAAGCCGGGACAGCGGGTACTGGCCGCGCTGCGGCAGATGATCCTGTCCGGCGAACTGGGCGCGGGCGAACGCCTGGCGGAGATTCCCACCGCCGAACGCTTTGCCGTGTCGCGCATGCCGGTGCGCCTGGCCCTGCGCACCCTGGCCGAGGAAGGCCTGTTGGAGCGCAGCGGTGCCCGCGGCTATCAGGTGCGGGCGCTGACCGGTGCCGATCTGGAGGGCGCCGTGGAGGTGCGCGGGGTGCTGGAGGGCCTGGCCGCGCGTCAGGCCGCCGAGCGTGGCCTGGACGCGCCGACGCGCGCCCGGCTGGAAGACTGCCTGCGCCGGGGCGATCTGCTGTTCGCCAAGGGGCATGTGCTGCTGGAGGATCTGGAGGAGTACCACGATCTCAACCGGGCCTTCCACCAGGCCATCGTCGCGGCGAGCGGCAATCCGGCCATCGGCCTGGCCCTGGGCCGCCACGAGCATCTGCCCTTCGCCTCGGTGAGCGCCCTGGCGGTGGATGCCGACAATCTCGAGCGCGAATACCGCCGCTTCAACTTCGCCCATCTGCAGCACCATGCGGTCTTCGATGCCCTGGTGCGCGGCCAGGGCGCCCGTGCCGAGGGCATCATGC